>JAURMI010000007.1 GCA_030830785.1 Crocinitomicaceae bacterium
AAAATGGAGGCAAGCCAATGTATGGGTGGTCTATGAAAGACATCGCCACACAAATCGGATCACAAGATATGCTCAAAGAAGCATTGGAAATGATCAATGTGGTGCCCAACCCTTATTATGCCTTCTCTGAATATGAACGCACACGCTTGGACACTAAAGTTAAAATTGTCAATTTGCCAGAGTTGTGTACTGTAAAAATATATACGGCAAACGGTAAGTTAGTTAGAACATTTAAAAAGGATAGTCCTCAGACATACATTGATTGGGATCTTACTAACCATAAGGCTATTCCGATAGCTGGTGGTATTTATCTTATTCATGTAGATGTTCCAAATGTAGGGGAGAAGGTCTTGAAATTCTTTGGCGGTATGCGCCAAGCGGATTTGCAAGGTATTTAATGACAGAATAGTACGAAAGAGATGAAAATAACATTCAAAAAAATATTATTAAGTGCAGGCCTCATTTCAGCACTCAATGCCTTGGCTGGAAATGAAGATCGAGTAGGTTCTGCTGGAGCTTCTCAGTTGTTAATCAATCCGTGGGCCCGATCATCTGCATTGGCAGATGCATGTTATGCAAATAGTAACGGACTCGAGGCAAGTTATATGAATATCGCTGGCTTAGCCTTTACCGATAAAACTCAACTTAAGTACAATTTTTCAAATTGGATGGGCAATGCCGGAATCGCTTTAAATGGTGCTGGTTTGGCACAAAGAATTTCTGATTCAGAAGTGTTTTCTGTGAGTGTTCAAGCGATGAATTATGGCGATATTCCAATCACAACTGTTGCAAATCCAGAAGGCAATATTGGTTTCTTTTCTCCGCGTTTTAATGTGTTTAGTGTTGGATACGCAAAAGAATTTTCTTCATCGATTTATGGTGGAATCAATTTCAAGGTAATCTCTGAAAGTATTTCTAATTTAAAAGCAAATGGAATTGCAATCGATGCTGGCATTAGATATGTTTCAGGAGAACAAGATCAGTTAAAATTTGGAATCACCTTAAAGAACGTTGGTCCTGTAATGCGATATAAGGGTGATGGACTTGCACAACAAGTTACTTACATCAGTACAGGTTATATTGCTTCATTGGAAGAGCGGTCTTCTACTTTTGAATTGCCCTCCCTTTTAGGAATTGGTCTGTCTTATGATTTTATTTTTAATGAGAGCAATAAATTGAATTTAGCGCTTGCCTTTACAGCCAATTCATTTATGAAAGATCAGTATAGAATTGGCCTAGATTATGGGCTTGCAAAAGACAATATGGCTTTTAACCTTCGGGCAGGTTTCTGTTACGAAAATGGAATGTTTAATGAAGAAACACGTTCAAGTGCCTTTAGTGGACCTACTGCTGGATTTTCAATTGATGCTTTGGTTGGCGAAAATCAAAATGCCCTTGGCCTAGAATATGCAACGAGATTTGCAGGTGTTTTTGGCATGATCCACACGATAGGTGCTACGATAAGCATAAAATAAATATTTAGCTTTTTTTTATTCAAGAGAGCTCTTCTAGGGCTCTCTTGTTAGTTTATGTAAATTTGATATTATGTCAACGATCAATTATTATACCGCAGAAGGGTTACAGAAGTTGAAAGATGAATTACACCATTTGAAAACTGTTCAAAGACCGTCTATTTCAGAACAAATAGCCGAAGCTCGCGACAAAGGAGATTTGTCAGAGAATGCAGAGTACGATGCGGCTAAGGAAGCGCAAGGCATTCTTGAAATGAAGATTGCAAAAATGGAAGAAATTATCTCCAACGCGCGTTTAATTGACGAAACCAATATGGATAACAGCAAAGTATATATTCTTTCAAAGGTTGAAATAAAAAATAAATCCAATGGTATGGTCATAGAATATACGCTTGTTGCAGAAAATGAAGCAGATATTAAAGCCAGAAAAATTTCAATTGAATCACCAATTGGCAAGGGATTATTAGGAAAAAAAGTTGGTGATGTAGCCGAAATTCAAACGCCTGGCGGCATAATGCATTTCGAAATCATTTCTATATCAAGGTAATGCCTAGTATTTTTTCCCGTATTGTTTCTGGTGAAATTCCTTGCTATAAAGTAGCTGAAAATGAAGAGTTTTTGGCATTTCTAGATATTATGCCTCTATCAAAAGGCCATACGCTGGTTATTCCTAAGGTTGAGACAGATTATATTTTTGATATCGAAGATGATTCATATCGGCGTCTATGGATTTTTGCTAAAGATGTTTCTAAACGCCTCAAAAAACAAATTCCATGTAAGCGCATAGGTGTTAGTGTAGTAGGATTAGAAGTCCCTCATGCGCATATTCATCTCATTCCGATAAATCAAATTGAGGACATGAATTTTAGTAAAGAGAAACTTTCCATGTCTTCGGAGGAATTAGCATTGGTGGCCTCTAAATTATTAAATAGCTAAAAAACTTAGGCCAAAATATTCATGTTTCTAAAAGCTACAAATTATTAACAAAACGAGTTATTTGTTTTGAACTGTAACAGATTTCTTGACTGAATACCATTTACAATCGTATTTAACCCATAAGGTAATCACGTACTTTCCAGGTTTAGCGTAATAGTATTTTAAATTACTTTTACCTGAAGATTTTCCGTCACCAAAATCCCAGTGAACATCAGTTGCATTGACAAACTGGTTATTAAGGGTCACACAAAGCCATTTGGTTGTCATGGTAAAATCAACCTTAGGTTTTTCATCATTTGTTTTAATTTGAATTGTATCTAGATTGTAGCGGGATCTATTTTTTTGCACATATTGCCACGCGATGGAAGAAATGTTATCGGCAACTATTGGATCCACAAGTTTGGGTGTTGCCCCACCATGTGCTGATTGATTATATATCGATGAATAAAAAGTCGTAGCGGCTACAAAACTTCCAATTGAATTTGGATGTAATAGATCGCTTTCATAAAGGTTTAAATTCGGATACGCCTTACGCACCGCCTTCCAAACCATACCTACAGGAGCAATTGGGAATGATCCTGTGCTCTGACTGAGCTGGAGATAACCCTGGGCAATTTTATCTGACATCTCTAAATAATCAACATGATACGTACTATCGGAAATTCCATTTTGATAACCCCAAGTCATATAAAAATAAATTTTGGCACATGGATTATTGACTTTGATTGATTCAATTAACTTTTTTGCATAAGGGACAGTCTCTTCTTCAATAGTTAGAGAATCAAAAAATAATTCCTTACTCATTGCTTGAATGAAAACATAATCCCAATCTCTAGCTTTGATTTTATTATAAGTATTTGCTCTTTCAACATGACCCTTTAAAGTGCTACCACCAACTGCTAGGGTATCTGCAAAGACATTTTTCCCTTTTGAATTGGCAAGATTCTGATACATCTTGCACATTTCGTTCATGTAGGTAAAACTATTGCCTATGAATAGAACATTTTCAGTCTGACCAATTGTTTTAAAGCAAATTATGAAACTGAAAATAAAAAAGATTGATCTCATATTTATCTCCAAAAAAATAGTTTATTGATCACCCTAATGTACATGGTTTCTAGTGGTTCTATGAAATATACCATAACGGAAAAAACAATAATAGCACTCAATGAAATAAACATAGAAAAATATGGATTCAGGTCCTCATTAAACAACAATGGTTTAAGTCCCAATCCAAAAATACCCCCATAAAGAATAATAACGTGAACAATGTAAATAGGTAACGTGTTTTGACCTAATTTTAAAAATAGCGTTGCTCGGATTTTAATATTGGCATCAATGAGCATTAAAATCCCAATGAGCCCAATTACCTGGCCCAAACGGAGAATATAGGTGGATATTGAAATAAATACTTCACGAGAAATCAAATGTTCAGCGTATAGCATTGGTACTATAAAATTAAATATGATTCCAACAGCAATAAAAGAGGCCCCAAACCACCATTTCTTCGTTTCTTTTTCATAAATTCTTATCAAATTCCCTATCATTCCACCCAAAATTGTATAACCGGAATACTGAAGAAAATTAAAGTCTGAAAATTTCCCGTAAAACATATTTTGAAGAAATGATGGGGCATTCTCCGGAAGATACCGTCTATGGTTTGGGTCTAATAAATTATTGGCAATCAATTTATTGTCCCATTCAATGTGGGTTTTTAGCATTGAATAGAGAATGAAAATAACTATAGCAGTCAAAAGGCAATAGATGTAAAACGGACCTATTTTAATTAACTTATAGAGCCCATAAATCACAAGAAGAATAAATAAGCCAATGGCTATTGATTGCAAAACATGAAAAGCATAAAACCAATCTAAATATATTGGGACGCTGTAATAAATGGATTTTATTATACTGCCTAAATTTAATTGAATCAGATAACCCCAAAAAAGAAGGGTAAGCACTCTTTTAAATCCTTTTTTAACTCTAGGGTTTTGGAAATATCCTACATCCTGACCTCGGGCGGTAAGAAGATAAACAAAAATTATACCTGTAACAGTAAAAAACAATGGTGAAGTAACTCCATGAAGAATGTGCCAAAATTTATATGCGAAAAATTCATATTTTCTATATTCCCATGAAAGTGCTGAGCCAGTGAAATGGCCTTCAATCATGAGTAAAATAGCAATTGACCGTGCCATATCAATAAAATACAACCGAGGTTTATCTTGAATTGTATTTATTTGGTCTACCATAGTTCACTTTAAATTTAAAACTGCAAATATATCACACAAAAGTCTTCCATTAAAACCAAAACTTATTCTTTTGGAAATGTACTAATCTTAAGTGCAATAATTTCGATACGCCGCTCCAACGAGGCATTTTTGGAATATACTGAATTGCGTTGGTCATAATAATCGTCACTTACATCTTTATTGGCCTTGAATTCACCCATAGGTTCTTCTATGAATTGTAAACAAATTGGATTGGTTTGCATGTAAGGAGCAAATTTGCCGCCATCAATTTCTTCAAAATAATTAATTATAGATGCAATGCGCCTTTTAGTTAAATGTACATTATAGTCAGATTTAGCTAAGGGGCTAGCAAAACCTCGTACAACGATACTTATTTGTTGACCAGTTTGCAGTGCATCCCAAACTTGTTGTTTAAATAGCGCTAAATCCTTCATGCCTTGATCAACCTCCTGGATAAAAAATGTGTCTAGCGCGTTTGAAACTTGTACAGCAGATAAGGAGTCTATATTCTCGACCACTTTTTGTAAATACTCGGGATATTGGCTTTTATATTTATAGTATGTTTCTTCATAGGAAAGGTCGGTATTTTCAGAAGTGCTCTTTGGATTGGGATGATCATTTTCAAAATATAACCGAATCGGTAATTCAACAATAATAGAATCGATACTTTTTTCTTTGAGTTGTTTGGGCCTTAAAAAATCCTGGTAAAAAATATCACTACAACAAGTTGGATGCGAGGCATACAAACTTCCCAATCTATTGGAACTTAAATAAGCAGTATCTCCATTACAAAAGAAATAGAGATCATTTGCTGAGCCATTAAACGGCATTCCAAGATTGATAGGCGGCCCAAAACTCCCATTTGATTGAAGGGCACTATAAAAAATATCATATCCGCCATATCCGGAGTGCCAGGTAGACGAAAAATAAAGTCTTTGAGTCAAGGGATCAAACCATGGTGAAACTTCATTCTCAATTGAATTAAGCATTGTTAAATTTTGCTCTGCGAAGAATTGGCCATTAGGGTCTATATTTCCGAAATATAAATCTATTCCACCCATCCCATTTACATTTTTTGCAGCGAAAATACACCTAAGCGTGTCGTTAAGCTCAAAGATGGTAGGCATACTATGATAATTTCCTTTTAATGATTCACTTTGGAATAAGGTATCTATGGTCCAAATGCTTGAATGTGGTAATAAACGAATTATTCGACATTGAAGCGAATTGTTTTGCCTCTGGCATTCGCTGCAGAAAGCAAAACTGCTGTCTGGTGCAATACTTAAATTGCCATATTCAAAGGCTGAATTGGTTAAGCTCAAAAATGGTTGAATTCCCTTTTGGACATCGGAAAATTGATATAAATTAAGATGGTAATTTTTACTAAATACTAATTCTTGATCTTCACCAATTGAGTCGGCCTTTAGTGCACTGTAAATGATGGAATTGTTCAGTATGGCATGTGCAAATTCCGCATCTATTGTATTGGCTTTGTGTGGTATCAATTTCAGCGCTGCATCATCCGAATTGTATTTGAGTTGTTTTAATACCCAATTACATGCAATAACTTCTTGGTTTGCCTTTAGGTAACCATAACTTTTTTTATTTTCTGAAAAAAAACGTTTTACTTCCTTAAATTGAGCTAATGCTTCCTTATACAGTGCCTGCTGCTTTAGCATTTGCGCATAGTTTAATTGTGCTTCGGGATACAATTGCCCATCTGAATCTAATTGATACACCTTAAGAAAAAAACGCGCTGCAGTTCTGTAGTCTTTAAAAAGTGCATTGGTTTGGGCAATTTTCCAATGTAATTCTATGGAATTGGGTTCTAATTCTAGGGCCTGTTGATAATATTTAAGTGCTTCAATATAGTCCAATACTTGTACTTGTGCATCCGCATGAGCAATTAATTTATGCAATTGCTTTTGTCCAATTGAATTTTGGCAAAGTAGAATAAAAAGTATTAAATAAAATCTGGGCATATTCTGTATTGCAAAGGTAAAGGCCGAAATTGGGTAATGACATAGCGCAAACTTATTTCAAAAGCTCCGCGTCCACGGCTTGCTGGCACCAAAGATGAATAATTAAAATCATAAGATATTCCACAATACATGGGCCCGCGATTTAAACCAAATTGTAGGCAAAAGGCATCTTTTGCGCGCCACCAAATACCAGTACTCAAAATTATATTGTCGTTTTTTGAAAAAAGGTATTCTGCTAAAGCGCCCAATACTAGTTCTTTGTAAGTGCCTTGAAAATTCATTTGAAAACTAGGCTCGACGGCCAATGTAGGATTGTATTGATATTTTAATTGACTAAATACGTTAAGCCTTAAGTCACGTTTTGTATTGTCCGAAAAAAAACTTTGATTGGGCCGAGTTAGATTAAATAGTCCGATTCCGTTTTGTATTTTAAATTTTGAATTAATTGTGTAATTGTGAATACATCCAGTTCCCAACATGGGTTTAGTCATTGATGCAACTTGAAAATTCTCATTGGTTGGGGCATTCGGATCAAATAGATAGCCATTGAATTGATCATCAAAGTAAAATGCATTGCTATTTAGCTGTCTTTGATTGAAACCTATTTGAATGGCCGCCCTCAACACATGTCGATCTAGTATTTTAAAAGGCTTACATAAGTTTATTTGCAATTCATTGGTTTGGAATTTGCCATCTCCTACTTGGTCATGAAAATAATTGATGCCAACTCCTAGGCCTTTATATTTTAAATCAGCTGAAAGTGCGGTAGTTTGATAGGGAATACTTACACTTCTCCATTGGGTCCTATAATTGGAGATAAAGCGCAAATCTTCATTAAAGTTACCAGCTCCCGCAGGGTTCTGATAAATTGGATTGTTATTAAATTGAGTCCAATGAATATCTTGTGCCAACAAACAGGCACTCCAAATGCAAAAACACAAACTCCAAAAGGCTTTCACCTAACTAAAGTACAAATATTAAGGGTTGCTACTAGATACAGCAATGATTTTTCCGTTCATTAATTTACCAGCCTGAAGTGCAAAATTTGCTATAAATTCTGCCATTTGTTTAGCTGAAGTTGGTGCCTTATAGCCAGGAAAAGCAGCTGATAACATTTGGGTTTGTACTGCTCCTAAACAAAGGCAGTTCATACGCAATCCAGTATTCTTATATTCTTCAGCGAATAATTCGGTGAATGAACATAGGGCCGCTTTTGAAGTAGAATATGCGGTTAATCCTGCAAATTTCAAGCTGCCCTGAAAGCCGCCCATCGAGCTAATATTGATGATATGGGCATCAGTAGAGAAGCGTGGTAGAAGTGCTTGGGTACTTTCCATAATACCTATCACATTTGTTTGATAGCTCAATTGAAAATCTTCATGGGTTAGCATCTCAAATGGCTTATGAATTAAAAATCCTGCATTGTTGATTAATATATCAATTGGACTTACAAACTGTATCGCCTTGATTTGTATAGCCACATCCTTTGAAATATCTAAAGCATATGAATTCACATTTTTTTGCTTGAATTCCAAGTTCATTCTCATTAAATTTCTTGAAAGTGCTGTGACTATTGTATCTGGTTGCGCTGAGAAATATTTTACCAATTCAGCTCCAATTCCTTGACTTGCCCCTAAGATAACTACGTGCTTACTCATCGTAACTGAGAATTAATTCTGAACTTGTTGCATAGGCCTGGCATGTTAGCACATAACCTTGTGCAACTTCTGACTCGGTTAAGGAGTGATTGATTCGCATAGCAGCAGAGCCTTTAAGGACCTTTGCTCTACATGAACAACAAACGCCTCCCCTACATGAAAAAGGTGCATCCAATCCTGCTTTTTCAGCAAGCTCCAGAATTGATTTCTCTTGGCCTTGCATTTGAAATGATGCTATTTCGCCATCAATCATTACTTTCACATTGCTCTTAGCTGAAAATTGTTTTCCATCCAATTTCACTTCATTATTTTGTTCAACAAAGAATAATTCCTTGTGAATTTTGCTCGGATTAACACCAAAGAATTGCAGTGTTTTCTCAGCAGGTTCTACCATAGCAAGTGGGCCGCAAAGAAAAAAAGCATCTGCTTGAAGCAGTTGGAGATTTTCTTTTAATACTTTTTTCAATTGCTCTTCATCAATGCGTCCCGAAATAGCATCTGGATGGCTCTGCCGAGAATAGTATAACTGAACTGATGTATTTTCAAGTGCTTTGAGTTCTTCTAAAAATAGCGCCGTTTGCTCACTTTTATTTCCATAAAGAAGATGAAAATTCGCTCTATTCCCTGCAGTTTTTAACATACTAAGGATTGGAGTGATCCCAGATCCAGCAGCAATGGCTAAAACATTTTTATGCTCTGGATTCCAAATAAAGCTCCCTTCCGGCTCGAAAACTACTAAGTTAGTTCCGACAGAAATTTGTTGAAGATACGAAGATGCACGACCATTTTTAAGCGCTTTTACACCAATACAAAGTCCTTGTTGGGTGCCACTACAAATTGAATAGGATCGACGTATTTTTTCGCCATTTATGTCTAGCGCTAAGTTTAAGTATTGGCCTGGCTTGAACAAGAATTTATCTTGAAGTTCAGTTGGAACATCAAATTCGATTTGAACTGCTTCTTCACTCAATGGATTTACACTCTTTACAGCAAGTAAATGAGCGCCTCTTGGTAAGGAATAATCTTGTTTATTTTTAAATCGATTAAAAAAGCCCATCGTCAATTATCAAATGAAATAAGAATATCCTTACTCTTTGGATGTGCCTGACATGTTAGCACATATCCTTCTTCAACCTCTTCAGGTGTAAGCGCGTAATTCACATCCATAGAGACTTCTCCACGTAAAACTTTTGCTTTACATGTGCAACATACCCCTCCTTTACAAGCATAGGGGGCGTCTGCACCTGCTTTGTATGCTGCATCTAGAATAGAAGGTCCATTAGAGGACAAATAAAAATTTGTTATCTCTCCATCCATAATAATTTCAATCTTAGATTCTATTGAAGATTCAACAACTTGGGAAGCATGATTTTTTGGCGCTATAGGGCTTGCATGAAATAATTCGAAATGAATGTGCTGAGGGTCTAAACCAAAATTCAAAAGCTCGTCTTTAACTTCTAATATCATTTGCTGAGGCCCACAAATATATGCTGATTGTAATGGCTGCCCGCTTAAAAAAGCTTTTAGAAGTTGCTCGGTTCTTTCTCGATCAATACGCCCTTTCAAAATAGGCACACCAATATTTTCTCTTGAAAATAAATAAACCAAATTCATCTTATCGAGAAATTGGTTTTTCAATGCTTCTAATTCTTCTCTAAAAATAACATCAGCCATAGTTTTATTGCCATAAAAAAGGGTGACGCAGCTTTTTGGTTCTAAAAATAATATCGTTTTTAGTATGGATAAAATAGGGGTAATGCCAGAACCTGCGGCAAACAATACGTAATGATTCTGGGATTCAGGTTTTGGTTCAAATTTAAAGTTTCCCATCGGTGGCATCACTTCAAGAGAATCTCCAACTTGAATATGGGCATTGGCATAAGTTGAGAATAAGCCATTAGAAATTGCCTTAATAGCTACTCGCCATGAATTTTCAGAAGGGGCACTACATAATGAATACGACCTGCGCACTTCTTCGCCGTTCAAAATCATTTTAAATGTAAGGTATTGACCCGCGTGAAAATTGAATTGATTTTTAAATTGCTCTGGCACATTTAATTCTACAGATACACAACCCTCTGTTTCTTCACGAACGGCGCAAACTTTTAATGAATAAAACTCTTTAGACATTAATTAAATTAATTTGGGTCAAAAGTAAGCATTATTGCGCAAGCCTCGATCATCTTCACTCATTGAACAATCTGCATTCAATCATGTTTTGATGGCGTAGTTATTTTCTATATTTGTTACATAGAATTCTGAAGTATTATGACAAGAGCAGACCAAGAAAGAATTTTTAATGAAAAAATTGCAAAAGAAATTAAAATCGAACCCAATGATTGGATGCCAGAAGAATATCGTCAAACTTTGATTCGACAAATTTCTCAGCATGCTCATTCTGAAGTTGTAGGCATGCTCCCCGAAGGGAATTGGATTACAAGGGCGCCAAATCTTAGACGCAAAGCAGTTTTGTTGGCAAAGGTTCAAGATGAGGCAGGTCACGGGTTATACCTTTATTCGGCTACTGAAACACTAGGTGCTGATCGAGAAAAAACAATAGATGATCTTCATAGCGGAAAAGCTAAATATTCGTCAATTTTTAATTATCCTGCGCTTACTTGGGCAGATATAGGTGCAATTGGTTGGTTAGTGGATGGGGCAGCAATCATGAATCAAGTGGCCTTGTGCCGCACCTCATATGGCCCTTATGCGCGTGCAATGGTGAAAATTTGTAAAGAAGAATCTTTTCACCAAAGACAAGGTTATGAATCACTTATGAAACTATGTAAGGGCACACCACAGCAAAAAGCAATGGCACAAGACGCCTTGAATAGATTTTGGTGGCCTGCATTAATGATGTTTGGTCCAAATGATGCCGAATCTACGCACTCAGATCAATCGATTGCATGGAAAATTAAACGATTTACCAATGATGAGTTGCGTCAGAGTTTTGTTGATGCTACGGTTCCGCAGGCCGAAATTTTGGGCCTTGTTATTCCGGATGAGAACCTAAAATGGAATGAAGAACGTGGTCACTATGATTTTTCTGAAATAAACTGGGATGAGTTTTGGCAAGTAGTAAAAGGTAACGGACCTTGTAATAAAGAACGTTTGGCTGCACGTGTCAAAGCCAAAGAAGATGGCCTCTGGGTAAGAGAAGCAGCAAATGCATTTGCTAAAAAGCGTTCAATGAAAAAATCTGCTTAATTAAAATAAGATATGTCAAATTCGCAATGGCCTCTATGGGAGGTATTTATTCGAAGCAAACAAGGGTTAAACCACAAGCATGTTGGAAGTTTAAGAGCACCCGATGCAACACTCGCCTTAGAAAATGCACGCGATGTTTATACGCGCAGATCAGAGGGAATTAGTATTTGGGTAGTTGAATCAGTTCAAATCCATGCTACTGATTTTGACCAATCCGGTTCCTTTTTTGAACCTTCCGACACAAAAATTTACCGTCACCCAACATTTTATGAAGTACCTGACGGTGTTAAACATATGTAGGCATGAATGAAGCTGCGCTATATGAATATGTGCTACGCATGTCAGACGACAGTCTGATTCTTGGTCAGCGTCTTGGAGAATGGTGTGGGCATGGCCCTATTCTTGAAGAAGACATCGCAATGACAAATATTGCTTTAGATTTGGTAGGCCAAGCGATAAGTCTTTATGATTTTGCGGTACTTCTTGAAGGTAAGGACAGGGACCATGACCAATTGGCCTATTTGCGTTACGAAAACGAATATAAAAACCTTTTATTGGTTGAACAACCTAATGGTGATTTTGCAATGACCATGCTCAGGCAGTTTTTCTTTGATGCTTTTCGCTTGCCACTTTTTGAATTTTTAGAAAAATCTCCTGTTGAGCAACTTGCTGCAATAGCGCAAAAGAGTTTAAAAGAAACCCGATATCATCTCAAACACAGTTCGGAGTGGGTGATACGTTTGGGAGATGGTACCGAAGAATCGCACAGGCGTGCACAAGCTGCAGTTGATCATTTATGGCGTTATACGCATGAACTTTTTTATGAAAATCAGCACGATGTGGAACTGCAAGAAAATGGATTGGTGCCTAAACTCAGTGATGTTCAAGCGAGTTGGATGATCACTGTCCAAGAGGTTTTAAAGGAAGCCACCCTGGCAATACCCACCAATAACTGGAAATTTGAAGGCGGGCGTGAAGGTCGTCATTCTGAACACATGGGTTATATTTTGTCTGAATTACAATACATGCAAAGGGCCTATCCAAATATGGAATGGTAGATTCCTCGCAAATACG
This sequence comes from Crocinitomicaceae bacterium, assembly GCA_030830785.1. GTDB lineage: Bacteria > Bacteroidota > Bacteroidia > Flavobacteriales_D > Crocinitomicaceae > UBA952. The sequence goes on from JAURMI010000007.1 coordinate 12,582, forward strand.
AAACTATTTAAACGAAGTCAGCGATCCAGAAATTCCTGTGCTATCTGTATTGGATTTGGGTGTGATTCAGCAAATATATTTAGATTCAGATCAGTGGGTCATTGAACTTACCCCAACTTACAGTGGTTGTCCGGCAATGCAACAAATAGAATCTGATATCCTTTTAAAATTAAATGAGAAGGGAATTAACAATGCACGCATAAAACACATTCTTAGCCCTGCCTGGACTACTGATTGGATTTCTAAGGAGGGCCGTAAAAAACTTCTATTGTATGGCATCGCACCACCCGTCGATGAGGTGGACAAAAAAACACTATTTGCCGACGGCCCAAGAGTTAGCTGCCCAAAATGTACAAGTGAAAATACACGAATGGTGAGCTTGTTTGGCAGTACGGCATGTAAAGCCCATTACCAGTGTAGAGAATGTTTAGAACCCTTTGATTATTTCAAGTGTTTGAAATAGCCTAGTAATTTCAAATAACCAATCAACGAGGTAAGTTGCTTCGCTCTTTACGAAGCTGTTGTGCATCGAGCCAATATATTAACTTAAAAGAAAAACTGTTCAACGCATTATTTTGTAATAATTGGCTTAAATCTTGCCAATAAGCTATGCTAACATCATTTTTTAGATTAAAAACAGCATTTTTCCATACAATACTGATTTCACTTCCGGGCATAAATACCCATCTATACATAAAATCTATAGTAAAGGCATTGTAATTGGCATCAAAGGCTGATTCATTGTTTGTGGTTAACCCATTAAAAGAATTAAGCGCACTAAGGTATCCATTCTCTTCAAGGATAAAATATTGTGTATAGTTTAGTACAGAGCGGTAATGCCTTAACCGTAAAGTTGTAGACATTCGATTTGTTAGTATGTAATCAACTGAAAGTGATTGAATAGTTGTGTTTCTGTCTCTTTCACCAAAAAGTATTCCATTGACAGTTTGAACGGGTTCAGCAAAGGCAATAGCATAACCTAATGAATTATTCTGAAGCTCTTTTTCTAAGCCATAAGTCAGAAAGAAGGCATCAGTAAGTCTGAGTCGTGGATTGAAATTGTATGCCAATAGATTCCAATCTGATTGTTGATAGCCCACTAAATTTAACCCCATGTCTATGGCAAACTTTCTTTGGTAATTAGTCGAAAACCAGTAATTCAGATAAGCATATGTAGGAATATTAAATACTGCTCCCCATGTCCTTGGCTCGAAATAATCTCTACTCTCTTGTAAGCTGCTGCCAATATTACCCCCGGTAGCATTGAATTTTTTACTAACGCAAAAAAAGGAAACATTCGCTTGCGACGAGGTAAAGTAGTTGGGTTTATACAAATAACTTTGGGAGAAAGCCAAATTCACATTCCATTTCATTAGTTTTTCCCACTTGGGAGAGAAATTTCTGTAGGCAATTCTTGCTTCTACTATTTTTCTATTGTTATTATAATTAAATCCAAGATCATTTGGATCATAGGTATCTGATTCCTGAAGGTAACCAATACCACCTATCAATGCTCCCCGTTGCTTTTGAGCGTTTAAATTGAAATTATGACCTATGGTATTTTCTTTATCAATTTGTGCTGATATAATGCCTTTTCCATTAAAATTATAATTGTTGTCTTGGCTATTCAAGTTCACATTAAATGCTGAAACATTTGCATCGTAAAAAGCACCTGCCCGCCAAACGTTTGTATTGGTAAAAGTTATTGAAGAATTATTTTTTAGATTTTGGTCAAAAACCATCACGTTGTAGTTGGTTAATGGAGAAGTCAGAACTTCTCTTCTGCTTTGGTCAAGAGTAGAAACGGCTGTCCCGTATTGGGCTGCGTTAATGGCATTAAAAACACCAATACCCAATCCGTTTTTATTTCTTCCGGAGATCTTTGAAGCGTTATAAAGCTGTGAAGCACCTGGCCCATTTTCAAGATATTCGCCGTCATTTAATAAGGTTTGAGAGACCTTGCTTGGGGTTTGAATTCCTATTCGTCTTGAATAGAATATACCCGCCTTGTTAAATAACTCCATTCCTTCGGTAAAGAATTGTCGATTTTCATTGAATTGTATTTCAAAAGGGGTGAGATTGAGTATCTGTTGGTCAAAAATAACTTGTCCAAAATCAGGCACAAGCGTTACATCAAGTGTGAAGGCTTCATTGACCCCATATTTGATGTCCAAACCTCCATTGAATGATTTCAAATATCCTTTGGTAAAATCGCTGTTTTCAAATTGTTCCATATAAGCAGAAACATAGGGTAAAATAGCCAATCTCAGCGGAGGTTCAATTCCTTTTAAGTTGGTAATATCCCCACTTTCTAATAAATAATTTTCTAAATCTGGATTGACCTCTGCCCATGAGGATTCTTCTCTAATGCGTGCAATTTGCCGCCCAAAATTTACGCCCCAATCTTGCACTTCTTTTTGAGGAAATCGGAGGGCCGAATATGGGATCCTAATTTCGGCAACCCAACCGCTGTCCACTAATTGAACAGCGCTATGCCAAACTAAATTGAGTTGATCATTGTAGTCGTTTGCTGCAATTTTAGCATCTATCTGAACACCTCTACTAGTAAGCCCAAAGAAAAAGCCATTTTGATTGTCGTTGTAAGTGTCTAAAAATATCCCTATTACGTCGCAATTTGGATTATAATCATCTCTTAAAGATAGGACCTTTGAAACAGAGTCTGGAGGGTCTTGGCAAAATAAACCAAAATATACAGCATCTTTGTCGTAGAGAATTTGAATAGATGTTCGGCTTTTTGATTTTTTCCCTGGTAGAGGTTTTACTTGAATAAAAAAATCAGAATCTGCAGAACTTGACCATACTTCTTCGCTCAGCAGACCATCAATATTTATCTTGTCTTCAATATGCCTGGCTTCGATTTTACGTTGACCAAAACATGAGAAACATATAAAAATGCAAATTAGGTGCCAACGCATATTCAAAATTAATATTAAAATGATTCTTTTTATTATAGGGTGCCAATATTAACTGTTGAAATATTCAACAAATTCACAAATGATTCAAACAATTAAGTTTTTGAATGAATTTGTACAATACAAGTTTGTAATTTTGTACCATGGGAACATTTGAAGCGCTCAAAACTCAGCTTGAACAACTTGATTGGCCAAATATTTACATGTTCAAATTTATTGTTCCAAACGACAATCAACATTTAGCTCAAGTCACGGCATTATTCACTGCCAATAGTGAAATCAGCTATCATCATTCTGGAACAGGAAAATATGTGAGTTTGAGTGCAAAAGAAGTTATGCTGAGTGCCGAAGATATCATTGCGGTCTATGAACGCGCTGCTAAAATTCCTGGAATAATATCTCTTTAATGGAAACTGTCGTAAATTTTCTTTTTGTTACATTTTTTATTCTTTTAGCAGTAATAGCTTATAGGGCTTTATTACGTCGTTTTCAAAGGGGCCAAGTCCAACATAAGGAATATTGTGAACTTTACACTATAGATCATCAAAATGCTCGTGGGGAATTGGCGTTTTACTTTGTCTGTCCTAGACAAATGCAAGTTCAATTTTGCATATGGCAAAACAATCAACTCGTTAAAGAATTGGCAAATAAGGAGTTTGAAAAGGGTGGCAATATAATTCGTTTTGATAGCGCTACGCTTCCAAATGGCGTCTATTATTATGGCATCATTACCCCAGAGCAAGAGACCAAAAAACGCATGACCCTTGCAAATTAAGATTCGTCTGTAGCTTTCTCGACCTTTATTTTCGCAGGTTTTCTAGGGATTTTATATTTGGGTTTGTGAAATTCACTTTTGTAGCCATCCGTTTTTTCAATGCGAAATACTAAACCGAGACTATATTGACTGTAGGATGCGCTTTTTAAAATATCTACAAGCCCAAATTTATAAACACCTTGCGCTTGGAGTCCTAATTGGTCACTAAACCAAAAGGTGCATCCTGCAGAAAGATTAATTGTTGGGCTAACTAAGGGTGCGCTTTGTTTAGGATCTGCAGTCCTCAGGCTTAACCCTAAGCCAGACCCTAAATATGGGTCAAGTGTGCCACGTCCCAGTTGTTTATAGAAAGAATACTTCAAAGCAGCATCAAAATAGGCAATAAAACCCTTAACACCAATAGAATCATTTACCATTCTGTCTGTCTTATAAGGCTGTGCACCTACTACACCCTCTGCGCTCCAACCATTATAAATATAACGATCCGCATAGAGTCTAGAAGGAAAGGGAAGTCCGTGAAGTTGATCAATTGGCACGGGGTTCATTTCTTGGCCGTCATCATCAGTTGAAGTCCAGGCAATGCCAAATTGCCAAAAATAATTATCGCGATTGGTAATCATTTTGTCAGGCTGAGCCCATAGAGATGAATTTAAAAGGGCAGAAAGAGCACAAATAAGAAAGAAATGTAGACGCATTTTGAACTTTAAAAAGACAAATTTAATCAATAAACAAGAGGTGCAAGCCACTTTAGTTATAAATCATTTGACAATGATTTGTTGACGTTTTGTTTGGTATTTATTGAGTAATTTTGACGACGATGGGCAAAGTCAAAAAATATGACCTCTCCTTTGACGACGAACAACCTTTCGAAGTATATGGAATTTCAAGTGCCTTTGCCGATTATCGCCTTTGTTGGGAGCTCAATCAACTTTTTGGAGTGCTCTTAGTGAAGCAAAACGAACCTTTTGAATTATATATACCAAAACTAAAAACCAATCAGCAATTCCATTATTTTTTCTTTGAAGACAGTGAATTGTTAACTCGGTTTTATTTGGTAAAGAATAAACAAGGACAACAACATTTACAAGCCGATAGGCCAATGATAGATTTCTTTATTGTGCTGAAGGAAAACTTTTCTCATGAGCCATCCGTATTTTTGGATCAACTAAGAAAAATAAATGGTGTTGTTGCAGTATTTGAATTTAATTATAAAGAGTTTGACATATTAGATTATCTAACTAGTTAAAATGAAAAAAACCAAAATTGTGGCCACAATGGGCCCTGCCTCTTTAAAGAAAGAAACCTTGACCAACATGATGAAAGCTGGCTTAAATGTTTGTCGTTTAAACTTTTCACATGGCAATCATCAAGACCATGCTGCAGCTATTGCACTTATCCGTGAGCTAAATGATGAACTTGGGCTACATGTTGCAATTCTTGCAGACCTGCAAGGGCCAAAAATTAGGACCCATGAAATGGAGAACAATGGCGTGTTAATTGAGGCCGGGCAAAAGATTGATATTCTCGTTGAGCAGGTTATTGGAAATCATAAAAGATTTTCAATTAATTATAATTTGCTGCCTAGAGATGTAAATCCTGGAGAACGTATTTTACTTGATGACGGGAAGCTAGTTTTAGAGGTACTGAAAACAGATAAAAAAGAAAAAATTAGTTGTTCGGTTATTCAAGGAGGGCTTTTATGCTCAAAAAAGGGGGTGAACTTTCCAAATACCAAAATATCGATGCCTTCTCTAACTTCAAAAGACATCGAAGACCTCGATTTTGCCTTAAAACTGGGTGTAGATTGGATTGGATTGTCATTTGTGCGGAGTGCAAAATGCATTACAGATTTGAAGAAACGAATTTCCAAAAAACGCAGTATTGCTAAAGTCTTGGCTAAAATCGAAAAACCCGAGGCACTAGAAAATATTGATCAGATTATTGAGCTTAGTGATGCGCTTATGGTTGCGCGTGGTGACTTAGGGGTAGAAATCCCTTATCAAAATGTCCCACTAATTCAAAAAATGATTATTAGCAAAGCGATTTCAAAAGCAAAACCTGTAATTGTTGCAACTCAAATGATGGAGTCGATGCTTAACAGTCTTACTCCTAGTAGGGCAGAAGTAAATGACGTTGCAAATGCTGTACTTGATGGTGCAGATGCCGTTATGCTTTCGGGAGAAACATCTGTAGGAAAATATCCGGTTGAAGTAGTGCAAACCATGGCCAATATTATTGCAGAAATGGAGCAGCATCCAAGTATGTACAACAAAGAAGAATTGCCGCCCAAAGGCAGCCCCCGCTTCATTTCAGACTCAATTTGTTTTAATGCTTGTAGATTGGCACAACGCGTTGAGGCAAATGCTATAATTACCATGACTTTTTCTGGATATACGGCATATAAAATTGCATCACAACGGCCTGCATCACAAATTTTCGTTTTCACACACAATAGAAAAATACTTACCCAATTGAATTTAGTTTGGGGCGTTCAGGCTTTTTATTATAACAAGCGCATTTCTACCGATCATACAATAGCTGATATCAAACAAATGATGAGAGAAGATGGATATTTAAAAGTTGGCGATGTAGTGATTAATGTTGCCTCCATTCCTTTAGAAGACCTTGGGGGGTCCAATATGTTGAAATTGAGTTACGTAGATTAACCGAAATATAGAGGCACCGATATGATTATTTTTGGCGCATGAAAGCAAATTGGATTTTAAAGCCTCAATTTCCCGAATTACCAACAATAGAACTAGCCCAAGCGCTTCAAATTCCTTGTTTTATTGCCCAATTATTGCAGCAAAGAGGCATCAATAATCGATTGCAAGCGGTGTCATTTTTTAATCCTCACTTGCAGCCTTTGCACGATCCATTTTTAATGTATAATTTGTTGGTGGCAGTTAAACGCATCGAAAAAGCTATCCTAAATCAAGAACGCGTCTTGCTATACGGCGATTACGATGTTGATGGCACCACAGCCGTTGCATTAATGGCTGAGCAACTCGAAATACTCGGTTTGTCCTGTGAATTCTATATCCCAGATCGTTATAAAGAGGGTTATGGTGTGAGTAATTTGGGAATTGATTATGCAATTGAAAAGGGCATTCAATTACTCATTACTTTAGATTGCGGAATTAAGGCCCATGAACAACTTTCGCGAGCGTCTTCACATGGAATTGATTGTATCGTTTGTGATCATCATCAGCCAGAAAATACATTACCGAAGGCAATCATTTTAAATCCGAAACAAGAAAAATGTACTTATCCGTATAAAGAGCTATCGGGATGTGGAGTTGCCTATAAACTCCTTCAAGGCCTCTATGTACATTTAGGTTTGGACCAAAAAAATTTAATCAGAAGTTTGGACTTGGTTGCACTTTCCATAGGGGCAGACATCGTTGAATTACTTGATGAAAACCGAAGTTTATGCGCAATGGGTCTAAAACGGCTCAATGAAGAGCCGAGACCCGCATTTTTAGCAATTTTAGAACTGGCCTCAAAACAGCTGCCGCTTTCTCTTCGCGATGTTGTTTTCACGCTGGCACCTCGTATAAATGCGGCAGGAAGGATTGCTTCAGGCAGTAGGGCCGTAGACTGGATGAGAAGTAAAGATAATTTTCAAATCAAATCATTGGCCTTAGCAATAGACAATGATAATACAACAAGACGCGCACTTGATCAAAAAACAACCCAAGAAGCACTTGAAATAATAGAGGCAGATGTCAGCTTTTCTAATAAAGTTTCTACAGTAGTTTATAATTCAAATTGGCATAAAGGTGTTGTGGGGATTGTTGCCTCCAGGCTTATAGAATCATATTATAGGCCTACCATTGTTTTAACCCAAACCGATGGCGTTTTAAGTGGATCAGCACGATGCATGCCACCACTAAATCTTTACCAACTCTTAGAAAATTGTCAAGATCATCTTCTTCAATTTGGTGGTCATCAGTTTGCCGCTGGCCTCTCCTTAAAACTAACCTCACTTGAAGCCTTTAAACATTGCTTCGATATAGAAGTTAGTAAGGCCTTAAAAGGGCAAAATTTAGAGAATAAAATTAACATAGATACCAAAATCAATTTCTCAGAATTAGGCTCAAATACAAGTCAAGATTTCCCTAGATTAATAAAGATTCTCAATGCTTTTGAGCCTTGTGGGCCCGGCAATTTACACCCCGTTTTTTTAGCAGAAAATTGTATTATTACCCAAATTCGGATTTTAAAAGATGCACATTTAAAACTAAAACTGATTGACAACCATGACCAAGAAGAATTGGATGCCATTGGTTTTCAAATGGCAAATTTGCAGCAAGATCTCATAGAGGGAATGGCAGTTGATGTTGTATTTGGATTAAAAGAAAATACCTTTAATAACAAAACATCACTTCAACTGATTTTAAAAGATTTGTGTGTGAGCGCCTAAGTTTATGTAAGTTTGTAGCATGTTCACAGGTATTATCAAAGATGTAGGAGAAATAGTTGCAATTGAGCAAGAAGGTGGGAATTTAAATTTCACTATTAAATCATCCTTATCTGCTTCTCTGAATATCGACCAAAGTGTTGCTCATAATGGTTGTTGTCTTACCGTTATTTCTAAAAACGAAAATGAACATAGGGTAACTGCGATAAAAGAAACCTTACTAAAAACGAATTTAAGCTCTTGGAAGATTGGGAGCAAGGTGAATTTAGAACTTTGTATGCAAATGGGTGGTCGTCTTGATGGGCATTTGGTACAAGGACATGTTGATGGCGTTGGGACCTGTTTAGATATAGAACAAGAAGATGGTTCGTGGCGATTTACTTTTAGCCATCCTAGAGAATTAGTCACTGTTGAAAAAGGTTCAATAACAGTAAACGGTACTAGTTTAACGGTAGTAGATTCTATGGCGGGTCAATTTTCAGTTTGTATTATCCCTTATACCTTTGAGAATACCAATTTTAATCAGATTAATATTGGTGATAAAGTAAATTTAGAGTTTGATATCATCGGAAAATATGTGGCTAAATACCTTGAACTCCAAAAATAAGATGATAAATAAAATTAAATAAAAAAGGGCGGCTATTTGGCCGCCCTTTTTAATATACGTTGCAAATAATTATTCAATACCCAATAATTTTTTGGCAACAGGGTCATTGGGTTCTACTTCTAAAATTTGTTCAAAGTATTGCTTTGCAATTGCAAGATTTTTTTGATCAGATTTAGAATAATAATCTGCACAATAACGCAGTGCTTCTAAAATAAAGCTCTTTTTAGATGGCTGTTGTCGGTCTTCGGGATTGATAAGTTGAGTTACTTTTGAATAATAAGGAAATGCCCACCAATTGCCGTTAATTTCACCGTTGATGGTATCTAACTTATAATTACACCGAGCACGATAAATATATGCAGGTACATAGGTCGAGTCATTATCGATAACTATTTGAAATAAGCTATCGGCAACTTTGTAATTTTTAAGTCCAAAATAATACGCTTTACCTAAATCATATTCCTCGGCAGCGCTTAATTTTTGATTTTTATCTCTTCTATAATCATAAGCATCGACAACTTTCTGGTAATTTTTTGCCTTAACATACATTCTAATCAATTGCGATGAAAGATCATTATAGGCTGTTTCGTTCATATTGACCGCTTTTTCAAATTCAATAACGGTTAGGCTATCTAGTCCTTGTTTTTCATAAATCAAGCCTCTAACTTTATAATCTTGATAATTAATTTTATCCTCAGGTACAATGGCAAAGAATCGATCAGATGCCGCAAGTGCATTCACTAGATCGGTCGAATCATTTGATTCAGCAAGCGCAAATGCATACATGCGCTCAGTGTAAAAATTAACAAAACCATTAGATTTTAATACCTCAAGTTGTTCTAAAAGGGTTGGATATACCTTTGCTGCGAATAGCGCATTGGTATAGCGATATCTTGATTCAATATTGTTGTTGAGTTTTAAATATTCCTCCCAATTTTCAATGGCCTTCTCATTTTTACCAAACATCATGTATAATTCGGCGTTGAGTCTATATGCTGGTGCATAGGTAGGATCAATTTGCTTGGCTTGATTATACATTTTGTTGGCTTCAGGTTCGTTTTTAGCCCGCTGGTATATTAGTGCCTTGCGCACAATTCCTCTAGGCGAAGTTGGATTAATCAACAATGCCTGATTGTATGCTTTTAAGGCTTCTGAAGCATCCGACGAATTTTGTGCATACAAAGCGTCTCCTTTTAATAAGTAATTGTCTTCGTTGGTTTTATCTAATTTGGCTATGGCCTCTTCTAATAAGGTAAGGGCCCCGCTCAAGTTTTTATTAGGTGCTTTAATGTATATCTCTGCAATGCCACGAATAACTTCCGCTTTTTTGAGTTTATTTTTTTTGGTCTTTAGAAGCGCCTCAGAAAATTCTGCTTGTGCGTCTGCATCCTTGCCGTCTAACCATAATACACGCCCATAACCAACTAGTGGTAAGGCACGTAACTTGTCTACTTCATAACCCTTGCGCCACATCATTTTAGCAGAATCGAGTTCATCCATTTCAAAGTAGCAATCACCGAAATAAAAGTAGTTTTCGCCATTAATAGGATCACCGGCAATCAGTTTTTGAAAATCTTTGATTGCATCTCTATAGCGTTCGTTTTCTGTTTTAGCAATAGCAAGTTCTAGCGTCTGGGAGTAGCTCAGTGTTGACACTATAAGCATACTCAGAAGAAAAAAGCGTTTCATTTTTATTTATTTTGTTTTGCGGCCAAAAATAGCCTTCTTTTATTGGTTACAAAAATTATGCCCTTTAATTTTTATTGTAATACAAGCCGGATCGGTGTAAGGGCAGGAACCAATCCAGATTTTTGTATAATTAATTGTCCTTTGTCATCTTTTTTCATAAACAAGACAAATCCAGTATTTAATCCAGAGCGCCTGCCTTTATTTATCATCCATATGTCACGGATGAGTGGGTATTCTTTTGTGTAAATAAACCCGGCGTAGGGTTTGCACGCTGTTTGCACGTCATTTACATAAACTGAAGCAATGTTCAAGCCTTCCATGAATGCCATTGATGAGGGGTCGTCTTGATCTGCTATCCAATTGAGGCCAATTATCCCAATTGTATTTGGATGTGTTTTAACATAATTTATAACCTGCTCATTAGAATTTAAGGCAGAAACTCTGCTGGCCAATTGATCAATTTGTAATATGTTGGTTATGAAATTAAAATTTGCAGAACCTTTTTGATCAAAAACAATTTGTTTAATTTCTGTTTTAGAGGGGAGTAGGGCCTCGTTTTTTGATAGTAAAGATTTGATTTGATCAACGCTTAATATGGTATCTGTCATTGCTGGGTGCATGATCAAAACCACCGCGTCAGTTGCTATTTTGTCGCTACGGTAGGTTACATTTTTACTTTTTAGATAAGCCTTTTCTTCCTCATTAAAATCACGTGAAATAACAATGGTCTTGGTTTTGTTTTCATAAAAAGCTTCTAGGATATTGTCTTCATTTTTATAATACGCTTTTATGGTCGCTTTTGGAAATTGACTCATAAAGGTTGCTATAGATGTAGTCAAAAGCGGTCTGAATGACTCCTCTACATAAATATTAGTATTTCCTCTGCCATGCGCATCCTTTTGATAAACGAATGGATTATTATTATTATCACAAGCAGATAATATAAGCGTTAAAACAAAAAATAATAATAATCTCATGAAATTTCGTTAGCCTTAAATGCTTTGTAAACGCGCCAACCACGAAAAAGTCCATACCCAACGAGTACTGCGCTAAGCACATTGCTGCGCCATGACTCCATTTGTATCATGGTGGTAAATTGCAGAACAAAGCAAAGTGAAAAGCAAAGAAAGACGACCAAAAGACCTAAAGTAAGCTGAATATATTTCATTTTGCTAGGTTTAAAATCCCCAACCAAATTGGAATATCAAATGACTCAATTTATTGGGTATCGTAGATGATTGGAACTCGGACCCATAACCTCACCGGTCTACCTGCTGTTTTTGCAGGAACCCATTTTGGCATTGAATTAATGATACGCAAAGCCTCCTTATTACATGCTGGGCATTCTACGATAGGTCTTTCTACACTTGCATTTGAAATTCTACCATCTTTTTCAACTACAAATCTAACAGTAACCCTTCCTTTAACACCAATTTCAATAGCTTCATCAGGGTAATTGATAGTCTCATTAATAAAGGCGGCCAATTTATCATACCCCCCAGGAAACTCTGCGTCTTCTTCCGCTACATCCACAGGTTGTTCATCCTTTGGCTGTGTATCTGTTAAACCCGGGCCATCGTCATTTGTTTCAGGTAAGCCCCATGCGTCATCTCCTTCATTGGTTTGGGTGCTTATTGTAATGTTTTCCAATTGTTCTTGAGAAGGAAGCTCATCTTCAACTGGATCATCTTCGGCAATCGGTGCAATAAATGCTTGGGTTTGGGTCATTGGTGGTGGTGGTGGCGTTGCTGGAGGTGGAGGTGGCGGCACCTCGTCAGCAGGGGGAGCTATGGTGAAATTCTTTTCACTAACTCGCGGCTTCTTTATTTCTTCTTTTGGTAAATTTTTAATAATTAAAGTAACTGCGAAGATGAGCCCTGCTAAACCTACTAAACCTCCCAAAATAAGGGTCATTCGCTTATTATATCCCGATCTGAGTGCATAGGCACCATATTGCCGGTTTCGTTGTGCAAAAACTGCTTCATTTCGGCTAACTGAAGTTACGGCCTCCCAATTGCGATTGACGTAGTAATCAAAGAGGGAGAATGCGGTTATTAGTGCGACGATTACATAAATGACTGTCATGGCCTTAGTTTTTTTCTTTTAACAATTCCTTTTCTTCAGGTGACAAATCAGTTGGTGCAATAACACCTACATTCGCAATCTTGAGTTCATCAACAAGATCAATAAAACTTTTGCAAAGTGCTTTGTCGTCTGTTTTGATGAGAACTTTAACCGCTTCTTTGTCTCGGGTAAGGTCATCTAACTGGCGATTAAAAGCAGTATCAGCAATTTGTTTTTTGTCAAGTTTTTGTTCTAATATCACCTTATTTTTAATAACGTAATTATTCCAAGAAGCTAACAATTTTCTTACACTATTTTCTCCAGATCCGAAATTGGCCTCTTTTAATTCGGTTGGGCCGTTTTCTCCAGGTCTACTTTTTGGGTAGAATTCGCCACGGTAGTAATAAACTTTTTCATCTGCCAAAATGAAGGTGGCAGCATTGTTTATTTTGGGTCTATCTATTTTTTCACCCTCTGGAACTTTAGCTGGGTAGTTGAGCGGCAAAACTTTTGGTTTACTAAAAGTTGAAGTTAAGACGAAGAATGTCAAGAGCAAGAACGCAAGATCTACCATAGGCGTCATGTCTACATGGGTAGAACTTTTTTTAGCACGTTGTTTACCTTTCTTGCCGTGGTTTCCACCGCCACTTTCTGCGATTTGTGCCATGTTTATTTAGTTAACGGGAATTGCTTCCGCAGAGGTTACAAAATTTAAATTATTCAAATTCAATTCTCTAAATACATCAATTACAGTAGCAGCGTCTTTATACAAGGTTTTTGAATCTACACGAAGAATAAATTTTGGTTTAAAATCTTCCATTTTAGGATCAGTACCTTTTGCTTTGGCTTCTTCAAAGGCAGTCCTTCCGGTGTTGCCAGCAGCAGCAGCAGCAAAAGAAATCCAATCCAATAATTCGTTGTGCGTAGAATCTGTTGGTATCCCTTCCGTAGGGAAACTTGCACGTTTGGCAGCTTCAGTTTGCATGTAAGAGGGTAATTCTTGCATCGTACAACCAAAGGTTGACATAAAAGAAAATTCATCAATTTGCTCTTCATTCAGACTTACTTTGTACTTGCTGAGCATATTGGTAAGCATTTCCCTTCTTGCTTCGGGTTCCGATAAGTTAAAAAAGACCCGACCGTCTTTATCAAGTGTTACCATCAGCACATTATCAGGAATGATTTTATCACTGATACTCGATGGTGTTTCAACAATAACGGGTTCTGCAGATCGAAATGAAGCGGTCAACATAAAGAAGGTTACAAGCAAGAACGCCAAGTCAACCATAGGTGTCATGTCTATGGTTGGCGAGCCTTTGGGCATTTTAATTTTTGGCATTGCTTGAAAAAATTATTTAGGTTGACAATTAATTATTAGCAGCAAAATCTTGAACAATGGTAAAGCTTGCTTCGTCAATTCCATAAGTCATTGCATCGATTTTTGTTGAGAAAAATCCGTAAGCAATGATTGCAATTGTTGATCCAGTAATACCAAATGCAGTATTTACAAGTGCTTCCGAAATACCAGTAGATAATTCAGCTGTATCAGGGGCACCTTGAGACATTGCTGCGAATGAACGAATCATACCAAGTACAGTACCAATTAGACCTATTAATGTCGAAATAGATGCAGTGGTAGATAAAACTGGTAAGTTTTTTGAAAGCATTGGCAGTTCTAAAGAAGTGGCCTCCTCGAGTTCCTTTTTGAGCGTTTCAAGCTTTTGTTCTTTATCCATTTTAGCATCCTTGGTCATCATTTGATATTTTACCAAACCTGCCCGAACAACATTGGCCAAAGAACCTCGTTGCTTATCACAAGCAGCAATTGCACCGTCAAAATCTTTGGCAGCCATAAGGCCTTTAATTTTTTCAATGAAATTATTTGCTTTTCCTTTTCCGTTTGCTAACATTAAGGTAACTAAACGCTCAAGTGTGAAAATTAACACGATGAGGTTAACCGCAACAAGTCCTGGAACGATGAAACCTCCTTTATAAATAATACCTGGTAAATTCCCTTCGATTGGGTCTCCATCAGGATTGTTGTCTATGAAATTTGCTGGGTCGCCAAATATATATTTGTAAATTAAAATACCAGCAATTAAAGCAAGGGCAATTGCTAGAAATGCGATAATAGCTGAGAAACCACCGGCTGTTCTATTTTTTTTAGTTGATTTTTGCTTAGTAGCTTTTTCTTGAACTTTGGCAGGTTTTTGACCTTTGACAGATTTTTGATTTTCGTCCATAATAATTGATTTTAATTTTTCATATTTTCAATTGAACGCCAAATATAAAAAAACTTTAGCCCCTTTTCAAAAGGATTTTTTTAATGTTTCCAACAACTTAACGCAGATTATTGAAAGTTCTAACAATAAGGTTCTATTTTACAACATTTTTAGAGTCTTTTATAAATGAAATTCGTTCAAAACTTAATATTTAATTAACATTAAAATAAAAACCCCTTTGTCTTTGACGAAGGGGTTTTTTAGAGGTCTCAAGCGGATTCGAACCGCTGTAGACGGTTTTGCAGACCGGTGCCTAACCGCTCGGCCATGAGACCATCATTGGATTGCAAAGATATGTATTTTTGCCCTTTCTAAAAAGCACCAATTACATCTTAATGAGTTTTTTTGAATACAATTGACCATTAAGTTTGGCCGATAAAAAGTAAACTCCTTTTGGAAGCGAAGACCAATCTATTTGATCTGGACCTAGATAAATCGAATTATCTCCTAAATTGACGGGAATCTTAATTTGTAATAATCCATTAGCATCATATAGCAATATTTGATCTCCTTTATTTAGGGGCTTGGGTAAATAGATGGAAATATTGTGGTCAAAAGGATTTGGATAGGCCAAAATATCACTGCTGTCTGAGAGGGTATATTCCTCCAGTGATGCACTAATGAGTGATTCTAAATCATATGTTTCATCTCCAGGTTCGTAAGGCAAAAAATGAAAGTAAGTTAAAAACATTTCATCTGTGGTGTTGAATCCACTGTAAATAGTTTGAGGAGGAGAATTAGGATTATTGGGATTACTAGATGTATTATCGTAGGTGCCTTCACTTTTTAATTTGTAACCCGGCGGTACTTTTTGCAAGTATTTAAAAAAATAGAAGTCTTGCCACATGAAATTCCATTGCGGAATATTTACAAATTTAATCGTATCGGCACCAGCTTTGTATGCATATGCCTTTATTTTACTTCCTATTAAATGCATATGCGGAAATACGGAAAGCACCGAAAAATTTACTGGTATTGTTCCAGAACCTGGTGGGTAAACAGCACTAAGTTCTGAAATCTGATTGGCAGGAAGTGTAAAGCCAACATTGGCAAGTAAAGGACCCGCGCTTATTTGTCTCACATTTGTTGTTCCTTCTGGATAAAAATGCAAAATAACTTTTGTAGAATCAAACATGCCATAAGAACCTATCGGGTAATGCATTGCAAAATAAATAGAAGACCCCGGGCCAATATCAATACCAAGCTTTAAGGGATCTGTAGAGGGCAAAATCATGGGGGTAGCCCCGGGTGTATAACCTGTAATGAGTTTGGTTGTGCTATTATTTGGGCTGGCGCAGTTACCTCCAATCGTATCTGTTGTTTCGATGCTAGTAGGATCAACAAAAACTAAACAATGGTGTACAATTTCTCGATTCCCTGGCACCACTTCAACGGCCTTTATTATACGATTTTGAGAAAGATTTGTTGGAATATTGAAACAAACATAGTCATCTTGAATAGTTGCTTTTGACATGTAGGTAGGGATTTGCACCTGTAAGTCTCCATTGCCTAAAAAGGTGTTGGATGTATAAATAGGTGGAGGCGGCGTGGAAGTTGCATTTCCTTCTTGAGCACCATTATTAAGCCAACTAATGATGGTCGATTTTTCAATACCAGAAAGCGCACGATTGTGCTGATATTGTTGATAATTATTGTCTGGTGGCCAAGGTGGCATTTCATTTGTATTTACACACTGATAAACTGCAGCCGCAAGTGGGCTTACCTCAGCATAAGTCATTAAGGAGAATGGAGCTGCGCCACCCACATGATGACATGCCGTGCATTTATTGTAAAATATTTCTGCCACATCGCTACTCCAGGTTTGTGCATGACAAAAACCTGGTGTTATAAACAATAATGCGAAAAGTCGTTTTAAAATCATTTTATTTTTCTATTAGTAGCTTTTGCTGAATTTGCTGACCGTTTTCAAACAATACCTCTATTAGGTATAATCCGTTAATTTGATGTTCTAAGCTAATCTTACTAATTCCATCATTTTGCAATTCTGAATGGTAGATAAGCTCTCCGGAGATATTATAAATACGAATCGCTTCGTATGGGTTGCTCGTTTCAATTGTAAAGATACCTGCTGATGGATTTGGATAACAATTAAAAGTATTTGACAATGGGATTTCATTGATTCCGACGCCAGGACAGAACTCATCACTAGGCGTTCCATCACAATAAGATGTAGCATAAAGTATTGCTTGTTCTTGCATGGCGTTTGGAGGAAGCAACAAAGGTTCTGTACAACCCAACCTTTCTATTAAGAAGTCTCTTACAAATTTTTCTGTGCTGTCCATGTAGGACGAGTTACTTAAATAAGGTACATGAGGTGCATTATTGAAGGTATAAAATTGGTTTGGAATGCCAACAGCGCATGCTCTTTCATGAAGCATCCGACTTCCGTCTAAGTACATTAAAGGCGTTCCTGGATTAACTAATCCTCTGTTATATGTTACTGTACCATCATTAGTTCCGTGTATTGAACAAAGCGGAATATCTTCGGGTTCAATCCAATTATAGCGAGCCAGCGCTCCACAACCATTAATTACACCGTGCACTACAGTTGAATAACCAGGATTCCCGGAATCGCCATCTAATCCCCCTAAGCCGGAAAGGGTTGAAGTACTCATATAGTCACTAAATTCACATGCATTATTTAAGTAGGCGACGTGAAGTGCAGTAATTGCTCCGGCCGAACTACCACCAATAAATACATGATTGGTATCTATTTTATACAGGTTTGTTGTTTGTGCGTCTTTATAAAAATACCTGATGGCGGCTTTGAGATCTTGAACAGCCCGAAGTACTGCCTTTACGGCATTTGTTGAATCAAATGGAAAAAATCCCAAGCGGTAGTCTATACTTGCACAAACATATCCTTTTTTTGCAAAGCGTTCACTGAGGGTTTTTACGTCATTATCTGTTTTGCTACCCCCAATAAAGCTACCCCCATGCACCCAAATGATTAGTGGTCTGGCTTCCAAAGTATCATTTGTTGGTTCATAGAAATCAAGTTTCAGGGTGGTATTCGAATTTGCCCAATTTAGATTTTGTCCGTAAGTAAGATTACTTGTCAGCGTAAATTGATCGAAAATAGCTGAAGCATACCTTCCATTGGCGCAAGGATCTTGTGCAAAACAAAGCATGGATGACATCAAAAAGAGCATAAAGTGGGGGAGTAAAGATTTTATCATAGGATCAATTTTAATCTAATTTATTAATTTTTATAGCCACCACAAGAAAATCACTTTCTTTGTAATTAAAAACATTATGTTGAAACTTATATCGGTTCTTCTCTTTTCGCTCAGTTTCCATATAATCTTCGGACAAGGCATAGCGGCCTATCAAATTTATAATAGTAAGGGAAAAAAGGTCAAATTTGAAAAGGTTTGCAGTGCCGCAAATGAAAATGAACTTGTATTATTTGGCGAATTTCATAACAATCCAATAGCCCACTGGTTACAATTTGAACTTACTAAGCAAATGTTTGCCAAATTTGGAACTCATTTACAGCTTGGTTTTGAAATGTTTGAACAGGATCAACAAGAAATCTTAGCAGATTTTATTTCGGGGAATATACCTGTTGAAAAATTGAAAGACACCACTCGTCTGTGGCCAAATTATTCAACTGATTATGCACCTTTAACCGAATTTGCTCGAACAAATAAGTTGCAATGTGTGGCCACAAATATTGAGAGAAAATATGCCAGTTTACTTTTTAAAAAAGGCAGAGCTGCCCTAGATACACTTGATCAAAAAGTTAAGTCGCAAATGGCCCCATTGACATTTGCTTTGGACACTACCTTATCTCAGTACCAAAATATGAAACATATGGGTGCC
This sequence comes from Crocinitomicaceae bacterium, assembly GCA_030830785.1. Classification (GTDB taxonomy): domain Bacteria; phylum Bacteroidota; class Bacteroidia; order Flavobacteriales_D; family Crocinitomicaceae; genus UBA952. Next base: position 31,201 of record JAURMI010000007.1, read on the forward strand.
CATATGGGGCCTGGAATGGGTTGGCGTATGGTAGAAGCGCAAGCCATCAAAGATGCCACCATGGCCTATTTTATTTTGCATAATCCATGGAGAACACCTCAAACAATCCATTTGCATTTCAATGGTGCATATCATTCTGATTTTTATCAAGGGATCATGTGGTATATTAGACAAGAAGAACCAAACATGAAAATTCTAACCATAAGCACTGTTACTCAAGATGATGTGCACAAATTGGAAAAGGAACACTTAGGCCGGGCAGATTATATTATTTGTGTGCCAAATTCGATGACCACAACACATTAACTTACTTAAGTGGAATTCCTCTCGAACTTACAGGTCCACTTGATTTATGTTTTTCGAGGCTAAAGGTAAAGGTTGTACCAACCCCAACAGAACTTGTAACCTGTATTTGTTGACCATGCGACTCAATGATGTGTTTCACGATTGCCAATCCCAATCCAGTGCCGCCTTCATTTCGGTTACGGCTCTTTTCAACTCTATAAAAACGTTCAAATAGTCGCGGTAAATGATGGGGTTCGATTCCAGGACCGTTATCTTTAAATTCAATACTGTAGGTATTGTCTATTTGAACAATACTTATACAAAGCTCACCACCCTCTTTTCCATAAGAAATAGAATTGCTAATGAGGTTAATTAAAACTTGATATAATTTATTCCTATCGGCGTTTACGTAGCACGGGGAATCTCTAAAATCAGTACGAAGAAAAAATTGTTTTTCTTTGGCAATGAGTTCCATCGAATCATATGCTTCTTCGATGAGTTCTATAAAGTCAAAACTTCTATATTCTACAGGAATTTGTTCAATTTCTAATTTTGTTAGTTGATCTAAATCATTGAGTATAAGATTCATTCGATCTGTGGCCTTTGAGGCACGTTGCAAAAAGGTATTGAGTATTTTTGGGTCATTTTTCCCGCCATCTATCAATGAATCAATATACCCTTGGATAGAAAAAACTGGCGTTTTAAGTTCATGGGCTAAATTCCCTAAAAACTCTTTTCTAAAAGCCGCTTGTTCTTTGAGTTTTTCAATTTCTTGAGTGCGCTTTTGTTTCCAATCTTTTACCTCTTTTTCTCCGCGTGCAACAAGTTCATCTATACTTTGTTTGCTATGTGGCTCCTCAAAACTTTGAATACTTCGATAAATTAAGCTCATTCGATACTGCAGAAAACGCTTAAGAATAAAGTAAAAGATGGTGTAGGCAAATACCCCAGAAACTAGCGGAATAAAAAAGAGTAGGGCCTTACTCAGCGTTAGAAATTCAACATGAATAAAAAGTGTAAATAAGAAACTCAGTATATAAAACAATATACTGCCACTAAGAATTAAAAAGCTTGGTCTTGTAGTTCTCACTTTTCGTTGAAGGAATATCCGACACCTTTTATCGTACGAATATACTCATCTCCAAGCTTTTCACGTAATTTTCTTATATGCACATCTATAGTTCTTTCTCCAACTACAGTGTCATTGCCCCAAATGATGGCCAGTATCTGGTCGCGATTAAAAACATTATTTGGCCTGCTTGTCAATAATTCAAGTAATTCAAATTCTTTTTTAGGCAATTGCAATTCTCTATCGTTAATCGTGACTAAATAACGTTCTCGATCAATCGTGATAGAATTTTTTTGCATTAGTTGCTTTTTATTTTTTAATCGCCTTAAAAGGGATTCAATTTTGCTAATCAATAAGCGTGGGCGAATAGGCTTTGAGATGTAGTCATCAGCACCAGCTTCAAAACCAGCAATTTGCGCGTAATCTTCTGTTCGAGCCGTTAGAAATGCGATTACAGGTTGCACCATGTTAAGGTCTTTTCTAATTACCTGACAAGTCTCTATACCATCCATCTTTGGCATCATCACATCGAGAAGGATTAAGGAAGGTTGTATTTGTTGTACGAGTTTTAAAGCATCTAATCCATTAGTAGCAGTAAATACCTTATATCCTTCTTTTTGCACATTATAGGTCAAAAACTCTAATATATCTGGTTCGTCATCGACGATGAGTATAGTGTGGCCTTTGGCTTTATCCATTATTAATTGTTTTAAGCAAACAAAGGTCAAATTTTATGGTGATGGCAACATTAATCAGTGATTAAATAAGCGTTAAATGTGCGCTTGATTTTAGTAACAATTAATTAATATACCTTTAAACTAACAATGCTTTTGACTTATTAAAATTTAAAAAGCCTAGTCAAAAACTATTGTCATTTCTACACGCCTATTTTTCTGACGCCCTTCCGGTGTTTCATTAGAGGCAATAGGTTTAGATTCGCCAAAATATTTTGTAATGAGTCGTGACGCTTCGATGCCCTGATCCATGAGATAAACCTTCAGTGCTTCGGCTCGTTTTTTCGAAAGTACCAGATTTAGGTTATCGTCTCCAACATTGTCTGTATGGCCAGCAATTTCAAGCCTCCAAGATGGTTTCTTTGTAAGTACTTCTGCCAATTCATTGAGCGAAGGTTTAGAACTTTCAAAAATAATATCTTTATTGGTTTCAAATTCAAGATTATCAAACGCGGTTTTTAACACCTCAATAATCTCTTGTTCAATAACAGGACACCCTTTATTTTCTTTCGGCCCTGGAGTATTAGGACACTCATCGTCTTTGTCTAATAGACCATCATTGTCTGAATCTTTATAAGGACAGCCATTATTGGCTTTGGGACCTACGAGATTTGGACAGTCATCATCTTTATCAAGAATACCATCGCCATCCGTATCAGGCCATGGGCAGCCTTGGTTTTCTAAAGGGCCTGCAACCGTTGGGCAATCGTCGACAAAATCAAAAAGTCCATCATTATCTTGGTCTGGGCAGCCTTGATTTTCTTTCGGACCAGCATTGTCCGGGCATGCATCTTCGGCATCGGTTATGCCATCGTTATCCCTGTCTGGACAACCACGCAGTGCGGCAAGGCCAGCAATTGTGGGGCAATCGTCCTCACTATCAATTATTTTATCACCATCCGTATCAGGGCAGCCATTAAATTCTTTTAAGCCTGCCACTTCAGGGCATGCATCTTCACTATCTATAATTTTATCTCCGTCTGTGTCTGGGCAACCATTAAACTCCTTAAGACCCGGAACATCAACGCAAGCATCTTCTGAGTCGGCAATTCCATCACCATCGGTATCTGGACAACCTCTAAACGCCCAGATGCCCGGAACATTTTTACATTCGTCCATTTTGTCCGATACTTTATCCTTGTCCTTGTCTTTGATGCGGTGATATAAGATGGGTAATCTTAAGCCAGCGTATATATCAATACCACTTATTTCTCCTTTGGCCTGTAAAATATTTATATCGTTGATGCCTAAGATTAATGGGCCAATACGAGTGGCCAATCCAGCGTGCAATCCTCTGTATTTATTATAAGCTAGTGGTAGATATACGCCAAAATATGGGCTATCAAAACTTGGAGTTAAGGAAAGTTGCGTAGCAACGTTAACTTTTGAATCTTTGTTTTTTGGAATCAAATTTAACATTGCTGTTCCATTGATATAGAAATAACTAATAAGGTGATAATCTGCTTGAACACTTAGAGCCGTTGGCGTACGCATTTTAAATGTTTGTCCTGGATCTTGAAGTGAAACCCATTCTGAATTATTTGCAGCACTAGACTCGTTGATTAATGAATCTATTACCATATCGAATGTTTGCAAATCTGTTGCAGTTTCAAAACGATGTAAATCAAAAAGCGTACTTGTATTGACTACAAAATTTCTACTCAAACCACCTTTGGTGAATTTCATGCTTCCCATATCTAAAAGTGATACACCTAAGCGGGCCTTGTATTTGTTTTGATGGCGCATCCAAAGATCGGTTTTCCCATCCATGTCATATTTGAATTTGGTATAGTTTGGGCGCCATTCATACACTGCTCCTATGTCTAATCCTAAACCAATGGAACTTGGTTTTAGGTAGTTTTTAATAGTAGATTGATCTATTAAACCGTTCATTCCGTCTGTGATAAAGTCACCGACTTCTTTTGCATATCCGTAGTCAAAATTCCCATATAAATATTGAGAAGTGTCCTCATTTACGAGATTATAACTGAAATCATCTGTATGTACATATGCACTTGCAATTCCTAATAGTATTTTGGGTGAAATACCCACTTTTAAAAAGTGTTCGTTATTATCGACGAGCACTTGTCCAAAATTAAAGCCTAGCTCACTCCAAGTAAGATGGTCAACATTGATTAGTTCCTCATTGAGTTGAATATTCCAAAGATCTGGGTATTCGAGCCCTTCCTCTGCTAATACTGCAAGTTTAGGATCCATATAGTCGACGTTGGTGATTGATCGCAAATTGGCAAAGGCGCCTATGGATGTTTGTTCGCCTACATGAAAGGCCAAATTAAATAAGTCGAGTCTGAAATTAATATTGGCCCCCAAAACTCCTTGTGAATTGGCATCATAATTGTGCACAATGAGCCTATCGATAAAAGTTGAAGCAGGATTAACCCAGCTGTTTAAAATAGCTGTGTCTGTCAATGAGCCGTACCACCAATGACCACCGCCCCCTTGCTCGGTGCGCATCTGATCGGCATCAAAATAACCAAAATTTTGAAAAGTAAATAAATTTAACGCAGGTAATGCGAGGTCCATTTTATAGCGCCCATCTACAAATGAGGCAGGATTTACTAAATTGCCTAAAGCGCCTGCGTAGTTTGAACTATTTACGCCTAAATATGCTTGTCCCTTCACATTAAACGATAGTGTCAAAGCAAATAGAATTATGAGGTAATTTTTCATTGTTTATTATATTGGATGAGGTATGTTCCTAAAAAAGTAGTTATCGAATATGCATTTTGGCCAAAGGCGCTTAATTGGAATTCTTGCTGCCCGTGACGCTTTTGTGTCTCGAGGTCTCTGCCGAGTTCGTCTAAAATATAAATTTGGTTGCCAACAGCATCTAAAAAGGCCAAAATTGATCTTTTGTTGGGCAATTTATAATGGGAGAATTGGCTGAGTTCTGTAGCTTTTAAAGTTTTTTCCCATTGGCGTTTCCCATCCAAATTGAATGCAAATATTGAAGTATTTCTTTTGAAAAGTAGCATTGGGTTGTCACTTTGTAAATAGGACCCTAAACAGCTAACGGAATTTGGAATTTTAAATTGCTTTTGATTATTCAAAGATATAACCGTTGCTGTTGAATTATCTATCTTAACCACAAAAGCACCTGTTTGATTTCCTACTAACACACAAGTTGAATCTACATTTTGTGTTTTGACACTACGTCTTTTGGTTAAATCAATTGTTTGGAATTGTTTGTCCGTTAATATACTTAAGTAGCTATTTGATGCTTGATAAAAGCAATGCATTTGTTTGGGAAGCCCATTTATTGCAAATTGTTTTATGAGGGCACCATTGTCATTATACAATTGGACTGCATTCGCCCCATTGGTACAAATAAATTCTTTTTTCCCTTTATTTTCAAAAATTTGAACTTTTGTGCCTGCTTGATGGGTTAGTTTGTATATTATTTTACCGTTTTTATCATATAATTGAGCTTCGTTGGGTAGTTGCACACAGATCAATTGTGGGAATGATTTGATTTGGTAAATTTCCTTTACTTCACCTTGGATCGCTTTTTCCCATTTTCGAAGTCCATTTTGATAACCAACCAATTGCATATTTTCGGTATAAACTATTGTGTTGCCTCTTTGATCAAATGAAGCAAAATGAAGCACACGGAAACCAGGGTTCATTACAAAATAATCTCGAACATCATCATTTTGATCGATGACTTGGTTGCTATATTTCGTGTAATTGGTTTTAACCAATTGATTCCCTAAATAACTTAAGGTCTGTTTTAACCCCTTTTCAACAAAGCGTGCGCTAACTTTTTTGGGCATTTGGGAAAATAATCGGTTTGTTTTTTGCTCATTTTGAGACAAGGTTTGCCCTAAACGTGATGCCCCAAGTGCTTGATCTAGAAGGGCTTTGTTTGGGCTAGCAAAACCATATTGCCCAGAAACTGCTATATGCCAAGTAGTATTTAGATTACTCACTAAAGAAGAAAACTTTAGATTGTCGAAAGAGGCAGTTTCATTATTTAATTCTTCTTTTTGAAAGAACTCATTTAATGTTTGTATTGGATTTGCATTTTCTTTAAAATCAAAAATTATCAAACTAGAATTGTCCATCTTTAAATGTACAAATCCACTTTTGATACATTGCTCCCACGGGCTAGTTGCAAACTCTTTATCCTTTTGTAAAGCATAGCTTTTGTCGTAGAAATAATATGAATCGAAAAAATCGGGAACAATTTCACCGAATATTAATCGATCGTCTTTTTTCTGAAATTTATTAGACTTATCAATGGTTTTTGTATAACGATAATAACCGTCCTTTTTACGATAGGTTTCAGTCAGTTTTATTTGGTGATTTTCCCAACTGAACCAAGCATAACTCGCTTTGGAACTCAGGGTTAACTGATTTTTTTTCGGAATCGGAAGTTCATCTTGATATAGGATTAATTGATTTTTTTTATAATATCCATGTAGTTTGCCAAATTCAAATTTTTTTAGTCGACCAATTTGAAGCGGAAACATCCCATTATCAAATAGTTGAATAATCTCCCTTTGGGTCCAATTGCCTTTTTTTTCAATTAAAAATTTAGTTTTATTGGCACTAAAAAACAAAGTACATGGTTCCTTAAGTTTTTTTATGATGGAATAATATAAATTTTGGTTTAATTCAGTGGTCGTGATTCCTTCATTATCCCAATCGAGTGAAGAGGGATCTTGTACAACATAAATAATTTTATCATCTGGTTTAAAAAAATATCTAAAGTCAGATAATCGCTCATCTAAAACCAAATCAAATGAGCTGTAAATCACCCAACCTAGGGCCAAAATTCCAAGTAAAAAAAGAATTAGGCGTTGTCTCATTTTCATTTTTTTCAAATATACTAATCGGCAGTGGGAAACATTTCTAATTTGTTTTTTTCTAATTAACACCAAGATGTTTACACACCCACCCTCGATCAATCAAAAAGTTTTAGACTTACTTGTGTTTCCAATAGTTTAAAAGTCTTTCTATGAAGAGGGCAAGGGCCAAAATTAGTAATGGCTAGACGATGTGTTTTTGTTGGATAGCCTTGGTTTTTATGCCATCCGTATTCTGGGTATAATTCACTTAATTCACTCATTATTAAATCTCGTTCCGTTTTTGCCAAAATACTAGCAGCTGCTATGCTTGCAAATTTAGAATCCCCTTTGATTATACACTTGTGTTCTATATTTTGATAGTTTTTAAAACGATTCCCATCAACGATAATAAAATTTGGTTTTTGACTTAAATTGTCAATTGCTCTATGCATTGCAAGAATACTTGCGTTTAAGATATTGATCTGATCAATTTCATTATGATCGGCTATCCCAATTCCAAAAGCCAAAGCATGCTTGTGAATTTGATGTCTCAATTCCATTCTTTTTTTTGCGCTGAGTTGTTTAGAATCATTGAGGGCAGCAATCGGATTGGCGGGGTCTAGAATTACTGCAGCCGCAACAACCGGTCCCGCTAAGCAGCCACGACCTGCTTCATCGCAACCAGCCTCGGGCCATTGTTCAGATTGAAAAGGTAAGATTAAACTATTCACACTACCAAAATATTGAAATAATTTGTAGTTTTAACCTTATCTAATTTTATACGAATGAAAAAGCTATCACTTCTCATATTGGTCTTTGGGCTGAATTTTGTAGTTTTTGGTCAAAAATCGCTCACTGCGGTTGCTCCTTCGAACCAAGAATTAATAAGTGGCATACAATCAGGCCATATTCAGATGACACTTCCTTCAGAAATTAGTGAAGAAAATGTAATAATGTATTCAAAGTATTACACCAATATTTTTACGGTTGATTTCGATGCTAAAACCAATATCGCGAGTTTCCATATGCTTTCAAATGATGCTAATTCCAGACGCGTTATCTTGCGTTTTTTAAGTGCAAATCAGATTGTTAGTGTGCAAGTGGATTCAATGAAATACGATCTTGGAACTTTTTTTGATAAATACCTTAATGATTAATAACTAAAGAGTTATTCGTCAAATGAAATTAATATTCGTAGCATTAAGTCTTCTAGTTTTCGTTTTTTCTAGTTGCAAAAGTACACACATCGCATACAAGCATTATGGCCCTGTTGAGGTCGACACGACAAATACCATCTCCTTAGATCAGATGGTTGCCAATTTTAAGGCAAATCCTCAAAATAATATCTATACCTTCCAAGCACCTTTAATGGGTGTTTGTCAGACTGCAGGATGTTGGGTAAGTGTACAGCCTTCAAATGCAGAGCCTATTCGGGTTCGATTTAAGGATCATTTTTTAATACCGCCTCAAACCGAGATAAACTCCATGGCATATTTTCATGGTCGTGCCTATTTCGATACGCTATCCGTTGAATTACAGAAACATTTTTTAGAAGATGCGAAGGCTTCTCAAGAGGAGATAGATAAAATCACTACACCTGTCATTGAACTTAATTTTGAAGCAGATGGCGTTTGGGTGCGTAAAATTAATTCTTCAAAGCCAAATAAGTAATTCCAACTGAGCTCATAAGAATTACAGCAGTAAGCCACCACATTCTTGCTGGCATTAAAAATAAGGTAACCATATTTACGGGTATGAGCAATATTGCCAACAAATGAAATCTTCCTTGATTTTTATTTTCTGAAATCATAAATCCCACTAGGTGTATAACATATATGCAAGGGAATATCTTCTTTATGCAGATCTGAAATTTCGATAAATTCATCAAATAAATGCAGTCCAATAAAAACGCATTCAGGCTTACATAGTTTTAATAAGCGATCGTAGAATCCTTTTCCATATCCAACACGATGACCATCTGAGTTAATGCCCAATAGAGGGACAATAACATAGTCTAACTTATTTGCTAAAATGCTTCGTCCATATTTGGGTTCGGGAATACCGTAAGAACTTATTTGCAACTGATTGGGATGCTGGTAATGATAGAGGGAAAGACTAAAGTCTGTAAAATTTGCCTTGGACAAAATAGGATGGCCACCTTTTAAAATGATGTCTTCTAATAAGCCATAAGTTGAAATTTCTTTTTGTTGCTCAATAGGTAGGAATATACTGACGTATTTGGCACTAAAACTAATTGAATCCAACACAAGCGCCTGTACTTGTGCTGAAATCTTTGAAAGATCGTAGGGGCTTAGCTCGGCACGTTTAGCCTTATAGAGTTTGCGAATCTCAGCCTTAGTCATATTTTTTAAAAGCGAACACCCAATTCAGACAACTTTCGGTTGTCTACCACTTCGGCTTTCTTTCGCAAGGCGCCCATGGCTTGCCCTTCAACTTGATTTGTAATGGCTTGAATGAGTTGTTCTTTTTCAGCTTTATAGTTCGTGGTTGCGGGCGCTTTTGTACTACTTTTCAATTGAATAACATAAACACCAGATTCACCTTTAAGGGGTAGTGTACGCTGACCATTTTTTAGTGCCCCCGAAAATAAATTTCCAATTATCGTTGGTTCAAACCCTGCATTGGAAATCTGTGGATTACCAAATGTAATTTCAGCGTCGATTACCGGTGTATTGAATTTTTTGGAGATGTCATTAAGGGATTTACCGGCCATTTGATTAATAAATCTTTTAGCTTTTTTCTCTTGAATCAGTTCGCGTTCCATTTGCGCACGCACATTTTCAAATAAAGGTTCTCCTTCAGGACGAATTACACTAATCATTCCTATAACATATTTGTCTTTGTCACGAATAGGGGAGAGGGTAAGACTACCAACTGCTGCATCAGCAGAATAAGCCATTTCTAACAAGCGATCACGGGCCATTGTTGTTGTGAAGCCATAAACTTTTGGTGCTTTGTCCTCAATTTGTATCACACGAGATACATAATTTGCACGCGAAACAATGGTATCGAATAAAATCGCTTTTTTGTATGGATTCTGTTCCTTAGTGATTTTTCGATCTAATTTTAATAAAATACCATTCACTTCACTTTCCTTTTCTGCAACAGTTTCCTCCGATGGTTTAAACGTTTGGCTTATTGAGGCCAAAAGCGGGAATTTAGAAGAAGAGCGTTCTAGAACTTCAATAATATGATATCCAAAATCTGTTTTTACCACGCCAATTTTTCCTATCGGTGCACTTGCACAATAGCCTCCAAATTCACTCACCATGTCGCCTTCTAAGAAATCCTCATATACCCCACCTTTGTCTTTTGATCCTGGGTCTTCAGAGTACTTTAAAGTAATTTCATCCCAGTTGTCATTATTTAAAATAGCAGCAAGGCTATCTGCTGTTTTCTTTTTAGCGCTAATCACAGTCTCTTCGGTCGAGTTATTAGTCCCAATAAGAATATGTCTGGCCTTAATACTTGCTGGAGTAAATCCAATTACTTTAGATAACACCATTTTTTCTTTTGAAGCATAAGGACCTACCAACTGTCCTAATGTTGCCATTTTAAAAATGGTATCAAGACTCATTGGATAGGTCTGATATCGATCAGCTTTGGAGTGACCATCAGGCACAGCTGTTGCACGTTTATCACTGAAATAGATTGGCGACTCACTATTTTTAGCAATATAAGCAGAGTCATTAGCCGCATTTTCAAAGCCGGTGCGAAGCGAATTCATTTTAGAAAAGAATACAGATGAATCTGCTTTAGATGGGGCAATACTCACATCAAACATTTTAACATCTCGACTTGCATTGCGAACCAAGTATTTTTTATCCGCCTTGTGAGCTTCGTAGAAATTCTTTAATTCATTTTCTGAGATTTTAATGTCCGCATCAGATATTTCAGTGTAACGACGAACGACAAACGAGATATTTTTTTTCTCATTGTTTGCTAAGTACTGATCTTTAGCTTCTAAATCTGTAACAAAAACTCCTTGTTTGAGCAATCCAAAGTACTTTTCTGTTTTTCGACGGTCCGTATGATAAGCTTTGAACCCATTCCACTGATCAAGTGCTTGTTGTTCCTTAGATTTTTTTAGGTTATCTAATGTGGCCTTGAGTTTTACGCGTCCATTTTCAATAGATTGAGGAGTTTGAATACCGGTAAGCGAATCGGTAAAAAACTGACTGAGATCTTGAAGCACATTGAATCCATCTTTTGCCATCCAATAGGCATCTAATTCCCTTTCTGAAACACTTATTCCTAACTTTTCATATTCTTTACTCAAAATCGTAGAATCGACCAAAAAATTCCATGCTTTGTCAGCGGAAGCTTCCATATCTGCATCAGTAAAAGCTTTTCCATTTTGCATTGCTTGATTGCGTTCTTGATCTTGAAATTTAGCACTAGCCACACTATAGCTAGCAGGGTCAACTTTTTCACCTAATACAAGACCTATTCCATATTCTCCTTCACCAAAGCCGAATAAATTTTGATAGTCATTGAGTATGAAAGCTAATAATGCAATTCCTATAATCGCAACGAGTAAACCAGATTTTGCGCGAATTTTTCCAATTAATGCCATTTGAATACAAATTTGAGTCTGCGAATATATGAAGTTTTACGGAGAGCCCCAAGGAATATTGCACAAAAAAAGGAGGTCTAGCGGCCTCCTCCTTTGGTTGTGTTTTTTTCATTTGTCGAAGGGGGTTTTGACGCTGGTTCGGAAGCTTTATTTTTCGAAGCTGGCGTAGTCGTTTTTGGCGCTGCAGGTTTTGATGGCGCTGGGGTAGTTGGTTTAGGCGCAGCCGGTTTTGATGGCGCTGGAGTGGTTGGTTTAGGCGCAGCTGGTTTTGATGGCGCCGGAGTGGTTGGTTTTGGAGCCGCTGGTTTTGAAGCCGCCGGAGTAGTTGGTTTTGGTGTCGCTGGTTTTGAAGGCGCTGGAGTGGTTGGTTTAGGCGCAGCTGGTTTTGATGGCGCCGGCGTAGTTGGTTTAGGCGCAGCCGGTTTTGAAGGCGCCGGCGTGGTTGGTTTTGGTGCAACTGGTTTTGATGGCGCTGGCGAATTTGTTTTATTTGGAACACTTAAATTATCTTGTTTGCCTTCTTGCTTGTTCCCATTTGGGTTGGTGATCATTCCTTCTCCACCTGATCCATCATAGGTAATCAAATAGGTATCAGTTGTTGTACCACAATCATTGGTCACAGTCAACACCAAACTATTTAGACCAGGAAGCAGGCTAACTTCTGCCAATATATTTCCCAGATAATTACTAAACCCATTGAGCTGTTCTCCATTCATACTGAAGGTAACACTCATATTGGCTGTATAATTTACAATTTGAACATTATAGGTAAAAATTGATTGATTTGTTATGCTATTGTTGGGAAATTCCATTTGCTGAATCACTTGAGGTGGGCTACAAGGCTCGTATCGAATTTCTCTTTGTTGCGAATCTGTTCCACAAGTATTAGTGGCAGTTACGGTGATGTTGTTAATACCAGGCTGCAGTTGCATTGGTACGCTAAGTTGATTGTTGTTTAGGCTTCCACCCAATATTGCAAGTCCATTATTGAGCACCTGAATACCACTAATAGTACTAATATGATGAACTGTAGCAGTTAAAATTATTGATGGACTACTTTGCCCAAATAAACCAGCTGCAGGGCTTGTAATTTCTATAGTAGGCTGAACACAAGGAGCCGTATATGAATACTGTATTGATTCATTACTTGTCCCGCAGTCATTTTGAGCAGCAATTGTTACCGTGTTTTGTCCATTTTGCAAATTAATAAGGGCACTTATGGCTCCATTATTATAATTGAAGGGATACACTTGATTGTTTACTAATAAATTGACATTTTGAATATTGGTTATGCCGCTTACAGTAGCGCTGAACTGTAAAGTAGGGTTACTACTTGCCCCAGCTGCTTGAGCAAATTGAATTTGGGGAGCTTGGCATGGAACATAATTTATAATCAATGTCAAATTGGCTCTATCGCAACTATTTTGACCTTGAAAAACTATTGTGTTTGGTCCAGGTTTTAGATTCAAGGAAGCACTTAGACTTTGATTTTGAATTGTAAATGGTTGTCCTATCTGTCCATTTAATGAAAGGCTGACTTGGTTACTCGAGAGCCCATTTATTTGCGCCGTAATCGATAATGCTGAAGAGTAAACGGTGCTTCCATTTAAATTCGAATTTGTCAAAATGAATTGAGGAGCTGTACAAGGCATATAGGTAACATTCCAAGCTTTTTGTGCCGATCCACAGTTATTACTCGTGCTCAATGTAATATTGTTATTGCCATTAACCAAGGTCACATTTGCTTGTAAGATGCCGTTTTGAAAATCGAAACCTATCGCATTTCCATTTTGTAAAAGTCCAATTTGATTGGCATTATCAATACCGGCTATTTGTGCGCTGAGAACAATTGATTGTTCGCTACTTTGTAATCCCGCACTAGGGCTCGTATTCCCTATTTGAGGTGAAGTACACGGAGCATAAATTATATTCCAATTTTCAATGTCTGAACCACAATCATTATTGGCAATCAATGAAATAATATTTGCTCCCGGTTGCAAGTTTAGGCTTGCACTAAGTTGGTTGTTAGAAAAAGTAAATTGCTCGTTTTGCCCATTTAATTTGAACTGAATTTGATTTGCAAAGGTATTTGTCAAATTGGCATTGTAAACAATAGCAGGGTTACTTGTACTTGCACCATTTGGAATATTAGTTGTGGTCGTAATCTGAGGAGCCTGGCACTGTACATAATTGATTACAATAGTCTGTATATCATTTCCGCATGCATTTGCGGCTGTAAGTGTAATTGTATTTGCGCCTTGATTTAAATTAATATTCGATGTAATTTGATTACTGCTATAACTAAATGGTATAATACTTCCGTTTAATTTTAATTGAATAGATTGACTTGAAGTAATATGCGTAACGCCTGCCTTAAAATTAAAAGACTGAACATTAGTCGATATGCCGCTTGCTGTTGGTTGCAATAAGGTGATTTGAGGTGACTGACAATTTTCATATTGCACAAAAATGGTCTTAGAGGCCTGACCACAAGTTCTTGAAGCTGTCAGTACGATTTGATTGAGTCCAGGCTGCAGATTGATTGATGAATTAAGAAGGCCATTTGCACTATACAAAAATCCAATACTTTGCCCGTTGTGGGTAACACTAATGCCATTCTGACTCGGCATATTGAGGAGCGTTGCCGTTATGTTTAGATAGCTGTTTGTTACAACAAATGGGCTATTGGAACTCGTATTGTTCAGATTGGTTTGAAGATTTATAATTGGAGTTTGACAATCTTCGAAGAAATAAGTGAAACTTTCTACATCAGAACCGCAATCATTGGTTGCAATTACGGTAATGGTATTAGTGCCATTGAGTAATTGGGAGTTCAATTCTAGTTGTCCGTTGTTTGCATTAAAAATAAAGCCACTCTGCTCTAGGCCATTGACAATGACTTTAATATTATTTCGATCGGTGACATTGGCAATCGTTGCCCTTAAACGCAAGGCTGCATTGTTTAAGGTCGTATTAATTGTTGGGCTTGTAATGTTAATGATTGGGGCTGTACAATTCTGATAGTTGATCGAGCTGTTGATTTGATCGGCTCCACAAGGATTAGAATAGCTTATTTGGAAGGTATTCATGCCGGTGGTTAACTGTAAATTTGCCGAAATTGTAGTGCCCGTTTTGGTATAATTAATAGGATTGTTGTTGTGCTTAATGATCACTTGCCCACCATTATGGCTGCCACTGATTTTTGCTTGAATAGTGTAGTTGGCTTGATTTATTGTGGAGCCTGGCGCATTTGGTTGAATCCAACTTAATTGAGGCGTTTGACAGTCATCGAAAAAAACATTAATTTGATCGAAGGCCGTGCCACAGGCATTGGTAGCTGAAACCCTAATGATATTATTTCCTGGCGCTAAATTCAAGGTGCGCTGTAAAAGACCATTATTTGGATTAAAACTTGCCCCATTGACAGACATATTGTTATGTAGAATTTCAATCTGATTTTGATTCAAATTACCGCTAAGTGTTGCTGTTAAAACAAAGTTTGATTGTTGTACTGTGGTTGTGCTACTGCTAGCTTGTAAAATGTTTACGCTTGGCAATTGGCAATTCACTTGTTCAATTTGAATTACTTGGGTTTTGCTGCCGCAGGCTGTTTGGGCTTTAATTATAAAATAATTTATACCAGGTGTTAAGGTAACAAGGGCCTCTAGACGCCCAGTTTGCGAATTAAAATTAAATGGCAAAGATTGTTCTTGAGCATTGGTGAGTTGAATTTCTTGAGCATTGTTTACATTAGCAATATCATAGCGCAATGTCAAATTCGAAACTACAACGCTTGCTTGTGGTTGACCTACAACACTTATAACTGGCCCAGGGCAATTTTGAGTAAAATTATTGATGTTGCTTACATTGTTGTTTTCTCTGATTGGTTTTGTATTGGAATGCTCATTCCCTTTGATATGAAATTGAATAAACCCAGAAGTGTAGTGATACCAGTCGTTTTTAATACGCGGATTGTAATCATAAACAGCAACAGGCGCTAAGCCATCAAATTGATCGCCCATAGTAAAGGTGGTTTTGTGTTCAATGCCCAAGCTGACCCTTCCTTGATGAAAAGCCAACCCAAAACCTAGGCTTGGCATCCAATTAACCTTCCAGTCATTGTTTTGTAGGCCATCCAGGCGGGTTTCATAAATACCATCCAAAACCCCAATTAATTGTGTATTCATATTTTGACTCGGGTCAAGAGAATTGTAATCATATATACCTAGAGTATCAAAGGCATCGGTCCAAGTTTGCTGCCAAGTCAGACCCAAACCTCCAAAAATATAGGGATCAAAGCCGGTTCGATCACGAAGGTTCCCAGCGTGAAGCACCAATTCTAAATCAAGTTCTCTCACGTCAGATCTAAAATTGTGCACATAAGCGTTATTACCTATTAGGTAACTAGTCAAAACTGGATTAACATATTCTGTAAGGGTGGCAATTTGCTGATCTTGCCCATACCACTGACCACTTAAAAAGCGCCCTCGAATATCAAAAGACAATCGATGCCCATAATCATAATTGTAAGACCTTCCTAGTGTAAGCCCCCAACCGTTGTAGCGTTCAAAATCTATGTCTGTGCTATGCCAAGTGCCACCATAATTAAAACCCCAAAACCATTTGGAACTGTTGTAATTAACATGTTGCGCCGAAGCAGCTGTGTAAAAGAATACAATTAAGAAAAGCGAGTATAATTTTCTCATAGAAAATGTTTTTAATTGTTAGGCTAAAAATTATGCCAAAGTGTTTAAATATACTAAGTTTAAGAATATTTTAACAATAAAATTAGTGACTTGGATGGTGCTTGTAATCCGTAAATCTGAGAATACTCAGTTGATTTGAAGCGTTATCTTTTTTAATTATCGATCCTAGAAATCCGGTTTTGTAATCATAAACTATTTGGAATTCTGTCTTAAAAATGCCCTCTTCAAAGCGCTGCATTTCAATGAGGTTACCCCATTGATCATAATCGTAGCGCCATCTTTCAACAGGTACTGTGATTTCGGATTTTGTAAGTTGTTTTTCAGATAATAAGCCAGTTTTGTTGTAGGTATAACGCCAAACCTCGGCGCTTTCAACAAATCTGTAGTAGCGTTGTTCTTCGGTTATTAATCCATGGCCATCAAAGCTGATTTTTACCTCCAAATAAGGCCGTTGGTAATTGTTATAACGCGTGTAATTAGCTTGTGAGTCAAGGTGGTAACGCAAAGTTTCAGTTCTCATTTTTATTGATGAGAGCAAAGTATCATTATGATGATCGTACTGATCCCTGTATAGTGCAACGCTTATTAGCCTGCCAATAGAATCATAAAGGTAATGCTCACTAATTGCCCCTCCATATGCGGTGTATCGATGCATTTGAAGTTGACCGTTTTCAAAATAAGCGTAGTGGTGAAACGAACTATCTTTTAAATTTCCTTTATTTAGTATTTCCATACTAGAAATAAGCTGTCCTTTTTGATTGAAATTGTATTCCAATCTGTCACTGCTAGGCTTAAAGCCTTCATCTCCTTTTTTATAGGTGTAAAAACCTGCAATTTGTTTTATGTGATCTGCAGCTATGAGCTCTGAATTAAAAAAGGGTTTTTGACCAAATGCTTCTCCTTCTTGATTGAGAATAAACTGTGCACTTAGCCATGCACTATTTAAAATACAGAATATGCAATAAATGAGTTGTTTATTCATTGCACTAATGCTCCCAAGACACTTGTCCAACTGGCTTTTTGGTAAATGACATTTTGGAGTTGATCCAATGTAATTCGCTCTTGATCCATGGTATCGCGATCTCGGATTGTTACAGTATTATCTTCCAGGGTTTGATGGTCAACAGTAATAGAAAATGGCGTTCCAATGGCATCTTGTCTTCTATATCGTTTACCAATGGAATCTTTTTCGTCGTATTGAACATTGTATTCAAGCTGTAGACTAGAGATGATTTCTTTTGCTTTTTCTGGTAGGCCATCTTTTTTAACCAAAGGAAGAATAGCTGCCTTGTAGGGTGCGAGTACAGGTGGGATTTTAAGCACAACCCTCGTCGTGTTGTCCTCTAACTGTTCTTCTTGATAGGCGGCACTCAAAACGGCTAAAAACATGCGATCTAATCCAACAGAAGTTTCAACCACAAAGGGCACATAACTTTGATTGAGTTCTGGATCAAAAAATTGTAGTTTTCTACCTGAGTGCTGCTCATGCTGTTTTAAGTCAAAATCAGTACGAGAGTGTATTCCTTCAAGCTCCTTGAATCCCATAGGAAAATTGAATTCTATATCACAAGCCGCATTAGCGTAATGTGCCAATTTTAAGTGATCGTGAAAGCGATAAAGTTCATCGCCCAGTCCCAAATTTTTGTGCCACTTGGTGCGCAGATTTTTCCAAAATTCATACCATTTCATTTCTTCGCCGGGGCGAACAAAAAATTGCATTTCCATTTGTTCGAATTCACGCATGCGAAAAATAAATTGTCTTGCAACAATTTCATTTCTAAATGCTTTGCCAATTTGTGCGATTCCGAACGGGATTTTCATTCGTCCTGATTTTTGCACATTCAAGAAATTCACAAAAATACCTTGGGCGGTTTCGGGTCTCAAATAAACCGTACTGGCATCTCCAGCAACAGAACCCAACTCTGTAGAAAACATTAAATTGAATTGTCTTACTTCAGTCCAATTTTTTGAACCTGAAATAGGGCAGACAATCTCTAAATCAATAATGAGTTGTCGCACACCTTCTAGGTCATTTTTCTCAAGGGCATTTTTCATGCGCTTTTCAATGTTTTCAATTTTTTCTTGATTGCGCAAGACATTTGGGTTCGTTACCCTAAATTGAACTTCATCAAAGGATTCACCAAAACGTTTACGTCCTTTTTCTACTTCCTTTTCAATTTTTTGTCTCAATTTTTCAATATGATCCTCAAGCAAAACATCCGCACGATAGCGTTTTTTTGAATCTTTATTATCGATAAGCGGATCATTGAAGGCATCTACATGGCCAGAAGCTTTCCATGTCGTAGGGTGCATAAAAATAGCCGAATCTAGCCCAACAATATTCTCATGGAGTTGCACCATCGATTTCCACCAATACAATTTGATGTTGTTTTTAAGCTCAGCACCCATTTGTCCATAGTCATAAGTAGCGGCTAATCCGTCATAAATTTCTGACGACGGAAAAACAAATCCATATTCTTTAGCGTGTGAAATGAGATCTTTTAGGCGGTCTTTTTGTGCTTCCATAGCCGCAAAGATACGAAAAGCACTATTTTTACTCTATGATTTTTTACTTCAACCAAAAGCAATTTATTGACACTTCCTTGGCATTGGATATTTCTATGCCACTTAGTGCTAATTCAGATAATCCACGTGCGTGGTATGTCGATGAACCACGAATGGAACCAGTGAGGGCAAATGGATTTATTGGAAGTGTTTTAGAAGGTGGAGCAGTGAATTTTAGGGATATTTATTTTAATCCTCATGGTCACGGCACACATACTGAGTCTTATGGGCATATTAGTGAAGAATTTTATCCGGTGAGTGAGGCAATTAATGAATATTTTTACGGCGCCACTTTAATTAGCGTAGAACCCAGGATTTTACCAAATGGAGATCGAGTGGTTTTTGCTGATCAATTGAACTCGCTGGTTAAAGGTGCTTTTTCAGATGCGATCATAATAAGGACCTTGCCAAATGATTCACTAAAACTTACAAGGAACTATTCGGGCACAAATCCATGCTATTTCGATCTAGAAGTCGTGAAGGTTTTAAATCAAATGGGGGTAAAACATTTTTTAGTCGATACGCCTTCTGTTGACCGTGAAGAAGATGGCGGCGCATTGGTTTTTCATCACGCATTTTGGAATTATCCAAATTTCGTTAGAAAAGATCGTACAATTACAGAATTGGTGTTTGTCTCAGATGAAATTTTGGACGGGCAGTATATATTGGAGCTTCAAGTAGCACATTTTGTCAATGATGCCGCACCGAGTAGGCCCTTACTATATTCTATAAACGAAAAAAAGGACTGAAATTTCAGCCCTTTTTCCTAGTAGTAGACAAAACTGTCTGAGTGGTGCAAATTTTAAATAAGACAGGAACTTCTTGTACATATTCCTTTCGGACGTAGACAAAAACTATTAAACTCTTATCAAACTAGAAAATGAAACTGCCTCTCCAAGCAGTCTGTCAACTTCTACGTACAAGAAGAATCCTGTTTCTCTCCTTATTTCAATTCTAAAATAAGTTGTATTCAATTAATTAAATACCACAAATGAACATCCTGCGATATTAATTGAATATTGAACTAAATTGTATGAATATTGTTTTTTGAACCTCAATCAAAAAACATCCTTCCATTGATCCACTCCGGATCGAGTGTAGCATGGTTTCGTCTGTAGAATCTCAGCGCTGTTTGGTTCCAATCTAATACTTGCCAGTCCATGCGTTTTACACCCATAGACTTTGCTATAGAAACTACTTCATCAAACAAGGCTTGGCCGTAGCCTTTTTTACGTTCTGATTCTTGCACATAGAAATCTTCTAAGTACAGACATCGGCCTTTCCATGTTGAATAAGAATAGTAATATAGGGCAAAACCAACTACAATTCCTTGCTCATTTTCGGCAACAATTGCCTTGCAGATTTCATCGTTGAACAAATCTATGTGCAGTTGTTCAGGGGTATTGATGACTTGTTCTGGTGCGCGCTCAAAGGAGGCCAATTCTTGAATTAGACCAAAAATAGCGTCAATGTCTTGAGGTTGTGCAGCGCGAATCATCCTAACTCTGAATTATTTTAGACCGTTGAGGTCAAAACGAAGTGTCACCCCGGTTTTGAGGTTGCCTGTTGGGTAGCTCAACGATACTTTTGGCGTGTTGATGAACTGCTCATAGTAGAAAATAGCGCTGAGGTATTCGTTGAGTTTATAGTTGGCATCTAGTTTAAAACTCACCGTGGTTTGACCAGCAGTAGCCATATTGGTATTTTCTACTACCTTTCTAATTACAGTAGCATTGTCTCTGAAAGAGAAATTTACATTAATCAAAAGATCACTAGCATCAACACTACGCACAAGTTTAAGTTTAGGTACATTCACTACAGTACCCACCACAATCTCTTGCCCCAAGGTTTCGGTAACTTGGTTGTTATTAAGTGAAAGTGTGGCTTGTCTATCCTTTTTATATTCAAAGTTTGTGGTAATGTTTTTTCCACCAATTTTCCAAGTGGCAAGCATTCCAATCAAAGGCGAGAATCGCTCTGTTATTGTAATGTTTTGAACTTGCATTTGAGAAATAAAATTATTGTTTAAATCATATGCTGTTGGCGCTCCATTTGCATCGAGCGTGGCGTTCAAATTGGTTTGCATTCCATTGACTGAAATAGAGGAATTGTACCCATGATTGAGTTTAAAAGATTTAACAACATCCTTTGCAAAAGCAAATTTGCTGAGCCCCGCGTAGTTAATAGTCCAGTTGGGCATAGGCAAGCTACTTCTAGGATTTATTGTTTGGCTATTGATCGCAGAATTGGTGTAAGCCGTTAAAAATGAACCTATTAAAACTTCTTGTTGTGTCAGTGAATAGCCTTCATAGAAACCATTTGGCAAAGAACTTGAATTGGCATTTGAGGCACCAATTAATTGTGAAACTTGTTGGCTGTTGTTTATCATTTGTTGGAAAATGGGCGAGCGGAAAGAGCTGTCCATTTTAACAAAAGCAGTACCCCAAGAAAGTGTGGTATAGGTCAGCGTACTACTTTCAAATCTACTTTGATTTTCAAATTCAGATGTAATCGGATTCCAACGGAAAAATTCGCCTGCCTGTGTGCTATAATTTCTTGAAAGATTTAGGTTAATATTCAAATCTTTAAATGGTTCGAGGGTAGCTTTGAGTTGTAAATTGGCAGTATGATTGATCATAAATTGTTTGTTGAGGTTTTCATTGAAAACCAACCAATTGTTATCGCGTGCAAACTCACCAATGTGATACCCCGTTTCTCGACCATAAATATCAAAAGCTTGTTTGCCAAAAACAAAAGGGGTGAGGCCTAAGGTGTTGGCATTCATTCCCAGTACGCTTGATTCTTGATTGAATCCTGGAAGCATTGTACCATCGGACAAAGTGTAAGTCCCGGATATACTGCGTACACTCATCACTAATCTTGCCAAGGTGCCTAAAACTGGATTTACCGGTTCACTTTCCTTGGCTTTACGTTCTTCTTCTCTTGCTTGTTTGCGTTCAAATCGGGCAAGCTGTCTTTCATATTGAATACGCTCTTTTTCGGTCATCTCTTCGATGGGTTTCTTTGGCTTAAATTCTGGTTTTGCAGGTTGCCCTCCACGGCTAGGACCACCACCCCGAGAACTTGATCTCGCTGCAGTAGACCTCACTGAACGCCCATCTGCTAGCACCCTTTTGAAAAAAGGTATTTTATTATACAATGTGACTAAATTACCTTGGGCCGTCATATTAATTGAGCGTGAATTTTGAATTGTGTTGCCAAATTCTGATTGACCCAAAGGTGCTCGTTGCCAATTATATGTCCCTGCATATTTAAGGTTTGAGGACAGCCAAGAGGTAACAGGAAGTTTGTCAAAAGGAAGTGTATAACTTAAAGAATAGTTATGGGTATAATCCATTGTACGTCCAAAGGTATTCATCTGAGAACGTAAAGTGTCCAAAAATTCTTGGTATCCTTCAGGATTGGTACGGCGGTCTACACCATGGTTTCCTTCTTCGAAAATTGAATGATTATTCGCAGTAAAGGTGGTTTTGAAGGCCTTGGTAAGGTCATACCCAACTTGATAATTTCGGTTCCAATCAAATCGTTTTAAATATATGGGGTCGAAATCATAGTCTGGGACAATGATATTTCTAACTTGCCTTTCGTTATAGATTCTCGAGTAATCATTTGTAAAGGTGATGTTTTTAGGGAGGTAAAACAAATTAAAATCTTTAATTGGTTTGAGCCATGGATTTTTTTGCGCAGGTTGCCATTTTTTGAATGGTTCCCAGGGTTTACCCGCAAAAGTGTAATTGTAATTGAGTGCTCCTGTCCAGGTGCGTGTCATGTCTGATTTGATGTTGAAATCTCTTTTCATATTTTCTGCAAAGGCATAGGTTGCAGACCAATTTGAAATGCTCCAGAATTGAGGTTTAGTGCCAGCTTTTGCTTCTTTGCGCACATTAGTGAAGTTATATGACCTACGCTCTGTAAAGTCTTGCCCTAAACGCATACGTTCTTTACGTGTAGCCAAATCATAATTGGATAGTTTGATATCGGGATTGAAAGGATCGTATTCTGGATTGATCACACCAATGGAATAACCATAATAGAACGGAAGTGATACTCTTGCTTGCTTACCAAAAAATTGACCTAATTGCATGGTGGTACTGATGTCTGCACCCATGCGTTGATTTCTTTGACGATCTTGAACGCGGCTGTCGATTGATCCCCAGTTGATTCCAGAATAGTTTCCTGCCGCTTGTACAGTTGCAAAATCTGCAAGTTGCAGTTGCATTTGGCCAACAGCAGCCGAGCCACCATCGCTTACAAAATCTGTAAGGCGCATCTCATTTACCCAAACATTGACGCATTCTGACTCTCCATTATCGGGGCCCCAAGTGTTGTTTGGATCTGATTTTGACGGATTGCGAACGCCAATCATAATTGTCTTTATCCCTTGCAAATTAGGACTTCCCTTGACTTTTATATGATTTGTAGGATTATTTGGGTCTTCTGTTTGGTATTCAACGACACTTGAAACTCCAGGCACACCTTGCTCTAATTTGGCATTGCGCTCCATTTTTAAATCGAGTAACTTGGCAAATTCAATTTCGATGTTATTTGCACTTGGCCATATTAAGTCAGGGTTTGTTACTCCCCAATCGGTAACTTTCATAGGCATTTCGTACTCATAATAATTATCGACATAATCTGTGCCAAGTCGGACAAATACGGTGAGTTCATCATCTTTGAGTTGGTTTTGTACAACAGATTCGGCATGCACAAACATTTTTAATTTTTTGTAAGTGCGCACGTCAAATTGCACATTTCTGTACGCTGCTCGGGCATCTCCATCTTGTAAATTACATATTTCGAGTACCAAAGATTGTTCATTCATTTGTCGTTGATAAACTTGAGATGGGTCAATTTCTCGCACGATTCCGGGCGGCACTACATAATTGATGGGCTGTCGCTGGGCATTTTCCTCTATATTAAGTGCAGCAATATTAAAAGTGGTTAAATTCGGATCAGTCTGAACACTCATCCCTGGTTGAGTTAAATCTTGGAAATAACGTCGCCATTCTCCTCTGACAAATTCCAAACGGGCAAAACGCAAGACCACAGGTTCGTCAAAACCTTTTAAATACATGCGCATAAAACGTATTGATCTAAAATCTTGAATGCCATTGATTCGTTTTTCAAAGTCGCGAATGGGCACTTTGAATTGATACCATGTTTCTGTTTTTGCACCGTTTTGATATACCTGCTTGTTAGTAATATAGTTACTTCCAACGTTTTGCATATCTGAAGGCCGAAGACTTACTTTATATTGAAAATAAGCTTCAGATTCCGAAAGGTTATTGTCTTGATTTATATCCTCAATATCCGGAAAATTAGATGCGATAGTTGGGTATCCCAATGCGTTAGCCGTATCGGACATCTCAGTGGTGGGTGAATTGCCTTGTAGTCCGTTATATCTTTTATATCGCTCGAGAATATTTAGTAGGGCCGCGTCGTAGTTATCATCGAGGTAATAATTGTAATCATCGGTTGATGGGTCTCCAATCATTCGGGCTTTTGTAGCAGCGCTAAGGGTGTTGTTATTTTGAACCCAACTAACATAAGCTGCATAACTTTGACGTTCATCTGTGTTGTCCCAGCCATCGAGCCCGACATCTTGCTTAATTCGAGCCGCTGGATCGTTGGCAAAAGCATTAACGACAACTTGTTGGGTAGAGACTCTTCCCCATATCGTTGTGTCGATATTGTCAAGTAAAATAGGGTCCGCATTTGCCGGCAAACCGTGCTCAAAACTTTTTCGGCTATCGGGAAGGATGTCTTCAGAAATATTACCCAAATTAAAATAAAGATCACCACCAGTCATTGGCGAATTAGGGTTTTCATTCTCTGCATCTTGATTGAATGGGTCTAGTAACCAAAATTGAATGAATTCAATGTTTGCCAACTCAAAATCATTGGTGCTCAACCCACGCATGATGCCTCCCCAACGTTCATCTGGATTAATAAAGTTGCCTAGAGAATCAACTGTTGCTGTTGTATCGTAGTTATACATTCCTCGCTCCGAAGGGTAATATGCTAGATCGAGTACGTTTATATTTGAAATAGAGCCATACTGAAGTTGAAGATTAGGGAAAATATCCGTCATTTGAATAAGCCGCATGCGACTGTCATAAAGCATGGTTGGATCTTGTTTAATGTGAGTTGGTGTGAGCTGATTGCTCTGATAAAAAACGGGGTCGATAGTATACCATGCAAGCTTTGCTCTTCTATAGCCAGCGCTTAAATCTTTTTTACTGGCTTCGGGAAATAAGTCAGTTTGACCTTGCGGTATAGATGCTAATCGCCAGGCAGCAATATTTTTTAAATCAATCGCACTCTGTGAAGCCTCAAAGTCATCTATATAGGATGTGCCTTCTTTGTTAATTGCTTTTGGTTGTCCAGGTTTTAAGGTCGCAAATTCTCCAGACATGGAAAGCGTCGACATGGTATTTGTAGAAATTACTGGTAATAGATCAACCAATTTGGTTAGTATGGGCACATCGGTAATGAAGGAAAAATCTGCCCCAAGCACATTATTCTTGAACGGTTCACTACCAAAGTCAACTTTTTGGGTAACAGGACGTTCCATCATTCGCAACCAAGTTGCTCCAACCTTGAACTTATCATTTATACGATATTGGTATCGCCCCCCCATCATAGAGCGAGCTTGGAATCCAAAAACGGAGTTTGATTCTATTGATATTTTAATTGGCGTATTGGATTCAAGAATACCGGTATTTAGAATTTTAACGCGGCTAAACGCGTAATCAACAGTATAATCGACACCTTCCACAAGTCTCATGCCGCCTGCAGTTACCACAACAGCACCTGGCGGAATATTCATAACATTTAGCGGAATTTCAGA
Source organism: Crocinitomicaceae bacterium (assembly GCA_030830785.1). Lineage (GTDB taxonomy): Bacteria > Bacteroidota > Bacteroidia > Flavobacteriales_D > Crocinitomicaceae > UBA952. The sequence goes on from JAURMI010000007.1 coordinate 56,839, forward strand.
GGAAATAGACGACTGGAATTCTCCTTTAAAAACAAAGCGATTTTTACTTGGAATTTGTTGGGCTGCGGTTTTAGTTGAATCATATAATTCCGTATAAGAAAGTTGATCGACATAAATTGCCGGAACACCAGCTTGGGTAAGTTTTTGCCCTAAAGTTTTTCCAAAAGGTTCAACGGTTGTAAAGAAAATCCGTCCATTTTTTCTGTTTATCGTACCACCATTGTCAATTTTATTTCCTACAATATTAAAGGGAGCAAAATCAAACACACCATCAGAAAATGGTTGATTGTTTTGGTTGATTTTGTCCATTTCTAATAAAGTGACAATTTGTTTTTTGTCGATACCATCAAAAGGCAAAAAAGGCTGTAGAACCGAAGTTTCTCTATTGTTGTAATAAATATCGATTTTAAAGCCTAACTGATCGACTTGATAAGCGCCTATCGAATAAACGTTTTTCATCATCAAGTCCCAGATTTTATTTTTAGGATTGGTGATGGTGGGCTTGATTAATTTTAAGATCAAAGCTTCTTGGCCGCTTGCTCCATCAGTTGAAAATTCACCAACTTGATAGGTTTGCCCTCGATAAGTGTATTCATAAGCTACGGCTAAAACTTCGTCATTGTTCAGGGCAGTATTTAAGGAGATATAGCCTAAAAGGGCATTATAAGTAAATTCGTTGTCATTGAGTTTGCGTGCATTTTCAATTTTTTCAAAATCAACCGCTTGATTGAATGGTCCGGGAGAATTTACTTGAGAACTTAAGGCTAATACTGCATTTGAAAAACCACGAATCAAAGGTTGATTCGAAGCCCAATCGTAAAGGCCATTTGCTTCATTATCAGGTAAGTCATCACTAGCGTATGATCCTGGATTGCCTTGGCAGTTGGTTGCTTTGGCCTCTCCCAAATCCGAGAAAGCAACAATATTTCGGGTATTTTCTGTTATACTACTGCGGTTAGTTACCCATACCTCGATGCGCGTAATGAAAGTTGTTGAATTAACAACAGGCAAAGTGGCCATTGCACTGTCGTAATGTTGCTGATGATAAAGGTTTAAAAAATAGTGTCGATTGGCTTCGTAATTATCTGCGGTAATCTCAAATTTCTGTATCTGTGCTTTTCCAGTTACATTGATTTCGGTCCTTTTTCCTTTTGATTGAGCAAGAATAAAATCAAAAGTTGAACGGCCAAATTTGAGTTGGGTTTTAAAACCAAAAAGCGTTTGAGAACTCGGGATCAGTGTTGTTGGTAATTCTAAACTCACTTGTCCTAGTGCAATTTTTTGAAGTATATCATCTTCCTTTCCGGTGCGTTCGAGTTTTGAAATATTTTCAAAATCAAAATTAGCTCGGGTATTGTACTTCATGTTTACCTTCATGTTGGTCCCAATCTGACCGGTTATGTCCATGTTGATATTTTGATTAAAATCAAAGCGCGTTATATTGCGCTGGCGCATGGGTAAAATAGGGTTGTCAACCCTAGAATGATTGGCACCTAATGATATTTCGAGATTACCACCTGGCGTAATAGTGATTTCATCAGATCCAAAAAAACTTTCAAATGCTTTAGACCCTATTTTTATAGGTAATTCGAAGGTTCTATTTTCAGCACTTTCTTCAGCTACAATTTCTTTCCAATCTAGACTAAAACTTTTTTTCTGTTCATACTTCAGGTACTCCTCTAGAGTCATGGCTTGCGGAGGCCTAAAATAAGTGTCCTTCCCCATGATATCGCGAAACACAAATGTGCCCGTTTCTGGGTCGTAAACAATGGTTTGATTCAAATTCGTGGGATCACCTAAATCGAAACTTTGTGGTAAATTTTGAAATGGATTGAGGGGATTAATAATTGGAAAAGGCAAAGATGGGGTTTGTCCATAGGCTTTTTCACTAGTGAATAACACTATTGATAGCAGCAAGCCTAAGCAGAAGTATTTATGCCTTTTAAATAATTGCACAGTTATAGTAATCTTAACGCTTCTTTGATCAGTTGTTCAACAGTTTGGTTATCAGAATCAATTTTTTCCAATACTTTTTCTGCTGATTTTTTATCAAAACCAAGCGAAACCAAAGCAATTAACGCATCAAATCGATTTGTATTGTTTGATGAGAAAAGATTCTCTGAACCTAAGTCCATTTTAGCAACTTTTCCTTTTAAATCAATTATCACACGCTGTGCAGTCTTGGATCCGATACCTTTGATTTTTTGGATGCTTGCAACATCTTCATTGAGTATTGCCTGAGCAATTTCTTCAGGAGTCATTGAGGAGAGCATTATAATTGCAGTATTTGGTCCTATACCTGAGACACTGATCAAGTATTGGAACATCTCCCTTTCTTCCTTACTCGAGAAACCATACAGAATGTGTGCATCCTCTCGAACAATTAATTTAGTGTGCAATGTTATGGCTTCATCTTGAGGTAAACTCGAAAATGTATTTAAGGAGATTTTTACCTCGTATCCTACACCAGCACACTCAATGAGCAAGTTTGTAGGATTTTTTTCAATTAACCGTCCGTTTAGTCTTGCAATCATTTATCCTGGCTTTGAGCATCAATAACTGCAATTTTAATCATGCTTGTAATTTCTCGAACACTTGCGCCGAGCTGCAGAACGTGCAAAGATTTGCGCATTCCAATGAGAATTGGTCCGATCGCATCTAATTCATTGGTGGATTGGAGTAATTTATAGGCAATATTTCCTGCAGACAAATTTGGGAAAATCAGGGTGTTTACCTCCTTATTGGCCAAAAATGAAAAGGGGAATTTTTCATTCATGAGTTCGCCATTAAGCGCAAAATTTGCTTGCATTTCTCCATCGACAACCAAATTTGGTTGAGTTTCATGTAAAATACGAACCGCTTTAGACATTTTATCTGGATCGGCTCCAGGAGAAGATCCAAAGTTGGAGTAGCTTAATAGAGCAATCCTAGGTTGTAATTTAAGTCGGCGTATGAACTTCGCAACATTGACGGTAATTTCTGCTATTTGCTCAGCACTTGGGTTAAGATTAACGGTAGTGTCAGCTAGAAAAAGAGGTCCTTTTTTTGTATTGAGAATGTACATTCCAGCAATCGTATTGACATCTTTTTGCAAACCAATTGTGCTTATTGCGGGCCTAAGTATTGATCGGTAACTGCGCGTAAGCCCTGTGACCATTGCGTCGGCTTGGCCCATATGAATCATCATGGCTCCAAAATAATTGCGCTCGCGCATTAGACTGATAGCTTCGTATTCGGTAATACCTTTGCGTTTGCGAAGTTCAAAATACTCATTGCCAAATTCATTGCGCCGATTTTCCTCTTCATCGGATTTGCAATCTATGATTTGAGCATCCGGAATTTCGATTCCATACTCATTCATCAAATCGATAATGCGTTGTTTTTTTCCTAGTAGTATAATACTCGCCACCCCTTCCTCATAGGCTTGTTGTGCAGCTTTTAGTATTTTAATGTTGTCTCCTTCCGGGAAAACAACAGTTTTTGGATTTCCCTGAGCCTTAGAAGTGATGTTTCGTTGTAATTTATTATCCAGACCCAATCTACTTTTAAGCTGATTTTCATAGTCTTCCCAGTTTTCTATTGGCTCTTGGGCAACACCTGATTCCATTGCTGCTCTAGCTACTGCAGGAGCAACATAATAAATGAGGCGTGGATCAAGGGGCTTTGGAATAATTTGTTCGCGGCCAAAAGAAATGTTTTTACCCCCATAGGCTTCAATTACTTCTTCTGGAATTGTTTCTTTGGCAAGTGCTGCAATTGCTTTAACCGCTGCAAGTTTCATTTCTTCATTTATGGTAGTGGCACGAACATCCAATGATCCTCTGAAAATATAAGGGAAGCCCAATACATTATTGACCTGGTTGGGATGATCAGAGCGACCGGTTGCCATAATTATATCCTTGCGAACCGACGTTGCTTCTTTATATGAAATTTCTGGTTCTGGATTTGCCAATGCAAAAACAATCGGGTTTTTAGACATAGAGGCAATCATTTCTTTGCTTACCAAACCCGCTTTTGACAAGCCTAAAAAGACATCTGCTCCTTTAAAAGCAGCCTCGAAGGCTACATCTTTTTTTTGAGTAGCAAAAATCTGCTTTATTTCATCGAGGTCAGTTCGTCCCGTATGAATAAGCCCATGAGAGTCATACATGAATACATTTTCAGGTTTTACACCAAGGCGCTTATACAGTTGAATACATGAAACAGCTGCAGCACCGGCACCTGAGACTACAATTTTGATTTTATCAATTTTTTTATGCGCGAGTTCTAAAGCATTGAGAAGTGCAGCAGCGCTAATGATGGCAGTTCCGTGCTGGTCGTCATGCATTATTGGAATGGTAAGCTCTTCCTTAAGTCTTCTTTCAATTTCAAATGCTTCAGGTGCTTTAATATCCTCCAAATTGATTCCTCCAAATGTTGGAGCAATGGCTTTTACTGTCTGAATGAAATGTTCGGGATCTTTTGCATCTACCTCAATATCAAAAACATCTATATCTGCAAATATTTTGAAGAGTAGACCTTTGCCTTCCATAACGGGTTTTGATGCTTCTGGACCTATGTCACCGAGTCCAAGGACAGCCGTGCCGTTTGTTATTACTGCTACTAAATTGCGTTTAGCCGTGTAGTCGTAAACGGCTGCTTTGTTTTCGGCGATTTTTAAACATGGCTCAGCTACACCAGGAGAATATGCTAATGAAAGGTCCCTTTGGGAAGCATATGGCTTGGTTGGAATAACTTCAATTTTTCCTGGTCGACCAGATGAGTGGTAATCCAAAGCATCTTGCTTCTTGATTTTTGACATTGTAGGTGCAAATTATTGAACAGCAAATATACGAAAACCAATCTTATTCAAACTAAGTAAAAAAGCCAAAGCAAGCCTTGAACAAGCAATATTTTGACCCGTACTATAAGCCTAATAAAATTTGCATTGGGTCTTTTGAACCAAATAGCATGCGCTCCGGATTTTCAAGCATTTCTTTGACTTTAACCAAGAAGCCCACAGATTCTTTGCCATCTATGATTCTGTGGTCATAGGAAAGCGCAACAAACATTATTGGTCTGATTTGAACTTGGCCATTTATTGCAACTGGACGCTCAACAACATTGTGCATTCCAAGAATTGCAGATTGTGGTGGATTAATAATAGGTGTTGATAGCATAGAGCCAAAAACCCCTCCGTTTGTAATTGTAAAGGTGCCGCCAGTCATGTCTTCTGGAGTAATTTTCCCATCTCTTGCTTTGACAGCTAATCGTTTAATTTCACGCTCTATTTCTGCCAAACTCATCTGTTCAGCATTGCGCACTACGGGCACCATTAACCCTTTAGGAGATGAAACTGCAATTCCAATATCGGCATAATCGTGCATTACCATTTCATTGCCATCAATCTGGGCATTTACTGCTGGATAAAGTTTAAGTGCTTCAGTAACTGCTTTGGTAAAAAAAGACATAAAACCGAGATTTACCTCATGTTGTTTAGCAAATGCTTCTTTATATTTGGAGCGGATATCCATAATAGGTTTCATATCTACTTCATTGAATGTAGTAAGCATTGCCGTTTCATTCTTAACGGCTACCAAACGCTCAGCAATTTTTCGGCGAAGCATCGACATCTTTTCTCGATGTTGATCTCTTGTGCCTCCCCATCCTTGAGCAGCTTCTGCAGAAAATCCACCTGAAAGTGCAGCAATTACGTCTTGTTTTGTAATTCGGCCATCTTTCCCTGAGGCTTTCACTTGATTAATGTTCAGATTATTTTCTTTGAGCATTTTGGCAGCAGCAGGCGATGGGGTCCCAGATGCATAATTCGATGCTTTAATTGGATCTGGATTTGGCGTGGGCAATTGAGGCTTTTCTTGAATTGCAGCAGCCTCTTTGTTTTCAGGCGCTTTCTCTTCAGTTATTTGGGAAGGACTTTTTTCTTTTGCAGCTGCACTTGTATCGATGAGGCATACAACTTGTCCTACTTTTACTGTTTCACCTTCAGCAGCTTTCAAAGTAATAATTCCACTTTCTTCAGCGGGCAACTCGAGGGTAGCTTTATCTGAATCAACCTCTGCAATTGCCTGATCTTTTTCTACATAATCGCCATCGGCAACAAGCCAAGCAGCTATTTCAACTTCTGATATTGATTCTCCCGGACTCGGAACTTTCATTTCTAATAGTGACATGCGATTTGATTTAAAATTATTTTGCAAATGCAAATATTTCTGTAAATAGTTTATTCAAACGGATTTCGTGTAATTTTTTAGATCCTTCAGCACTAGCTGCACTTGCAGGTCTACATACGCCTTGAAGGGGGATGTGCCTTAAGTTCATGGCGATATGCGCCCAAGCACCCATATTTGCCGGCTCTTCTTGGGCCCAAAGAATATTTTTTGGTTTATATTTCTTCAGGATGGCATCTATTTGCTTGTTTGCTAGTGGATAGAGTTGTTCAATACGCACAAAAGCCATATTCTCAACATTTAAATCTTCTGCTTTGGCTTTCAATTCGTAATAAAATTTTCCGCTACAAAATACTACAGTTGTTATCTTCTTGGCATCAGCATTAGGATCGTCAATTACTTCTTTAAAGTGCCCTTTTTCCATTTCTTCGAGGCTTGAAGTTGCATCCGGATAACGCAGCAACATTTTTGGTGAAAATACGATGAGTGGTTTTCGAAAATCTCTTTTAATTTGACGTCGTAAAAGGTGAAAGTGATTTGCAGGTGTCGAAGTATTGACAATTTGCATGTTTAAATCTGCACATTGTTGCAAAAAGCGCTCTAAGCGACCACTCGAATGTTCGGCTCCTTGGCCTTCATATCCATGTGGTAAAAGCATGACGAGTCCGCTTTGGGTGGCCCATTTGTCTTCGCCTGCCGAAATAAATTGATCTACAACAATTTGCGCGCCATTGAAGAAGTCACCAAATTGCGCTTCCCAAATTGTTAATCCTGTTGGATGAGCTAAGGAATAGCCATATTCAAAACCTAAAACACCATATTCAGATAATAAAGAATTATAGATGCTAAAAGCTGCTTGATCGGCAGAAAGTTGATTGAGGGTGAGAATTTTTTCTTCAGTATCTTCAGTTTTTACAACTGCATGTCTATGAGAAAAGGTGCCTCGTTCTACATCCTGTCCTGAGATTCGTACCGCATGTCCTTCATCTAGAAGAGTAGCATATGCTAACATTTCTGCTGCGCCCCAATCTAGGTGATTGTTTTCAATAGAGGAGAGGCGGTCTTCAAAAATTTTAGCAATTTTTCTAAAATACTTTTTATTCTCGGGCAAGCTAGCAAGCTTGCGTCCTAAGGCCAACAATTGTTTTTTGTCAATACCTGTTTGAGGTGAATTTTCGAAATCTGCTTCAGTTCCATGCCTGAAGTCTTTCCAAGTCATGCTTAAAAAGTCATAAACAAGGGCTTTTTCTCTACTTCTAGAAGCCTCGAATTCTTCTTCGAGAAATTGCTGATACTCGGTTTCAATTAGTTTAGCTTCTTCGGTGCTAATGAGCGATTCTCGTGTGAGCTGTTCTAAATAAATATCACGCGGGTTAGGGTGTTTGGCTATGATATTGTACAACTTGGGTTGCGTAAATTTTGGTTCGTCACCTTCGTTGTGGCCATATTTGCGGTAACATAATAAATCTATAAAGATATCTCTATGAAAGGCTTGACGATATTCCATTGCAATCTCAATAGTTGTTACAATGGCCTCTATATCGTCGCCATTTACATGGAAAACAGGGCAGAGCGTCGTTTTAGCAACATCAGTGCAATAGGTCGAAGTTCGGCCGTCTAGGTAATTGGTGGTAAAACCAACTTGATTATTGACAACGATGTGGATCGTACCGCCAGTCCGATATCCATCGAGGCCAGCCATTTGAATCGTTTCATAAACGATGCCTTGTCCTGCGATAGCCGCATCACCATGTATTAAAACTGGGCAAACTTTTTCTTCTGAATGATAAACATGATCGATTTTTGCTCTTGCAATACCTTCAACGACTGTATTTACTGCTTCAAGATGGGATGGATTTGGGGCCAATGTAAGCCCAATTTCAGCGCCGTTTTCGAGTTGAATATAGGAAGTAAAACCCTGATGGTACTTGACATCTCCATCAAAAGTGGTCGCGTAGTCAAATTCTTTTCCTTCAAATTCTCTAAAAATGTCTCTTGGACGTTTTTCAAAAATATTGGCAAGGGTGTTTAGTCGGCCTCTGTGTGCCATACCCATGACAAAATATTCAACTCCTAAAGCGGATCCTTTGGAGACCAAAGTATCGAGTGCTGGTATAAGACCTTCCCCTCCTTCAATTGAAAAACGCTTTTGTCCAACGAATTTTTTTCCTAAAAATGCTTCAAAACCAGTTGCTTGATTGAGTTTTTCGAATAATTTTTTCTTGCGAATTGGGTCAAACATAGGCCTATTGCTCAATTCAATTTTGTTTCGAAACCAGTCAATGCGTTCAGGATCACGCATGTACATGTATTCAATTCCTATTGACTGACAATAAGTAAGTTCGAGGTGAGCAATAATATCAGATAATTTGGCAGCGCCAATCCCAATTTGTTCCCCTGCCTGAAAAACCTCCTTGAGATCTGCCTCTTGAAGTCCGAAATGAGTAAAATCTAAATTAGGTGTGTGTTTGCGACGCTCGCGAACAGGATTGGTTTTAGTAAAAAGGTGCCCCCGTGAGCGATAGGCATTGATCAAATTGATCACGCTGAATTCCTTTAAAAAATTCTCTGGAATTTGGCCTTGTTCAAAATTGGTTTGAGCAAACTCAAATCCTTCAAAAAACTTAACCCATCCTATATCAACATTACTTGGGTTTTCCCGGTATTGTTGGTAGAGATGTTCAATGGCGGCAACATCTGCATTGCCCACATAAGAAACTTTATCCATTTTGATAATAATATGCTTTACAAAATTATAATCAATTGTTAAGCGCCGGAAGAATTTTATAGGCCTGAATTAAATTGATTTTCTACTGAATGAACAAAGCAAATTTCACGGCGTTTTAGGATTATGGAAAAAGCAATTTGTTTGGTGTTCCCGCATCAGCTTTTTGAGTTTCACCCTGCCTTTGGGAGGGTTGAATGCTTTTGGCTTATCGAGGACGAACTCTATTTTAAGCAGTTGCCCTTTCACCGTAAGAAATTGGCTTTTCATCGTGCATCCATGAGTTACTACGCAGAAAAATTGCGTAGTAAAGGTGAGAAAATTCAATATTTTACACACAACAATGCCTTGTTGAGGGATATTTTTGAAAGTTTGGGAAAATTAAATACTCGAGAAATTCATATTGTAGACCCCTCCGATTTTTTACTTGAGAAACGACTGAGGCGCTTTGCCAAATTCTTTCAGATCTCAATTGTTTGGTATGAAAACCCATCGTTTTACAATACGCCAAGTATTAACGAGCAATTGTTGGGCAAAGCTCCTAAGAGGTACTTTATGGCGGATTTTTATAAAAAACAGCGTCAGCGTTTAGGTATTCTTTTAATGCCAAATGGTGAGCCAGAAGGTGGTCGATGGAGTTTTGATACTGATAATAGAAAAGCGCTTCCCAAAGATTTGATCATGGCAAAAAGCCCAGTTTTCAGAAGTTCCTGGTCGGTGTGTGCAGAATCTGAAATTAGTCAGGAATTTCCCGAAAACCCTGGATCAGTTGCGCTTTTGGACTATCCTGTAACACACTCAGAAGCCAAAGAGGCATTGCACCACTTTTTAGAAAACAAGCTTTCTAGGTTTGGTCCGTATCAAGATGCTTTTAGTACGGAATCAACCTTTGTTTTTCATTCCAATTTATCTACTGCATTAAATGCTGGCCTCTTAGTTCCAAGCCAAGTTGTAGAAGCTGTTTTACTTACCTATCAAAAAGGAAATATTACTATTCAAAGCGTTGAAGGCTTTATTCGTCAGGTAATTGGTTGGCGAGAGTTCGTGCGAGCAGTTTATCAGAAAGTAGGGGTAAAGCAACGTACTAGTAATGCTTTAGCACATTCGGCCAAACTTGATTGGAATGCCTTGGGAGCACTTCCATTTTTAATTGAAACACGAAATAAAATCCAAGAATTTGCATATGCCCATCACATAGAGCGTTTAATGTTATTAGGAAATTTCTTCTTTTTGTCAGAAATCCATCCAGACGAGGTTTATCGCTTCTTTATGGCGAATTTTATGGACGCGTATGATTGGGTAATGGTTCCAAATGTTTATGGAATGAGTCAATTTGCCGATGGTGGATTGATGACTACCAAGCCCTATTTTTCAAGTTCTAATTACCTAAAGAATCAAGGTTTTAAAATGGATAAATTGAGTGCGGCGCTTTTTGATGCCTTGTTTTGGCATTTCGTAGACAAACATCAAGACCGCTTACGAAAAAATATAAGAACTTCACAAATGGTGGCTAATTGGATGAGAATGGCACCTGAAAAAAAAGCGGCCCACTTAACGAGGGCCGCAACATATTTTTCAAAAACTGATTAATCTCTAAAGTTTGATTAATCGATGGGTGTGTTGGTATCCATCTTGAATACTACGCACTTGATAAATACCGGCCTTAAGTTGGCTGATATCCATCAAATTGATTCCGCTTTCAATGTGCGTAAGTGTTTGAATAACCTTCCCATTTATGTCTAATAAAGCTATACTTTGAATATTTTCAAGGTTTTTGACATCAATGTATAATTTTTCATTTGCGGGATTTGGATATACGTTTATCACCTCAAGTGAATTTTCAGAGATACCGGCCCCTGAAGTGATGTTAATTGTATAGTCTTCTGTTTCACCATAAGATGCAGGGCCACATGGTGTTATGGCACCATCCGGTTGATATGATATTCTAACACGCATATGTACATTTCCTGTGTAAGAAGCCAATGGAACAGTAACGTCAAACACATTATTCCACCCATTGGCTACTAATACATAGGCAACCTGCTCTCCGGGGTCATCAAAATCAAAGTCGTTATTGAAATCGATCCAGGCGGAAATTTCATCGTTAGTATAGGCTGCTGATTGCGTATTATTTACAATACCAGGGGTAATAGTTAATGAATAGGTGCTGCCTTGTGCCAAAGAAGTACTCATATTTGTAAAATCAGTATAGCCATTGTTGCCACAAGATGAGGTGTTATTGATGGTATTAAAATTCACCGTATTGATGTATTCATCACAAACACCGCTTGCCGTACAAGGACCTGTTAATTGTGCCACTGTAATGTAGTTGCTTTTAATTTCATCGTCTGATCCTTGGGCATTGCTTGCCGTCAAAGTGACCGTATACTGACCAATATTATTAAAAGTGATTTGAGGATTTTGACTTGAGGCTGAGGTGCCTCCCGAATAGGACCATCCCGATGCAGGGCTAACAGACCATGCCCAAGATGTCGGAAGCCCTAAGGATAAATCTGTAAAATTCACTGTTGTTCCAGGAGTAATATTTGTTGCATTTGCCGTAAAATTAGCGGTTGGTGCCACAGGTGTTGTAGGTGTGCATGGGTCTGAGGATCCGCCAAAAACAAGAATATTCAAATTAGCTGGATCTAACCAAGGTTTGAGTTGTTCTGCAGTTGTACTCCCATTATTGGTCCAATGAAAGGCCATTTTACCGTATTGATCTGGGGCACTCGGTGAAGTGCAATATGAGGCACCTCCCGTTAATGTACCAATGATATTGCCGCCCGAATTATCAAAAAGTGGCGAACCAGATGAACCACCTTCGGTAACGCCATGTCCGTTGGAATTTGGTGTCCAAGTTACGCGCCAATGTGAACCTGCAGCTGATCCCCATTGGGTTGAGATGGTGTTTCCGGAAAAAGTTGAAATCTTTTTAATATCACCTGCTGGATGATGGATGCCTGCACCGCCAGTGGTTGGCGAAGGACTCGCATTCCAACCATTCCAATAAGCGTTAAAATTGGCAGATTTAAGGTTGGTTATGACCGTATTTTCATTGGTATTGTTGCCCATCTTTACCAAGAGAAAATCTGAGCCGGAATTTCCTCCACCATCATTGGCATCGGCAATGCGCATGCAACCTGTGATAAAGTGACTAGCTAGCGTTCCAACTGAGGTTGGATTGGTACATGTAGGTGCTTCATAGCCAAAATAGAATTTCCATTGATTCATGTTTGCTGCTGAACTATTTACGCCACAATGCAAGGCCGTTAATAAATAAGGCTTACAATCTTGGGCAGTATTGTTGATCAAAGAACCAGTGCACCATCCCGCTTGGTTTCCTTCAACTACATAAACTCTTGCAACACCTCGTTTTTGATTTTGCCAAGCGTCTCCAACAGGTGAGCAATTTACATTTACCTCACACGGATCGGATTCATTAATTTTTTCAGCACTTCCAAATCCAGTCGAGCGGTAGTTGTACATGATGCGATCGATAAAAATTTCTGAAGGCGTTGTGAAGGCAGGTTCAGTGAGCGTAAGCACATGCGTAGATCCAGCGCAAAGCGCTGCATTTTGCATTTGATGAGACTCAACATCCTTGCTTGTCAAAAGCGGATGAACCTCTTGTCCATATAAATTTTGAATGCGCAAAGTGCTACCTCCATAGAGTACAAAATGCTCAAATAGGTAGCTGATTGCTTCTGCTCCTGGAGCAGAAATAATCATTTGCCAAACGCGGCTTCCGTCAGGTTGGTTAATCCAGGCGCCTTCTTGATTTGGGTTGATGTTGGTTTGTACTGCAACCCCGATTCGATACAACATGCCTTGTTTGTCACGGTAGTCATCTTCAGAGCGGATAGCATTTAGTTCTGGCGCCTGTAAATGGCGCGTTGGGATAGCCTTACTTAGTTGAATCTTTGTGGTTTGTGAAAGATTATTTTGACCACAAACTGAAAACTGAAGACTAAGCAATAGGAGCCCAAAACGTAAAAATTTGTACATACTTGATGAGTTTATAGTAATTTCATCAAAAATATAATTTTTCGAGCAAAAAGTATGTACCGAATTTGTTTAGTTGAAGATGAATTGAGTTTGCGAGATATGATTGCACTCAATCTTCAGTTAGAAGGTTATTCAATTTCAGTTTATGTGGATGGTGCTCAGGCAAAAGAAGTATTTCAAGGTCCAATTCATTACGATTTAATCATTTTGGACGTAATGTTACCTCATGTTTCTGGATTTGATTTATGCAAAACAATCCGCCTTCAAAGTAGTGTTCCTGTGTTGTTTTTATCGGCCAAAGGGACTACCGCTGATAGAGTAGCGGGTTTAAAATTAGGCGCTAATGATTATTTGGTTAAACCATTTGATCTGGAAGAACTTTTACTCAAGGTAAAGATATTATTAAAAGGAGCCAACCAGCCAGATTCAGGACTTGCCAACCGAATTGGCACCAAAATAATTGACTTCACAACTTTTGAGGTAAGAACAATGGATAATCACCTATTGCACACTTTTACTAAACGAGAAGCCCAATTATTAGAGCTATTCATAGAAAAGGAAGGGAAAGTCATTTCACGCAATGAAATTCTAGATAGGTTGTGGGGTTCAGAGCAAATTCCAACTTCTCGCACCATAGATAATTATATTTTGAATTTTCGAAAATTGTTTGAAACGGATGCAAAAAATCCAAAGTTGTTTCAATCTATACGTGGTGTTGGATATAAGTTTGTGAGAGATTAATTTGCTTATTGTTGCAATACAGCTTGTTTTTTCTCTTTGAAGAAAAGCATGAAAAGAACGGCAACCACCAAACAATAAGCAGCAAAACAAAGCCATGCGCCATGCCAATCAGTTTCTCCTGATTTTAGAACATAATAATGGTCTATGACATAACTACTTGTTTTCGTGCCTATATAGGCGCCAATTCCATTAGTCATCATAATAAACAAGCCCTGTGCGCTTGAACGAATATTGCTTTCGGTATTGGCCTCTACAAACATGGAGCCAGAAATCAGGAAAAAATCAAAGGCCATTCCATAAACCACACAACTTAAGACGATGAGTAAGATGCCTATTTGTGAGTCACCAAAGGCAAAAAATCCATAACGCAATACCCAAGCCAGTAAGGCAAAGAGCATTACATTTTTAATCCCAAATCTTTTTAAGAAAAATGGGATAGTTAAAATAAAAATCGTTTCAGAAACTTGAGAAATAGAATAAATAATGGTTGAATATTTTTCTACAAGAGTGCCTTCAGGAAAACTGCTCAAGTAGGCATCCCCATACATATTAGACAATTGAAGAGCAGCTCCTAAAAGAATAGAAAAAATAAAAAATAGTGCCATTCGGTATTGGGCAAAAAGTTTAAAAGCATTTAATCCTAGTTGCTGACTTAAAGATTGTTTTTGGGATGTTTTTCCCTGTGGTGTACATGCTGGTAAAGAAAAGGCATATAGGCCTAAAAAAATAGCACCAAGACCAGCTATGTAAAATTGATTAACATTGGCTTTGCTTCCGCTCAAATTTGTAAGCCACATTGCAGCAATGAACCCTATGGTACCCCATACCCTGATTTTTGGAAAATCGTTTTGAACATCGAGGTTATTCATTTTCAAAATACGGAAGCTAACGGCATTTGAAAGTGAAATAGTAGGCATATAGGCCAACATTCCACCAAAGATTATCCAGTACAACAGATCGTATTCTTCCATTGATTGAAGAGATGGAAAATACTCGTATAGTTTACTTATATTAGGTATAAGCAGAATAAAAGCTGCATATGTTAAATGCAAAATTCCATATAACCTCTCTGCTCGGATCCATTTGTCTGCCACAATGCCAATTATTGATGGCATGATGATTGACGAGAGCGCTAAGGTGGAAAAAATAGCGCCAAATTGAGGGAAAGTCCATCCTTTACCTTCTGTACAATAAGTGCCAATAGTAGTGAGCCATGCACCCCAAACAAAAAATTGAAAAAAACTAAGTAGGGTAAGTCTAGTTTTAATTGCGGCGGTTAAGTTCATCCCGAATTTTTGATGCGAGTTCGTAATCTTCATTTTCGAGGGCTTCATCTAATTTTTTAACTAGATCTTCATTACGAGCCGATTTCCACTCATTTGAAGTATGCTCCTCTTGTTCAAAGATATCATTTTCGTTGTCAAAAGATTCAAAATTTTCAATTTGATCTAGAGTAATACCACTTACTTCATCTAGGATGCTGTTCAGGGTATAGATTTCAGCATTAAATCTTACTCCAATTGCTATAGCATCTGAGGTCCGAGAGTCCAATTCAGTATAAACGCCATTTTGTTCACAAATAAGTTTTGCAAAAAAGACACCTTCTTTAAACTTGTAAATTAAAACTTCATTAATATGAACGCCATAAGCAAGTCCAAAGGCCTTAAATAAATCATGCGTTAAGGGTCGAGATGGAATCATTTTTTCGAGTTCCACAGCAATGGCTTGTGCCTCGAAATTCCCAATAACAATGGGCAATTTACGCAATCCTCCCTGCTCTTGTAAGGTCAAGACATAGGAGCCAGTTTGCGTCCGGCTATAGGCTATTCCAGTTATGTCAAGGCGTACTTTTTGCATACGATTGACTTAGTTTTACGTTAATTTGATATTAATGTTGCGCTTCTTTGAAGCGTTTAATGGCTTCAGTAAAGCGAGGTATGACTTCAAATGCATCACCAATTATCCCATAATTGGCACTCTTGAAAAACGGTGCTTCTGCATCTGTATTAATTACAACAATTACTTTTGATCCATTCACACCTGCGAGATGTTGAATAGCACCAGAAATTCCAGCAGCTATATACAAATTAGGACGAATAGCAATTCCCGTTTGACCGACATGTTCATGATGTGGCCTCCAACCTATATCAGCTACAGGACGAGAACATGCAGTGGCAGCGCCAAGTGCAGCAGCAAGATCTTCTATCATCCCCCAATTTTCAGGGCCTTTTAATCCTCGGCCTGCTGAAACTACCAGTTCTGCCTCGGGTAGCGCAATAGTACCTTCTGCTTTTTTGGTTGCCTTTACAACAATTTGACTTGTTCCTGCTTGGCTATCAAATGCTTCAACGGGGCAATTTTGCCCTGTTTGCTCGGGTTGAATGCTATTTGGAAGTAGAGAAATAATCCGCTGGCTTGTATTGACACGCACATAGCCAAATGCTTTACCAGAAAACACATTTACCTTAATAGTGCCGTCATTTTCAGGCAAACTAACTGCACCTGCCACAAGACCGGCTTTTAGCCGAACACTTAAACGAGGTGCAACGGCCTTTCCTACAAGATCATGTGAAAAAACAATAGTGCTTGCTCCTGTTTTTTGGGCTGCTGCCCAGACCAACTTTACCAATTGGCCAGGGTCTTGGCCATCAATACGCGCATCTATTAATACCTTATTGGCACCATAAATACCAAGCGTTGAAAGAAGATCATTTGAAGCTGCGCCATTTGTAATCACACAAACATCAGATCCAAGTTTTTTTGCATAGGTAACTGCTTCCAACGCTGTCTTGGATAAACCATTTATTGAATTGATATAAACTAGATTCATGTTTTTAAGCTTAAATTACCTTGGCTTCGTTGTGTAGAAGTGATACGAGTTCGTCAAGATTGTTAGGGTCAATTAATTTAACACTGGACTTTGCTGCTGGCAAGCTATATCGAGTAAAGGATGTCAGTGAATCAATAGGAGCTGCATCAACAATCGTGAGCGGCTTTGAGCGAGCAGCCATAATTCCACGCATATTTGGAATTCGTTGTTCAGCCATTCCTTTGGCACAACTTACAACTGCAGGGCCTTGGACTTCTACTTCTTGAACCCCTCCAACAATTTCTCTTTGACAAAATATGGTGCTGCCAGTAATTTCTAATTTTGTGGCTAAAGAAATAAAAGGGAAATCCAGATGTTCTGCTAACATTCCGCCAACTTGTGACCCATTAAAATCAATGGTTTCTTTTCCAGTTAGTATGAGGTCATAATTTTTTGTTTTGGCGTATTCTGCTATTTGCATAGCGGTAAAAAATGCATCTGTTGCATCTGCATCGATGCGAACGGCTTCATCAGCACCAATTGCCAATGCTTTTCGCATGATGGACTCGTCTGCTGTTGTTCCGACAGTTATAATTGTAACTTGACCACCTTGAGCTTCTTTAATTTCTAATGCACGAACAAGTGCATACCATTCGTCATAGGGGTTAACAATGTATTGTACTCCATTTTCATCAAATGCTGTATTGTCATTAGAAAAGGCAATTTTTGAGGTGGTGTCGGGTGCCTTGGCGATGCAGACCAGAATGTTCATGTAAGATATTTTATTGCGATGCTAAGTTAAGTAAAATTGCAAAAAGCAGGGCTGAAAAAAAAGTAAAGAGGGCCACTTTTTTAAGTTCTTTATCGAGGTTTGCCGGGCTTTGTTCTTGAATTGTACGCTGAAGATGTAGCACAAAGCCAATGGAGGGAATTAGAGCCAGAAATAAAAAATAATTAGAATGCACTGTGGCCAATAAGTAAACACAAAAAAACCACGTTGCTAAGCCTGAACATACAAGAATAACATGATAGATCTTTCCTTTTTCAAAACCCAAATTAACAGCAATTGTCCGCTTATTCATTATTCGATCGTTTTCGATGTCCCTAAGGTTATTAAGATTAAGAACTGCCGTGCTCCAAGCCCCAATGCTAATTGCAGGAAAAATGGTGAGCCATTGAAATCCCTTGCCATAGAGCATAAATACACCAACCACGCTTACGAACCCAAAAAATAAAAATACCATAAAATCACCCAATGCGCGATATCCGTATGCATTTTTTCCAACTGTATAGCTAATAGCTGCAATGATGCAAGCGATGGCTAAAACGATGTACGCATAAATTTCTTTTGTAGAAAGATTCTCAACACTTTTATAGATCAACAGCAAAGCACTTGAAAATGAAACCAAGCTCATAATAATAATTGCTAATCTCATTTGTTTTTGAGACAGAAGACCACTTTGAATTGCCCGTGCAGGCCCTACTCTTTGTGCGTTGTCTGTTCCTTTCTGACTATCTCCTAAGTCATTGGCAAAATTAGATAGCACTTGAAAACCAATTGTTGTGAGCAGCGCTAAACTTAAAATTTGAGCATCAAAAGCACCAAGATGGGCCGCCATCCCAGAGCCAACGATAATACCTGAAATTGATAAAGGCAATGTTCTTAAACGCGCCGCATTGAGCCATGCTTTAATCATTTTTTATAGATTGGGACGGTGCTACAGGGCTCGCCATACATAATACTTTTAGCAAATGGTTGCAAGAAGCGAACTAAATAAGACATGGCAAAAGCCGGGTCTGAAATTTCAGCGCAACCTTTTATTATTATTCGTTGCCCTTGAATTTTTTCAATATTTATAGCGCATATTTCTTCTGAAATCAAAGCATTGGCAAGGTCTTGTTTAGAACCAACTTGGCTGTAGATATTTTCTTTTTGAAGCGCCGAGCTTACCAGCATAAATGCCCATGTGGGAATAATGGCATCGGTACTACAATAAATATAGACTGCCTGCCTTTGATATTGCTTCCAATTGTGTTGTTTAATCCAATTTCTAAAATCTTTTTCTTTTAGCACGAGTCCTTGCCAAAGATGTTCCGCAAGGTCGATACCGACCAATTTGAGTTTTGGTTTGTAATGGGCTAAGTCAAGTTGTATCAAGCCGCTCTCCTTAACTTTATTTCGAATGGTTTCCACGCTTTAAAGTTACTCCTTCTTTTTATAATCGTAAACAACAAATTTAGCCTCATGTTCATTGGATTGCCCATCTTCATTTTGACCATTATTTTCATCATTTTCATGGGCTCGAGTTTCGGCGTCAATGGCTCTTTTTAAGTCACCTTCAAAATCAGGCGGTTCTATTCCCAATTCTTTTTCTATTTCAAATTGATATTTTGGTCTTTGAGGACCTTGCTTTCTGTAAAGAAATGCAAGTAAAACACCCACAACAAGACCTGAGAGGTGCCCTTGCCATGAAACTCTCGGTTGTGTTGGGAAAATTCCCCAAATCATGGATCCATATAAAAAGACGACAAACAAGGAAAGTGCTTGTAAAGGTAAGTACCTGCGCAACACACCAGAGGTGAAAAGAAAGCCTGCTAAGGCGTAAATAACACCACTCATTCCAATGTGTATGGCGCCATTGCTACCGCCAATGAACCAAAGAAAGATGCCTGTGAACAGCCAAGAAAGAATAAATATACGCCATGCTATGCCCTTGTAAGATTCAAACAAAAGGGTGAGTAATAGAAAAGTTGGCAGGCTATTATTGAGAATATGTTTGATATCATTATGTGCATGAATCAATGGCATAAATACAATGCCTCGCAAACCTTTAAGGTGTTGGGCTTGAATGCCGTATTGCTGAAAATCTGTTGTAAAAAGAAAATCTGCCCAATAGGCAAGCCACATCAGTACAATCACCATCAATGCTGGAAATGCTGCTTGACGCAGTTCTTTGTTAGGGTAGCTGGCGTAATTCATCTTAATTTTTTGACAAGTTCTGTGCCACAGAAAATTTTCTGACATAGTGGCATCATTTATTTCTCCACTCTGAAACTTGCCAAAGTATTTGCCATGCCTTTTGAAATAAATGCACTGTTCTCAAAATTAAATTCAAGACTTAGGAATCCACAAGTTTTAAGCCATGTGGCTTGATTGCTTAAATAAAATCCTAATTCGCTTAATCCTTCGTTATGACCAACAACTAATATATCGCCTTCATGATCAATCTTACAAATCTCTTTGAGGATTTCTAGTTTGGATGCCAAGTAGAGTTCATCTCTAAATTGAACGATGGCCTTTGGCCACAATTCTTTTAAATGAATTAGGGTTTGCTCAGTACGTTTTGCACTTGAGCAAAGAATATAAGTAGGGTTGATGGGTTGTTGCAATAAAAAAGATTTCAATAATTCTATTTGTTCATAGCCTCGAGATAAAAGTTCGCGATCAAAATCATTTCCTGTTGATGAAATTGGATTGGTCTTTGCATGGCGTAAAAGATGGAGTTTCATAGGCAATATAAATCATTTTATTTTTGCTTTGAATTTACTGCTGAGCCTGTGCGAATATAGATTGGCACCCTCGCAAGTCATGTGGTGAGAGTCATAGAACCAATCTGGGTTATTGAATTCATCATTACTAATGATTGAATATTCCTTAAAATTCTCTTGTAAGATATATTTATGTTCAAGACTAGGAGAAATATTTAAAATCAGTTTGGCTCCATTTGTCTTGCACAATGCATCAATTTCACTCAGAGAAGCAAATCTATTTAGCGCTTTATTTGTTTGTTTTTTATTCCATTGGCTAATTGAAGGTTGATTGGAACAGACGAAGCCTTTTTTGAGGTAAGTGCCATTTTTGGGGTCCAAAATTATGTGAGGTTTTGAGGCAACAAGTTGTTTGATAAAAAAGTAAAAATAGCGTAGCCAAAGTTTGCCTTGTGGATAACTGCAAACCAATTTAGTTTTATTCCACCAATCAAGCGTAGAATTATAAATGAGGTCATGTGCGGATTCTAGACCATCGAGCTGTGTAACAGGCTCATAGATATCGAGTAAAATATAATCAAATTTATCTTTGCTAAAAGCATGTTTTAAAAGCTGTAAACTAATAATTGGTGGTTGTCCACTACTTGCGTAGTTAAACCAATTGAGATCTGTGGTTTGATCTAAAATATGAGGGTTTATATTGCGATAGGCCGTTGAGGATCCGATGATAAGTCCTCGGGGTTTCGAGGATTTTTGATTTACCCATATTTCAAATTCCGAAATCCGCTCCCAACTGCTTCCCCAATGAGTTTGATGGCCAAGCGTTTTTTGTTCAATTTTTAGCGTCCAGTTGGTCGAAAGTGCGATTAGTGTTAAACCCACTATAATGCTAATAAAAAAGAAAAAGCCGAGTTGGAATAATCTGAATAAAAACTTGCGCATCAAAACTGAAAATAAATAAATGTTTGTTCGCCCCCTAGTTTGAGCCAAATGGCCAAAGCAAAACTAAAATATATAGCCATTCGAAGGGGTTGCCATGTTGGAACACGCAATTGGCGTTCGTTGTGTCGCAGATACCAATCAATAAGTAGCAATATGCTGCCCAACACGACTATACTCTTGCCTGAAATCATTCCCAGTTGGGTCCAATTTGTAAATATGCAGCTTATAAAACCTATAGCATTTTCCAAATTTTCTGCCCTAAAGAAAATCCATGCAAATGTCACAAATACAAAGGTGAGTATCATCTGACGAAGTTCCTTTAAAGAAGGCAAATGTTTATTTAAGGCAACAGTATCTGTGTTTTTTCGATTTCGCTTTAAAAGCAATAAAGGAAGAAATCCACAAGCATGTATAAAGCCCCAAACGATAAAATTCCAACTCGCTCCGTGCCAAAACCCACTCACTAAAAAAATAATAAAGGTATTTCTCACCGACTTTGATAACCCTTGCCTAGAGCCGCCAAGGGGAATATAAAGATAGTCCTTGAACCAAGATGATAGCGATATATGCCAGCGTCGCCAAAACTCTGCAATATCTCTTGAAAAATAGGGAAAACGAAAATTGCTAAGCAGCTCAAATCCGAACAGCTTAGCAGTTCCTAATGCTATATCCGAATAACCTGAAAAATCACCGTAAATCTGAAATGCAAAACCAATTGCTGCCAAAAAGAGGGTAGGGCTATTGTAGTCAATGTAGTTCGTAAAAATTGGATCAATAACTTGAGCAATAGCATCGGCGATAACTACTTTTTTGAATAGCCCCCATAAAATTAGTCTACAGCCTTCTAATGCTTGTTGATATGAAAATTTTCTTGCTTTTTGAACTTGCGGCAACAAATGCCCTGCTCGTTCAATTGGCCCAGCCACCAATAGAGGAAAGAAACTGACAAAAACCGCATAGTCGATAAAGTTTTTTACTGGTCTTTGATGATTGCGATAGATATCAAAAACATAGGACATGCCATGAAAGGTATAAAACGAAATTCCAACAGGAAGCGCAACGTTTAATAAAACCGGATTGGTATGAAAACCAATAAGTTCAAGCCCTTCTTGAAACTGTGTGACAAAGAAATTATAGTACTTAAAAATTGCTAAAATGCCAAGATTGTTGAAAATACTCAACCATAAAAAAACCTTTGCTTTTTTCTTGTTACTTGAGCTTACCCCAAAGCCATAAAAATAATCTAGAGTTGTACTAAGTAGCAGTAAACCCATAAACTGCCAACTCCACCAACCATAAAAGAAGTAGCTTGCCAGTAGAATTAATAAATTCTGCAAAACAATTTTTCGCTGAAATACGAACCAATATAGTGCAAAAACGATTGGTAGAAAGCCAAAAAATTCAAAAGAGTTGAAGAGCATCTTGGCCTAAAAATAGCAATTAAAAATCCATTACTTAGATGAATACATTTTTTGATAATAGCGCTGATAAGCTCCGCTGGTCACTTTTTTAACCCATTCTTTATTTGACAAGTACCAATCAATAGTGAGGTCAAGGCCTTGTTCAAAGCTTACTGTGGGTTGCCAGCCCAATGCTGAGCAAAGTTTAGAAGCGTCAATAGCATAGCGTTTATCATGTCCGGCACGGTCCTCTATATGAGTGATCAAATTGGCAGAAGTACCAATTTCTCGGCCAAGTTTTTCATCCATACATTTACATAAAAAATTTACTAATTCTAGATTTGTCCATTCATTAAGTCCACCGATGTTATATGAATGCCCTATTTCTCCATTGTGAAAAATTGTATCAATTGCCTTTGCATGGTCTTCAACCCAGAGCCAATCTCTGATATTATCCCCTTTTCCATAAACGGGTAAAGGTTTGTTTTCAATAATATTGTGAATCATCAACGGGATTAATTTTTCTGGAAATTGATGTGATCCATAATTATTAGAGCAGTTACTTATTTTTATAGGGAGCCCAAATGTATGATAGTAAGCCCGAACAAAATGGTCTGAGGAAGCTTTCGATGCCGAGTATGGGCTTCTTGGGTCATATGGACTACTTTCATTAAAAAACCCGCTTTCTCCAAGGCTACCATATACTTCATCGGTTGAAATATGATGAAAGACATGGTTACTTTTGTTGGACCATGATGTACGCGCCACCTCCAAAAGTTTTACCGTGCCAACTACATTAGATAAAACAAATTCCATGGGGCCATGTATTGATCGATCAACATGACTTTCAGCGGCCAAATGGATGACATCGGTTATTTGATAATCTGAAAATACGCGTTCAATAGCCTTCTGGTCACAAATATCGGCGTGTACAAAACAGTAATTGGGAGCTTCTTGGATATCGGTAAGATTTTCCAAATTCCCGGCATAAGTTAGTTTATCTAAGTTGACAATTCTATAGTTGGGATATTTTTGCACCAAAAGGCGAACAACATGTGAGCCAATAAACCCAGCGCCACCAGTTACAAGAATATGTTTGTCAAATGTCATGATTTTATAATGACCAATAAGTTAAATCTTTTATTCTGTTTCGATAAATACCCTTTACATCGACGAAAATACCTTTCCCATCTTTTAAAAGACTTTTAAAATAAGACTCGTCATAATTCATATATTCATTGTGATTCACTGCTAAAATAATCGCATCGTAATCATTGCGCAAAACAGAGGTAAGACTTAAACCGTATTCGTGTTCCATTTCCAGCGAGTCTGCATGTGGGTCTATGAGGTCTACATTAATTTGAAAGGATTGTAATTCAGAAATCACATCGGTTACTTTTGAATTTCGAATGTCAGATACGTTTTCCTTAAAAGTAGCACCCATTACCAGAACATGGGCTTCTTGAATGATTTTTCCTTGAGCAATTATTTTTTTGGCAGTTTGTTTGCCAATATAAAAGCCCATAGAGTCATTTACATAACGCCCTGAATTAATTACCTTGGAATGGTAACCAACTTGTGTTGCTTTATGAACCAAATAATATGGGTCTACGCCGATGCAATGCCCACCAACTAGGCCAGGGTAAAATTTTAAAAAATTCCATTTTGTTCCAGCAGCTTCAAGGACATCAAAGGTGTTAATTTGAAGTTTATTAAATATAATGGAAAGCTCGTTTACTAAAGAAATATTAACGTCGCGTTGTGTGTTTTCTACAATTTTTGCGGCTTCTGCTACTTTAATACTTGTGGCACGATGCACTCCAGCTTCAACTACTAATTCATAGGTAAGAGCGATTTGATCTAAAGAATGCTTACAACAGCCCGACACAATTTTCATGACATTTTGTAGTGTATGCTCCTTATCTCCTGGATTGATACGTTCTGGGGAATAACCAACCATAAAATCTTCTTGGAATTTTAACCCGGATTTTTCCTCAAGAATAGGTATGCAGTCCTCCTCGGTACAGCCTGGATATACGGTTGATTCGTAAACTACATAATCCCCTTTTTTAAGTACCGCACCCACGGTTTCGCTCGCACTAAGCAATGGTTTTAAGTCTGGAAGATTTGTATCGTCAATAGGCGTAGGTACCGCTACAATATAAAATTTGGCTTGGGATAAGTCGGATAAATTACTGGTAAAGGCTATACTTCTTTGCTTAAAATATGAAGAATCAAGTTCTCTACTTGGGTCTTCACCACGTTTCATTTGTGCGATGCGTTCTGCATTAATATCAAAGCCAATCACATCAATATGCTTTGCAAATTCAAGGGCAATGGGTAGTCCTACATAACCCAAGCCAATGACGGCAAGTTTTGCATTTTTGTCGATGAGGTCCTGGTAAATCATGAGTTTTAATGTTGATTATTTAATTGTGCATCGCGCACGGCATAAATTCGTTCAATAATATCTACGACTTTCATTCCTTCTAGCGCATTTGTGGTGGCTTCAGATTGACCATTAAGCGTTTGGATAACGTTTGAGATCACATAGTTGTGATTTGCTGCAGATCCTTTATATGGACCATAGTCGTTTCCTGGATTTGTTGGAGATAACTGAGGCATCTGGTAGTTTTCGATATTGCAAATCTCAACCTCATTCATGTACTGACCTCCAATTTTTACCGATCCATTTTGTCCAATAATGGTCATACTAGACTCTAGGTTCTTATTGGCGACGGCTGTAGAATAATTTAGGCTTCCCATTCCTCCGTTAATAAAGTCAAAACTTACAAATCCAGAATCTTCAAAATCCGTTAAATTTTTATGTTTGAAATCGGCAAATTTGCCTTGAATGTTTTCAATATCTCCAAAAAGCCAAAACATGATGTCTATGAAGTGACTAAATTGAGTAAAAAGGGTTCCGCCATCTAGTTCTTGTGTGCCTTTCCACCCACCTGCCTTGTAATAACGTTCATCACGGTTCCAATAGCAATTGAGCTGAACCATATAAATGTCACCCAGTACCTTGCGATCGACAACATCTTTTATCCATACAGAAGGTGGAGAATAACGGTTTTGCATGACGCAAAAAACTTGCTTAGAAACTTGCAGCGCTTTATAAATTATTTGCTCGCAACTTTTTTTTGTTAGGCCCATTGGTTTTTCGCAAACGACGTGTTTTTGCGCATCAAGTGCCATTAATGCTAATTCTGCATGGATCCCGTTTGGCGTACAAATATTTACCACGTCAAATTCAATATTACTTTTGAGTAAGTCTGAAAGTTGGTTAAAAAAGGGCACATTGAAAACTGAAGCTTCGCATTCTTCAGTTCCACGTGGATCTACCATTGCTACTAATTCTCCTGCTGAATCTCGCATAATCATTTCGGCATGGCGCTTACCAATATGTCCTGCCCCTACTACGGCAAATTTTATTTTACTCATCTGTTTTAGTTACTAAGCCTTCATAAAGTTGATAATTCTGCCCACTTTCAGGGCAAACGGCACGTCCTTGGGCATTAAATTCAAGTCTGTGTCCATATTCAGACATCCAACCAATTTGTCTTGCGGGATTGCCTACCACTAAAGCGTATGGGGGAACATGTTTAGTAACAACAGCACCTGCCCCAATAAAGGCGTATTCTCCTATGTCATGCCCGCAAATAATGGTGGCATTGGCACCAATACTTGCACCTTTACCAACATGCGTTTTAGCAAAACTATCTTGTCGGTTTATAGCACTTCGCGGATTAATGACATTGGTGAAAACCATTGATGGACCTAAAAACACATCATCAGCACACTCAACACCAGTATATATGCTAACATTATTTTGCACCTTAACATTATTTCCTAGCACCACTTTTGGGCTAATCACTACATTTTGTCCAATATTGCATTTCTCTCCAAGCACACATCCTGTCATCAAGTGTGAAAAATGCCAGATTTTGGTTTCATTGCCAATTTGGCAATCATCATCTATTACTGCTGTTGGATGTGCAAAGTAGCTCATTATTTAGTAATGTATTGTTCAAAATTGTTGTGTTCTGTATGGCGCAAATCATCAGCCGAAAGGCTTCTAAAATAAGCAAATGTGCGCTTTAGCCCATCCTTTCTATCAATTTTTGGTTCCCAATCTAATATTGAACGCGCCTTAGTAATATCGGGTTGACGTTGTTTTGGATCATCGATTGGAAGATCTTTGAATACCACTTTTTGATTTGTATTTGAAAGAGCAATTATTTCTTTGGCAAATTGTTCAATGGTAATTTCATCAGGGTTACCTAGATTAATGGGGTCTACATGGTCAGAATGTAATAACCGAACTATACCTTCAATAAGGTCATCAACGTAACAGAAGCTTCTTGTTTGAGAACCATCTCCAAAAATAGTGAGGTCTTCGCCCCTCAATGCTTGCCCTATGAAAGCGGGGAGTACACGACCATCATTCAATCGCATTCTTGGGCCATAAGTATTAAAAATACGCGCGATGCGTGTTTGTATACCGTGAAAATTATGATAAGCCATTGTGATCGCTTCTTGAAATCGCTTGGCCTCATCATAGACACCTCGCGGACCAACAGGGTTAACGTTACCCCAATAACTCTCAGGCTGAGGATGAACGCTAGGATCCCCATATACTTCAGAAGTGCTTGCTATCATGAGTCGAGCTCCTTTTGATTTTGCCAAGCCCAAACAGTTATGAATGCCGAGCGACCCTACTTTTAGGGTCTGGATTGGAATCTTTAAATAATCAATTGGGCTAGCAGGCGAAGCAAAATGCAATATGTAATGTAAATCACCAGGAATATGAATGAATTTGCTCACGTCGTGGTGGTAAAATTCAAAGTTTGATTTGCAAAAAAGGTGTTCAATATTTTTTAACCGCCCTGTAATAAGGTTGTCCATGCCAATTACGTGGTATCCGTCGTTAATAAAACGATCACAGAGATGAGAGCCCAAAAAGCCGGCTGCCCCGGTTACCAAAACACGTTTCATGCATTATTATTTATAGTTCTTCTTCCAATACTACTATAGTAAAAACCTTTATCAGTCATTTCATCCATGTCATAAAGGTTTCTCCCGTCAAAGATAACGCTATCTGCCATGAGGTCTTTCATTGCGTTAAAATTTGGGTTTCTAAATGCGCTCCATTCAGTGCATATAATAAGCGCATCTGCATCTGAAAGCGCACTGTATTGGTCCTTAGCAAATGTGATTTTTTCACCATAGATAGCCTCAACATTTTGCATGGCTTCGGGATCATATACAATTACTTTTGCGCCGGCGGCTAAAATTGAATCAATCAAAAAAA
Organism: Crocinitomicaceae bacterium; assembly: GCA_030830785.1. Lineage (GTDB taxonomy): Bacteria > Bacteroidota > Bacteroidia > Flavobacteriales_D > Crocinitomicaceae > UBA952. Next base: position 84,437 of record JAURMI010000007.1, read on the forward strand.
GCGAAGGTGCTTGACGGATGTCATCTGTATCGGGTTTGAACGCCAAACCCCAAACTGCAATTTTTTTACCACTTAGGTCTCCCCGAAAGAAATTTTTAATACGCGGTAAAAGAATTGTTTTTTGTTGTTCATTAACCTCTATGACCGCTTGAAGAATTTTAAAATCGAATTGATGCTCTTGTCCTGATTTAAAAAGTGCTTTCACGTCTTTAGGAAAACATGAACCGCCATAGCCAATTCCCGGAAACAAAAATCGCTTTCCTATGCGATTGTCAGAACCAATTCCTATTCGCACTTTATCGACATCGGCTCCAACAAGCTCACAAAAATTTGCAATTTCATTCATGAATGTAATCTTTGTGGCTAAAAAGGAATTGGCAGCATATTTAGTTAATTCTGCAGATTTTTCATCCATAAAGTAAATTGGATTCCCTTGCCGAACAAATGGTTTATAAAGACTTTCCATGATTTTAGCTGCCCGCTGATTTGAACAGCCAATTACAACGCGGTCTGGTTTCATGAAATCAGCAACTGCATAACCTTCTCGTAAAAATTCCGGGTTAGAAACTACCGCAAATTCTACAGTGCTATTTGCTGCTATAGCTTCATGGACCAAATGGGCAGTTCCGACAGGCACAGTACTTTTATCTACGATAACTTTAAAGTCCTTAATGAGATTTCCCAGCTGGGTGGCGACATTTAATATATAAGATAAATCTGCAGATCCATCTTCTCCTGGGGGTGTTGGTAATGCCAAAAAGATTATTTCTGCATCCGAAATTCCATGGGCCAAATCGGTAGTGAATTTTAACCTTTCTGCTTTGATGTTTCGCTCTAATAGAATATCGAGTTCGGGCTCATAAATGGGAATTATACCCTTTTGCAATTGTTCAACCTTCCATTTGTCAATATCAATACAGACTACAGTGTTGCCCATCTCGGCGAAACAAGTTCCACTTACTAAGCCAACATAGCCCGTTCCTACAACTGCAATTCGTTTCATTTGAAAAATGATTTGAAATTTTCTATAATATACGACAATTGTTCTTCATCTAATTCTGTATGAATAGGTAAACTCAAAACTTGGCTACAAAGTTCATCTGAAATTGGCAAATTAATATCGTTAAGCTTAAAGTGTGAAAACATATTCTGTCTGTGTGCCGCAATAGGATAATAAATCATGGTTGGAATGCCCGCATCTTTCAAGTGCGCTTGAAGTGCTGCTCGATCATAAAGAGTTAATTTTAGCGTATATTGATGAAAAACATGTTTTGAGTAGACATTTCTAAAAGGAATTTCTACTCCTGGAATTTGTGCAAATGCATTATCATATGCCGCTGCTACAGCGCGCCGTGCATCAATATAGTTATCGAGTTGCCTTAATTTTATTCTTAAAATGGCTGCTTGAATGGCGTCCAATCGGGAATTACAACCAACAATGTCATGGACATATTTTTTCTCTTGACCGTGATTGGCAATCATTTTGATTTTCTTTGCCAATTTGGCATCGTTGGTATATAATGCACCGCCGTCACCATAGCACCCCAAATTTTTACTCGGAAAAAACGATGTGCAACCTATGTGTCCCAATGTACCTGTTTTCTGAACACTTCCATCATTAAGATGAAAGTCGGAACCAATGGCTTGTGCGTTATCCTCTATTACAAAAAGGTTATGTTTGTTGGCAATTGACATTATTGCGTTTAAATCTGCAGCTTGCCCAAATAAATGGACCGGTACAATTGCCTTAGTTCTTGAAGTAATTGCATTCTCTATGGCTTCTGGTGAGATGCAAAAAGTACTCGGATCAACCTCAACAAAAACTGGGGTTAAACCTAAAAGCGCTATCACTTCTGTTGTAGCTATGTAGGTAAAACTCGGTGTAATAACTTCGTCGCCTGATTTAAGGTCAAGGGCCATGAGAGCAATTTGCAACGCATCAGTGCCGTTGGCACATGGAATAACGTGCGTTGTATTTAAGTAAGACGCCAATTCACTTGAAAATGACTCGACCTCAACTCCTCCAATGAAGGTACTGCTCTGAAAAACAGAATTGATAGCGTCATCTATAGCCGGCTTGATTTTAAGATACTGAGTCGAGAGATCGACCATTTGGATGTCCTTCATTCTGCTAAAATCTTGATTGAAGTTTAGTAAGCAAAGTTAAACAAACACTACTATATATAAATATTAATTGACAAAGAACTTCACTTTTCAAATCCAAGTTCAATATTTCATATAAATAATCCAATCCCTTTTATCTATTGTTAGAGTTTAAACCCTCATTCGATTGAGCTTTAAAAAATTGGATAGCGATAAATAATTGGATAAATACCTTCAAAAATTACATCTAATTTATTCTTAAATTTGATCCTCATAAATCCTATTAAGCTCGAGTGAGATTAACATGTTTGTTGTTTAATTGAAATACAAAGAACTAGATCCTGGATTTAAGAAGGAGTATAACACATTTTACACATGAGCAATATAAAAGACCTACTTACCAATTTCAATATTATTGATTTTGATCTCAAACGCCCTTGGGGAGGTTTTTATGTCATTGATGAGTCACAAGCACAGCAATTTGCCGATACCTTTTTTGATGGGCTTTCTATCGAGACCCTACTAATTGGCGGAAAATTGAGTCCAAAAATATTATTAGTTTCGCCAAATAAACGCTTGTCTTGGCAATACCACAATCGTCGTGCTGAAATTTGGCGCGTGATTAGCGGACCAGTGGCAGTTGTTAGAAGTAATACTGATGAAGAGGGAGAAATGATGGTGCATCAAGCTGGTGAATATATAAAACTCAATCAGGGTGAACGCCATAGATTAATAGGCTTGGATCAGCAGGCAATCATTGCGGAGATATGGCAACATATTGATTTAGATCATCCTTCCGATGAGTTGGATATCATTCGCGTTCAAGATGATTTTGGCCGATAAATACTTTCATTAAATGGATTAAAGAAATGGCTTTAAAGGCAATTAACCCATCAAAAACTACTTCTTGGCAAAAACTACAAGTACATTTTGAGCAAGTCAAGGGTCAAAAAATGCAAAACTTGTTCGCCGCTGATGCCAAGCGAACTGAGAAAATGCATGTCAATTGGCAAGATTTTTGTCTAGATTACTCTAAAAATATTGCTACAGACCAAACGATCGAATTGCTGCTGCAATTGGCTCAGGAAATGGATTTGAAAAATTCCATAGAACAACTTTTTAATGGTGCCATAATTAATCAAACTGAGCATAGAGCAGTACTTCATACAGCGCTAAGATCAAAGCAGTCAGAACCAATTGTTATTGATAATCAGGACATAATCCCAGAAATAGAGCGTGTAAAAGCTAGAATGAAAGCTTTTTCGCAAAAAATAATTTCTGGCCAACACAAAGGTTTTGCAGGTCATCCAATTACAGATATAGTTAACGTGGGTATTGGTGGTTCAGATCTTGGTCCTGCCATGATAACTGAAGCACTACAATTTTACAAAAACCGACTCAATGTCCATTTTGTTTCCAATATTGATGGCGATTATATTCAAGATTTACTCGAAACGCTTGTGCCTGAAACCACGCTTTTTGTTGTAGTTTCAAAAACGTTTACCACTCAGGAAACTTTAACAAATGCCAATACCATCAAGGATTGGTTCTTAAAAAGTGCTAATGAGAAAGACGTAAGTAAACATTTTGTTGCCGTTTCGACAAACCTTTTGAAAGCACAAGAATTTGGTATAGCCTCAGACAACGTTTTTCCCATGTGGGATTGGGTAGGAGGCCGCTTTTCTTTGTGGGGGGCTGTGGGTCTTTCGATTTGTCTGTCAATAGGTTATGATCATTTTGAAATGCTACTAGAAGGTGCTAACCAAATGGATTTACATTTCAAAAATGCAGAATTTGATTCAAATATTCCAGTAATGATGGCCTTGTTGAGCATTTGGTATAATAATTTTTTTGGCTCACAGACAGAGGCTATTATTCCATACAGTCAGTATTTGCACAAATTGGTTCCGTACCTTCAACAAGGCATAATGGAAAGCAATGGCAAACATGTAGGCAGAGATGCAGAACGGGTTACATATCAGACTGGAACAATTGTTTGGGGCGAACCTGGTACAAATTCACAACATGCTTTTTTTCAATTAATTCATCAAGGCACAAAATTAATCCCGACAGATTTTATTGGATTTAAAAAATCATTGCATGGCCATAAGGAACATCACGATAAATTGATGTCAAATTTCTTTGCTCAAAGCGAAGCATTATTAATGGGCCGGCCGCCAAAGTTGGGCTTAACTCCCTTCAAAGTTTTTGAAGGGAACAAACCAAGCAATACGCTTCTAATCGATAAATTGACGCCAAAAAGCCTAGGTTCGCTAGTAGCACTTTACGAACATAAACTTTTTGTTCAAGGTGTAATTTGGAATATCTTCAGTTTTGATCAATGGGGTGTAGAATTAGGCAAAGAATTGGCCAATAGCATTTTAGAAGAGATTCAAACAGGAAAGCTTGCCAAGCATGATTCATCAACCCAATTCTTGTTAAATAGATTTTTAAAATAAAAAAGCATCATTTCGATGAAAAAATATTTGTTCCTCATTTTTCTTTTTCCTTTCGCTTGTTTGGGTCAATCAGAATTAAAAGTGTCTCGTCAGGCCCAATTATGTTATTCGAATTTTGATGATGTCTTTTTTGTCATAGATGATTCCACTGGGTTTTTTACCTATAATTCTAAAATAGGAAAATGGAAACGGCATCCGTTGACCCTCGAACTAAGTGATGGCTATGTTTTTGAAGAATTTAAACGTAGGTTTTCTCCCATGGCTGTTGGAAAATCACATTATTTATTTGTGCAAGACGGTTGTGGAATGGTATATGAGCTTAAAAATGATACCCTTAAACGCATCGATAAAAGTTTCGACCAAAGACACCAATTTTTCAGTGCCATGTACGCCGAGGATGGGATAGCATATATGTTTGGAGGTTATGGATTGTTTACTTCGAAAAATACCCATACTTATTTTGACATCCAAACTAAGGAGTGGTATCAAGTTCAACATAAAGGCATAGATTACCCACCAGCCCGAAATTCTCCTCTTCAGATCAAAACAAATCATGGGCTTTATGTTTTGGGTGGTTATGAGAAGCGATTAAATCAAGACATAGTCTTAAATGATATTTGGTATTTTAATTTTAAATCAAAAAAGTGGCAGTTATTGGGCCAACTTAATTCAAGTATTTTAGAGCATATTGGCAAGATTAATTTCATTCAAAATAGAGATTATCACATTTTTGCTTCAGAAAATCATTTATTTACTATCAACCCTCAAAACAATCACTTTGCTACTTATCAGTCGAATCGATATTTTAATATTCATTCGTTAATAACTGATAAAAAAAGGGAATTTGTTTTAATTGCAAGCCATGGTACAGCTGAAGGAAAAGAAGCGTTTTTAAATGTCAAAAAACTCAAGAACATCCTTTATGGGCAACCTATAGAAGCTGAACTATTTAATTCAAATTCATGGTGGAGTAGCCTCTCCTATGCGCAACTACTTTGGGGTTCAGTTATTTTAAATTTTCTTTTAATAATATTGGTTGTTTATATTCGAAGAGGCGTTAATAAAAATAAAACCAATCCTCGACAAAGAATTTTGAGACGCTCTGATTTCACAGATTCTGAATGGGAAATTTTACAACTTGTTTCGAATAATAATGAATTAGAGTTGTCTTCTATAAATTCTTATTTTGATGAGCCAGGCCTTTCCTTTGAAACGCTCAAAAAACGTAGAGAAAGTTTCATTAGAAGTTTGAGAAATAAGATGGCAAATCTTACTAATATCCAAGTCGACAAGTTATTAGTTGAAAAGAAACATACCATGGATAAACGAATGAAAATAATTTGTTGGAATAAAGAGTTATCTTTTGAATCAGAAAAGTAGCATAGAGCTGCTTATTCATATTTACCTAAATTAGTTTCATAGTTATAGCACAAATTTGAGGAGGGGTTAATTCAATGAATAAGCGTAATTTTATCTCATGAAGTGGCAACTTTTCTGGCTCTTTTGTCTAGTTCTCAACCTTAGGGTTGCGTCGCAGGTATCTGGTGTTGAATCATTATCAATTCCAGTTGTAGGCGTACATTATGGCGGCGCATTTAGCGGTGGCGATTTAGCAGCACGTTATGGGTATTTCAATAGGGTTGGCTTAACGGCTGGTTATAAATTCAAAAATAATTGGAGTCTTGGTTTGGAATCTGACTTTTGGTTCTCAGATAATGTGAAATTAACGGGATTATTTGATCATTTGGTTGATGATGCAGGCAATATAACCAACGACTTAGGATTACCTGCCTCAGTGTTGGTTTATCCACGTGGCGTTCATTGCAATGTATATTTTGGTCGCTTATTTGCTTTAAATCAAAATAATCGAAACAGTGGGATCAATGTTCAATTAAGTGCCGGATTTTTATTGCATCATTTGAGAATAGAAACAAATGATAACGTTGTGCCTCAACTCGAGCTCGATTATAAAAAAGGATATGATCGTTTATCGAGTGGATTAAATCTACAGCAATTTATTGGTTATTCATTCTTGAATAATCGCGGTGCTGTAAGTTTCTACAGTGGAGTATATTTTCAGCAGGGTTTAACCTACAACCGTCGCACACTTAATTATGATCAACCAAATGTTCCAGTCTCTACACAAAGACGTTTGGACCTCCAAACTGGTTTTCGAATTGGTTGGTATATCCCATTTTACTCTGCGCAACCCCGTGAATATTACTATAATTGATGCAGCTGCTCTATATTAGTTTTTTATTTTTCTATCAATTTCTTTTGAATATTGCGCGCATATGGAATCCCAAAGCAAGGAAAATTATTAGCGGCCGAAAAGATAGTTTTAAGCGCCTTTCGAATCAAAAGAAATCAACGAGAAATAGATATTGGTTTCATTGCGCATCTTTAGGCGAATATGATATGGCATTGCCTCTAATGGAGGCTTGTGTAAAAGCCGATCCCCAGTTAGAAGTTTATGTTAGTTTTTACTCTCCATCTGGAATGGAACATTATCATAAAAGAGGCTTTCGGCCTACCAAGGTTTTTTATATGCCTGCGGATTTTCCTTGGAAAATAAAAAAGCTTTTAATGGCAGTTGGTGCAACACGTCTGTATTTACTCAAATATGAATTTTGGCCCAATTTATTAAAGGAAGCAAAGAATCAGGGAGTTGAAATCTTATCAATGTCTACCTTGCTGCGGCCAAGTCAAATTTATTTTAAATGGTATGGGGGCTTTTTTAAAAAGGCACTTAAGAATGTAAATTACTTTGCAGTACAAAATTCCACAACGCAAAGCTTACTTTTAAGTGCTGGTGTGGATTCTCAAAGGATCAAGATAATTGGCGATATCAGATATAATCGTGTAGTAAGTAATAAAGTGAATGCAAAAGCCAATAGAATTATAGAACAATTTGCCCATGGACATTTGCTTTTGATTTTGGGGAGTAGTTGGCCAATAGAGGAAAAGTTGAGTGCCAAAATCCTGAAAGAAAAGAATTTAAAAATTTTAATCGCCCCACACGATCTTTCAAATTCCCACTTGATTGAGTTGAAATTGATTTTCCCCGAAGCACAATTTTATTCACAAACAAATTCAGCAGAACTTTCAAATTCTAAGGTTCTAATTTTAGATACAATTGGTCATCTTAGCGACGCCTATCAATATGGCAATATTGCATTTGTTGGGGGTGGATTTAGTGGAAAATTACACAATATCTTAGAGCCTGCTGCCTTTGGCTTGCCCTTGCTTTTTGGCCCACAGCACCAAAAATTTCCTGAGGCACAGCAGTTTATTGATTTTGGTTATGCTCTAGAAATTCATTCTCAAAAAGAACTCAATGCCGCACTAGAATCTTTTTTAAGTAAGGGTGAGGATCTTAAAATACGCATTCAAAGAAAAGTTTGCGACTTACAAGTGGAAATCCCGAGTCATTTTATTAGTCCTAATTGATTTAGTAGGCCCTTACGTTTCGTTTTTCCATCCAATTGATAAAGGCCTGATTTACCACTTTATTCCCACCAGGAGTTGGGTAATTTCCGGTAAAATACCAATCTCCCGTATGGTTAGGACAAGCAAGATGAAGATTTTCAATACTTTGATAAATGATTTGAACCTCTGCTTTCATACCAACTGGTGTTAACATTTGGGCAATTTTATCAGATAATTCTTTCGCTGAAAATAGTGCATAAATGCCTTTAACTACATTTTTAACTTGTTCTTTAGGGAGCTCAACTTGCTCCAAAGCCAATCTATAAACCTCATCTATTAATTTGTCTTTTCCTTTTTCTTTAAGGAGCGCAATAGCCGCTTCAAATGCAATAAAATCGCCCATCTTGGCCATGTCAATTCCATAGCAATCTGGATAACGAATTTGTGGTGCTGAAGAAACAATTACAATTTTTTTTGGGCCCAAACGATCTAAAATACGCAAGATACTCTGCCGAAGAGTGGTACCTCTTACAATACTGTCATCGATTACTATTAAATTATCTAATCCGGGGCGAACTGCAGCATAGGTAATATCATAAACGTGAGCTACAAGGTCGTTGCGTGAATCATCTTGGGTAATAAATGTGCGTAGTTTAGCATCTTTGACTGCAATTTTTTCGATGCGCGCTCGCCGACTTATTATCTTGGAAATTTCAGACTCCTTTGCCGTAGTTCCTAAAGCTTTAATTTGCTTTATCTTTTCGAGATTAAGGGCGTCTTCAATACCTTTAATCATGCCATAAAATGAAACTTCTGCAGTATTTGGAATAAAGGAAAATACGCTATTATCGTAGTCATGATCAATACTATTGAGTACTTCATCAACAATGAGCCGACCTAGTTCTTTACGTTCTTTATAAATATCTGCATCTGACCCTCTTGAAAAATAAATGCGTTCAAACGAACACTGCGTTAATTGTTTCGGTTCATTGATTTGAATTTCCTTTACAAGTCCTTTTTTCTCCAGGATAAGTGCATGGCCAGGTTTAAGTTCCTGAATTTGATCAACTTTTAAATTAAAGGTGGTTTGTATTACCGGTCGTTCAGATGCTACAACACATATTTCGTCATCTTCATACCAAAATGCTGGCCTGATCCCGTTAGGATCTCTTAAAACAAATGCGCTCCCGTGCCCCAAAAGACCGGCCATTGTGTAGCCTCCATCCCAGCGTTCAGATGCTTTTTTAAGAATTCTTTCTAAATTAAGCTCTTCTTGAATGCGCTTGTAGATTTCAGTTTTTTCATATCCAAGGGCATTGTAATAATCGAATAATTCTTGATTTTCGACATCAAGAAAATGTCCGATTTTTTCCATTACCGTAACGGTATCTGACTTTTCTTTTGGATGTTGTCCGATTTCAACCAACACATTAAAAAGTTCATCGACATTGGTTAAATTAAAATTCCCTGCCACAACCAAATTTCGCGTCATCCAATTTGACTGTCTTAAAAATGGATGACAACTTTCAATTGAATTTCTACCGAAGGTTCCATAACGCAGATGTCCTAAAAAAACTTCTCCAGTAAATCCCACATTTTTCTTTAGGTAGTTAGCATCATTTAACAATGCTGGATCTTCATCATATATTGCCTTGAATTTCGCATTGATTTGTTCGAAAATAACTTGTGTTGGATTTTTTTGTACTGAGCGCGTGCGAGAAATATAGCGTTCACCGGGTTGCATATTGAGCTTGACGTTAGCAATTCCCGCACCATCCTGCCCGCGGTTGTGTTGTTTTTCCATCAATAAGTGCATCTTATTGAGACCCCAAAGGGTAGATCCGTATTTATCGAGGTAGTATTCGAGTGGTTGCTTGAGTCTTAAAAGGGCGATGCCGCACTCATGTTTGATCGGATCACTCATGGAATAGAATTTGCAAGCAAAGTTAATTTTTTATTCGTAATTTTAAGTTGTGGGTTTTAGTATAAAAGACATTTTGAGGTTGAACTTGGGATTTAGCAAAACAATCTACAAATTATTTAGTGCCTTATTCTTTTTTTCCAATTTAGCACAGGGCCAAATTCGCGGCATTGTATTGGGTGCCGATTCATTACAAACAAAACCGCTAAATAATGTGAAAATTTCTTTAATAGGTGCTGGCACAACGGTTTTTTCCAATATGGATGGCACATTTGAAATTTTGTTGGGGAAGCAAAGCCCCGACACACTTGTTTTTACAGCAAATGGTTTTAGGACTGATCGACTAGTAGTTACTCGGGCAGATCGCTTTGCCGCACTACAAGTTATTTTAGTTTCAGGACAATTAGTTAAAGAAATTGTTGTCACCAAAACAAAGGATGCGCACGGTATTTCCAAATTGAAAACATTGCATGTAGAGGAACTTTCTGGCAACGAATTTCGAAAAGCGGCATGTTGTAATCTTTCTGAAGCATTTGAAACCAATGCAACAGTTGATGTGCAAATGTCAGATGCCATATCAGGTGCAAAAAAAATACAACTTTTGGGCCTTGATGCGGTTTATACACAACTTCAATTTGAAAATATCCCATTTTTAAGAGGTCTTGAAAGTAGCTTTGGCCTTAATGTATTCCCGGGGACTTGGTTGGAATCAATTCAAATTACCAAAGGAACAGGGTCGGTTGTAAATGGTTTTGAATCAATGGCTGGCGCTATCAATTTTGAATTTAAAAAACCTGATGACTTGCCAGTTCTTGGACTAAACATCTACCAGAATCGCTTTGGAAGAACTGAACTTAATCTACACAGCGGTCAAAAAATAGCCAAGGGATGGTACATGGGATTATTTGCTTCAGGCGCTAGTATGTATGGGAAACAAGACCATAACATGGATGGTTTTAGAGACCAGGCCTTGAGTAATACTTTCTCAATGATGCAAAGATTTAGTTTTAACGGCCCAAAAATGGAAGCGCAATTAGGCCTTCAGGCATATGCAGATGATAAAATTGCTGGTCAAATGAGCTTTAGCAAGCAAACTCCAAATGGATATGGGATGGCGTTGCAAAATAAACATGTTTCCATTTTTTCGAAAACAGGTTTTTTCGGTAAACAGCAGGGTCAAAGCTTGGGTTTAATTGCCAATATGAAATATCAGGATTTGAATGGGTTTTATGGCAATCGTATGTATCGTGGAACAGAAAGTCGATTTTATTTTAATTCCATATATGATGATAAATTAGGTTCTGCTAGCCACCACATAAAGTTTGGCACAAGCTTTCTAGCATTACATATTGAACAGTGGGCAAGCCAACCACAAGGCGATGAAACACTTGGTTTTTCAAGATTAGAGTTGGTACCTGGATTATTTACAGAGTACACATATTCTGGCAATCGACTATCAGCTGTATTGGGTTCGCGCATTGATCGACATAATTTAGCAGGCACCCAATTGTCTCCTCGAATTCATTTAAAATATGCGCTTGCACCGCAACTCGATTTCAGACTCACTGTGGGTCGTGCATGGCGTATGCCTAATTTTATTGCAGATAACTTGTCCTTGTTAGCGAGTGCTAAAAATTGGATTGCCAATCAAGAATTAAAGCCAGAGATTTCCTGGAATACTGGCGTTTCTGTAGTGCAAGGTTTTCGATTTAACAAACGAAAGGGGAGTCTATGTTTAGATGCTTACCATACCCGTTTCAAGCAACAATTGGTAGTCGATCGTGATTCACTAAGCGGCTCGGTTATATTTAAAAATTTATCAGATTATTCAATTGCCACGGTATTTCAAGCTGAATTAGCCATAGAATTATTGCGAGGTCTTGATATCAGAATTGCATATAAATACCAGGAAGTTATGGCGCTTTACAACGGGAAATGGAAAATGCAGGTATTATTGCCTAAAGAAAGATTATTTTCAAATTTGGCATATCAGACACGAAACAAGCGTTGGAATTACGATTTAACATATTCCTATTTTAGTGCTGTAAGACTACCGCAGCAGGGAAGTGGCATGCCATGGGGCTTACTCAATATGCAAATTTCCCGGAATTGGAAGAAACTAGAGTGTTATATTGGCGGGGAGAACCTCTTGAATTTCACGCAGGAGCAGCCCATAGTTGATGCCTCAAATCCTTTTGGTACTGATTTTGATGCTACACAAATTTGGGCCCCAATTATGGGTTGGAATGCTTATTTTGGATTGAGATACAATTTGAAGTAGCTACAAATTATTATTTTTAAAAAAGCAAACGAACCAAAATCAATAAATCTACATGAAATGAAAAATATACTTCTTATTTTTTTCCTTGTTGTTTCCAATTCATTTATTGCACAGAAAACAGCAGGTATTGCAATTCAAACCAATGCCCAATGTGGAGATTGCAAAGAGCGTATCGAATCGGAACTTAACCAAACAAAAGGAGTCATTTATGCAGAGCTCAATTTGGAGACAAAAGTAGTTGAGATAAAATTCCGACCGAGTAAAATAGACCCCGTTGCACTATTTAAAGTTATTACTTCTTTAGGATACAATGCAGACGAACAAATGGCAGATCCTTCGGCCCAAAAAGCCCTCCCGCTATGCTGCCAGCCTGGTGGGCATTAACTTAAGGTTCTAATTTATAGGATAGCCCAATACCAATTACTGACTTAAATTGTGTTCGTGGTCCTATATTTCCGTTAGTATCTTTAATCTTAATATCATCGTCATAAAGTAGGTTCCATTGTGCAGAAGCCGAAACCAAAGAGTTGACCCTGAATAATAAGATGAGTTCTGCGTTTATATCGATGTTTTGCGGTTTATTCAAATAATTACTGAATAATTCCAATTTTGATTTCATTTCAATGTTTTTTGCCAAAGTTGTGTTGTATTTTACCTTCAAATATGCGCCGTACTCTTGCCTAAATCGGGTTCCTGGATTCACCCCAAAAGAACCTTTGGCACTTAATGAATCGTCAAAAACAAAAGTTGATTTCAAGGCTACTGAAGAAAAGAATACATTAAAACTGTCCGACTTTCTAAAGTCTGCACCTATGGCAAGATTCAGATATCCAGGAGCCATAAAGCTAGATACAGGGATGGAATCATTTGGATAGGCATAGCCGTTTATACTTTGAGTTCTAAATGATGTAGCGACTGTCAAGAAAAAGCCTTTTGATAGTTGCATTCCAAAGGAGCTAGAAAGCTCCAATCGATCGTCGGTTTTTTGAGCTGCAATACCCTTGTTATCAAAATATTTAATCCCACCTAGAGCGAAATTAACATCATTTGCCCATTTGATATTTTCTTTTGTATAATAAGCAGAGGCATTCAGTGAACCAATCAGTGAAATATTATTTCGTCCACCTGCATTCCAATTAACAAATGAAGTTTGTGTACCACTTAATGAATACAAAGATTTAAATTTCCAATGAGCGGTGCTGTCTTGCCCCAAAACTAAGAGATGGGAAAAGAATATAAACATTAGACCAAAAAAAGTGTTTTTTTGTAACGTCGACATTTAGTTTACAAAAATAATGCGTTTTCTTAGCTTTAAGTATCTGTATTTAAATCTATTTATTGTTCCTTTTGGAGGATTTGGTCAAAGCCCGATAGATTATAGCAACAACCTTAACTGGGCAGCCCTACCAAATCAGATGCCCGAAATGCTGGCAATTCACTGCATCGATACCTTGTTGTGGTCAAAGGCAGACGTTTTTTATGTATATCCAACCCTCAACACAAAAAATAGCGATAAGCGTTGGAATGTGCCTATAGATGACATAGAGCAGCGCAACAAAGTCCAAGAAATAGCCTTGCCTTATCAAGCGAGTGCTTTTGTGGAAGCAGGCCGGTTTTATTGCCCATATTACCAATCTGCTCATATTCGGGCTTACGATGGCGATGATCTACGAGGCGAAGAGGCACTGGGTTTGGCATACCAAGATGTGCGCGCTGCATTTTTATATTATCTCGAACATTACAATCAAGGGCGTCCAATTATTATTGCGTCACACAGTCAAGGCAGCACCCATTGCGGGAGGTTATTACAAGAGTTTTTTGACGGTAAAACACTACAAAATCAACTCATCGCCGCTTATCTGCCCGGAATTGGAATTCTTGCTTCGGATTTGAAAGAAATTCCACTTTTGACCTATCCAGAACAAACAGGGGGGTACCTCACTTGGAATACATTTAAAAAACATATTGATCAGAATACTTATGTTAAATGGTATAAAGGAAGAGAAGTAATTAATCCGGTTACTTGGAATACTGAAACTTATGCTGAAAAAAAAAGACATAAAGGCTTGTTATATTACGACAATCGAATTTATTCTCAACTTTTTGCAACACATATGATTGATGGTGCTATTTGGATTGAAAGGCCTAAAGGAAAGTTTTTTTTAATGAGTTTATGGATGCGAAATTACCATATTGGAGATATCAATCTTTTTTGGCAGGATATTCATGATAATGTCAAATTGAGGACTGAACTTTTCCATGAAAATAAGTAATTTTGTAGACCCAAAATTTTTTAATAAATGACACCTTTTGAAAGACGCCATATTGGTCCAGGATCCAAAGAGCAGCAATCTATGCTAAAGTTAATTGGTGTAGACGATATTTCTACACTTATTAACCGTACTATTCCAGCTCAAATTCGTTTGGAAAGAGAATTAAAGATTGATGCAGCGCTTTCAGAACAAGTTTTTATAGAGCACATGAATGTCCTTGGTTCTAAAAATAAGGTTTTTAAATCTTTTATAGGATTGGGTTATCATGAAACAATTGTGCCCTCCGTTATTTTACGTAATGTGCTAGAAAATCCAGGTTGGTATACAGCCTACACGCCCTATCAAGCAGAAATTGCACAGGGTAGATTAGAAGCTTTGTTGAATTTTCAAACCATGGTCATAGATCTGAGTGGGATGGAAATAGCCAATGCCTCGCTACTTGACGAAGCCACTGCCGCAGCCGAGGCATTAATTATGTTTTATAATTCTAGAAGTCGTCAAGATGTACTTTCTGGGCGTAATAAATTTTTTGTTGATCAATCTGTTTTACCTCAAAGCATTGAGGTAATGACAGGTAGGGCTAGAAATTTAGGCATTGAAATCATAGTGGGCGATGCTCAGTTGTTTGAACCAAATGATACTTATTTTGGCGTGTATGTTCAATATCCCAATGCTAAGGGACATATCATTGATTGGAGTTCTTTATTTGAAAAATGGAAAATTGCAGGATTACAAATTGCTTTAGGTGCCGATTTACTCTCCTTGGCTTTGCTTAAATCACCGGGAAGTATGGGGGCAGATGTCGTTGTCGGTTCTACACAACGTTTTGGTGTACCTATGGGTTATGGTGGTCCTCATGCAGCATTTTTTGCCACAAAAGAAAATTATAAACGTAATTTGCCAGGTAGAATCATTGGTGTTTCTAAAGATTCCGACGACAATTTAGCGCTCCGCATGGCGCTTCAAACACGGGAGCAACACATCAAGAGAGATAAGGCTACCTCAAACATTTGCACAGCCCAAGCTTTATTAGCAGTAATGGCATCAATGTATGCCGTATATCACGGCCCAAATGGAATTAAACAAATCGCAAATCACGTTCATTTATTGGCATGCAGTGCAGCAGAAAGTCTTCTTAACGAAGGTTATAAGCTAGGTTCATCACAATATTTTGACACCATACATGTTCAAGATGTCGATTGTAAGGCAATAAAATTAAAAGCTGAATCGAAGGGCTTAAACTTTCACTATATTTCTTCTAGCGAATTAAGTATTTCATTCGCAGAACCACATTCAACCTACGATCTTATTGAAGTTTTAGATGTGTTTGGTGCAAAGTTAATGAATGCAGAATCTGTAATTCCAATCCAATTACAGCGAACTCAAGAGGTATTGTCACATCCTGTTTTTAATTCATATCATTCAGAATCTCGAATGATGCGCTATTTAAAAAAACTAGAAAATAAAGACCTTTCCTTAGTCCATTCAATGATTCCATTGGGATCCTGTACAATGAAGCTCAATGCAGCCACTGAAATGATGGCGGTTACCAATCCTCAGTTTGCCAACATACATCCTTTTGCGCCTATTGATCAAGTGGAGGGTTATAATTTGATGTTCGATCAATTGAAAAAAGATTTATGTGAGGTTACGGGGTTCTCAGCAGTATCATTGCAGCCCAATTCAGGTGCTCAGGGCGAATACGCTGGACTAATGGTTATTAAGGCTTATCACGAATCTCGAGGTGATTTCGGGCGCAAAAAAATTATTATTCCTTCTTCAGCACACGGAACTAATCCAGCCTCAGCAGTTATGGCTGGTTTTGAAGTTATCGTCACGGGCTGCGACGAAAATGGGAATATTGATATTGACCAATTACGTCAAGTTGCTTCCCAACATTGCGAAGTCCTTGCAGGAATTATGGTGACCTATCCTTCTACCCACGGTGTTTATGAAGAAGGTATTATGGAAATAACAAGCATTATTCATCAAAATGGAGGTCAGGTGTATATGGATGGTGCAAATATGAATGCGCAAGTTGGCCTTACAAATCCTGGAAAAATTGGCGCGGATGTTTGCCATTTGAATTTGCATAAAACTTTTGCCATTCCTCATGGAGGCGGCGGCCCGGGAATGGGACCAATTGGTGTGGCATCACATTTAGCGCCTTTCCTGCCTAGTAACCCAATGATTAAAACAGGTGGAGAAAATCCAATTCATGCGATTTCAGCGGCACCTTTTGGCTCTTCGCTAATTTTAACGATATCTTACGCATATATTAAAATGTTAGGAGCAAGTGGTTTGAAACATTCAACCCAAATGGCTATTCTCAATGCAAATTATATTGCCACTCGATTAGAAAAATATTATGATATTCTTTATACAGGCTCAAAGGGTACGGTTGCTCACGAAATGATTTTAGATTGTCGTCAGTTTAAAAAAACAGCCGATATTGAGGTTGCAGATATTGCAAAACGCCTTATTGATTTTGGTTTCCATGCGCCAACGGTTTCATTTCCTGTGGCGGGAACGCTTATGATCGAGCCTACCGAGTCAGAAGATAAAGAGGAATTAGATCGTTTTTGCGATGCGATGATTAAAATTCGAGAAGAAATTAGAGAGATAGAAGACGGCCTTGCAGATAAGTCAAATAATTTGTTGAAGAATGCGCCGCATACTGCAAATTGTATAATTAATATTGATTGGACTTATCCGTATACACCTCAACAAGCTGCTTTTCCTTTGCCTTACTTGTTGGAAGCCAAATATTGGTCGCCAGTTCGCCGTGTGGACAATGCCTATGGCGACAGAAATTTAATTTGTAGTTGTCCTAGCATTGAAAATTACGCCAACATTCAATAAAATGTATAAACTCGATATACTCGCTTTTGGGGCGCATCCAGACGATGTTGAGCTTTCAGCAGCAGGCACGATTTTGCATTATGCACAACAGGGTAAAAGAATAGGAATTGTTGATCTCACCGAAGGAGAATTGGGTACGCGTGGTAGTGTTGAGGATCGTTACAAAGAAGCTTCTTTAGCTTCATCCTTAATGGGTTTAAAACATAGAAATAACCTTAGATTGCCCGACGGTTTCTTTGAAAACAATCAGGCTGCCAAAATAAAAATCATTGAACAAATTCGATTTCACCAACCCCAAATTGTTTTGGCCAATGCGCTGAGCGATAGGCATCCTGATCATTCTAAGGCGGGTAATCTAGTGGCAGAAGCTTGTTTTTTGGCAGGTTTGCGTAAAATCCAAACCAATTATCAAGGAGAAGCCCAAGAATTCTTTCGTCCAAAACTAGTTTTGCACTACATCCAAGATTACCATCAAGTACCATCATTTGTTCACGATGTAACACCTTATTTAGCAAAAAAAATAGAGGTAATTAAGGCCTACAAATCACAATTTTTCGATCCAAATTCCAAAGAACCAAATACGCCAATTTCCTCAGAATTATTTTTCGATTTTTTAAAAGGTAGAATGCTTGAAATGGGACGTCCTGCAGGTTATGACTATGCTGAAGGTTTTGTTGTTAATAGGTGGTTTGGTGTTCAGAATATTTTTGATCTCGACTGAAGTTTGTACCAAAAGTATAAAGCTATACCAAGCCCTATACCTACTGAATTGGCAATTATATCAAAAAAAGAGCATTCTCGTCCGGGAATTAATTTTTGAAGTATCTCCAAAATAATGCCCATTCCCATTAAAACGCTTAAAAAAAACAGGCCTCGTTTTATTGGATTAAATCCAAAAACTAAATAAGTATTTAGACTCAGGATACTATAGGCAATAAAATGTCCTATTTTATCATTTATTCGAAGTTGCATTCCATGCCCGGGATTTTTTAACGAAAAGTATGAGATGATAACAACCTCTAGCGTAAGAAGAATAATGAGGGTTTTGCGAATATTACTCATAACCTAATTCTTTGTCTTTTTTGACAGCGGGTCGTCCTTGTGTCATCCAAGACGGGGCGGGGGCATCTAATAAGTAATGATCGAAAAACTGTCGCATGCGTATAGACAAATCGTATTTATTAGGTAGTTTGGTCAGGTTGTGGTCATCATTGTTGTAATTAAGCATCCAGCATGCTTTTCCAAGCCGCCGCAGACCGTTATAAAGTTCGATTCCCTGATACCAAGGTACAGCACCATCTTTATCGTTGGCCATGATTAAAAGAGGAGTTTGAACCTTTGGTAAATGAAATAAGGGCGAGTTTTCAATATATAATTCTGGATTTTCCCAAATATTGGCGCCAATCCGGCTTTGTGTACTTTCGTACTGGAATTGTCTGTTGAGTCCGCTTCCCCAACGAATACCTCCGTATGCAGAAAACATATTGCTAACTGGTGCCCCTGCCATAGCAGCAGTAAAACGCGTCGTCATGGTGATCAGCATTGCTGTTTGATATCCACCCCAGCTTTGTCCTTGTAAGCCAATTCGATTTTCATCAATCGGATAGTTTTCTATCAAATAATCTGTTGCGCTCATAATGCTGTTATAAGCCCCCTGAGCAGGTTTGCCTGGTTCATATCGAATATCGGGAACAAAGACCAAATAACCTCCACTCGCATATTCCGTGGGGTTGATAATGCTTGCAGAAGGTTTTGGAGCTTGGTAGTTGTGCAAATTATCAGCATTGAGCTCATAATAATAAAAAAGAAGCGGATAAGTTGAATTAGGGTCAAAGTTTTCAGGTTTGTATAACAATCCTTCCAATTCTTGTCCATTATACGCATTCCATTTTACTGTTTCTACAGTGGCCCAATTGTATTGATTTTGCTGTGGGTTGGCAGTAGAAATCTTCTTGGCGAGATTAAAATTTTGATCCTGCACAAGCCAAATGTCAGGGTATGTACTCACGTCCATTTTACGCAATAAGTAAGCATCATTTTTATCTGCTTTTTGAAGTGCTACAATTCGTTGAGAAACATCTAATTTTTTAATTAACTCATTGGATTGATACAAATACAGGTGCTCATTTTTATTTGCTTTATTCAAACCAATAAAATAGCCGTCATTAAAATCTAACCAAACCGAGTCGCTGTGAAATTTAATAAAACGCAATTCAATTTGATTTTTTGTAGCCACTTCATTGCTTAAACTTTTGAGGGTTTTATTTGAAATATCGTAAGTCCAGATATCGCAATCGGACTGAAAACAGAATTCTTTTGCATCTTTTGTAAATCCTAGCTGACTAATCGGACCAGCCTCTCTGGGCTGTCCATTTAAATCTTCTATCCAAACAATATCTTTTCGAGAACAATTCATACAAATGTGCTCTTGACTTTCAATATCTAGTAGCATCCATTTTTGCCCCTCAGAAAGAAAATAGGTATAATAACGGCCATCTGCCGAGAGATCTCCATAAAAGGTTAAACCTTTACCCAAGGGAAGTGCTGTGCCACTTAGTAGATCAATTCTATATATATCACTCTTTGATGGGGCGTGCCATTGTGCCTCAATTGCGTATGGATTGTTATTGCTAGCTAATAAATATGGGGCTTTTATCTGCCTATCTACCATTATGCGAAGTGAATCGGTTTCGATTTTAACAAGCCGGTCATTTTCGATGTGATATACATAAATTAAACCTTTGGTTAAGTCATAATCTTTTCTAAGCAATTGTTGTGGTTGAAGTTGCAAATCTCGATAATGCCAAATATCTAAATTCACTTTTTCTCTTTCGAGAAGCGTATCCTGAAAGTCGAATTCTCTGGGTACTACAGAAAAAAATAGCAGATTATTGTCGTTGCTAAACATTGGTTTCCTTCCTTTTGAGATTGCCTGGTACCTGCCATCAGATGAAAGTTCAAAATCAGTTGAATCACCAAAATTTGTTGATTTGAGTTCAGAAAAACTAAAAAGCAACAATTGCATATTTTTAACCTTTGAAGTATCTGTGCTATATAAAAAACTAATTAGTTCACTGTTTTTGCTCCAATTTAAATCTGAAATAAGAGTTTGTGCATCGAATTCTTGGAGTAATTGTAAATCTTTTGTTTGGTAAATACTGACTTGAAAAGTATCTAATTTAACTTTCCGATGTTTAATTATGGCCACCTTATTGCCATCTGGACTCAATGAAAATTGAGTAACACTATCTAAAAATAGTAAGCTAGTTTGATCAGATTGAAATATATTTAGTCTATTGCCGTCCGTTTTATATGGATTAAGATTTTCTGAAGGATTGTGTTTTTTCCAAAAAAATAATTTATGCCATTTTTTTAATTCAGTTTGCTTTTGTTTTGAAGAACTTATCTCTTGTGTGAATGCCAAGATTGGGGCATTTTGGGCCTGAATCACTTGCTTAACTTTTTCAAATTTAAACAGTGTATCTTTTTCAATATGATAGATATAAAGAGAGTCTTTTGGCCATTTTCGTTTTTCCACTTTTCTGAGCTCGAGTTGTCTTAAGGTGTCGTAGTCTGGGCTCATTAACCAAGCAACAAAACCTTCATCTTTAGCTATAATGGCATTATTGCCTCTAGAAATAG
The DNA here is from genome assembly GCA_030830785.1 of Crocinitomicaceae bacterium. Taxonomy (GTDB): domain Bacteria; phylum Bacteroidota; class Bacteroidia; order Flavobacteriales_D; family Crocinitomicaceae; genus UBA952. Next base: position 105,407 of record JAURMI010000007.1, read on the forward strand.
AATCATGTTTTTGCGCTGCAATGTAATCTATATGCAAAATCGGGTTGCCTTTAAGAACGGTCAGTTCATAAGTTGCAATTTGACCACTTTCGGAAATTTGTTCTTTTTCGATACGTTTCCATGTATCATAGGCCTTGAAGTCAAGCGCTGGTTTTTGCGCTGTAAAAAAATTTACATTCAGAATTATTATAAAAAGCAGTAGATTTTTCATTTTTTTGACTTGTGAAAGGATACTAAATATACACCCATAAAAATAAGCAACATATATAATATGCGCTCAAGGGTTATGATATGCAAATAGTTATCGGACCAACCAATGGCGGCAAAAATAAAAGTGAAAAGCATCACCATTATCGGCTGTGTGTATATATAGGTCGCAGAAACGGTTGGGCTTACATATTTAAGCCCAAAGATGGTCAACAAATAAGTCAAGAATGTTACGCCAATTATTACATAAAGAATTTTAAGCCATGCATTAAACGGTATGATGCTTAAATTAATTTGAGATAAATTGTGCCAAGTGGGCGGGAAGAGCAGCAAAAGAATGAAGCCAATGGTGAATACGTAACAAATAACTTGAATAGGGCTGTATTTGGTTAAAAGCGGTTTTGATAATACCAAGTATAGCGCATAACTCAAAGCATTTATAAGTAAGAAGAGATCTCCGCGAACAGAAGTCCCAATGGACTGTCCTGAACTCAATGTCAAGGCAATGGCTCCCGCTGCACCAATGAGAATCCCTAAGTAATTTTTAGCGCTTAATTTTTCTCTGTAAATTAATGCTGACAGCACAAAAACCATTAATGGATTTAAAGCCATAATAATACCTGCATTGAGTGCAGATGACAAGTGAAGTCCGTGAAAAAAAAATAATTGATTAATAGTAACGCCAAAGAGTCCGGCGGCGCCAAAACGCCATAGGTCTTTTGGATCAATTGGTTTTCTTTTTTGAAAAATCAATAGCAGCCAAAATAAAATAACGGCACCAAAAACTCTAAAAAAAATAAAGGTTGTAGGGTCTAAATATTTTGGCATTACGCCCTTAGCCAATACATGATTTGCGCCATAGAGCATATTGACGAAAAGTAAAGCGAAATGCGCTTTTGATAATTGCGATAATGACACAGAGCAAAAGTAGTTATTCTGTATCTTTGTTTTATGCATTTGGCCAAGCTTCATTTAGTTAACTACAAGAATTATAAAGACCTCGAACTTGAATTGGTGCCGGGAATTAATGGTCTAGTCGGCCCAAACGGTGCAGGTAAAACCAATATCTTGGATAGTGTTTATTATTTAAGTATGTGTAAGAGTTATCTCAATGTAAATGACCGTCAAAATCTTCGTTTTGATGAGAATTATTTCTTTATTACGGGTCAATGGGTGCTTGAAAATTCAAATCATCAAGTTCAGGTAGCTTATAAAGCCGGTGCAAAAAAACAAATCAAATGGAATAAAAAAGCCTACGATAAAATCACTTCGCACATCGGAAAATTGCCAGTTGTCTTTATTTCACCCTATGACGGTGATTTAATCGCAGAAGGTTCAGAACTTCGACGCAAATGGATGGATGGTTTATTATCGCAATTGGATAAAAATTATTTAGAAGAAATTCAACGATATGCGCGTTTATTAGATCAACGCCATGCCCTTTTGCGCAATATGCATGATCATCGCATTTTTGATACAGAGGCACTTGAGGTTTGGGATGAACAAATAGTGCCTTGCGGAAACTATATTTATCAAAAACGCAAGGAATTTTTATCAGAATTCATTCCAATATTTAAACGGTTTTATGCCCAAATAGGTCAGTCTTTTGAAGAGGTGGAGATCAATTACCGTTCTCAACTGTCTGAGGGCCAATTTTCAGATCTTTTAAAAAACTCAGGAAAAAAGGATGCCATCACACAGTATACCAACGTCGGAGTCCACAAAGACGATTTACTCTTTCAAATAAACAGCCATCCTGTTAAAAAATTTGGCTCGCAAGGACAACAAAAATCGTTCATCATTGCTTTGCGTCTTTCTCAATTTGATTGGTTAAAGCAACACAAAGGTCAAAAGCCTGTTTTATTACTTGACGATATTTTTGACAAACTAGATAATCAAAGAGTGGAGCGTTTAATCGATTTGGTTAGTGCCGATTACTTTGGTCAGGTATTGATTACTGATACGGACCCAAAAAGAATGAAATCGCTTTTTCGGAAGCTTCCAGTAAACTCAAACTTATTGCAGATTAAAGATTTAGAAGCCATTCCTTTATGAGTTCAGATAACAAAAGACAAGAAGACGGTAAACCACTAAACAGTTTGGTGGATAAAATTCTTAAAGCATATGGGTTGCAAGATAAAATGAAAAATTACGACCTTATTGCAGCTTGGCCCGAACTCATGGGTCCAGCTGTTGCCAAGAGAACAACTGAGATTCGCATCGAAAAGAATGTTCTTTATTTAAAAATAGATTCTAGTGTTATGAGAGACGAACTTTTTTCAGGAAAACAAATAATAATTGCGCGTTGTAATGAATATGTAGGCGCGGAGCTGATAACCGATATTTGGTTCTATTGATAAGTAAGCTTTTCATGCTTCAAGGCAATTCAAGTTTTTGTAATTTTGTTTTTAAACAATTTAACTATGTCAAACGCATTTTTTAAGGCACCAATCGCTATTAATGAGACAGTTCGGGCCTATGGACCAAATACACCAGAACGCGCTTCATTACTGGCAAAATATCGAGAATTTAAAGATCGTAATCCAATCGATGTGCCAATGTATATTGGCGGGCAAAAAATCACTACGGACAATAAAATAGCCCTCACCATGCCCCATGACCACCAACATGTCTTAGGTTATTATAATCAAGGTGATGGCGCACATGTAAGTGCGGCCATAAATGCGGCATTGGCTGCTAAAACCAAATGGTCTTCACTCCCTTGGCAAGATCGCGCGGCAATATTTTTAAGGGCTGCAGACTTATTAGCAGGCCCCTTTCGCGATCGAATGAATGCAGCAACAATGCTTTGTCAATCTAAAAATGTTTTTCAATCTGAGATTGATGCGGCATGTGAACTAATCGATTTTTTTCGATTTAATGTTCAATACATGACTCAAATTTATAGCGAACAACCAGAGTCGTCAGTGGGTATGTGGAACCGTTTGGAGTATCGTCCCCTAGAAGGATTTGTTTTTGCTTTGACGCCATTTAATTTTACTTCAATTGCTGCCAATTTATCTGCGGCGCCTGCAATGATGGGAAATGTGGTTGTATGGAAACCAGCAGATAGTCAAATTTATTCTGCACATGTAATTATGGAATTATTCGAAGCCGCAGGTTTACCAGCTGGTGTTATTAATATGATAACGGTAGATGGACCAGTTGCAGGAGAAGTGATTTTTAAGCATAAAGAATTTTCAGGAATTCATTTCACTGGATCGACAGGTGTTTTTCGTCAGCTTTGGAAAAATATTGCCAATAACATTGAAACTTATCGTTCCTATCCACGAATCGTCGGGGAAACAGGGGGTAAAGATTTCGTGATGGTTCATAAAAGTGCCGATGCAGCCCAGGTTGCTACTGCGCTTTCACGAGGAGCCTTTGAATTTCAAGGTCAAAAATGTTCTGCGGCCTCACGTGCTTATATTCCTCAAAGTTTGTGGCCCCAGGTTAAAAAGATTTTAGTAGATCAAATTAATTCATTTAAAATAGGAAGTCCTGAGGATACTTCAAATTTTGTCAATGCTGTAATAGATCAACGTGCATTTGATAAAATTGCATCCTACATAGATTTTATCAAAGATCAAACCGATGCTCAAATCATTGCAGGTGGAAATTATGATAAATCAGTCGGATACTTTATTTGGCCTACAATTGTAGAGACGAGCAATCCTCAATTTCGAACGTTGGTTGAGGAAATTTTTGGACCAGTACTTACCATTTATGTATATGCCGATGACGATTTTGAACAAACTTTAGAATTGGTAGATCAGACCTCCGAATATGCATTAACAGGTTCGATTATTTCCACCGATCGCTATGCCATACAATTAGCAAATGAGAAATTGATGAATGCTGCAGGGAACTTTTATATTAATGATAAACCTACAGGCGCTGTTGTGGGTCAGCAACCATTTGGAGGGGCAAGAGGCTCCGGAACCAATGATAAAGCGGGTGCTGCAATCAATTTAATGCGCTGGGTATCCCCTCGCACTATTAAGGAGACCTTTGTGCCCCCATCCGATTACCGATATCCATTTTTAGATTAATGATGCGCATACTCATATTTTCTATTTTTTTATTGGGATTTCATGTGCAATCTCAGGCGCAATGGCGTTGGTATTTGCAAGCTGAAATTGGCGCGAACAAGCAAGAAATTTTGAGTACTTATCAACTGGCACAGCAACCTTTTGACCCTCAAGCATTTTGGAAAGCCACCTCTGGTGGAGAATTGCAATTTGGATATACTTTGTTAAAGGTGATTAGTGCATATACAGGTTTGGGTTATACTCATCAAAATATGGCTTATCAAAGTACAGAATGGGCAACAGATGATACTGGCGCCTCCTTTTTACTATTGTGTGATAAAACTGCAAAAGGTGAATTACTCACCATCCCTCTAGGCCTAGAATTAAAAGCGTTGAGTTTTCATGTAGGTGGTGGAATGCAATATCGCTATAGAATTCAAGGCTCCATGCAAACCGATTTTTACGCATTTACACCCGGAGCGCCATCTGCCAATTTACTTAGTTCAGAAATTGGCCCTAACACACAGTCCAAGTTGGATATGGGATATTTTGCCTATCTGCAATGGAATCCACTTAAGCGATTGGGTATAAGGGCCAGCGCATATAGAGGATACAGAGACCTGAGCAATGGTTTAGAAGTAGGTGCTTTTAACCAGTGGCAGCAATTATTTGATCAGGAATCTTTTTCCCTTAAGAACTTACAATTTAATTTAGGAATTAATATCCGTTTATCTGAATAGCCTGATGAAAAGAATTAATTTTCATTAGATGAAAGACGCTCAATTTCTAAAACTATTTTTTCAATTTGATTTAAAATAGGCCTTCCATCATTTTGTATTATAAACGGGCTGCGTTTTATTTTTTCGTTATCCGGCCATTGATGTTCCATTCTTTCAAGCACCTTTTCTCGTGTTAAATTATCTCTTTGCATGACGCGATCGATTCTAATTTCTATTGGAGCTACTACCAAAATAATGGCATCAAAATGTTGATTACTTCCTGTTTCAAACAAAATTGCGGCTTCGTTAAAAACCAATTCGGTGGTTTGATTATTGGCCCATTTTCTAAATTCTTCTCGCACCAAAGGGTGCACCAACCCGGATATTTGTTCTTTTAAATTGGGATTTGAAAATATTCGCTTGGCTAAAAAATCTTTTTGAAAAACACCATCTTTATAAACTTCTGAACCAACGATATGCTTCAGTTTTTTTTTCAATTCATGATTAGAACTGTAAAGTTTCTTAGCCTCAAAGTCTGAGTAAAAAACTGGGTAATTCATTTTTTCCAATACTTTGGCAATACATGTTTTACCCGAACCTATCCCGCCTGTTATACCTATGAGAACCATGACTCTAAATTAGAGAAAGAAAATTGTAATTTTGCAGCATGTCAAAAAAAGAGTGGTTTGCTTCATGGTTCGACTCCCCCTATTACCATATGTTGTATAAGCACCGTGACGATAATGAAGCACAGCGCTTTTTAAGTAATTTATTAGAAAAAATTCAATTGCCTTCAAAGGCTAATATTCTTGATTTAGCTTGTGGAAAAGGTAGACATGCAACGAGCCTTGCTCAAATGGGATATCATGTAATGGGTGCGGATTTATCAGAAAATAGTATCCTTAGCGCAATGCAAAGTCGGGATGCTCATCAACTTAAAAATCTCGATTTTTTAGTACACGATATGCGCAACCCCATTAAAGGAGTTAATTTTGATGCAGTATTTAATTTATTCACAAGTTTTGGCTATTTCCAAACCATTGAAGAAAATCAGCGTGTTTGCCAGGCAATCCATCAGATGCTCAAATCGAAGGGAATATTGGTCATTGATTTTTTAAATGCACATAAAGTCCAGGCAAACTTGAAAGCACTTGAGCAAATTAATAGCGAGGGTCTTGTGTTCAATATTGAACGTTGGTATGATTCCAATCACTTTTATAAAAAAATAGAAGTCATTGATTCAAAAAATATTGAAATGAGCACCCATATTGAACGTGTTCAGGCCTTAGAATTTTCAGATTTCAAATTGTTGTTGGAACCCCATTTTAAAATTGAAGCTACCTTTGGTTCCTATTTAATGGAAGACTTTGACCATCAAAATAGCGACCGACTTATTATAATTGCAAAAAAGACAACATGAACTTTTACGTTATTGAATTAATCCTTCTAGTATCGGTCATTTTTGGTGGATTGGTGGTGAGTTATTTAAAAGCCACCAACAAAAATCAATATATAAAGTTGGCATTGGCATTTAGTGGCGGGTTTTTATTGGCTGTGATTTTTCAGCATTTATTACCTGAACTCTATGGCGCCCATCAAGGCCATCTGCATGAAGCACATACAACACTTCCTGTTTTTGAAGTAGGTGTATTTATATTATTAGGATTTTTAGTGCAGTTAGTATTGGAATATTTCTCTGGGGGTATCGAACATGGGCATGTGCATGTGCACAAGGGTCAAAAAATGCCTTGGCCACTTTTTATTTCTCTATCTGTTCACTCAGTCATAGAAGGCATACCGCTTGGCAATATGTTACAAATGGGTATGGTTGATAACGTTTTAATACCGTATAACGGAAGCTTTTTTTGGGGTATCGTATTGCATCAAATTCCAGTTTCTATTGCATTAATGACACTTTTATTGGCTACAAACATCAAACGTCAACAAGCATGGTTAATTTTATTGGCATTTGGGCTCATGACACCCCTTGGAGTTGTGCTAGGATTGGGCATCACAACCCAACAACTTGGTATTGATGTAAATGTCATTTTAGCAATCGTTGTAGGTATGTTTTTGCATATTTCCACAACGATTATTTTTGAAACTTCAGAAAATCATAAGTTCAATTTACTTAAACTTATTAGTATTGTAGTAGGGGTGCTTCTCGCCCTATGGCTTTTTTAAATTCAAAAAAATTAAAACGGAAGATCGTCGTCATCTTCAGAACTTGAATTGTTTTCGGGCACTGAATCTGCACTAATATTCATTGCCGAAGGGCCACTAGTGGGGATTCCCATTCCTTGATTTTGACCTTGCTTTTCGATTCTCCATGCTTCAATTGTATTGAAATATTTGACTTCTCCTTGCGGACTTGTCCATTCACGTCCTCTTAAATTAAATGATACCTCAACACTATCATTTACTGCAAATTGATCAAGTAAATTGCATTTATCTTGTGTGGCTTGAAAAAGAATATCTTGAGGGTACATTGATGTTGTATCACTTACTACAAACTCTCTTTTTTGAAATTTTTCTGAGATTCGTTGTGTTTCTTGAATGACTTTAATAGTTCCGGTAAACTTAAACATGGATTTAATTTTAAATATATGATTGATTAATTATTGAAAGAGAGAAGGGTTAGCCAAGCGTCATTTAATAATTGCTGCTCAAGCAATTCTTTTGCGCGATGATGCAGCGCAAGTTCTAATGCCGCAGGGTCATCTTCATGTGATAAAAATAGATTTGACAGTTCTAAGAGTTTGTATTCATTGACATCCGTTTCATTTGGTAAGGCCTCAATTGAGGCCAGTTGCCCCAAATTATTTGCGCTTAAAATGGAGCTGTTTTTAATGTCTGAAGGCAAAGCATCAAATCCAATTGGGCAAGTGGTAATTGGTTTTTTAATTTCGAACATTGAGGCCGAATTGGCATGGCAATACCAATCACCTCCCATCCTGGCAACGAGGTTAATTTTTTGTTGGTCGATTAGACCATTTTCTGTTAGTAGTTCTTTTTGAATATGCATTTGAACAACTTCACAAATGATCAGATTACCTGCACCGCCCTGTTGACCTAATTCAATTATTTGGTTGATTTTACATTCAAATTGGACTGGTGATTCTGCAACTCGAAATGGTGCAACATGCGTTGATGCGATGGGTGTAAAACCTGACTTTATAAATTCATCGATATTTGGCGAATATGGAGCACTTGCTATGCTCATTTGATGAACCATTTTTTCATTGACAACATTAATCACAACCTCTTTGACGACTTTTGCATTTAACAAAGTGTCTTTATTTTCGTTTGTTCTGCCCGAGCGCGCAGGTGAAAATATTAATATTGGAGGGTTTGCACTAAATACATTGAAAAAACTAAATGGGGCTAAATTTGCGCAGCCCTGAGCGTCGATTGTGGATGCAAATGCAATGGGGCGAGGTCCGATTGCACCCAAAAGTAATTGGTGCAAGCGCTGGACATTTATTTCTTTAGGATCGATGCTAAACATTATATTTCAAAGTTAGCCAAAATTAGTAAATTGGTGGTGTGAAATTAAGGACTACTTTATTCTGTTTTTTGGTCTTGTCGACCTTTTTTTCTTATGGGCAGAACAAACGTAATTCAGCTGGCCAGCGCCATGGAAAATGGGTCTATTTGGGCAAGGACTATTCCAATGGCAAGTACCCAAAAAATATAAAAGTTGAAGAAGGATATTATGTGAATGGACGCAAAGAGGGAGAATGGACAAAATTTTACAATGACGGTAAAATAAAATTTAAAGGAACATACAGAAATAATAGACCTGAGGGTTCGTATACTAGATATTACTCAAATGGCAAAATCGCTGAACAAGGTGAGTTTCAATCGAATGGTTACAGGGGGCAATTGCTGCGATATTATCAAAATGGAAACTTAGCTTATCGAGCTACTTTTAATAATCAAGGTCAGGAAAGTGGGAAAGTGATTTATTATCACAAAAATGGAAAGGAGGCACTAAGCTATACTGTTAAAAACGGTACCGTTCAAGGCCAAGTCTCGCGATTTGATGCCAATGGTAATCTATTAACTTCATTTTTAATTTCTCAGAATGGGAGTGTTGGTCCTATTCAAAAAGTAAGCCCTCAAGTTCAAAATAATGCGTCTAAACCATATACACCATCGAATTCTAGTGTTTTTCCACCCAAGTTGTCTAATCCAAAAACAAAAGGCCTTCGCTTTGTTCCAAACGGATATAATAAAGTCTATAATAGCAACGATGAGATTTGGATGGATGGTGATTTTCGAAATGGTCAATTATACGACGGCAAGGTTTACGACTATGACAAAGATGGGATTCTTCAAAAAGTGAGAATTTTTAAATCAGGAAAGTATCATTCAGACGGTCAGCTTTAATCTTTAGGTTTTGATTAATTTTGTGTCCAAAGTTAATTTATGAAGGCATATGTTTTTCCGGGCCAAGGCGCTCAATATATTGGAATGGGGAAAGAATTATATGAACAATCCCAAAAGGCGCGTTCAATGTATTCAAAAGCCAATGAAATACTTGGTTTTGATATACAAAGTATTATGTTTGAAGGATCAGATGAGGCCCTTAAACAAACCAATGTAACCCAACCAGCGATCTTTTTACACAGCACCATTCTTGCAGCTTGTCTTGATGAATCTTATTCTTTTGATATGGTTGCAGGACATTCTTTGGGTGAATTTTCTGCACTTGTTGCCAATAAGACGCTCACTTTTGAGGATGGATTAAATTTGGTTGCAAAGCGTGCTTCAGCTATGCAGAAAGCTTGTGAAAATGTACCAAGTACAATGGCAGCTATTCTAGGATTAGAGGATATAGTTGTGGAGGAAATTTGTCAAAAAATAAGTGGAATTGTGGTACCGGCAAACTATAATTGTCCTGGCCAGCTTGTTATTTCTGGCGAAATGGCTGCAATTCAAACGGCATGTGAAGAGTTAACCAAAGCAGGAGCAAAACGTGCGTTGATTTTGCAAGTGGGTGGTGCTTTTCATTCCCCATTAATGGAACCTGCTCGAGAGGAACTTGCAGCAGCAATTGAAGCCACAAATTTTTCGAAACCCACTTGTCCAGTGTATCAAAATGTAAATGCTAAAGCTGTTATTGACCCAGAACAAATTAAAGAAAATCTTATTACCCAACTAACTGGGGCAGTACGTTGGACACAAATCATGCAAAATATGCTTTCTGACGGTTGCAAAGAGGTAATTGAAGTGGGTCCGGGCAAAGTACTTCAGGGTCTTTTTAAGAAAATCGATAGGGAAATTCCTACCTCGAGCGCAACGCTTTAGTCTATTTTGTGGAATTTTACCACACCTTGCATCTTTCAAATAAACAAGCTTATGAAAAATATTTGTTTGGTGTGGATGCTCGTTGCAGCAATAAGCACATTTGCTCAGTCTGGAACTGGTGATGTAATTGGAACTTTCGTGAATTTTGAAAGTCAAGAGCCCATTTTGGGCGCTAAGGCTATAATAAAGGAAAATGGCAGGGTCTATTTGGCCATTTCCAACGAGGATGGGCGCTTTAGAATTGTTGGTCTTCCAGCGGGCACTTATGAAGTTTTTGGCATTTACCAAAAAGACAGTACGGAAAAAGTCGTAGTTGAGGTTCCAGTTGAAGCATATGGCAACGCAGGTACTATTTATTTTCAAAGTAAAACTCAAGATACCAAAGCTGTGAGGGTAGGTGGAGGTCGTTACGAAAAGGCACGCATCCGAATAGGGGAGACGCCTGTTACCACACTCTCTCCCAAAGAAATCAAGTATAGACCAGACAAATTTAGTGTTGCCGATATGGTGGCCAACACCAGCTCTGACGTGAAGAAAGCAGACGATGGGCAGCTTATGTTCAGAGGCGCTCGAAAAGGCGATATGATTTATGTATTAGATGGCATTAAATCCAATCAAGTTTTCAACGTGCCGAGTTGCGCAATTGGCCGTATTACTGTTTATACAGGTGGTCTTCCTGCCAAATATGGAGATACTTTAGGTGGGGCAGTAATCTTGGAGACGAAAAGTTATTTTGACCTATATAGAGAATGGCAAATCAATCAGCCAGATTTGTAAATATACGTGTCGGATAATCTATTTTCCATAAAAATAATCCTTGAGGAGGCACTGATACATAAGCCTCTGATCTATCTTGTGCTGCAATGATGTTAGGCAACTCAGAAACTTTTATTTTATCGAGACCAACCTCAATTAATGTTCCAACAATGGCCCGAACCATGTTGCGTAAAAAACGGTTGGCTTTTATTTCAAAGTAAATACCATTTTCATCATGTTTCCAAACTGCTGAATAGACTTCACAAATATTGGTTTTAACATCAGTATGTGCTTTTGCAAAGGAAGAAAAATCGTGAATGCCAAGTAAAAATTCAGCGGCTTGATTCATTGCATTAATGTTTAGCTCAGTTTGAACATACCAACTTTTATCTTGCAAGAATGGATTTTTTTTGTGATGAATAAAGTAACGGTAGGTTCTGCATTTGGCATCAAATCTAGCGTGGTATTTTTCATCTATCAATCTCGCTGTCGAAAATGAAATATCCGGCGGGGTCATTCTATTTAGCTTAAAGACAAGTTGGTCAGCTTCCCAAAGTTGAGATAAATCGACATGCATAAAATATTGCTGGGCATGCACTCCAGTGTCTGTCCGACCACAACCAACAACTTCAATTTCAAGATTTCCATGAAGTTTGGAAAGTGCAATTTGAATTTCTTCTTGAACAGTCTTGACATTTGGCTGAATTTGCCACCCATGGTAATTTCCGCCGTGATAAGCTAGTTCAATTAAATAACGTGGCACTCTATTTTGGTTCTTCTAATTGTAAAATTGCAGAATTAGCTTGAAATAAATTGTAGCTAAATAAACCATCTATTTCACTAACACTTGCCCAAATAATATTCTTATCAAAAATTTGAGGATGCGTATCATCTAAAGTGCTATTGAATTGACCACCTAAATTTATTGGTGCTGACCATTGCTCACCATTTCGTTTACAATAAAATATATCATATCCTCCCATTCCTGGAAGGCCATCAGAGGCGAAAAATAAATATTGACCATCAGGGGTAACGTATGGCGTAGTCTCCCTTCCTTCTGTATTTATTCCTTGTGGTAATGCGCTTACTTCAGCTTGCCAAATGCCATTTATTTTTTTTGCAACATAGATATCCGTTGCAAATTTATTGGCATTGCGGTCAGAGACAAAATAAATTTCCTCTACATAGGTATACTCATCAATCCAAATTGTATCAGTTTTAGTAGGAGAACCTTCAAAATATGAAGTATTGAGATCTGGAATATCAGCGATTATACGTTTGTCATCCCAATTATTTGAATTTTCAGTACTCATTTCAAAAATATCTGATCCTTGTGTATTGTTTTCTTTAGAAGCTGTTGTATTTATGGTGCCTAGTGCGCTTAATCCGTCTTTAGAAACATAGGAAAGGGCATCAAAACCTTCTGTATTGAGTAGTTCATCATTTTTATAAGTTCTTATCCAAGCTCCATAGTTTACTGTGTCAATTTCAGCTTGGTAAATATCTTCAAAAAAGCGTTGGTCATCTGGATTTAAATTAGCGCCTTTTGTATCCGGATTTCGCGTAGTAAAATACAAAGTTTGCCCTCCGTTGCTTAAAATTGGACCATATTCGTCATATTTGGTATTGAGCGCATCTCCCAATAACTGCCTTAAGTTGTTGTAGCCTTTTTGTTTTTGTTCTTCGGCAAAGGAGCACTGCTGTTCGAGTTTTTCAAAGCCAAGTAGTTTGTAATCTTTCTGTCCACCTACAATATTTTTAACCTGTTGTAAGTGCTCCTTAGCGTGTGCAAATTCATTTAAAGCAAGTTCAATTTCTATCGATAAAAACAAGTGGTCTATATTAATATCTTTTCCCAATAAGAATAGCGCTCTTTGACAATGTTCTTGTGCGTAATAATAGGAACGCAAATCAAATTCTGTTTCAGCCAACCAATAATAAGCAGTGCCATTAGTCGAATCTAAGGCAACCGCTTGTTTTAGAAGCATGTAGGCATTACTACTTTGTCCTTCCCTAAATATTGTGATGGCATTTGAAGTAAATCTTTTGGCCCGAAGCTTGTCTTTTTTTGTAATATCCTGTGAATAGTTCAGAAAAGGAATAAAGAAGCAAATGAGATAGACTAGTTTCATATTTGTGATTATATTACAAAGTAAATAAAACTATTAAAATCTATAACTTTGAAAAAGGGATAATTATGAATTATACTTTTAAATTTATTGGTTTGGCTTTAACTATTGGATGCCTTATGGCCTGTTCAAGTACTCCACCAAAAAAACGCCATAACAATACACTTAAGTTTACATACAAGCAATGGACTTCCTTAACAAAAGGAATGGAATTTAAAGAAGTATATGCTCCAATGAAATCTCAGGTTGGGGATTCCAAACTTTCGATTTTACGTATAGACCCTTCATTTTTTGAATTTGATGTTTATTCGGCTACAAAATACAATTCAATTCCAAGAACAATTCCAGACTGGGCTCATGATTTTGGTTTGATTGTAGCATTTAATGCCGGCATGTTTAGTCAAGAAAATACCTTGCAAAGCAGGGCATATTTAAAATCAGGGCGTCATATTAATAATGGTGAGCTGCTTAAAAACTTTAATTTGATGCTAGCGCTAAGTCCCAATGAATCTACCAAGCGTTCAAATATTGAAGTGCTTGACCTTACCTGCGATAATTGGGAAGAAGAAAAAAATAACTTCTCTAGTTTTGCACAAGGTCTGCGTATGATAGATTGTAATTCAAATCCTACTTATTGGCAAAAGAAAAAACAATCTTGTAGTATGCTTGTCGCAGCAGAGGATGAAAAAGGAAGATTTTATTTGATTTTTACGCGCTCGCCGTATTCTCAAAATCAAATGATTGACTTCATTCTACAAATGCCAGGAGGCTTACACAATGCAATTTATTTGGAAGGAGGCCCAGAAACAAGTTTGTTTATTCATGTAAATGAACACCATATCGAAAGAATTGGATCATGGGTATCAGATACCTGGGAGAGTGATTCCAATAGACATTTTTGGGAATTACCTAATATTATTGGCGTAAGACAGAAGTAAGGTAAAATGAATTTTCATAGTCATTTTAAGACTTTTAACCCTATTTTAATTATACTCAGGAAATAATGATAAAATACCAGCCTCAGATGCTTCACAAATCCCTCTTTCGGTGATGAGTCCTGTTACCAAGCGAGCAGGTGTTACATCAAAGCCATAATTGGCTGCATTGGTACTTTCAGGGCATATTAAAACCGATTCAATTTGTCCTTGAGTTGTTTTTCCAACAACATACTTTACTTCATTTTGATCGCGTTCTTCGATAGGAATTTCGGTAAGACCATTTTGGATAGTCATGTCTAGGGTAGTGGAGGGCAGCGCTACATAAAAAGGAATTTTGTTGTCTTTGGCTGCCAAGGCCTTCAAATAAGTGCCAATTTTATTGGCAACATCTCCTTGCCGAGTCGTTCTGTCTGTCCCAACAATTATTATATCTACCATGCCATGCTGCATTAGGTGACCACCAGTGTTGTCTACGATCAGTGTATGATCCACACCATGCTTGGTAAGTTCATAGGCAGTCAGGTTCGCACCTTGGTTGCGGGGCCGGGTTTCATCAACCCATACGTGAACTTTGATGCCTTTTTGTACGGCCTGATAGATCGGTGAAGTAATGGTTCCCCATTGGATGCAACCAAGCATTCCGGCATTGCAATGCGTTAAAATATTTACAGTTCCGCCATTATTCTTGGCAGCTAATGCTTCAATAAGTGGCAAGCCATGCACACCAATCATTCGACAGGTCTCTATGTCTTCTTCTACAATTTTTGATGCTTCATCCCAAGCAGCGTCTAAAAAATCATTTGCATTATCAAGTGCACTTTGCATTCGGTCTAGCGCCCAAAATAAATTGACTGCCGTTGGCCGAGATGCACGAAGCGTGCTAAAGGCTTCGTCTAGAAAACTACCCTCAAGGCCATTTTCAATCATTTGACGCACCGCCAAGTAAATTCCATAGGCTGCAGTGGCACCAATTAATGGTGCGCCACGTACGGTCATATTTCGAATAGCTAAGTCGGCATCTTGATAGGTTTTTAACGAAACCACCACAAATTCATGTGGTAATTTTCGTTGGTCTATCACCTCAATGTGCCGAGATGGAGTTGTCCAGATGGTACGCAGTGTAGTTGACATAGTGAAGTACAATAAAAAAGCCCGTATGAACGGGCTTTGAAAAAAATTAAAGGCCGAACGCCGATTTGACTTGATTTACGTAATCGAGCTTTTCCCAGGTAAATAGCTCTACTTCCTTGCTTATTTTGGTGCCATCTGGGGCGGTGAAGTGTTTGGTAACTATTTCGTTCTTACGCCCCATATGTCCAAAAGCTGCTGTTTCCTGATAAATTGGGTTGCGCAACTTGAGTCTTTGCTCAATGAAATATGGGCGCATATCGAAGATTTGGCCAATTTTTTCTGCGATTTCTCCATCAGTCATTTCAACTTTAGAAGTTCCATAGGTATTGACATATAAACCACACGGTTCAGCAACGCCAATGGCATATGAAACTTGAACCAATACTTCATCGCAAAGGCCGGCTGCAACCATATTCTTGGCAATATGTCTAGTGGCATAGGCTGCTGAGCGATCTACTTTTGATGGATCTTTTCCCGAAAATGCGCCACCACCATGAGCGCCTTTTCCGCCATAGGTATCAACGATGATTTTACGGCCTGTAAGGCCTGTATCACCATGTGGACCGCCAATTACAAATTTTCCAGTGGGATTTATATGGTAGGTGATCGTGTTATTAAACAAGGCCTGGATGGCTGGGCTCAATTTAGCCTGGACGCGTGGAATCACTATTTCGATGATGTCTTTTTTAATCTTAGCCAACATCTCTGACTCAGGGGCAAAGTCATCATGCTGTGTAGAGACTACGATGGTATCGATACGTTGTGGCGTATTGTCGTCGGCATATTCAATGGTTACCTGAGATTTGGCGTCTGGACGCAAATATGGAATTAAGTTAGATTCTTTGTTGCGGATTGCAGACATTTCCTCTAAAATTTTGTGCGCTAGGTCCAAGGCCAAAGGCATATAGTTTGAAGTTTCTTTAGTCGCATAACCGAACATCATTCCTTGATCTCCTGCTCCTTGCTCTTCTGGATTACTTCGTTCAACTCCTTGATTGATATCTGAAGATTGTTCGTGAATTGCAGAAAGAATGCCACAAGAATTGGCATCAAACATGTATTCAGATTTAGTGTATCCGATCTGGCGGATGGTTTGACGTGCAATTTTTTGAACATCCAAATAAACACTCGATTTTACTTCGCCAGCTAAGACCACTTGTCCGGTGGTAACCAGTGTTTCGCAGGCAACTTTAGAGCTTGGATCAAAAGCCATAAAGTTATCTATCAGTGCATCAGAAATTTGATCGGAAACCTTGTCAGGGTGACCTTCAGATACGGACTCAGAAGTAAACAAATATGCCATGATTATATAGGATTAGAGTGCAAAGTTACAAAATAAATTTGCTTTGATTGCGGGCCATTTTTCTTAGTAAAGGATTGGGTCTGTAACGGTCTTCGCCGTATTCTGTGAAAAGGTTTTCCAATCTTTCTAAGACCCAGTTTGCTCCCAATTCATCGGCCCAAGCCAATAAGCCTTTGGGGTAATTTACTCCTTTGGTCATGGCCAAATCTATAGCTTCTGCACTAGCCACTTGCATGAATAAAGCATCGGCAGCTTCGTTGATTAATAGAACCAAAATTCGTTCAAAGATTTGTTTTGCCAATTCGCTATCTTCTTTTGGTTTTGGTAATGCTACCCCTTCATTGTAATCATAAAAACCTCTATTTGTTTTTCTTCCAAGAAAGCCAGCCTCCATATGCCGTTTTTGAGTAAATGAAGGTTTAAATCTCGGATCATAATAAAAGGCGGCAAAAATCGTCTCGGTAACCGTGTAATTGATGTCGTTGCCAATAAAGTCCATAAGTGTAAAAGGCCCCATTTTAAAACCACCTAAATGGGTCATTGACCAATCAATGGTGGCAAAATCTGCAATACCTTCCTCGTAAATGCGCAATGCTTCTCCATAGAAAGGTCTAGCAACCCGATTGACAATAAATCCTGGTGTATCCTTGCATACAACAACTGATTTTTTCCATGACGAAATCAAAGCTTCAACGCGCTCGGTATGCTTCAGCGTTGTACCTACACCGGGGATTACTTCAACCAAAGGCATTATTGTTGCTGGATTGAAAAAATGAATGCCTAAAAATCGGCTTGGATCTTTCAAACTAGCGCCTATGGAAGCTATCGAAAGTGAAGAGGTATTACTTGCTAAAATACAATCTGGTGAAACAGCTTGTTCAAGTTGTTGAAAAACCTGATGCTTAATAGCTAGGTCTTCGACAATGGCCTCAATTATCAATGAAGCTTCACTATGCTCGCTTAGTTGGGTTGTAAATCTAAGGTTTTGAATTATTTGAGTAGCTTCATCAGATGTGATTTTACCTTTATCAACTAAGCGGTTTAAACTATGTTCAATGTGTGATTTGGCCAAATCAAGCTGTTGTGAATTGGTATCGCTAAGTACCACGCGGTGCCCATTTTGAGCAGCTACTTGGGCAATGCCCGCACCCATTGTGCCTGCACCAATTACACCTATGAGTTCTTTCATCTTAGTTTCCTTTAAAAATAGCTTGTCTTTTTTCAAGAAAGGCAGCTACGCCTTCTTTGAAGTCGTTGGTTTTTCCAGCTTTAGTTTGCATTTGTTCCTCAACTTTGAGTTGGGTAGAAAGATCATTAAATAGGGCTGAATTGATAGCATTTTTCGTTAGCCCTAGGCCTTTGGTTGGCATTTGAGCAATATTACTTGAAAATTCTTGGATAAAATGCTCAAACTCTTCATCACCGATGGCTTTATATATCATGTTCATTTGCTCAGCAGCTTTTGCACCCACTTTTTCCCCAGTAAGCATCAAGGCTGTGGCTTTTTGCAAGCCAACTAATCTCGGCAACATAAAAGTACCACCTGAGTCTGGTATCAATCCAATTTTAGAAAAGGCTTGAATAAAACTTGCACTTTCTTTGGCAATTACTATATCACATGCCAAAGCTAAATTCGCGCCAGCGCCGGCGGCAACACCATTCACTGCAGCAATAATGGGTTTTTCTAAACTGCGCAGTTTTAAAATAATTGGGTTGTAATGTTCACGTACAATTTTTTGTAGTTCTGGCCCATTTGGGTCTGTGGCTTCGGCCAAATCTTGCCCTGCACAAAATGCTTTTCCTTGTCCAGTGATAACAACAGCTCGAATGCGATTATCCAAAGCGCAATTATCCAATTCAAGCTGTAGCGCTAAGGCCATTGTTCGATTAAAAGAATTGAAAACCGAAGGCCTATTGAGTGTAATAGTCTGAACTCCGTTTTCTAAATGGGTGAGTAGCTCTTGCATTTTATTTTTGATAACGTTTTAGTAAAGCACTTGCTCTTTTTTCAATGGTTTCTCTTAGATCATTGGGTTGTAGAACTTCAACTTCTCCCGCATAACCTAATAAATTTCGAATAAATTCTTCGGTAATCAAAATGCGTAATTCAAAAACGCTAAAATCTTTGTGTTTTTCGATGCATTTTTGAGAATGATGAAATGCTTGTGATTCAATATATTTTGCGGCTATTGGATCGGCTTTAATCAAAATCTTTTGTGCTTCACCCTTAAATGCGGTAATTCCTATAGCATCGCGGAAATATCGTGAAGGATCAAAATCAGCAGGAATGTCTGCTTCTTCATCGAGAAGTTGAAGATCTGCCATTCTGTCCAAAGCAAAAGTGAGAATATCTTGCTTATGAAGATCATAACTTATTAAATACCAACGATTTCGGTACTCTTTTAAAAATAAAGGACTGACCTTACGTGGTTTTGATTGCTCTTGTTGGAAGCTCCTATACAGAAACCAAATGCGTTTTTTTGCTTGTATTCCTTCTAGTATCATTGGAAGAAATTCATTTCCTCCAGTCGAAAATGCAGCCTCAAATTGAATATATTCTGAAAGCGCTTGATTTTGATCTCCCAGGGCTACACGATCAACGATCTTATCAATGGCCAAGCCGAACTGCTTAAAAAACGGCACCTCTCTGAATTGTTGCAAGGTTGAGACTGCAAAACGGATTGAAGAGAGTTCGTCTTCGGTGAGCGGCACATCATTGATACTAAAGTTGGCATCCTCATAATAATAACCCGCATTTTTCTTACTGTATTTAATAGGAGCATCGTGTTCCATTTTCATATTAAAGAGATCTTTTTCAATGGTTGATGCACAGATATGATTTCCAACATCTGAGCCAAATAAAGCCTCTTCACATGCAGATCTTATATTTTCTTTAGAAGGATAGGGTTTATATTTATTGCGCAGCATCCTATCAATGATGCGGTAGCGGATTAGGGCATTTTTAATGTGAGGCATAATTTATTTTATGCTTTGCTGGAAACCAAAAAGTTTGAAAAACTTGATTGCTTGTACAACTTCATATGGAACATCGTCTTCCCAACTTTTTGCATTTGCTTTGATTTTGCTCAGGACATCGTCGGAAAGTATATGTAATAATTTAGTATCATACTCTTTGAGAGGTGTAATTTTATCATTGGCTTGCATATAATTTAGTAAGCCCATCATTTTTTGAGGTAATCTTATATTGTCTAAGTGGTATAATTCACCATCTTCTACATTAAGAGCTGGATAAATGTAAAGTTTGACATTGTGTCCAAATCCTCGTCCGAAGGCTTCAAGTAAGCCTCCTGGTAGATTGTCATAATATTTCTCGTCAAAGATGATATGCAAATTATAAATTCCCATAATTACCCCAACTAAATTTCCTCGTGCTATTGAAGAAAGATATTCGAGCATTTTATAGTGTTTTAAATAATTCGAAACCATAACAGTATAACCCAGTGAACCCAGTAATTCTGAACGATCTAAAAAATCTTTATCAGAAATTTTCCCATCGGCCGTAAGGTCCTTTAAGGTAAGTTCAAATACAACTTCAAGTTGTTCTGGCTTAACTCGTTTTTCTTTAGCAAATGCCTCTCGTGCCCGCTCTATCATATCGATATGTACTTTTGTTACAGGTCTGAAGCGCCCGCGCATTAAGAGAATATTTTTTTTGTAAAGCGCTGTCGATGGCTGCAAAACGTTCTTGGCCAAATCAAACATGGTTGCATTGGTGATTCCACGCCTTACCAAATTTAGGGCAATTATGCGGTTATCAATTTCCTCAAAATCAGGTCCAGAAATTCGAAGCATATCAATCTCCATGCGCTCTGGCGGCAAACGATGTACGATGCCATCAATGAATTCATCTATATTTTTAGACTGAAAATAACAAGCATAAATTAGGTTGACGCCCAATATGCCTAATGCTTCTTGTTGGGCTTTGTGACTATTATCGTGCATTTTAATATGCAAAATGACATCATTGGGCTTTTTTGTTGATTCTAACTGAAAGCGTATTCCAACCCAACCTTGACCTTGGTTAGTTTTATGGTAATTGAGTGATTCAACTGTATTACAAAATGCAAAAAAACACGCATCTTGATTTTTTTGGGGTAAAATCTCTTCTAAATGTTTGAATTCGGTTTTAAGCATTGTAAGTAACCGTTCCTCACATACATAGCGAACTGTCTCTCCATACATAGAGTCTGATACTTTCATGTCGTATGCCGATTGCGTGTAAGCAATCGTTCCCGAACTCCCTCCAGCTTTAAAGAAATTAGCCGCAACTTCTTGTCCTGCTCCTATTTCTGCAAAACATCCATAGATGTCTTTGTTGAGGTTAATTTTTAACGCTTTGTCTTCAGTGGTTAATCGACTTGCACTCATATTAATTGGGGTCTTTGAAAGCTGGATTGGTAATAAAACTCGAATCAGTAAGTGTCAAGAGAAACTTTTTTAGGTTTTTTTTCTCTATGGCACTTAGCTGAACTCCGCCCTGATTGGCAAATTCAATCAAGGGGTCAATGGTTGGAGAGATGCTCACCCCACTTGAATAATGTTCAATAACTTGATCGAGGGTTTGAAATCGGCCATCATGCATGTATGGAGCGCTGAGCGCAATATTGCGTAGTGTAGGCACCTTGAATTTACCGTAATCCTCAGGGTTTCCAGTCACTGAACCGCGACCTAGGTCTGTAAAATTAGCATCAAGACCATTGTTGCTATATTTTTTAACACGCATTAAAGGGCCATTGTGGCAGTGAAAGCAGTCGGCTCCATTCAGACTTTTAAAAAGATCATAACCATCCCATTCTGAGGGTGTGATCGATTGTAGCGTAGATAGTTCAGCACTTGAAAGAGCTACCCCGTTTTCATATTTATACATGACATCAAATTTCGACGCCCCAGAAATCATGGTACGGATAAACTGAGCAATGGCTTTTGCCACTTTAATAGAGTCAATGCCTGGTTCGCCAAAGGCACGATAAAACCTATTTCGGTATTCAATGTCGAGATTCAATTTATAAACAGCGTCGGTCCAACTTTGATGCATTTCAATAGGATTGGGCACGGGTTCTAAAATTTGCTGTTCTAGTGTTGCAGCGCGGCCATCCCAAAAGAAAAATTTGTCCCATCCTAGATTTATTAATGCCATGGCGTTGCGATTTCCAGAAATACCATCAATCCCAGTCGAATAGCTATTTGGATCTGCAAAACTACTCGATGGCCGATGACAAGAGGCACAACTCATCGAATCATTGCCTGAAAGCCTTTTTTCATAAAATAACCAGCGCCCAAGTGCAACTCCCTCAACTGTCATTGGATTATCGGCAGGTATGTCCATAGAAGGAAAGTGACTAGGTATTTCTAAAGCGTATGGCGTTGGCCGAAAATTGGCTTTGTCTTTTTTGCAAGCCACGGTTAAAAAAAGCAATGGAAGAAAATGGATAATTTGCTTCATTTAAAATGGCGTAATTGCGTTTTTAAAATTGTTCACTACTTTTTGAGTCAAAGCCTGTTGGCCAGCTGCTGAATGTGTCAGAAACTCACTATTGAGTTGTATGCTATTTGATCCCTCTCCCAAAAAGTTAAGTAGGTCTAATTTGAGTTTAAACTCATGGGTATTTTGTCCAATATCTGTCCAGTTGATATTAGACCAGCCTAATGCTTGGGCATTGATATCTGAGCCAATATGAAAACTAAATGAATGGTCTGTAATAAGGTTGGCATCTGGAATGGTATCCACTTTTCCTTCAATATTTATAAAGATGTAGCCGGGGTTCCAACCCCAATGCATTGGTCCAGCATTGGATATGTTAAGTGGACTAGTGTTCTCAAATGCGCTTGGATCGAGATGGTTGAGGCTGCTATCTACACCAAGGATACAGTTCAAATGTTCGAATTGCTTATAATCACCTTCAATTTTAAAGAGTTGCTTGTCAGTTTCTCTAAAATCAAAAAGTGAAGCTTGATGCAAGGCAAGAGAATTATTAGCAAATAAACTAAAATAACATTTGAGTTCTGTGAATTTAACTTTAAAACCTTCTTGCGTGGTGTATATGCTATCCATAAAGAAACTTTGACTGCCAAAAACTGGTTGCAATGACATTTCAATATACTCCTTTTGGGCTTGAGGCTTATCTTTTTCACAAGCAGCAAATGCTAGCAATATAAAAGGGGTTATAATTATTGCTCTCATATAACAAAAATACGTCAAAACCCTTAAAATGTTCTTAATTTTAAGAAAAGATATGCTCGACAAGAGAATGCACACAATAACTAATAAATCATTGCAAGTTTATGCTGCCTCAGCTGGAAGTGGTAAAACACATCGTCTTGTTTTGACTTATCTTAAGATTTTACTCTCAGATCCTAATTATGGACAGAAATTTAGAAACATTGTTGCAATGACTTTCACCAATAAGGCTGCCAATGAAATGAAAGAGAGAATTTTGCAGACCTTAAGTGGAATTGCCTTTGAACATCATGCGAGCCAAAAGTCAAATGCCCTAAAGCAAGATCTAATTGCCGAAACAAAACTTAGCGAACAGCAAATTAAAGAAAGGTCGGCAATTGCGCTTCAAGGAATTCTTCATCACTATGAAGATTTTAATATTTCGACGATTGATAAATTCAATCTTA
Organism: Crocinitomicaceae bacterium; assembly: GCA_030830785.1. Taxonomy (GTDB): domain Bacteria; phylum Bacteroidota; class Bacteroidia; order Flavobacteriales_D; family Crocinitomicaceae; genus UBA952. The sequence goes on from JAURMI010000007.1 coordinate 128,579, forward strand.
AATTAATAAGATCATTTAGTCGGGATTTAAATTTACCCGCTGATTTTGAGGTAATTATAAACGAAAAGTTAGTTCTAGATGAGGTGCTCGATCTGTTATTTGCCAAACTCGGACAAGCTGATTTTGAAGAACTGACTAAAATGATGTTGGCATACGCAAAAACTAAAGTTGCAGATGGGGAATCATGGGATTTTAAGAAATCGTTAATGCAGTTTTCTGAGGTTTTAGGCAAGGAAAATAACATTGAAGAAATCAAGCTTTTATTTGAAAATTCCTATTCGCACGAAGCATATAAGGCCTTAGTTGAGCGTAAAGAAAAGGTTAAATCTGATTTTTTAGCTAAATGTTCAGAAGCTTATTTATTAGCGGCACCATTTAAAGGAATAAATTTTAAAACTCCAACAGACCAAAAGCGCATCGATGCGCTAGTCAATGACTCCAATTGGGGTCTTGGAAAACAAACTGGCCCTTTTTATGCTTCTGGTTTTTTAAGTAAACTACAAGAAAATAAATTCGACCTTCCATCCGAGGTAAGTAGTTCACTTATAGAATTGTCGGATGCATACCAGAGAGACTTTGCTAAATTTAGTTTGTTAGAAGCCCAAAGAAAAAATTTCTTTAACATGGCATTGTTGCAATATGTTGCAATTCAAATCAGCGAGTTGATGGCCCTTCAAAAACAAATTCGAATCTCGGAATTCAATCAACTTATTAGTCAATTGGTTCAAGGTGAGAGTGCGCCATATATCTATGAGCGATTAGGCATACGCTTTGAACATTTTTTATTAGACGAATTTCAAGATACCTCCCGATTGCAATGGGTCAATATGATCCCCTTGATATTAGAAGCCATTTCTTATAACAGGTTGAATCTCATAGTTGGTGATGCAAAACAGAGTATTTATAGGTTCAATAATGGCTTGGCAGAGCAATTCGTTTCACTTCCCAAACTATATAATCCAGAAGATAATCCGGAACTAAGTCTTATTAGCAAACAATTTGAGTCAAATGGTGAGAAAATAAGTTTAAAAAATAATTTCAGATCTGCACCCCAGATCGTAGCTTTCAATAATGCGCTATTTGAAAATCTAGCTGGTAGTCTTTCTTCGGAGAAAAAAGATTTTTATTCGGATTTAAGACAAGATGCCAAATCCAATAAGCAAGGCTATATTAGAATTGAAACGCTATTAAATAAGCTCCCAAATGAGTTGTTACACCAAAAAATAATCTCGACCATTGATGATTTGTTAAATGATGGTTTTCGACCATGTGATATATGTATTTTAACTGAGCGCAATAAAACGGGAAACTCCATTGCCATGGCATTAACTCAGGCGGGTAAACAAGTGGTTTCTCAAGATTCCTTATTAATCTATTCTAATCCAGTAGTTCAACTTTTTTTAATTTACTTAAAAAAGCGTGCTAGACCATCAAATTCTACGCTCGGTAAACGGTTAGCTGAAGCATATTTGCGTGTACATAAAAAATTTGACGCATCATCTTTTATGTCTTATTTCAAAACAGTTCAAAAGGATGCAAAGACCTACCGATATTTTGATGAAAAGACTTTTTTAAAAGATGAATTTGGATCTGCTGAGGCTATTTTTATGCCATATGAACACTTGTATGATTTATTGCAAAAAGCGGCAATTTGCTTTAAAATTGACGAAACAAAAGATCCTTATGTGCATCATTTTTTTGATGTCGCATTTCAATATCAATTAAATCGTAATGCTGAACTTTTGCCCTTTATAGATTTTGTTGAACAACAAAAGGATAAACTCGCCCTACAGTTGCCAGAGTCAACAGAATCAATCCGAATTACGACTATTCACAAAGCCAAAGGTTTAGAATTTCCCATTGTATTAATACCGAGTTTAGATTTTACAATTGAAATTTATGGCTACAACAATTATTTGATGAATACCAATGAGGGATTGGCTTATTGTTATCCTTCCAAAAATATTCCAGAATTTAAAAAATTCTATGATAAAGAACTTTCAGCCATTTTACTCGATAAAATAAATCTGCTTTATGTAGCTTTAACTCGTCCAGAACAGCGCTTGTATATTTGGAATCATCATAAACAAAAAGGTTTTGGCGCACAAATTCACGAACAAATATTGAATTTGCCATTTTTAGAATCTACCGAAGAACATGTTTACACTTATGGTCTTAATTTAGCTATAGAATTTTCTAAATCAGACCTCGAAAAACAAGCGGCTGAACAAACTAAATTTTATCATCCTATTGGTCTCCACGATCAGCTTTGGTATCCGGCTCTTGCTTTTCGTACTCCTGATATTGATCGAGAAGAAGATTTACTCTTTGGGCTAGCATTTCACCGCGTTCTATCGCTTTGTTCAAGCCCACAAGATTTGACGAGTGCTATAAATCAAGCCCTTCAAGAGGGAGCGCTGGCCATAGATCAAAAAAAAGCTGTTGAAGATGCTGCTAATCGATTTTGGATGCATGTTACGCGAAAAAAATTAAATCTAGATGTTATCGAAGAGTTTAATGAACAACGTATCATTGCAGACATTAATCAAGTAAAACAACCCGATAAAGTTTGGAGAAGGTCAAATGAAATTATCGTCATCGATTTTAAAACCGGTCTAAGAAAAGAAAAGCATCTACAGCAAATTAGCAATTATGCAACTTTGCTTTCTTCGATTTTTAAATTACCAGTAAGGTCTATTCTCTATTACACCCAATTGGATTTATTCTTGGAGCTTTGAATCAAGCCCTGCCAATTGTGCAGCTAACTTTATAAAAGTGTAAACCAAAGGGTGTGGCAGGTCTCGGGTAGAGGAAATTTGAGGACAAAAACAAGTTGCCATAAAGAATGGGTGTGTTTTCATGGAAATGATTTCAGGATCCTCAAATTGATTGTAAGCCTCTATATCAATTAATTCTCCAACTAACTCTTCTAATAATTGTGGATACATACTATAGCGGGTCGCGCTGAGTTCTATAGAACTACAATTTTGATATAGCTTTTCCATCAATGGAGTTTTGGGCCAAACATTTATACGATCAAAATGACTTCCAGAAATTAAATTTTCTGAAATTAGTTTTTCACCGAATGGATTCAAATTGTTTGCCGTTATCAGATGTTCAATAAAGTATTTAAAGCACTCACCAGTTAGAAATACTGGTTTTTGAATCTCAAGTAAATGCCGAAAAATACCACTTAAATAAAACGGGTTTAGGTAGGGGCCAGGTGCTACCCAAATGCCATCGTACTGTTCAAAAACTGTAGGTTTAAATTGTAGGGCCTCATTAATTTTAATCCAATAATAATTTAATTCTAAATCTAAAAATTCAGAGGCATGATCCAAGGAAAGATTGGTCGCATGGTGCGAGTTGTAGGTGAAATTGTAGTCGCCTATGATTGCTATTTTGAGTGCTTCACTCATAATGGCAGCAGCTACCGAATTTTATCGCTTAAACCAACCTCTTAGCTTGGCATTTGTGATTTGGATCGATTCTTCAACACTAGTCTGTGGGTCTACATACCAGACCTTGCAGCTAAATGTTACCTCAAATAATGAATAGTCACCAGTGCCATCAGAGGCTTGTTTTAAGATTGTAAAAGTTGCTGTTTGTCCAGGGTCAGTTTCTCGAGAAATCCAGAATTTACCCGTATTATCTGTATAGGACACTTGCACACCATTGATATTGTTAGTAGCAAGGGTTGCGATGTCTTTGAAGGGGACTGGATTTCCCGAATTTGTCATGTGAAAATCATTAAACATGGGTAGCGTTGGCGTGTTGTTTCCAGTGGCATCCCATTCAAGTGAGCCAAAGGCCAAAGTGATGCTTTGAGCATTGGAAACAGACGCCATTCCCGAAGAAAAAATTACTTTCGAAAGTACAGGTGCGGTATTTACAATTTGCGTATCAACAGCGAACCCCAAATAATTATTAACATTTTGAGTTAATTCAACTTGTGTTCCATTGATATAGCCAATAAAGCTGGCATTAAGATCAACTTTATTGCTAGGTGGTGGTATAATTTCATGTTCAATACATGCTGAACTAATCAACAACAGTAAAGAGGCCAAAAAAGCAAAGCGCGTAAGTTTCATGCGTCTAGGTTTAAAGTGATAATAAATCAAATTTAGTCTTATATACGTAAAGAACCAAAAAAAGATGCCTTCCCAAATAAAACTGAATTATTTTTTTAATAGATAATGCTCAAATTCCATCATAAAATGTGCATCTATAAGTTGCGCACCCTTTGTAATTAATTCATGAACAACTTGCGCTTTTTGGTCAGTAACTTCCTTTGTGCCTTTTTGAACCTTGAAATCGGGATCTTTTTGAATTAATTTTTCTAAGAAGCGCGCAGATTCTATTGGACCTAATTGGTTTGCACAATTCGATTTAAAATAATAAAACTCCCAGGGGTCTCTATTAAAATTAAATACAGTTATAAAGTCAGTTCCAGTTTGCAATAAACCAACTGCATTCTGATAGATTTTTTCAATGACAATATTAGAAAAAAGGTCGATAAAACCCTGTGCCTTTTTTGGATTTGATTTGGCAAGCGCTTTCCATTCAGCGTCGTGCAAACCGTGAATGATTAAAAATTGCTTGAATTCAGTTTCTAAGTCTAATAGTTCTTGCTTGGAAAGCGCCCTGAATTTAATCATTACTGCGTATCACTTTTGCGTACTTCTAAACTAATATCCAAGAGCTCATCTACTTTTTTTTGCGTTATGGCTTGATCGAGTTCAAAAATATATTTCCCTTTGAATGGAACCTTTCTTCTTTTGAATGACAATTCATTTTCAACTACCGTCCCGGATTTATTCCCAATCCAATTTCCTTTTGGATCTGCTATTTTAATTTCAAAAGGTTCGCGAACACTTTTGCCATAAGGTGGCGTTGTTCGTAAAAAAATCCAAAGGTTACTAAAGGCATAATCAGTAGTGCTGCGAAGCGTAAAAATAAAGTCGTAAAGTTGAGTTGTATCTTTTATTTCGACAATAAATTTAGGATGGTCGTTTAGCCCCCATTTTGAATTTTTAAAACGGAACGCTTTTGTATAAATAGCATCCGTACTGCAAGCGGCGAGTATTGCTATGATAAAAAAACTTCCAATTAGATTTTTCATTTCTTTTGCACGCTGTTGGTTGATGAACGGTCTTTACGGGGTGGTCTTTTGCGTTTGTTTTTACTAAATGTTTTCTCGAAACGTGTAAGGCTGTCCTGCCCTACAACATTTTGATAACCAATTTCTTCTACCTTTTCTTTCACTTGAGCAAATTCTGCTAAATCTTTGGGTTTGATACCGTCTTTGTTTAACTTTTTTATTTCAGCAACACGTTCTGGTTTTAGCGCTACCATACCTGTTTCTCCTTTGTAGGCATACCAAATTATACGTTTAAAAACATCTGTTTTCATGTGGATAGCATCTCCTTTTTCAGTATAAAGCTTGCCATCTACTTTTGGCATCGACTTTATTGCATCTAGATACATATCTAATTCATAATTCAAGCAACATTTCAATTTGCCGCATTGACCCGCCAATTTTTGCGGATTTAAGGATAATTGCTGATAACGCGCTGCAGAAGTGGAGACTGATCTAAAATCAGTTAACCATGTACTACAACAAAGTTCTCTTCCACAGGAGCCTATTCCACCTAGTCTAGATGCCTCTTGACGCGATCCGATTTGACGCATTTCTACCCGCACCTTGAAGCGCTCCGCCATATCTTTAATAAGTTGACGAAAATCTATTCGGCCCTCAGCAGTATAATAAAAGGTGGCTTTAGTGAGGTCCGCTTGGTATTCGACATCGGAAATTTTCATATCCAACGAAAGATTTTGGGCCAATGTTCTTGTCTGGGTTAATAAATCTTGTTCTAACTCGCGTCCTTTAATCCATTGATCTATCTGGTCTTGTTTGGCAATATGTAATATTTTTTTACACTCAGAAGATTTTAAATTTGGTGATTTTTTCTTTACTTGAATCTTTGCCAATTCTCCAATTGCCGACACAACACCTATATCCCAACCTGGATTGGCATCTATGACAACCAAGTCACCGGTTTGCAAAGTAAGGCCTTCTGAATTGCGATAAAAAACCTTGCGGGCATTTTTAAAACGCACCTCAACTAAATCAAAAGATGTTTGACCCTGTGGTAAACTGATATTGGCAAGCCAATCAAAAACATCTAATTTATTGCACCCACCGCTGCTGCATGTTCCGTTATTTTTACAACCTCTTGGTGATTTTTCCCCATTACCACACGACGCACAACCCATTTAGAAAATTTTGTTGTAAAGTTAACAATTTAAGTCAAAGCAATTACGCCTGATGAATGTAACGCATTGTTTGGAAACAAAGCTGTGTAAATAGAATTCGAACATTCGCATTACGGTCAATTTGAAAAAATGCATTATCAAAAAGTGCCATAAATTCACGGATATTATTTCCAGAAATGAATGGCGCAAATTTTTCTAAAAACGAGGCCTCTTCATTAGAAGCCTTGCTAAAAGATTGTTCCAAATAATTGGTCAAAAGGCTTTGTCGCAACATATGAAGTGTATATTGAATAAAGAGTTTTTGACGTTCCTTGCCTATAGAAGAAATCTCCTCAGCCCAATCCATCATGGAAATCACATCTTTTTTGTAACAAACGCGCATCATTCGTACGAAATATTCATGTTGCTGGCCTTGGTTATCCGAAGATTTAAGATAGGATATTGCTTCAAGTAAGGACCCATCTGCAAAAGATGCAATGGCCTCTGCGTTATTTGAAGTTTGCGAAAATTTCTCTTGCAAATATTCACTTAAGGAATGCGCATCAATTTTGGGAATCCTTAATATTTGCGTTCTAGATTGAATGGTAGCAAGTAAGTTTTCCGGGTCTTCGCTAACTAGAATAAAAATGGTTTGAGAAGGGGGTTCCTCTAAAATTTTGAGCAATTTATTGGCGCAATCTGCATTCATTTGCTCAGCAAGCCAAATAATCATCACTTTAAAACCACCCTCATAACCTTTTAAGTTGAGCTTTCTAATAATTTCTTTACTCTCCTCTGTTCCGATGATAGGCTTGCGCATTTTGGGATCAATGGATTGGGTCCATTGATACAAGTCAAAGTAGGGATTTTCAATTATTTGCGCACGCCATTCTTCAATAAAATGGTCAGAAGTTTTGGCTATACTTTGAACCACAGGAAAAACAAAATGAAGATCCGGGTGCTGCAACTGATGTACTTTCAAACAAGAAGGACAAACACCACAGCTATCTTCTTTTTGACGATTGGTACAAAATAAGTACTGAGCAAATCCAAGAGCCAAGGGAAGGCCTCCATGGCCACAAGGTCCATGGAACAATTGGGCGTGGGCAATTTTTCCCGCAGCAATGCTTGAAATTATTTCTTTTTTGAGGGTAGCTTGACCTATGATTTGCTGAAACTGCACCATCAAAATTAAAGAAAATGCTGAAATTAGTTTGTGTTCCCTTTCAACAATAAAACGATTTCACCTTTGGCATCATTTTGTTTGAAAAATTCTTGAAGTTCCAAAAGTGAACCTCTATGATAGGTTTCAAATTTTTTTGAAATTTCTCTCACTACACATGCTTCTCGACTGGGGTCAATCCATTCACACATTTGAGCAAGTGTTTTTAAAATTCGATGTGGTGACTCGTAAAAAATCACTGTCCTGTTTTCATTTGCCAATGATTGAATGCGTGTTTGTCTTCCTTTTTTATGTGGTAAGAATCCTTCGAATACAAATTTGTCACATGGAAATCCAGAGGCCACAAGCGCGGGCACAAATGCTGTTGGCCCCGGAAGACATTCGACTTCAATTTGCGCCTCAATGCAGGCCCTAACTAGCAAGTACCCCGGATCTGAAATACCAGGTGTACCAGCATCAGACACCAAAACACAAATTTCGTTTTGTTGAATAATGGCAATGGTTTTTTCCAAAAATCGATGTTCATTGTGGGCATGAAATGCCAGAATTTTCTTTTTGAGATTAAAATGGCTGAGTAGCTTATTGGTAACCCTAGTATCTTCAGCAAATACAATTGAAGCCTCCTCTAAAACTTTTAGAGCACGAAGTGTGATATCTTCTAAATTTCCAATTGGTGTCGGTACAAGGATTAGTTTTGACATTCTTTATGCAAATACGGCACGCACCACTTCTTCAATTTTGGCGCATGGAATGATTTCTATTTTCTGTTTATGTTCTTTTATCCCTTTGGAATATTTTGAAATGATAATTTTTTTATAACCAAGTTTTTCAAGTTCGCTTAGACGCTGTTCCAACCTATTTACAGGTCTTAATTCACCACTTAGTCCAATTTCTGCAGCAAAGGAAACATTTTTATCTATGGCTAAATCGGCATTTGAAGATAAAATGGCCATTGCAACGGCCAAATCAATTGCGGGGTCATCTACTTTGATTCCGCCGGCGATATTTAAAAACACATCTTTTGAAGCTAAGCGGAAGCCACAGCGTTTTTCGAGTACTGCCAAAAGCATATTGAGGCGTTTTACGTCAAAACCTGTCGATGATCGCTGAGGAGTGCCATAAGCGGCAGAAGAAACTAGGGCCTGCACTTCTATTAATATTGGACGTATACCATCTACCATCGAAGCAATTGCAACGCCACTCAGTGATTCTGATCCAACAGAGACCAAGACTTCAGAAGGATTAGAAACAGGAATTAATCCATTACCTTGCATACTATAAATTCCGAGTTCATTGGTAGATCCAAAACGATTTTTTATACTTCTCAATAATCTATAAATGTGATGACGGTCACCTTCGAATTGAAGTACGGCGTCTACCATATGTTCGAGTACTTTGGGGCCTGCAATTGTACCGTCCTTGGTAATATGTCCTATTAAAAAAATAGGTATATCCGTTTGTTTGGCAAAGCGCAATAAGTTAGCTGTGCATTCTCGAACTTGGACCACTGAACCAGGAGAACTTTCAACACTTTCGGTATAGAGCGTTTGAATCGAGTCAATGATCAATAATTGTGGCTGGATATTTTCAGCTTGCACAAGAATTTGTTGAAGATTTGTTTCTGTTAGGATGTAACAATCAGCGTTTGCCAATCCAATTCTTTCAGCGCGCATTCTAATTTGTTGTTCACTTTCTTCGCCTGAAACATAAAGCACCTTTAGTTGCTCATTAATCGCAAGTTGTAGTAATAAAGTTGATTTGCCAATTCCAGGGTCACCACCAAGTAACACTATTGATCCGGGAATTATTCCCCCACCTAAAACTCTATTTAGTTCAAAATCATTAATTACGATCCGACTTTGGTCACTTTTATCAACCTCATTGATCAGAATTGCTTTTTGTGCCAAACTAGATTTCGAAAAACTAACCACGTGTTTAGGTGTTTTCTCAGTACGTTGCTCTAAAAAAGTGTTCCACTCTTTACATCCCGGACATTTTCCGAGCCATTTTGGAGCTTCATATCCACATGATTGACAAAAAAAGGCACTTTTTAATTTGGTCATTGCTAGATTTCGAGTGAAACAAAGTTATTTAAAAAAGCTTCTCTAAGGTTTATTCTAATTGACTTTATCGGAAATATTACTGAAAAGAAAATTTTTTTTCAAAGAAATTACATAGGTTTGATTGCTAGAAATTCAAAAAATATAATTTTGCCCTATAAATAGTTGTCCATCCCATGTCAAAAAGAAGAGCTATTATCAGTTACGACAAGTTGTCAATTGAGCAAAAAAAACAAATACTCCGTGATTTTCCGGACGGTTATATAAATCACCTTACTACGATCAAAACCCCAACAGGTGAGGTGTTGGATGCGCTTGTTTGGGAAACAGATGAGGTGATCTATTTGGTAAAAATCAATAAAATTCAGCCTAAAGTGAGGCCAGTCGATGATGATGATGACGATGACTTCGACGACTACGATAAGCCAGACGACTTAGATGAAGACAGCGAGGATAATGAAGATGACCATACAGACGATTTTGACGATAATAATGATGACGATGAGGATTCGGATGAAGATTAACTAGGTTGAACCCAAGATTTTTTAACTTTGGGTTATGATTGACGCTATCTCTTCAGATCAACTTTCTACTATTCTCGCTCAAGCTCCTTCAATAGATCAAATTGGCGCCTTAGAACGCGTGGCGCGCATTCAAGCAAGAAGCATTAAGGGTGCTGCCAAATTGCAAGGATTGCGTATGGCCCTTTCGATGATAGATTTAACTACATTGGAAGGAAAAGATTCGCCTGCTAAGGTGAGTCAGCTTTGTTATAAGGCACAACATTTACACGACCAAGCAGATGGGCTTCCGACTGTGGCAGCTGTTTGTGTTTATCCAAGTATGGTAGCACATGCAAAAAAGGCACTTGGTAATTCTGGTATCAAGGTAGCTAGTGTTTCAACTGCATTTCCATCTGGTCAAGCACCATTTGAGATTAAAAAGCTCGATACCCAGTATGCCATTGATAATGGCGCTGATGAAATTGACATGGTTATTTCAAGGGGAAAGTTCTTGTCTGGTGAATACCATTTCATATTCGATGAAATAGCAGCAATTAAAGAAATTTGTGGCCCAATCCGCCTAAAAGTTATTTTTGAAACAGGTGAGTTAGATTCATTGGATCAAGTGCGAAGAATATCAGATATAGCCATTGCTGCCGGGGCAAATTTTATAAAAACCTCCACGGGTAAGATTCAACCAGCTGCAACATTTCCAGTAGTCTTAACCATGTTGGGAGCAATCAAAGATCATTTTGATAAAACTGGCCAAATGGTAGGCATGAAACCAGCTGGAGGGATTTCATCGGCAAAAATTGCGCTACATCATTTATTATTGGTAAAAGAAGTTTTGGGCGATGCCTGGCTTACAAATGAATGGTACCGTTTCGGTGCAAGTAGTTTGGCCAATGACTTACTAATGCAATATCAAAAACAACTGACTGGGAAATACCAGTCGGCAACTTATTTTTCAATTGATTAATAATGAGTTCAAATAACTGGAATTTAGACCCTGCACCGGAATCCACAGCGCAGATTCAACTCAAACCAAAGTACGAATTGTTTATAGATGGTTCATGGCAAAAACCTCATTCAAAAAAGTATTTTGATTCATTGAATCCGGCCAATGAAAGTATTTTAGCCCAAATAGCCCATGCAAATCAAAAGGATGTGGATATGGCTGTAAGTTCCGCTCGTAGGGCTTACAGAGATGTTTGGTCTAAAATGAGTGGAGCGCAAAGAGGAAAATACTTATTTAGAATTGCTAGGCTCATGCAAGAAAAATCACGCGAACTGGCTGTTCTAGAAACTTTAGATGGAGGCAAGCCAATAAGGGAATCAAGAGATGTTGATATACCCCTTGCCTGTAATCATTTCTTTTATTATGCCGGTTGGGCAGATAAATTAAATGAAGCTTTTGCGGGTCAAAAACCCAGTTCAATTGGAGTTGCTGCTCAGATTACGCCCTGGAATTTCCCGCTGCTTATGCTTGCTTGGAAAATAGCTCCTGCATTGGCTTGTGGCAATACCGTTGTTTTGAAACCAGCCGAAACCACTTCATTAACTGCACTTAAATTCGCAGAAATTTGTCAAGAAGCAGGGCTGCCCAATGGAGTCGTGAACATTGTAACTGGTTTTGGCGACACGGGTGCACTCCTCGTTGCTCATCCTGATGTAGATAAAATTGCTTTTACCGGAAGTACAGCCGTTGGGAAATATATTCAAAAAGCGTGCATAGGAACAGCTAAAAAATTAACGCTTGAACTGGGAGGTAAATCTGCAAATATAATTTTAGAAGATGCACAAATAGACCAAGCAGTTGAGGGAATAATTAATGCAATTTTCTTCAATCAGGGTCATGTGTGTTGCGCCGGTTCTCGCTTGTTTGTTCAAGAATCTATTGCCCAACAAGTTGTCGAAAAATTAAAGTTCCGACTTCAAAGTATTTATATTGGCGATCCATTGGATAAAAACACTGATATTGGCGCAATCAACTCGAAAAAACAGCTCGAAACTATTGAAAAATATATTGCCCTTGGTATTAGCGAAGGAGCTTCAATTTTTCAGCCAGAATGTAGGATGCCAACAAAAGGTTATTATTGTAAACCTACTTTATTTACTGACGTGGCGCAAAGTGCGCGAATTGCTCAGGAAGAAATTTTTGGACCTGTTCTCACCATTCAAACTTTTAGGACAATGGAAGAAGTTGTTCAAAAGGCGAATAATTCGCCTTATGGGTTGGCAGCAGGTATTTGGACGGCAAAAGGTGCACGAATTTTCGGCATGGGTAAGCAATTACATGCGGGTGTAGTTTGGGCCAATACATATAATAAATTTGACCCAAGTTCTCCTTTTGGTGGATATAAGGAAAGTGGTTATGGCCGTGAAGGCGGTCGTCATGGGCTCAGTGCATATCTTCAATTTAATACCTAATGGAAATATTAAAAACTTATAAATTATACATAGGTGGACAATTTCCACGAACTGAAAGTGGAAGGTCTTATGTGGTTTATGCAAAGGATGGTAAACCACTCGCCAATGCTTGTTTGGCTTCGAGAAAAGATATTCGCAATGCGGTGCAATCGGCAAGAAAAGCACATGCTTCTTGGGCAGCTAAATCACCCTTCAATAGGAGTCAAATTGCTTATAGAATGGCAGAGATGCTAGAAGCGAGGAAAGCTCAGTTTATTGAAGAACTCATAGTTTTGGGGAATTCAAAAGCCGCTGCAGAAAAAGAAGTAAAATTATGTATCGATCGCTGTGTTTATTATGCAGGATGGGCTGATAAATATCAATCAATAATTGGCAGTGTAAATCCAGTCGCAAGTAGTCATTTCAATTTTTCGATGCCTGAGCCTATGGGCGTGGTAGGTGTGTTGGCTTGTCAGCGTAGCGCTCTTATTGGATTTATTTCCCAAGTTTTACCACTTATAGTTGGTGGTAATACTGTTGTAGTTTTAGCCAATAGTGCGCAACCTATTTGTGCAATTTCGTTTTCAGAAATTTTAGCTACCTCAGATGTTCCTGCAGGTGTAGTAAACATTTTAAGTGGAAATATTTCAGAATTATTACCTGTTTTAGCAGGGCACATGGATGTAAATGCCATGAGTTTGACTCCAGTAGATAGCCAATTGATGCAAAAGGCTCAAGAATTGGCAATTGATAATTTAAAACGCATAAAGATTTTAGATTATGATTTTAATTTGGCCGCTGTGCAAGGCTTGCGATTTATTTCAGAATTTCAAGAAATAAAAACAACGTGGCATCCTATTGAGCAAATTGCCGGAAGTTCAAGTGGATATTAATCGAAAAAGAATTAAATTTAATTCATTAACTAACCCAAAACCTATGTTTAGACTCACTGTACTTACTTTAATTAGCATTTTTGTTTTCGGTGCTTGTACTATGGAAAAACGATTGTATCGAAATGGATATAATGTACAATGGCATGCTTCTTTAAAAACCAATAAAACAATTGGAAATGGAGACCTATTGGTTACAAATCAAGCGGAACAGAAAATACCAAATCAAAATCTCGATCTTTTAAACGAGGTTGATAATGAAAGAATTACATTAGTAGTTGAGGATTGTACTGCAGAAATTAAGACAATTGAAGCTCAAAGAGATAAAGTTTCTAAGTCCTCGGTTAGTAATAGTAAAAAAGGACCCGTTTTTGAATATTTTGTTCCTCAACATAAATCAATGGCTTCTGTACAGCAGCACTCTTTAACTAAGCATAAAGATCTGCGCTTAAATCGTGCACTCAAAAAATTAACTGTGCAAGATTCCTCCTCAGACGACATTCCCTTAGTTCTTTTATTTATTCTTTGTTTTATTTTTCCTCCTATTGCTGTTGGTTTAGCAACTAATTGGGATATCGAGACAGTGATATACAATATAATTTGGTGTGTCCTTTGTGGTGTACCAGGAATTATTCATGCACTAATCGTAGTGAGTCGAAATAGCTAAAATGCTGCTGTATTTAAGACTGGCCGGACTCTTATTAATACCTATAGTCTTGGTTGCATTACCGGCTTCTTATTTCGATTCGGGACAATCAATGTGTTTGTCTGTGCTCTTATTAGATAAACAATGCATTGGGTGTGGGCTCACTCGAGCTCTGCAACATTTAATACATTTTGAATTTATTCAAGCATGGCAGTTTAATAAATTGGTGGTCTTTGTATTCCCAATTCTTTTTTATGTTTGGCTTAAACTGACAATAAAAAGCTATAGAAGAATCAAATCAAAAAATCGCTGATATCCTGGGTTGCAGCCGAGATAACAGGACGAGTTTCATTGGGATTGAAGGCACTGGCGATCCATTGATCTTGATCCAATACCAAGGTAGTCATCCTATCAAAAAAATTAATATTGAATTGTGCTCCTAAGGCTTTGATCAAATGATTGATTTTATCTATGGAGCATCCGGAGGCCTTTAATTCAGATTCATTGGCAACAAGAACAAGCGCTTGTTTGGCAAACAAAAAACCAGTAGCAGTCATTTCTTTTCCGTGGGTTTGCCAATTATTTGCAAAATTTATGATCTCTTCCGTAGCAATTGTTTGCTCATTTGGAGTCAATTGACGGTTACTCACAAAAACCCAAATTCGGGCTTCCGTTCCAAATTTTTCTAGTATGCTAGAGATCTGCTGCATTTGCTATAAGTTCGGCTATATCCATGACGTGAATTGTGGATTCCTTTTGGGCATGTTTGATTCCATCAGTCATCATTGTATTGCAAAAGGGGCAACCCGTTGCAATAATTTGTGCATTTGTTTGAAGCGCATCTTCTGTTCGTTCAATATTTATTTCTTTAGATCCTTTCTCGGCTTCTTTGAACATTTGAGCGCCTCCCGCGCCACAACACAATCCATTAGCCTTGCAACGCTTCATTTCTACTAACTCAGCATCGAGTTTTAATATTAATTCTCGAGGTGCTTCATAGACATCATTTGCACGTCCTAAGTAACATGGGTCGTGAAAGGTAATTTTCTTGCCTTTGAAAGTGCCATTGTCAGCAAGTGTTAATTTACCAGAGTATATTAAATCTTGAATGAGTTGGGTATGGTGTATTACTTCATAATTCCCGCCTAATCCAGGGTATTCATTTTTTAGAGAATTGAAACAATGAGGGCATGCAGTTACAATTTTTTTTACTGCATAGCCGTTGAGTATTTCAATATTCATCAATGCCTGCATTTGAAATGTAAATTCATTTCCAGCACGTTTAGCAGGATCTCCAGAACAGCTTTCTTCGGTTCCTAAAATGGCAAAATTTACTTTACACTGATTAAGAATTTTGACAAGTGCTTTTGTGATTTTTTTTGCACGATCGTCAAAAGAACCTGCGCAACCAACCCAAAAAAGAATTTCTGGACTTTCATTGGCAGCCAACATTTCAGCCATGGTACGAACTTGTATATTCATGTTGTGTCTATATTCTTATTCTTCTTTTGACCAATTCATACGCTCATTTGAAGCAAATTGCCAAGGTGCGCCATTGTTTTCAATATTGGTCAACATTCCAGTTAATTCAGATGGAATATTGGCTTCTTCCATCACTAAAAACCTACGTAAATCAATAATTATTGATAAAGGATCAATATTTATAGGACATTCTTGCACACAGGCATTGCAAGTAGTACAGGCCCAAAGTTCTTCTTTACTAATATAATCACCTAACAAAGATTTCCCATCTTGTGACTCTTTGCCATTTTTTCTTTTATAATTTCCCAGCTCGGCCATGCGGTCACGGGTATCCATCATGATTTTGCGCGGAGAAAGAAGTTTGCCCGTTATATTGGCTGGGCATACCGATGTGCAGCGGCCACACTCTGTGCAACTATAGGCATCCATTAGACTTTTCCATGTCAAATCTGTAATATCCTTGGCTCCAAAACGTGCAGCAGGAGCATCATTGGTAGGGGTAGAATACGGATCCGCATTCGGATCTAACATGAGCTTGACTTCATTGGTCACGCTTGGCATGTTTTCGATTTGACCTTTTGGCTCCAATTTTGAATAATAGGTATTAGGAAATGCAAAGAAAATATGTAAATGTTTGGAGTATGGAAGATAATTCATGAATGCAAAAACCATAATAATATGGCCCCACCAACCCACTTGTTCCAAAATATGAAGTGTATTGAGATTATCGATACCTCCAAAAAGAAGTGGACCGATAGATTTGCTAATTAAAAAGTCATTACTGAGGTTTGAATGTAATTTTAATGCGGCTTCATCGGCGCCATTCATGGTAAATATGCATGCAATCAAAACGATTTCCATGATCAAAATAAGATTGGCGTCTTTGGTTGGCCATCCCGCTAATTCTTTCATATTAAGCCTCGGTAATTTTAGCATATTACGACGCGCTAAAAAGGCCAGGGTCCCTATAAAAGCAAGAATTGACAGGATTTCAATGAAACTTATAGTAAATGTATAAAATGCACCTAAGCTATGCTGAAAATAACGGTGTGAACCACTCAATCCGTCAATAAAAATTTCAATGAGTTCAATTTGGGTGATGACAAACGCTGCATAAATAGTTAAGTGGAGAAGAGCAGCAATAGGTCGATTAAACATTTTCTTTTGACCAAGAGCAACTAAAAGCATGGTTTTCCATCGTTTAGCTTTCTGGTCAGATCGATTTAAAGGCAGCCCGAGATGAATGTTTTGAGCAATTTTATAAAGATTGAATGCAAAAAATCCAGTACTTAAAAGCGCTAAAACGCCAAAAATGAGCTGATGCATAAAGTTTTTTTATTGGGGTAAACTGTCCAAAATTCTAATGAGTTTATCTTCATTTTTCTTTGAAAGTTGTAGACCTTTGGTTTTTCCTCCTATCAGTGAAAGATGTACGTATCTTTCAGGGTGGGCTTCTAGATCTGTAACTAAATTCTGTAAGTCTTTATTTGTTGCAACAAGTTCAGCATAAAGCTTATCGTCATGTACGAGTTTACCAATGGTTCCTTGTCCTCGATCTATCTCATCCAAAATAGTATTGAATTTTTTCAAAGTAGTCTGTGCCTCTAATATGGTGTTTTTAAAATCAGCAGTAACAAGTTCATCAGTGATTTTCTTGGTATTTCCAATAATTGCCGTTATTTGATCATTACTCTTTTTTAAATTGAGTGTTATGGCCTCCACATTAACCATGATTTTTGCAAATTGTGCCTTTTCAGTTGCAACAAAGCCCTGAAGTTCATCTGCCACTTTACCTAATTTGGCAATGGTTAATTTTACTTGTTTTAAACTCCCTTCTATTTCCGATGTAGCCGTGGTATCCCAAAAAGTAGCCAAAGACCCAACCATCTTATCTACAGAGAGCATCATGGTTTGAAGTTTTTGAGAAATCGGATCAGCATAGGCTTTTACTTGCGAAACCACATCTACAGAGAGTTTTCCCGGAAGAGTTGAGCCGGCCTTGTAAAAGGTGCCATCTGAAGTACTGGGTAAGTGAACGATTAGTGCTTTGGTGAAAAAATCTAAGGAGCCAATTTCAACATAACTACCTTTCGGCAGTTGAATATGAGAATTGTGAATATTAAAAGTCAATTTTACTTTATGTAATGAGTCGCCTTTCGGATTTGATTTAATGCTCAGTACTTTGCCAATCTCAACACCATCGAGGGTTACATTAGAGGAGGCCATTAGTTGACCCGAATTGGGGAAGTAAGCGGTGTATATGTCATCACCTCCAAAAAAGCTATTCCCTTTAAGAAAATTGATCCCGGTAATGAGAATCACAATGGCGAGTAGCGCTATGACAGACGCTTTGATTTCTTTTGAAAATTTCAAGCTAGTTTTTTTCTGCTAATTTAATGGCTTTTTCAATACTGATGCGTTCACCATCAAGGAAAGCGACCACAAAGGCATGTGTAAAACCTTTTTGAATGAGTTCATTTTTATAATTTTTGGCACCTTGAAGATCATTAGGAAATTGCCCTGAACAATACTTATAGAGCGTATTATCTTGGTATTCAAATATTTCTAGACCCTTGAAGTTACTTGAATTATGTGCTAAGCGTTGTGAAGAAGTTTCTATTTGTACACGAAATATAAGGCCAGGCTCTTTTTTGGTCTCAATCGGTAATTCCACGGGTTTACTTGGCTTTGTTTCGCTTGGTTTTGATTGATTATTTGTGGTTACCTGAGTTTTTCCTGAAACCATCTTGTCTTCGGTAGCATTTTTGTATTTAACAAATGCTTCGAATATTGAACGTGCCATTTTTTGTTGACCTTCCGCTGAACCAATAAGTTTTTCTTCAGTTGGGTTTGGTAAAAAAGCAGTTTCAATCAAAACACTTGGCATGGTTGTTTTATAAAGCACCAAAAATCCAGCTTGTTTTACCCCTCTGTCATAGCGTCCAATTTGTTTAAATTCCTTCTGAATTAATTCGGCAAACATAATGGATTGGCGGTGAAAAACTGCAAGCTGAAATTGCAGGGCAATAATCCCATCGGGAGTGAGGTCATAAGAACGATATTTTGCTCCTTTGTCGTCTTCTAAATTGATACTTGCGTTTTCTCTTTCGGCAACTTTTTGTTGGGCATCTGTTCTGTGAAGGCCCAAAACATAGGTTTCTGAACCATAAGCCGTTGTGCTGCCTGCATTGGCATGAATACAAATGAAGAGGTCGGCATTGTTACGATTTGCGATACTAGCCCTTTCAGCCAATTCAACGAATACATCTGTTGTTCGTGTATATATTACTTTGATTTCCGGGTAGCGTTCTTTGATTAATGCGCCGAGTTTAAGTGCCATCGAAAGACAAACCTCTTTTTCATTATTATGCGCACCATGACAACCAGGGTCATGCCCTCCATGACCGGCATCAATTACAACTGTTTTGATTTTTCCTACTTGGGCCCAATGAGTTATAGGAAAAAATAAGCCAAGCATTGCCAATAAAACTAGGCGAATTGCGTTTTTTTGCAAGCCATGGAAATTTGGTAGCTTTGTAAGATTTTCTTGCATATTACAAATCTAATTAAGCAACTTGAGTAAGAATCAGCGTTTTTTACAATTTTTCTTCGCTTCATTGTTAATAATGTTGGTAAATGGATTGGTTACGGCTCAAGATACCCTTTTTGTCAATGGACAAAGTATAAATAAAGTAGTCACCTATAAGGCGAGTCAGAAAATTGTGCACGATGTGGTATTGCGTCGCATTTATTTGTTTGGCAATGCCGAAGTTCAAAGCGATGGTTTTACGATTCGGGCAGGTTACATCCTTATTGATATAGACTCCAATTTAGTAGAAGCCAGTTATCGATTAGATAGTTTAAATACTAAAGTAGAATTCCCTGAACTTACCGAGGGTAATGAAACAATTCGTTGCCAGACAATTAAAATGAATTATAAAACTCAAAAGGCATTTATTCAAGCTTTGGCCATAAAGCAAGATGAATTCTATTTTCGGATGCAGACCGCAAAAAGGCAGCAAAACGAAGAATTACATCTTAGGCAAGGCATCCTAACTACCTGTGATTTAGAGGAACCACATTATCATTTTCAGTTGAGCAAAGGGGTGTTGGTTCCCAATGAGCGCATTGTAACTGGCCCAATGAATTTATGGATTTCTGGTATTCCAACGCCCCTTGGTCTCCCATTTGCTTATATTCCAACAAATCAAAAGGAACGTTCATCTGGCTTATTGTTCCCAGAATTTATTCCTTTGTCTGCCTATGGTTTTGGGGTACAGAATTTAGGTTGGTATTTTCCGATAAATGACCGTCTTCAAACTTCTGCATACGTCAATTTATACAGTAGGGGATCTTGGGGCTTGCGCAATGATTTTGATTATGCCAAAAGATACAGCTATAATGGTAGATTATCCCTTGGTTTTCAGCAATTCAATAGTGGATTTCCTTTAAATGATAAACGCAACAAATTAAGTATTTCTTGGTCGCATCGAAAAGCACCAAAGTCCAACCCATTTTGGGATTTTTCTTCAAATGTCAATTTTATTTCCGATAATCAATCTAAAAACTCTTTAGACCCAATCAATCCAGATTATTTTTCCAATTCCTTTAATTCGGATATTAATTTGGCTCGAAATTTCCCAGGTAAGCCGATCAATAGTGGTTTAAAACTTTCGTTAAGACAAAACTCGATAGCTCAAAATATTTCACTGACAAGTCCAGTTTTTAATTTCAATGTAACCCGAGTGTTTCCGTTTAAAGATCTTTTCGAGGTAGCAGATAAAAATTGGAAAAAAACCATTCAGCGCATTGGTGTTGCCTATAATTTAGAAGCTCAGAACCGATCACAGTTTAAAGATAACTTATTGAGCAATGGAGATTTCAATGCCATAGGACAACAATTCATGAATGGAATAAGTCAGTCTATGAGTATTCAGACAAACACGGGCTTTTTTAAAAATGCATTAAAAATTAATCCGAGTTTGAATTATGGTAATAAATTAAATTTCCAACAGGTCGTTAAAACCTATAATCCAATTGAAAATAATACCCAAACAGATACCATTGGTCAATTGGCAATGCGACACGAACTAAATTTTAACCTCACCGCTACAACCGTCATTTATAGTTATTACCGATTTGTTGGTAAGCGTCAGGCACGCTTAAGGCACTTAATGACTCCTAACCTAGGATATCGCTACACCCCAGGTTGGAACCCACTGCTAAGTGTTAATGCCGGACCGAATCAAAGTCAAATTACCTATTCGCCTTTTGAAAGGAGCATTTATTCTGTAGGTTCGAATCGGGAGGCATCAATGCTTACTTTTGGCATCAATAACACAGCAGAATTAAAATTTAAGTCTGAAAAGGATACCGTAAATGGTTTTAAAAAGATTAGACTGCTCGATCAATTTTCAATTACTGGAAACTATGACTTTACCAAAGATTCCATACAACTTTCTGACTTGGCTTTAAACCTTAGGATAAGCCCTGCGTCTTGGATAAATTTTGTTTCCAATGCGCAATGGAGTCCATATGCATGGAATTCAAATGGTCAAACCCAAGGAAATTACGCATGGAAAAACGGTCAATCATTAGGGCGACTTACCAGCACCAATTTAACAACATCGATGGTATTAGCGCCTAAAAAGGACCGTAAAAAGCTACAAGATCACAGCCTTTTATTCAATGAGCAAGATTGGAACGCAGACTTTAATTACTACGCTTTACATCCAGAAAATGCTATTTATTATGACATTCCTTGGAAAATGACGCTTTCTCATGTCTATAGCATTCGGGCCAATCAAGACCTTTCTACAAATCCAAGTACTTGGTTATTTGTCCAGACTCTGGTGTTAAGTGGTGACCTGAGTTTTACCAAAAGATGGAATCTATCTGGAAATCTAAATTTTAATCTTCAAGAACAACGGTTGACAAATGCTTATTTTGCCTTAAATCGGAACATGCATTGTTGGGCGCTGTCATTCTATTATGTTCCATTGGGAGGAAACAAAAGTTTCTTGCTCACCATAAGAAATACTTCGAGTATTTTTAGGGATGCAAAAATAGAAATCAGGAAGCCTCCTTCTTTTCTGTAGGACTGGTTATAATTCTCTGGTGATACACATTTCCGATTATGTAAGTGTATTTTGCACCAAAAAATACAACTTGTGCAGAATAATGTACCCACGCCAACATGATAAATATAGAATTGGCTACTCCTATTGAACCCATTATAAAATAATGCTGTAGGTAATAACCGATAAGTAATTGGCTGAAATAAAGCAACAGGGCGGTCATCATAGCGCCGTTGCGCGCTACTTTCCAAGTCACTTTTGCATTATGCATATATTTGAAAATAAGGCTAAAAATCAACACATTAGTAAGTAGTGTAAATAGGATATGTAATGTTTGGATTGAAAAATCTACAATACCATTTTGGGTAGAAAGCCAACTTGTCAATGCCGAGAATAGTACAATTTGAATAAAATACAATAAGATAATCAATAAGGCAATAAAGGCTAAAATTAAAATTCCTAAAAAACGGAAGCCGATAATTTCCATCAATATATTTGAAGAAGTTCTATTTTTTTTATTGACGTTAAAAAATTCATTTAGACTTCTCTTCAAAGAAATCATAAATGCAGAACAAGTATATAAAAGAAGGCCAGTACTAAAAATTTCAAGAAATAAATTTGGCTTATCGAAGGATATCGAATCAATCAAATTTAAAAGTGCGGAAGAATCTTTTATTCCCAATCCATTTTGGATAATCTGGGCTAAAATTTTGCGCATATTCTCCGATCCAATGAGGCGTTCATATATCGAAGTAGTTAAATAAATGATGGGAATGAATGCAAATAAAGTATAATAGGCCAGCGCAGCACCGTGATGGAAAGCACCATCTTTTATAAATTCTTTAAGCGCTTGTTTAAATGCCTTGAACAAATCAAAGATCAAAAGCTTTTTATTTTTTACTGATTTCAATGGCACTAATTTGGTTTAGTTTTTCAAAAGCGTAAAGCAAAAGTAAATCTCTTTCTGTCGTACGAACATAGTTGTGATATAACCCACCCACAAACATGGCTTTTTCAAAAACCACAGGTATACCCTTGTCAACAATTCTATATTCATCGGGTCTGAAATGCACTAATTCATTGTTCAATTTAATTGTATTTAAAGGGCCGAAAAGTCGAGCGCGTTCAGGTGCCTTGTAGTGGTAATATATTGCTTCAGGAATATTTTTTTTGGTGAGTTTCCCATTCTGTAGAATACAAATGTGATCACAAAGGCCCAAAATATCTTGTCCTTCGTGTGAGACCAGAATAATCCCTGTGTCCTCTTGATCTCTAAGATCCATAAGTTGTTTACTTAGCTTTTGTCTTAAACGCGCATCGAGATGTCCAAAAGGCTCATCCAATAAAAGAAATTCGGGCCGGTCAGCAATGGCACGAGCAATTGCTACGCGTTGTTGTTGTCCTCCAGAAATTAGATTTGCTTTAGTATAACGACAGTCGTTAAGATTCATTAAAGTCAATAATTTTTCTACGCGTTTGTCTCTTTTTAAATAGGGCCAATGCAAAATGGCTTCGCGAATATTCTCCTCTACAGTATGAAAAGGATCTAGTTTAAAATCTTGATTTACAATAGAAATATTGGAAAATCCTGGTACTAATAGATTTCTCACCAAATTTTGAGTTTTGCCATTTAATAAAATTTGTCCGGAATCTGGGTCCAGAAGCCCAGCACAAACTTTTAGTAATGAAGATTTACCCGCTCCACTTTTTCCAACGAGTCCAAGAATTTCACCTCTTTTAACTTGAAGGTTCAAATTCTTAAGCACTGGATTTTGAAAGCTAAGGCTAATATTTTTTAATTCTATCATTGGATGAGTTCTTTTGGGAAGCTTTTAGAGGCAATAAATATTCCTGGAACAGGATTTGACATTGGTTCAAAATCTTTGAGAAAAATAGTAATGGTATGGTTATTTGACGCGGCAATATACTGACAATCATCAAGTATTGAGTTCGATGCACCTACATATATGGTTGGGTTATTGGGTGAAATAATTTCAAAAAGATACATATCATCTATTTGGTATGCGAATGGATTGTTTTCTTGGTCAAAACCCTCTAAAGTATATTGACTTGCAGGATGCTGTAAAATACGCTCAACAGTTGTTGTGATTTGTATTTCATCTTCCCAATGGTATTTTATATTGTCTTGTGATTCGAGACCCTCATGCTGCTTATCTGCAAGATCTTGTGAATAAAATTCATTGTTTAAGTATACGTGGATTTTACAATTCATCTTTTTGGTTGGTTTTTTCTAATTCGTTTGTTTTAAAAGCAGATGGCACTAGTTCGGGCACAAGTTTCATTACAATGGGCAATAGTAAGGTGCCACCAGGCAAAAGAAAAAGAGCTAGAGAAGGCATTGATTTTAGTATGTCGTAGAATTGTAGCTTGACCTGCTCTTTTTCTTCCTTATTTAATTCTTCTTTGGTTGATTTTTGCAAGAGCTCCATAAGTTCTTTGCTCTCTTTTATTTCTAAAATTAGGCGTTCTTTATTTCTACCAATGATTCGCAACCAACGATTACTGGTTTCTTTAAATGCAAAACTAGTTGCAACAGATTGCTTATAAATCTCGATTTCTTCTGGTCCGTTCTGAGATATAAAGGCCAAACACATTTCCTCGGATTGTAGCATTTGTTCCTCATTCAATTCTAAAACTGCGCCTAGAGTTTTGAGTTTTTTCTTTTCAATCGGGCTTACTAAATGGGTGCTCTGTAAAAGAAAATGAGCATACTCAAAGGTAATTTGTCCAAGTAAGGCATCGTTAACATGTTCCTCTTTTAGGATTTGCAGGGAAATACCAGAAGATATTCTTTCTTTATAAATATCTTTTAAAGATTTATTTAATGTTGCTGAAGCAAGGAAATGTTGTAAAATCTTTTTTTCGTTATCCTCCAGGACGCCATCCATAAATGCTGTGTAAATAAGCCCATTGAAAACAGAGGCTGTATAGCGCATGTTACACCTTGAAAAAGTATTGACCTTGTTTTGCAGAAAAGAGCGAAATAAAATAATGTCAATAAAAATAAATGCATTAGAAAGATGATTTAACCAAAAGTTCGAGCCCAAAGGTGAACTTTTAACTCCAACCCTTGATTTCAAAATAAGTTCAAGTTTGCCAAAAGGGCTTTTGTGAAAATTCATTTCTATGAGTTCTCGAGGACTTAGGCCCTCATAGTCTTTGTAAAATTCTAATGCATCTTCAATAAATTGGATTTTTGAAAAGGTTTGGCTATGCTTGCGAAAATAGGTGAAGAGGAGGGTTTCAAATAAGAGCAGTTGGAGTTGTTCATCAGTATTGAAATGCTTTTTACTGAATTTATTTGAGAAAATAAAGGACTTCGCAGTACCATAAATTAAGCCTGTTTGGTGTGAAATAAAGTGCGTCAGGTTAGATTCTTCTTGTTCAATTAGATCAGCATCGATTTCAAATACTCCCTCTTCGAGAAGTTCGAAGAATTTAGCAATCCAATTTTTAGATCCCGGTGAAAAATTTATCTTTTGATCGACGGCTGACACATTCAAATTTAATGTTTAATGCAGCGCGCAAAACTTACCTTACGACTAAAAAATACACCTGGTTCTGTTGAAAAGGCTTTGAAATCAAGAACATAAATCCCAAAATCGGCAATGGTACCATATTCTGTACTTCCATCCCAAATTATACTTCCATCTTTATCAAGTAACTCATTAATAATTAAACGTTTAACAATATCTCCACTCAAAGAATAAATAATTACTTGCCCCATCATAAACGACACGGGCAGCTGGTAGTTAATTTCCAAAAAGTCGTGGTATCCATCTTGATCAGGACTCAATTCAGGATGGCTCAATACGAGTGCGCCTTTTTGAGTGCTTGACAGTTGTTGTGAATTCTCTCGTCCTGGGGTGCCAAATCCAATGGTTTTTGATGCCGAAAACCAATTTTGATAAGATTGAGTTGGCCCAAAAGCATCTAAACGTTCTAAACTAACACCTTCTTGATTTTCTATTAATGGTGAATGCCATGAAGCAGAATAATGCAATTGATCCAAAATATCACTTTTATAAATTAATTCACAAGTGCCACTATCATTATAAAAATAAGGAAGCGATTGGGCGCTAATATTTTCAAATGAAGTTGCGGGATAGAATTGCATTAGAAAATTAGTATCTGGACAAAAAGCAACATATTCATGAGGGCTTAGTTTGGTAGAAAAAATTTCTATTGAATTGATCCCATTACTTATATGGCAACCGCTTAAATCGAGGTATTTGTTTGATTTATTATACAATTCAACAAAATCTGAACCGCCTGCTGGCGGATCAAATAGCAATTCATTGATAACTAGATCTCCTAATTTGGGCCTTTGGTAGTTTACAAATTCGGTGGTATCTGAATTTGAATTACCCCAACAATCAATAAAATCGAAAAGAAAAATTTCAAATGGTTGACTAAATGGTATAGGAGTTTCAAAATTTAATTTAAGTTGTGCATTTGCTTGATTGAATCCGTAATCAAATACTTCTCTAGAAAAATTACCCAGATTATTGGAGAAATTTATATCCGCATATAACAAACTTAAAGTATCAATAGGTTCAGAAAAATAGATTGACAAGTTTATTGAATCAATAACCTCTGCACAGGTAATATTGGGTACTAAGGTATCTTGCAATGTATCTAAAATCGAGTTGGCACCTCCTGGAGTCCCTCCCAAAATGGCTTGACATGACCCCCAATTATTGAAGTCTGAACAAGGTTCTTGCAAAGAACGTCTTTCTAAGCTGTATCCTCCCAATTTTTTAATTGAATCAAGATGCCATTCTATCGAATAGGAGAGAACATCCTTTGCAGGCTCTAGGTCATGAAAAAGTTGAATAGTTTCTGCGGTATTATTCAAATTTGGAAAGGAGGTTACTACAATTGTATTGGATTGATTAAATCCTGCGTCATGGCCAGTAGGGACAACAGTTACATAGCAAGACGGGTGAAGCCAAAAGGAAGGAAGGGTACAGGTTGTGTTGTCGTCTTGAATTTTCCATCCGTTTAGTTGTTGGGTAAAATTTCCTGCATTGTATAATTCAATGTATTCGGTAATCGGAAGACCATTTGATGGTTCGGGGTCTGACATTATTTCGGTCATTATTAGATGTGGACTACCAGTCTCTAAAATTGGCCCAAAGTATAAGTCGTCAAAGAAAAAATTTTCTTTGTTCGAATTAGTATAGGTAAAAACGAGCCCAGTAAATGCGCCGAGTGGGAGATTAGGCAATGATCCCGAAAACCAAATTGTGCTTTCTTGAGTCATGTTGTTTCGGACATTAAGAGAATAATTATTTTCAAAATATTTAAATTGAAAAAAAAGTTGAAAAGCTGAAGCAATACTACCTAATGGACCTTGCGCCAATAAACTGTCGTTTCCATTTTGTCTTAAAAATAATTTAGGAGCATCTTGAGTGCCAGACTCTCCAAATTCAAGATATAAAGCATTGGTTGCGTTTAACAAGTCAAAATGATCTGCTCTAATATAAAAACGGCTCCAATTCAGACTTGATGGGCTAAAATTTTGTCTTAACCAAAATTGACATTGAAGATTGCTGTCGGGAGATAAATAATGAAAATAAATACTTGAAGAACCACTACTATCTGCACTTAACTGCAACTGTCGGTTTGGATTGGTTGTCACATGACTTAGATCGCCTTGCCAAAGCAATCCATTAAGAAGGTTTTGGTCATGGAAATCATCAAATACCTGGGCGCAAACTGGACAAGTTTGTGTAATGACATAAAGGAAAATTAGCCGAAGAAATGATCGCATTTGAAACAAAGGTTATTTTTGTAAAAAAAATTAATAATGAAAGTAGCTGTCGTTGGTGCAACCGGTATGGTTGGTTCTGTTATGTTAGAGGTTTTGGCCGAGCAAAAATTTCCTTTTACAGAATTAATCTTAGTTGCCTCCGAAAACAGCGTAGGTAAAAAAATAACGCATGAAGGCAAACAATATGTTGTTATTGGCTTAGAAGAAGCGGTTTTAGCGGCACCCCAAATTGCTATTTTTTCAGCAGGTGGCGATGTCTCTTTACAATGGGCGCCTCGTTTTGCTGAGAAAGGAACGGTTGTCATTGACAACAGTTCTGCTTGGCGAATGGATCCTAATAAAAAACTCATCGTTCCGGAAATCAACGGACAACTCCTCTCAAAGGAGGATAAAATCATAGCCAATCCAAATTGCAGTACCATACAATTGGTCTTGGTTTTAGCGGCACTGCATCAAACTTATCCCATTAAAAGAGTGGTGGTCTCTACCTATCAATCCATTACAGGAACTGGTGTTAAAGCAGTCCAACAATTAGAAAACGAACGCGAAGGTTTAGAGGGTGAAATGGCTTATCATTATCCTATAGACAAGAATTGCATTCCTCAATGTGATATCTTCCTTGAAAATGGTTATACCAAGGAAGAAATGAAACTCACAAACGAAACAAAAAAGATATTGGATCCTAATATAAAGGTGACTGCAACGGCTGTAAGAGTCCCTGTAGTAGGAGGGCATTCGGAATCTGTTAACATTACTTTTGAAACGGACTTTGATTTGGAAAAGGTTCGCAAATTGCTTTCTCTAGCTAAGGGCATTACAATTCAAGACAATCTAGATTTAAACTTGTATCCAATGCCTCGATTTGCTCAGGGTAAAGACGACGTTTTTGTAGGTAGAATTCGTCGTGACGAAAGCCAAGCAAATAGTTTAAATTTATGGATAGTAGCAGATAATCTGCGCAAAGGGGCTGCTACCAATGCTGTGCAGATTGCCAAATTGGTTGCAAATCTATAAAATCGATGTGCCATTGATTAATGGTGTTTACATATTATTGAGTATTTACCTATATTTGTAAGGTCTCTAAGGGGTGCCCAAAAGGCTGAGATTACACCCATTGAACCTGATTTGGATAATGCCAACGAAGGGAAGATGACAAGGTTTTATTGTACAACTGTCAAGAAGAGCCCCTTATTCTTGTTTAATTTTTTTTAAAATGAAAACAAGATTATTATTTCTATTTATTATCTGCGCTAATTTGCTATTGGGGCAAAAAAAACTCAGTAATGAAGATTCCTTATTACGTATTCAAGAATTGGAAGGCATTTCGGTGAGCAGTTTGCGTGCCAAAGATTCACCAAGTAATTCATTGGTAACCAAAAGAAAATTGAATGCAAAAAATTATGGCCAGGACATGCCCACCCTTTTGGAATTCACTCCTTCGGTTGTTACCACTAGCGATGCCGGAGCTGGAATCGGCTACAGTGGCTTGCGCATCAGAGGCGTAGATGCCAGTAGAATTAATGTTACCATCAATGGAGTGCCAGTCAATGACCCTGAGTCTCACGACGTCTATTGGGTCAATATGCCTGATTTAGTTGGATCAGTTGAGAATATTCAGATTCAGCGCGGCGTGGGGGCATCTACCAATGGAGCTGCCGCCTTTGGAGCTAGCGTCAATATCAAGACTAATGACTTACAAAGCAATCCTTATGCTCGTTTGGACCTTTCAGGCGGATCGTTTGGAACACTTCGCGGTACAATTTCAGCAGGAACTGGCATACTAAATAAGCGATTTACATTAGAGGCTAGAGTCTCTGAAATTCGTTCAGATGGTTATTTGGACAGGGCTACAAGTAATCTCAAATCTATGGGGCTTTCAGCAACTTACCTTTCCGAAAAGTCAATATGGAAAGCCGTCGTTTTGATGGGTGCCGAACGCACCTATCAGGCTTGGTATGGTACTCCTGAAAGTCGTTTTCGCGGTGATTCAATAGGAATGCTCGACTACGCTGCGCGAAATGGCCTTAGCGAGGCTGAAACAGAAAATTTGCTCACTTCGGGACGCACATACAATTACTATACCTATGCTGGGCAAGTCGATAATTACAATCAAGACAATTACCAATTGCATTTCTTTCATCGCTTTTCTGAAAAATTAAATTTCAATACTGCTGCACATTATACATACGGCCGCGGTTACTATGAAGAATACCGTCAGCAAGATATCCTAAGCGACTATGGTTTAGACCAGGTTGTTTTGGGGTTAGATACAATTGCACAAACGGATCTCATCCGCAGACGTTGGCTCGATAATCATTTCGTTGGTTTGATATACGGTCTCAATTACCAACACAACAAGCACCTACTACTCACTTTAGGGGGTGCAGCAAATCGATACTCAGGCGAGCATTTTGGAGAAATCATTTGGGCGCAGTATGCCTCTAATAGCCAAATCTATGATCGTTATTATGACAATGATGCATTAAAGAATGAGATCAGTTCTTTCTTGAAAACCAATTACCAAAAGAATGGTTTTGATCTTACCCTTGATTTACAATACCGTGGTATTTCTTATCAATTCTTGGGTATCGATCAAGTCAGTGGTGTGCTTTCAGACGTCACTCAAAACGTGAATTTCAATTTCTTCAATCCCAAAATTGCTCTTTCTCGGACATTTGGAAATAATCGGTTATTTTCTTCTTTTGGAATTGCTAACCGAGAGCCCGTTCGTCGCGACTTTCGCGAGAGCATACCTGCAAACCGCCCCCTTTCAGAACGCTTATTCGACACAGAGCTGGCTTATCGTTTTGATAATTCAGAAAGATTGGATTTCCAGGCTAATTTATTTTGGATGTATTACCAAAATCAATTGGTCTTGACCGGTCAAATCAATGATGTGGGTGGCTACACCCGCACCAATGTTGACAAAAGTTACCGCGCTGGTCTTGAGCTTGAGTTTGGCTATCAAATTCATTCAAAGATCGGCTTGCAAAGCGCTACTACACTTAGCCAGAACAAAGTGTTGAATTTTACTGAGTATGTCGATGTCTTTTTGGATACGGAACCTTACTACACTCAAACTCAAATCAATCATGGAACTACAGACTTGGCTTTTTCACCTAATTTCATTCAAACACTCGGTGTGCAATATGTTCCAATCAAAGAATGCAATATTTCGCTTCAAACTAAATATGTTGCAAGACAATACTTAGACAACACCTTAAATGTGGCTCGCAGTATAGACCCATTTACATTTACAAACCTGAGCATCAATTACAACATAAAACAGCAATTTGCCAAATATCTTCAAATAGGTTGTCTTGTCAATAACCTATTCAATGCCATGTATGCCAATAACGGCTATACATTCAGTTATCAATATGCAGGGCAGACCATAACAGAGAATTTCTTTTATCCTCAGGCAAGTCGACATTTCTTGCTTAAGCTAAGTATACAAT
Organism: Crocinitomicaceae bacterium; assembly: GCA_030830785.1. Lineage (GTDB taxonomy): Bacteria > Bacteroidota > Bacteroidia > Flavobacteriales_D > Crocinitomicaceae > UBA952. The sequence continues at coordinate 159,339 of JAURMI010000007.1, forward strand.
TTTAATCTTACTATCTTTGCTTAAAAATTAACAAGTGAAAGCGACGCTGATTTATTCCTTTATTTTTTTAAGTTTCTGTGCCACTTCTCAAGTGCTCGAAAAACCTCAAATAGTTGAAATACAAGAGCCAATCACACAGGAAGTAATTTCTGAAATAGGTGAAAGTGAACCACCAATTCGGGAAGAAGTTTGGATTGAATCCGCGTTTTCAGAAAATCGCACCCCTATTTTTCCAGGTGGGCAAGATTCATTAGATCGCTACATTAAAAATGAAGTCGAAAGATTTATTTACGCAGATACTTCTGAGCTTTTTCCGTGGGGGGAATCTGTTTATGTTGCATTTAAAATT
>JAURMI010000008.1 GCA_030830785.1 Crocinitomicaceae bacterium
CGGCCAGTCACAATCCACCGAACTACAATGGATTCAAATTGAAAGCCAAATTTGGCGGCCCCTTGGAACCAGAAAAAGTCAATGAAGTGGAAGCGCTAATTCCAGATGCATGTAGCTTCAAATACCAAGAAATTTCTTTGGATGGTGCAATGCATTCGGGACAACTTCAAGAGGTGGATATTGAAAGCCGCTACATCACTCACGTAAAGGCAAATTTTGATTTAGAGGCCATTAGAAATTCGGGTTTAAACCTCATGTACGATGCCATGTATGGTGCAGGCCAACGTGTGCTTCCTATGGTATTACCGGAGGTAGAATTACTCCATTGCGATCACAATCCTTCATTTAGAGGAACAGCTCCAGAGCCCATTGCTAAAAATCTGCAAGAGTTGGCCCAGACCATCAAATCAAGAAACAATATCTCCTGTGCGCTTGCCACTGATGGTGACGCCGATAGAATTGGCCTATACAATAGCTACGGTGAATTTGTAGATTCACATCACATCATATTGCTTTTGATTCATTACCTGGTGAAATACAAAGGCATGAATGGCAAGGTAGTAATCGCCTTCTCAGTAACGCCGCGCGTGGAAAAACTCTGTAAGCATTACGGTTTAGAGATTGAAGTGACCAAAATCGGTTTCAAAGAAATTGCCAATATTATGATTAATGAAGATGTACTATTGGGAGGAGAAGAATCTGGAGGCATCGCCGTAAAAGGACATATTCCAGAGCGCGATGGCCTTTGGATGGGGCTGATTATTTGGGAATTTATGGCTAAATCTGGAAAGACCCTTGAAGAATTGATAGAAGAAGTATATGCTATTGTTGGTCCATTCCAATTTGAACGTAACGACCTTCATATAACAGAAGATCTCAAGCAGCGCATTATTGCCAATTGTAAAGCAGATAATTACAAATCGTTTGGCCCATACAAGGTGAAAGAAGTAAAAACCATTGACGGTTTTAAATACTTCTTTGACGACGAACGCTGGGTAATGATAAGACCCTCGGGAACTGAACCAGTTCTGAGAACTTATGCAGAGGCTCCCACACTTGAAGAGGTAAGGGTTATTTTGGATGCCACGGCAAATGAAATTTGCAACTAACCAAGGGCTACATCCAAAATCATCATCACTAAAAATCCACCGATAAAGCCGAGAACAGCAACGTCGGTATATTTGTCTCGTTGGGTTTCAGGAATCACTTCTTCTACTACGACAAATATCATGGCCCCGGCAGCAAATGACAATGCGAATGGCAAAATGGGTTCCATATAAATCACCGCCATTGCACCAATAACCCCTGCAATCGGTTCTACAATTGCAGAGAGTTGGCCATACATAAAACTCTTGAGTCTACTTGCCCCTGCCCTCCTTAGCGGCATAGCCACTGCAAACCCTTCGGGAAAATTTTGAATTCCTATTCCGATAGCTAATGCGATTGCACTTGCTATTGTTGCACCCTCCATGCCATTGGCAGCAGCGCCAAACAAAACACCTACAGCTAATCCTTCGGGAATATTGTGTAAGGTAATTGCCAGAACCATCAACGTGGTCTTATGCAACTGTGTTTTGATGCCCTCTTTTTCGTTGTCATTAAAATTAATATGCAGGTGAGGTAATTTTCTATCCAAAAAAAATAAAAATAACGCCCCTGTTAGAAACCCTACTGCTGCAGGCATCCATGAAGCACTCGGATAAAGCCTTTCAGAAAGGGTAATAGATGGCATGAGCAAGGACCAAAAGCTAGCCGCTACCATCACACCGCCAGTAAAGCCAAGCATCCCGTCAAGCACCCCTCGATGCATTGTTTTAAAAAAGAAAACTAACGCTGCCCCAGCTGCCGTTAACAACCAAGTAAAAGTGGTTGCCAAAAATGCGGCCAAGACTGGATCAATGTCTGTAAAAAAATTTTCAAGTTCTTGCATAAACTCCAAAGTTAATCAAAACCTAGCGCCTTCGCATTTTTACGCATTGATGAAGTAACTGCCGAACCGAAATCGTCTTTCTTAACATCTGACGACTTGGCTTTTTCTTGTTCAATGTAAGTGCGCCTAAGCCCCTCTAATCGGGCCATTTCATTTTGAATAGCACTGCGCTCCTCGGTCTTTTGTGCAATAAAGACCTTGCGCTCTTCGCTGTCCATACCCTTCATTTCATCGGGTAGCTCCTCATCTGAAAGATTTAAAATTTTTGTGGAATCTGCTTTATTTGCATCTACGACATCCCACTTTTCATTTTTATAAGAGGACTTACTCTTAACCAAATATCGCTCTGTTTCTACAGATTTAGAAACACCCCATGCATTCGCATCTTGTGTAATTTGCATATTTTTAGAAGCAATTGCCACTTCACCAAAGCCTAAATATGTTGCATTTAATTTTTGATTTTGCTCAATGATTAAATCATCATAAGGCGTGTCAATTTGTTGCACAACTTCGTTTGAATTGATGTTGAAAAAATCGCCAGAGGCACATTCTGCGCCTGCTTTCCAACCCAAATTAATTCCTTGAGTTCGGTCACCGCAAAAAATAGTACTTACCAAAACTTTTTTTTCTGCGGCGAACTCACACGCCACCGATGGCGCAACAGGGCCTTGCTTAAAAGACTCATTTCCAGCAATATAAATGAGTTTTAAATCTTGGTCATTTGCAGACCAATTGAGCTCCTTAAGGGAAGCCTCAATGACTGCTGGGCAAAATTCATCACCTCCGCTTGTGCGCAACCCAAAAAGTTTTGCGGATACTAGATCTAAATCTGTGGAAAAATCCAGCTGTTTTCTGATGTAATTTTTTGAAGCAGGAATAGTGGTATTGCCATAATCATACATGGCAATTTCAAGTTGAATAGGCGCACCTTGATAGGTAATAGTTGATGCTTCATTTACGATTTCCCATATGCGTGCTTTAGCTTGATTAAGCAAACCATCCATGCTATTGGACGTGTCAAATAAAATCACTAATTGAACCTTGCGCTGTGCATGTATTGAGGTAGTAAATATTACAATAAGTGCGAGAATTGTTGATTTCATGAGTATAGTTTACACCAATACTACCAAAATAATGCCAAAAAACTACATCTCAAAGGCGCGAATGGCCAATAAATAGCCATCAAGGCCAAAACCAAAAATACAACCTTTACAAACCGGGCTCAATAATGATTCGTGCCTAAAACGCTCTCTGGAGGCAATATTTGAAATATGCACCTCAATCACTGGGGTATTTATTGCGGCAATACAATCGCGAAGCGCCACGCTGGTATGGGTATATCCACCGGCATTCAATATAATGCCATCTGCATCAGTTTGTTGCAAAAAGTTGATTAATTCACCTTCAACATTTGATTCTAAGAATTCAAGTTCATGAGAAGTTTGGCTTTTCAGTGAATCAAAATATGCTTCAAAGGTAACATTGCCATATATTTGTATTTCTCGGGTACCAATTAAATTGAGGTTTGGACCATTGACAATAAGCAATTTCATATTTTATGCTTTGGGAACGCTATATTAAGGATTTTGTTTCATACCTAAAAATAGAAAAAGGCTTGGCCCATAATTCAATTGAAGCTTATCAAAGGGATGTAAGGCTTTTAGCATCTTATGTTGAAACTCAAAAAATAAAGCCCGAAAGGGTAACTTATAAATTGCTCACCCATTTTGTTGCACACCTCTATGATCTTGGACTCAGTGCAAGAAGTCAGGCAAGAATCATTTCTGGAATTAAACAATTTTTCGGATTTTTAATTCTAGAGAGATATATAGATACAGACCCTTCCGTTTTGTTGGAACAGCCTAGATTAGGTCGAAAGCTTCCAGAAGTGCTCGAATTAAATGAAATTGATGCTCTTTTAGATGCAATCGACCTTGGAACTGGAGAAGGCCAAAGAAATCACGCTATGCTCGAAACACTTTACAGCTGCGGACTTCGGGTTTCAGAACTCATTTCAATGAGGTTTTCAGATTTGTATTTTGACGAGGGCTTTGTGCGTGTTATAGGAAAAGGAAATAAGGAAAGATTGGTTCCAGTATCGCAAAGGGTTATAACCGAGGTAAATGCCTACATATCGGACTCTAGAACAAATATTAGCATTCGAAAGGGACAAGAACATTTTATTTTTTTAAATCGCCGTGGAGCTAAATTAACCAGGGTAATGATTTTTACCATAATCAAACAACTCGCCGAAAAAATAGGACTCAAAAAACAAATTTCACCCCATACATTTAGACACAGTTTTGCTACTCATTTGATAGAAGGAGGCGCCAACCTTCGGGCTGTGCAGGAAATGCTCGGGCACGAATCTATTACCACAACCGAGATATATACACATTTGGATCAACGCTTCTTGAGTAAAGCTATTTTAACGCATCATCCGAGAAATAAGTCGTAATTGTTTTTTCTGTTGAAAAACATCACTTTTTTGTTCGTAATCCATTTGCATGATTATAAAAAGTTGTTATCTTTGCATCCGCTTTTGTAATTACACGTAATAATTAAGACATGTCACGAGTTTGTCAGATAACAGGAAAGTCAGTGATGGTTGGGAACAACGTTTCTCACTCCAACCGCAAGACTAAGCGTCGTTTTTATCCAAATTTGATCACGAAAAAGTTTTTCGTACCAGAAGAAGATAATTTTATCACATTGAAAATTTCTGCTGCAGCATTGCGCACAATTAACAAAAAAGGAATTTCCGCATGCTTAAAAGAAGCGCGTGAAAAAGGATTTCTAAAATAATCTTTTGCAAAAACGAATTAATAGTTAAAAAATGGCTAAGAAAAGTAAAGGAAACCGCGTTCAAGTGATTTTAGAGTGCACAGAGCACAAAGAATCGGGAATGGCTGGTACATCGCGTTACATTACAACCAAGAACCGTAAAAATACGCCAGATCGAATGGAGATAAAAAAATACAATCCCATTTTAAAACGTATGACGATTCATAAAGAAATTAAATAATTAAGTCATGGCAAAGAAAGTTGTTGCATCACTCCAAAAAGGTGGAGGAAAAGAACATACGAAGGTGATCAAAATGGTCAAGTCTGAAAAGTCTGGCTCTTACACTTTCAAAGAAGAGATCGTTCATAACGATAAAGTAAAGGAATGGTTTTCAAAAAACTAATTCACATTAAATATCATTTAAAAGCTTCCTGTTCGGAAGCTTTTTTTTTACCTTAGCATATGGGCCTATTTGATTTTTTTTCCAAGTCTAACAAACCAACACTCGATCAGAATCAAAAAGAAACTTTAGATCAGGGTTTAGAGAAAACAAAGCAAACTTTTTTCTCGAAAATCACGCGTCTTTTGGTTGGAAAAAGTCGCGTCGATCAAGACGTGTTGGATGATCTAGAGGAATTGCTGATTACGGCAGATGTAGGAGTTGAAACGACGCTTAAAATAATCGAGCGCATCGAGCTGCGTGTTTCAAAAGACAGGGTTATTAATTCTGATGAACTAAATCAAATCCTTAGGGATGAAATTATTGCATTATTAGAAGAAAATGCTGCCAACTTTGAAGGTCAACTAAAGGTAGAAAAACCCAAAGATGGCAACCCATATGTAATTATGGTTGTGGGTGTAAATGGTGTCGGAAAAACCACTACCATTGGTAAATTGGCTTATCAGATGAAACAAAACGGACTAAGCGTCGTTTTGGGCGCATCGGATACCTTCCGAGCTGCCGCAGTAGATCAGCTAATCATTTGGTCAGAGCGTGTAAACGTTCCCATTGTTCATCAAGGAATGGGCGCCGACCCTGCGAGTGTAGCATTTGATGCCCTCCAATCTGCTAAAGCACAAGGTGCAGATGTTGTAATAATTGATACAGCTGGTCGTCTACACAATAAAGTAAACCTTATGCAAGAGCTTTCTAAAATAAAGCGCGTAATGGACAAAGTCGTAGCAGATGCACCACATGAAATTTTATTGGTTTTGGATGGTTCTACTGGGCAAAATGCTTTCGAACAAGCCAAGCAATTCTCTCAAGCAACAAATATCAATGCACTTGCTATTACGAAGCTTGATGGCACAGCAAAAGGAGGAGTAGTGATTGGTATTTCAGATCAAATGAAAATACCTGTTAAATATATAGGAGTTGGTGAAAAAATGGAGGATTTGCAAATGTTCGATAGAAAAGCTTTTGTAGAAACTTTGTTTCATTAAGGGATGCTAGACTAATTTTCTAGTTGATTTTTAGATGACTTGTTGGGCTACATAAGTAGCATACTTACCATTTTGTTTCATGAGTTGTTCATGCTTACCGCGCTCTATGATTTCTCCATCATGCAGCACCAATATTTGATCGGCCTTTCGAATGGTCGATAAGCGATGAGCAATAACAATTGATGTTCTCCCCTTCATAAGATGTTCTAGTGCTTCTTGTACTTGTTTTTCAGAGTTGGAATCTAAGGCTGAGGTAGCTTCATCTAAAATTAAAATGCTTGGGTTTTTTAAAATTGCTCTGGCTATGGCAATCCGTTGTTTTTGACCTCCAGACAGCTGAATTCCTCTATCTCCTACTTCTGTATCGAGTTGGTTTGGGAATTTGCTAATAAACTCCCATGCATTGGCACCTTCAGCGGCTTCTTTAACTTCTTGATCTGATGCATCTGGACGTCCAAATCGTATATTATCCGAAATACTACCTGAAAATAATAAGACTTCCTGTGGTACGATGGCTATTTGCTTGCGCAAATGATATAAGTCTATTGAATCAGCTTGATGAGGGCCAAAAAAAATTAAACCCGAACTTGGCTTATAAAATTGTAATATCAAATTAGCGATCGTCGATTTGCCAGAACCGCTTTGGCCTACAAGTGCCAAGGTTTGATTTGGTGCTAGCTTAAAATCAATGTCCTTTAATACGCTCATATCAGGGCGTGCGGGATAAACGAAACTCAACTTTTCAAAAACGAGAGAGCCATCTAATTGAATTTGAGCATCACCCCCTTGGTTTGCAGATTCTGTTTCTTCTTGAAGTAAGTCGAGTAAATTTTCTGTGGATCCCACAGCTTTTTGAAGGCTCGCATAAAGCTCTGGCAAAGAACCAATTGAGGCGCCCATCATTATTGTAAATAATACGAATTGATAAAATCCTTCAAATGCCAATTCAGGATTTGGCCCTTGTGTCATTAGAAGACCTTTCCAAACAATAAAAACAATGGCACCAAACAAGCAAAGAATTATGAAAGAAACAAACAAGCCACGCCAAATGCCACTTCGCACATTCAAGTTTCGTGTGTATTGTGTACTTTGTTTATATTTTTTAAAGAGAAATATTTCATTGGTATATGCTTTGACATTTGCAATTCCGCTCAGCGCTTCCTCTAAGACTGAATTTGAAGTTGCTATATGATCTTGAGCCTCCTTACTTAATTTACGGATGTAACGTCCAAAAATCACAGCAATGATGGCCATAACGGGCACAGTTGCCAACATTATTAATGATAATTTCCATGATATAATGAACAAAAAAGCAATACCACCAACAACGATAATTATTTGACGAAATAATTCAGCAATCGTAGTGCGCAATACTTCTTGAATTTGAGCAATATCAGAGGCCACCCTCGAAGTCAATTCGCCAACTTTCTGTTTATTGAAAAAATCCATCGGCATGTAAACCAAACGCTCAAAGGCATCATTGCGCATGTCGCGAAGCGCATTTTCAGTCACATTATTAAATAAAACCACCCTAACAAAAGAAAAAACACTCTGAAACAAAAACAAAATAAAAAGTGCTAAGGCAATTTGATTTACATTACTTGGATCAATAATTTGATTGGCATCCGTTGTGGTTGTCACAACAGAAGTACTACCCAAAAGTTTGCCCATTAAATAAGGGAAGACCAAACCTGCAGAAGTACTTAAAACTAAAAATATCCAACCAATTAAATAAGTGAGGGCATATGGTTTTAAATATCGCAGAAATCGTGCAGCTTTCCGCCAACTGTCTTTTGATAATTTTGCCTTTTGCTCTTTTTTTCTTGGTTTAATCATTGAAAATGCACTTTTAACTACAAAAATAACTTGCTTTCTTTGGGAAGGCGCTTTTTTTAACGTTTTTTGTAGAAAGAATTTGAAATTCTAAAAAATATTCTATCTTTGCATTCCCAAAAACATTACAAATAACGACACGAAATGAAAAGAACGTTTCAACCCTCGGTAAGAAAAAGAAGAAACAAGCATGGCTTTAGAAGCCGCATGGCCACAAAAAATGGTCGTAGGGTATTGGCAGCTCGTCGTCGAAAAGGACGCAAGAAATTAACCGTTTCTGATGAGCCAATGCACAAGCGTTAATTCATTAAAATAAATCTTCTAAAGCTCTGCCCTTTTGGACAGGGCTTTTTTTATGTCAATTCAATTTAAAATCAAAGGGCCGATTAAACGGCCCTTTTTCATTGCTCAAAATGTTGAATGATGGAAAGGAGAAATTATACGAGCACTTTGGGTGCAGCAGATAAAATGTTTTGGTCTGTTTGGGAAGCAAACTGCTCAAAATTTTCTACAAACTTCGTAGCTAAATGGGCAGCTGTTTGATCGTACGCCGATTTATCTGCCCATGTATTGCGTGGGTTTAATAAATCCGAAGGAACTCCTTCACAGCTCGTTGGAAAAGCCAATTCAAAAAATGGCATTTTTTCAAAGGATACACCGTCGAGTTTTCCTTTAAGTGCTGCAGTTATCATAGCGCGTGTGTGTGTGAGTTTCATGCGTGAACCAACACCATAAGAACCACCAGACCAACCTGTATTGACTAACCAAATCTTAATGTCCGTTCCAGCGAGCTTTTCACCAAGTAGATTAGCGTATTTTGCCGGATGTAATGGCAAAAATGCCGCACCAAAACACGCTGAAAAAGTTGTGCTAGGTTCGGTAATACCAATCTCAGTGCCCGCTACTTTAGCAGTATATCCCGACATAAAATGATACATGGCCTGTTCATGTGTAAGCTTGGAAATTGGAGGGAGTACACCAAAGGCATCAGCGGTTAAAAAGAAGATATTTTTTGGCACAGCGCCAATTGACGGCATTGCAATGTTCTCTATATGATATAATGGGTATGATACACGAGTATTTTCGGTAATGCTGCTATCTGTATAATCAGGAGTTGAAGTCTCCCTAGGAAAACCAACATTTTCTAATAAGGCACCAAACCGAATGGCTTGAAAAATTTGTGGCTCTTTCTCTTCAGACAGGTCTATGGTTTTGGCATAGCATCCACCTTCAAAATTAAAAACGCCACTGGCACTCCACCCATGTTCGTCATCGCCAATAAGCCTGCGGTTCGGGTCTGAAGATAAGGTTGTCTTGCCGGTCCCAGATAGGCCAAAGAAAATCGCAGTATCGCCTTCTTGGCCTATATTGGCAGAGCAATGCATGGAGAGGACATTTTTTTGATAAGGTAAAATGAAATTGAGCGCTGAGAAAATACCCTTTTTTATTTCACCAGTATAACCAGTGCCACCAATTAGAATCATTTTTTTTGAAAAATTCAAAATTGCAAAATTGTGCTGGCGCGTGCCATCAATTTCTGGATTGGCAACAAAACTAGGTGCACAAACAATATGCCACTCTGGAAGGAAGTCTTCAAGCTCATGGCCCTCCAAGCGTAAAAACATGTTATGTGCAAATAAACTAGACCAAGGCAATTCAGTCACCACACGGATATTCATCCTATATGCTACGTCGGCACAGGCATAAACATCGCGAACATATAATTCACGTTCGGCCAAATGGGTAAGCATACGCGCATAGAGGGCCTCAAATTTTGCGGGTTCAAATCCTATATTAATATTTCCCCACCACACCGCATTTTCAGTAATTGCATCTTTTACAATATATCGATCCTTTGGAGAACGACCCGTGAATTCGCCAGTTTCTATGGCCAAAGCTCCTCGATCAGTTAACATACCTTCACCTAAAATAATGCAATCTTCGATAAGCTCTGCGGGGGTGAGATTCCAATATTGATCCGCACTTTTTTCTAAACCAATACTTTGAAAGAGGTCTGCATGCTTACCAAATCTGCCATGTAATTCCATTGAATAAATTTAGCGTGTCGATTGCCACAAAATTACAATCCAAAGTGGGGCAATACTTATTAAAAAATAAAGTTTTTGTAAACAAAGTATGCATTCAAACTGTGAAGAACTAATTTTGAAATTTTAACTAAAATTTTTTATATTATTCTAAGTGTCTTCGATACACTTTGAGTTTTGAAGTGCATGAAATTTTACTTAGATTTGAGATAAATGAAACGCATGCGTCTGTTCTCCTCACTTATTGCTATAGGCCTATTAGGTTTTGGCCTCACGAAATATTTTTCCAACCAACAACATACCCATGATGCCAAAGTTGTGCATTACGAACTTCCAACCAAATGGCTAAGTGGGAATTTGACACATTTAAATGGTTTAGCACATTCAAACCAAGTTTTTGGTTACCGTGAAAAAATTCAAATACTTAAAAACCAAAACGGGTTACTACCCTTGGGAAGATTAGACAAGAAATTAGCGTGCATGGCCTTAGGAGGAAATTCATCTGAATTTACAAACACTCTAAAGCTCTACGCCGACCGCATGGCTTTTTTTACTGCAGATACCTTGCCTATTGAAGCAGCAGCCGATAAATTTTATAGCTTAACTGATCCTGACATTTGCATTTTGAGTATGCATGCGGAAAAACCCAATAGCAATCATCTAGCTCAATGGGCTGTTGAAAAAAGTGAATTAATCGACAAGCATAAGCTAAATATTTTAGTATTATTTGGAGAAAAAGAGGTCTTAAATGAAATCGACACTAGCAAATTTGGCGCCATAGTTCTTGCTCATGAAAACCACCAAATTGCCCAAAGTCAAATTGCTCAATTGCTAATGGGTGGGCTAAGCGCCGCAGGTATAACTGCAAATGGCAGACTAGGTATTGCAAGTCCAGAAGAAATTGGCATTAAATCTGCTGATTTAAAAGCACTAGACAACATCGCCCAATTGGGCATTAAGTCGGGTGCCTACCCAGGTTGCCAAATGTTAATTGCGGTAGAAGATAAAATTATTTGGCACAAAGCCTATGGCAAACAAGGATATGAATCCGATGCAATACCAATCGATTTACAAACGATGTATGACATTGCGTCGGTTACAAAAATTGCTGCATCCACGCTTTTGGCCATGGAGCAACATACAAATGGCAAGTTTGACTTAGATAAAAATCTTGCCGCATATCTTCCCGAACTTGTTGGTGAGGGCCCATTTTCTGAACTAAAAATCAGGGAAATCATGGCCCATCAAGCTGGGCTTATCCCTTTTATACCTTTTTACAAGCAGACCCTGATCAATGGTGAATGGAACAGCAACATTTATCAAAAAACAAAGTCAGAAAATTTCCCTACCGAAGTGGCCAAAGACATGTTCATACAAAAAAGCTTTAAAGACAGCATGTATGCACAAATATTGCGCTCAAAACTGGGTCCTAAAAAGTATGTTTACTCGGATTTTATTGGCTATTTTACCCAACCCATTTTAGAAGAAATTGTAGGTCAAAGCCTTGAAAAATATTTGCGTAACAATATATACTTGCCGCTTGGACTAAATAGAATTTTATATCACCCATTAAATGTTTTTTCGGTGCAACAAATTGCACCCACTGAAAACGATTTAACTTTTAGAAAACAACTATTGAAAGGTTATGTACATGACCCAGGTACAGCCATGTTAGGAGGCGTAGCTGGCCATGCTGGTGAATTTTCCAACGCATGGAGCCTTGCACACATTATGCAACTTTTTTTAAATAAAGGGCAAATGGCGAACCAAAATTACTTTTCAGAAGCAACTTACAACGAATTTACAAAGCAACAATTTCCTGGTAACCGACGCGGGGCAGGTTTTGACAGACCAAATGCAAGTGGTGGTGGCACCTGTGATGTGCTTGCATCTCAAAAGTCATTCGGGCACTCTGGTTTTACTGGCACGCTAGTGTGGGCAGACCCCAAGCATAAGGTTATTTTTATCTTTTTATCCAATCGTGTGCATCCTGAACAAGAAAATTGGAAAATTCGCGATTTGAATATTCGCACAAATCTACAACACGTAGTCTATGAGGCAATTGCAAAAAGGCACTAAGGATTTTTACACCTTTTTTGCAAAAATTGCAGTAATATTACCAGTCAAATAAGCTAATTTATTACCTGTGAAAAGACTAAGCTTCCTAATTCCTTTTCTACTATTTGGTTGTGGTGTCCAGTATGGATATGACAAACCTACAATTAGAAAATTTTCGGTAACCTATTGGTTATCAAGTCTGGATGAGTCTTATGCCCAAAGAGCTTTTCAGATCTATAAACTCGTTGAACACGATAAAGAAAAATATATTTTCTTGGTGAATGGGCGTTGGGCTGATACATTTTTTGTCGATGGTACAAAGGTGAGCGCAGTGATCCATTCACTGAACCCTTACAAAGATGATATATATCAATTCAATGGAGAGCTTACTGAACCGAGATATAAAAACCTTAAAATAGAAGGCATTGTCCATTCGATAACCGTCCCAACAGAAGAGGATGTAAATATCATAATCGAATAAAATTCAAGACTTATGAAAGCAATTTTTTTTACACTTTTTGTCTTGTTTTTTTGTTCTAGCCAAGCTCAATTTGTTTTCAGACCGCACTTTGGCATCAATTTCAGTACAGGACCTGCAACGTATTACAACCCTACGATTAGCAACATAGGCTTTGCCCATGACTACCACTACGGGCAGGCTGCCCAACTTGGCATCAAAGCCATGCAACCTTATAAGAAATGGAATTTTTCTGCAGGTTTGAGTTACCAATTTATGTTTTTTGCCTACCGAGGCGTTGCAATGATACCCCAACTCAACCTGAACCTACCGAATCCATTTTATTACGATATCTACTATTCCAATAGCACCCAACACTTGGCTCAACTGCAAATTGGTTGTGCACGCAACTTGGGCCACGGCATTGAATTGGGTTTTCAACTTATGCCCTCTTATCTATTGGCAAGCAAAGACAACTATACCATGGAACGCGATTGGGCTCCCGCACTCCCAGACATGCTGAACAAAAACATCGGCTGGCACAAAACCCAACTCATTGGTGGGTTATCTTTATCAAAGTATTTGATATCTAAGAAGGATAATATTTACGAGTTTTCACTCAATCCGCAGATATCACTCTCGAACAATGGCGGCTTCAATGCCTTTAATGAAGCTTTCACTGAGATCACAGATAAAAAAACTCGCTTTGTTTCCTGTCAGCTGGCCTATACTCTATTTTTTTAAGCTACCTCATCACCAACACCTTTGCGAAGCGATTTTGCGTCTGGTTTTCAATCAAAAGCGTATAAATTCCTGAGGGAAGGTTGGATACATCGATTTGTTCTGACATTTGGCCCGTTTGAACTTTTTTTCCTTCACTAGAATAAATTGAATACTTCAAATACTCATTTACAACATTCAAAGAAATTTGAATCCAATCTGAAACCGGATTAGGATAAATTTGAAACGAAGCATTTGCCGTGAGTTCTTCAGTACCCATGATATAATCACAAACCTCAGTGTAGCTTGGCTTGTAAGTGACAAAATTGTTGTCCGTATAACAGCGAAAAGGGCCGCCTTCATTGCCGTCTACAGCTCCGTCGAATTGATCATAAGGCAACAAATAGTCGTGAAGGAAACCTATATTTTCTATTATGGTGTCATTGAACCATCCCAAAGAAATATTATTTGAATCACATTTATCTACAACCAAATATTTTCTTGTTTCATTATTTATGTTCAAATTGCCAGTTGCCAAAACTTTTATACGGCTGTTTTGAGCAACCACATTGGTAATGGGTTGCTTTGCCATGCGCCAGCTATCGCCAACTTGCGCATTGAAATTATAAAGTGTATCCCACTGGTTTTGGTAGCGCAAGTATACTACGCCACTTTCCTCATAGGTGTATTCGTAACCAAAGGTTTCTGAGGTAATACTCTGATTCCATCCTAAACCATGATATGTTTTGGTTAGTATTTTAGATGCTTGGCCCTCAATGAGGGTATCACCAGTGTAGGCGATATCAACGTATCCAGGAAAAAATCCATAATAAGAATAATGCCATTGTGCACCTGTAGGAGCCCAGTTTTGGGCAAATAATTTTATTGGAAGTAGAATAAGAATAAAAAGTGTCCGCATAAATAAAAAGTTATTCATTCACAAAATAAATCGAATTCACCACCATCAATTTACCGCTCTCCCAGAAGCCGCGAAAAAGCGGGTTGTCAATCAAATAGACAATAGTACCGCGCCCGTATTGGACACTTCCGGCAATATCCGCTCCAGATTGTTGCTCTTTAACGCGAGCACCCACAAAGCCATTGACCGCCTGAGCATTTTTCTGGAGTTCAAAAACAGGCTTGCCTTCAATTTCATATACCGTGGCGCCTTGGCGTAGGGTGTAGTAAAAGTCATAGCCAAAGGCCATTGGGTTACTTTTGTCGATATTGCATGGATAAATTGCACCAATGATGTTATCGGAGATTTGATCGCGCTCTTGGTTGGCGTAGCCTACAGGTTCAGATCCAATTATTGGGCTCTCAGTTCTGCTAAGGCCGAAGCCTTGTTCGCCTTCAAGTGCATCAACCGCCCCACCTGAAACGATTAATTTTCCACCTTCGCGTACCCATCTAGTAAGTGCTGTATTGCCCGCAATGTCAAATCTGCCTTCCGGTACAAACAAGACGTCTAGACTAGCAAGCGCGGCACTTAGGTCGTCTTCAAAGATGAGGTGTGCTGGTTTATTTAATTGCTGCTCAAAGAAATGCCAAATTTCACCGACGTTTAAAGAGGAGAAGTTATCTCCGGCAAGAATGCCAACGCGTGGATTGGGCACCATTTTTACTGAAGAAGAACCCAAGTCAGCGCCTGATTCAACCATACCACTTGACATTGCTTGAATATCAACACTGTAACGACGTGCATAGTCATTGACTAAATCATGAAAATCTATGTTTTTGTTCTCGCCTGCAATGAGCAACAGCGTGCCAGGTGCATAAGTAATACCTTTAAAAGAAAATCCTTTTTCATGAAAATAGACCTTCATACCTGCCAACTGAATAGCGTTTAAAAAACGTGCAGTGAGCATAGACTCCCAGCGCACAGCGTAGGCAACAAAACCTTCTGCTGCAATGAAGGTCGATGGCGCTTGCTCTAATAAATTTTGAGTTGCTTTGAGCTCAGTTGTAACCGCATAACCGTCGAGCGCATAGGCGTGCGGAAGCGTCCAAGCAGTGATATCATAAGTGAGGCTATCGGAGAGCTTGGTGCGCGGCTCAAAAAGAACCGACACCAAAGTTCCCTTTTCTTGTTGGGTGGATACCAAAATATCGCCCATCTGTAATTTAAATGGTTCTACCACACCGGTTTTATAGTGGAAGCCTTTTGAACTTACAATTTGAGTACTTGCAGTAACTTTTTCCCATTCAATGTTGTTTTTTTTTAAGAGCTCTAAGGCAGGTTCGAGTTGCGCAAAAGTACCCCGCAACACAAAAGTTTGATAAGCATAGTTCTTAGATTTGCGGAACTTCTGGTATTCAGCAACTAGCTTTTGGGCATTGCGCGCACTGGTTTCTACTGTAGAAAGCCCGGTCGTAACATGATGTGCCACGCGGTCAGCCAAGCGAAGGGTATCGCCTACTTGGGTAATTACCGCTAATCCTGCGCGGCCACTTCCACCTTGCTCATAGGTCATGCCAATACTACCACTGTAAGTTGGATAGGTATCGCCGTAGCTTGGGTACAACAAATCAAAAATCTCTTTTGAAAAATATAGCCAACCTGCTTTATCGAAATAGCCCGCGTGGTTCTTACCAATTTCATTTTGGAATTCGCGCTGCCAATCAGTGATCACCTCATGATAAGGCTCGGCTGCGGGTGGAAAATAATAAGGTTCATTGATCCCTTGCTCGTGAAAATCGACGTGCACATGTGGCAACCACCCGTTGTATTGTTGAACGCGAATCGATGATTCAATTTGGGTCATCCAGGCCCAGTCTCTATTGAGGTCAAAAAGGTAATGATTGGGGCGGCCACCGGGCCAGCTTTCGTTGTGACTAGCACTAAAGCGCTGTAAATCTATTGAGTTAGCGCCATACTGATAATAGAAATTCACATATCGGTCTCTACCATCAGGGTTCAAACAGGGGTCCATAATCACAACTGTATTATCGAGGTAGCCAATTTTATCGGTTAATAAGCGATAGGCAGTTTGCATGGCAGCTTCAGTACCCGAACTTTCATTGCCATGCACATTATAGGACAACCACACAATAGCCAAATTTTCTTTTGGATCCTGGCTTAAGTGCTGTTGACGGATTTCTTCAAGTCTTTTCAAATTTTCAGAAGTTCCTATAAAGGCTAAAAGTAAGTCTCGCTTTTCATAAGTCTGCCCTGTTTTGACAACCTTGATGTTCTCGGGAAAGGCTTTCTCTAGCGCAAAGAAATAATCTACCACGCGATGGTGGCGCGTGAATTGCTCGCCAATACTATAACCCAAGAACTGTTGAGGAGTAAATGTATTTTGACCCAAAAGCTGAAGGGTTAAAAAACTCATTGCTAAAAATAGGTAGTACTTTTTCATAATTTTCACTTCTAATTGTTTAATGCTCAGGTAATTCTTTTGCAATATGAATAATTGCATCCCCTTTGTATACCACTGCGGCTTCATTGATGCAGATTACAAAACCATTTTGAGTTGCTTTAATTTTCTTTTCATATTTACCATATGGATCTGTTACTAAGGCAAGTTTATCACCTTTTTGAACTGCGCTACCGTTTGAAACAAAACATTGAAACATTCCACTCGAAGGAGCACGCATCCATTTGCTTTCACCAACAAATAAAGGTTTTCTAGATTGGGTAAAATCAATTTTATAGGTTCGCATACCTAGGTGAGAAATTAGCCTTTTGAGGCCATTTAACCCCTCTTCTATTACATTTTCTTCAATATTATTGGATTTTCCTCCCTCAAATAACAGAATTTTCTTTTTACTCTTGATGATGCTTTCGCGTAAAGTTTTTGCAATAAGTGCAGTATCTAAAATGAAGGGAGGATTAAAAACCTTAGCCAGCTCTAGACTATCGGGGTCGGAGAACGGGCAGCGGATTTGCGGGAAATTATTGCGCTGAGCAGCTCCGGTATGAAAGTCAATGATAAAATCACAATGCGGTGCTATTTCTTTTAAAAAATGAAAAGCAAACTGTGCGGCCAATGATCCTTTGTTACTTCCCGGAAAACTACGATTCAGATCTCGGCCATCGGGCAATTCACGTTTGAGGTTTAAAAAGCCAAATATGTTAAATATTGGCAAGCAAATAATAGTGCCTGATGAAGGTTTATTGAGTTTCTTACGCAAAAAGCGACGTACAATTTCAATGCCATTCAGTTCATCACCGTGCAAGCCTGCCATGATTAGAACTGTAGGGCCATCAACTTTGGCACGCTCTACTAGTACAGGCACTTGAATTGGCGTGCGCGTATGCAGATGTGCAACTTCTAAATTGAGTTGAAATCCTCTTCCGGGCAATATTTCTTGCCCGAGGATATTCATTTTTTTAAATAATTTTTTTTTAGCGCTTGACATTGCGTTCAATATAGGCTATAATTTTACTGGCAATATCAGTTTGGGTAGTTTTTTCAATCCCTTCTAAACCAGGAGATGAATTCACTTCTAAGACCAACGGCCCGCGTTCAGATTGCAATAAATCTACACCGGCAATCCCTAAACCTACCGCTTTTGCCGCTAGTATGGCGGTATATTTCTCCTCGGTGCTAAGTTCAATAGCGTGTGAAGAACCACCGCGATGTAAATTCGAACGAAATTCACCTGGTAATCCTTGACGTTTCATGGCCCCTACTACCTCTCCATCGACGACAAATGCACGAATATCGGCTCCCTTGGCTTCTCTGATAAATTCCTGAACAATAACGCGGGCTTTTAGCCCATTAAAAGCCTCAAGCACAGATTGGGCGGCGTTGAGGTTTTCTGCCAATACAACGCCAAGACCTTGGGTGCCTTCCAAAAGTTTTAGAACCACAGGCGCACCACCTGCACTTTTAACTACATGCTTAACCTCTTTTGAATAATTGGTGAAAACTGTTTTAGGCAATCCGATTCCTTCCTTTGATAATACCTGCAAACAGCGCAGTTTATCCCTGGAGTGAATAATTCCACGAGAACCAACTGCTGTAAAAACATTCATCATTTCAAATTGACGCACCACAGCGGTTCCATAAAATGTAACAGAAGCGCCGATTCGTGGAATTACAGCATCAAAACCTTTTAAATAATCGTTCTGATAAAAGAGTGCAGGGCCGGTTTGTTCAATTTCGATATTACATTTAAGATGATCAATCACATGTGCTTCGTGACCTGCCGCTACGGCAGCCTCCACAAGCCTTTTTGTCGAGTATAATTGAGAATTTCTAGAGAGAATTGCAATTTTCATGCTTTGATTTCTAAATCGGGTGAATATATTTTTTACTTGTATCTACAATAAAGCGATTGTTAAGCAATTTTCTGCCTAATAAAATTGGGTAACGCATTCCCATACGATGTGTAAGTGAAAACTCAGTTTCTAGGCATATTCCCGCCATGCAAATTGTACCAAATACGAAGAATCGTTCCTGAATTTCGCCATTACTGCTCTTTACTTTCTTAAAACGAAAACGATCGAAATGGATGGTTTTTCCTGTAAATGCAGGGTGATTAGGATCTAAAAATACCACATTTAACTGACCATTATTTTCAATACAACTACTTACGTGAATACTTGAACTGTAAGCACCTGTGTCTACTTTTACTTTGAGCTCTTTTAGACCAAAATCTGGTAATTTCGCCAACTCCCTACGGCCAATTAAAACTTTCTCTGCGCTTAGCATAAAACAAAAGTAAGCCAAACTTTGACAACAAGAAAATAGACCAATTGCAAATAAACCGATGAATTGGACGTTAAGGATTGTAACTTTGTGTCAATGAAGCATTTTTTTCTTCTTTTATTGGCTGCATTCCCATACATTTTTTGGGCACAAAAAATCAGTGTTTTTGGTCATTGTTATCAAAAAGGAAGCAGGGCTGCCTCTGGTGTTTTCATAGAATTAAAAATCATTGAAGATTCAAGCATCATTTTAAAAAAGACCCAATCCAACAAGCAGGGATATTATTCTTTCGATGATATAAAAGTGGGTGCATTTATCGAATTGAGCTATTTGTTTGAAGATATGGCGCTTCATTACACGAGCGAATTAAACGGCCTCGGACCACTGATTGAATTGCCCGATCAATTCTTTGGCGTTCAAGAGAACCAAGCTGTGGTAGTACGACAAGATGGACAAAATCCGTTCGAAATTGAAAAACTTCCACCGCTAAATTTGAAGGGGATAGTTGGATTAGAAAGAACGCTTACACTAACAACAGCTGCTAGCTCAAACAACGAACTTACCTCAAATTACAATGTGCGAGGAGGAAATTATGATGAAAACTTAGTTTATGTTAACGGTTTTCAGGTATTTAGGCCGTTTTTAACTCGTAGCGGACAACAAGAGGGTATGAGTTTTATACATTCGTCATTAGTAGAAGATGTTCGGTTTAGTGCCGGTGGTTTTGCTGCGAATTACGGTGACAGGCTCAGCTCCGTTTTAGATATTACTTATAAAACTGCGGATGAATTCAATGCTTCAGCGATGGCTTCATTATTAGGTGTTGAGGCCCATGTAGAAGAAGAGGTAAACACCCGATTTAATTTTTTAGTTGGTGCTCGTTACCGCTCAAATGGCTATTTTCTCAATACATTGCCTACCAAAGGGGCCTACAATCCTGTATTTGCCGATGCCCAGTTACTTGCCAATTACACCCTAAATGAACATTGGACTTGGAGTTTTTTAGGTCATTTTTCAACCAATGCATACCGCTTCGCACCTCAGACCTCTCAATCTGATTTTGGAACAGCAAATGAAGCCTACAGACTTATGATTTATTTTGAAGGTCAAGAAAAATCAAACTTCCAAACGATCACCAGCGGTACTTCCTTTAAATATACTAAGGACCAATTGAAGCTCGACTTTTATGCTTTAGCATTTCAATCTGATGAAAAAGAATATTTTGATATTTTAGGTCAGTATTATATCAACGAACTGGAGACAGATCCATCCAAAGAAGCATACGGAGATTCTATTGCCACGCTGGGTGTTGGCGGATTTTTAAATCATGCGCGTAATAGATTGAATGCCCGTATATTCTCAGCTTACCATAATGGAAGTTATTTATTTCGCGATTCCTATATGGATGAAAATATGACCCAAAAACGATATAACCAATTGGCTTGGGGAGTACAATTTCAACGGGATAATTTCAACGATGTACTCTCTGAATGGCGCCTCATTGACTCTGCAGGCTATAGTTTACCCCAAACAGAGCCAAGTCAAATAATCCTATATGAAACCATTAAGGGTAACTTGGCCCTCAAAGGATATCGTGCAACAGCATACACGCAATGGTCAAATTCATGGACCAAAGTGAGCAGACAAAAGGAAGTTGGCGGTAATTACACAAAAAATGGAGAAAAACGAACATGGAAGGACACCCTTGAAGTCTCTACCCAAAGGTTTAACTTTCAATTGGGATTGCGCGGTGGTTATACCAGTGTAAATCAGGAGCCCTATCTCACACCGAGACTTAGTTTTTCATTTGCACCTGCAGCCTACATGTGGCAAAACGGACAAGCCGTACGTAGAGGCCTACTATTTAAACTCGCTACTGGATTGTATTATCAGCCCCCTTTCTATAGAGAATTCCGAACATTTGATGGGCAATTGGCTCTTGGTGTGCAGGCTCAAAAATCATTTCATTTTGTTGCTGGCTCCGAATTCTTATTTCAAATGTGGGGTCGTCAATCACCATTTAAAATCAATACGGAACTATATTATAAATACCTCTGGGACCTCAACCCCTATGAAATTGAAAATGTACGGACGCGCTACTATGCAAACAATGACGCAGTCGGCTATGCTTATGGTCTAGATGTAAATGTTCATGGTGAATTTGTGGAAGGCATCCAATCCTTTTTTAAACTCGGACTACTATCAACAAAAGAAGACATCAAGGCAGACCAATACATTATTTATTACAATGCTGCCGGTGAACGTATAATTTTTGGTTATAGTCAGGATCAAACTGTTGCAGACTCGGTTGTAATCTATCCCGGATATATTCCAAGACCTACAGATCAATGGTTCACTTTTGGCGCTTTGGTGCAAGATCAAATGCCCGGCTATGAAGCCTTTAAGGTTCAAATGGGATTACAATATGGCTCGCGTTTGCCTTACGGACCACCAGATTTCAATCGTTACAAGGATACGCTTAGAATGCGCGCATACTTTAGAGTTGATCTGGGCTTGTCCTATGATTTATTACACAATAGAACTGAATCAAAAATTGGTCAAAAAGGATGGCAACAACTCGATCAAGCAATAATCTCATTGGAGATATTCAATATTTTAGGTGTAAACAATGTGTTATCAAAACAATGGATTCAGGATGTGCAAGGTAAATTTTATTCTGTCCCTAACTACCTCACCCAAAGACTCTTTAACTTGAAAATGAGTTTCGCATTTTAGCTAATTCAAGCTTGGCGAAAATAAAAATCGATTTGGCGAAACGAGATCCGATTTTACCGCATACATGACTATTCCTGCTGTATTTTTTACGCCGAGTTTAGCCATTATATTTTTGCGATGTGTGCTTACAGTGTGCTTACTTAAAAAGAGCGATGTGGCAATCTGTTCGTTGGTCTGACCTTCGGCAATTAAGGTAATTATTTCATTTTCGCGCTCAGAAATGATGACTGGTTCACAAGTAAATTCTGTAGAATAAAGTTCACCTACATCTATATGCGCTTTTTGAATCGTTTCGAGTAATTGACCACAAAAAAATTGCTTGCCTTGATTAGTTTCTTTTACTGCATCAATAATTTCAGCTATTTCGCAATCTTTTTTTACATAACTAGAAACCCCTGATTTTAGAGCCTCAATAATAATATTGGCATTTTGAGCCTCCGTTATGGCAATTATTTTCAAGGATTCATACAATGATAAGACCTTAGGAATAACATCAATACTGAAACCTTTTGCAGTAAAATCCATCAATACAATATCGGCACCAAAAGTATAGAGTTGTTCGAGTAACTCTTGATGACTATGGGCTTCACCAACAATGGTCATTTCGTCTTGAGCGTTGAGAATGGTTCTCAATCCCAAACGGATCAGTTCGTTGCTATCTGCTAATATGATTTGCACCTTATTTAGAATTATTCTACACAAAATTAAGACCAAAAATCTTTTGGGCAAATAAAACCGTGATTTTTTTGAGATTGAACTAACTTTGATGCATGATCACTACAATAGGTCACGATTTAAGCCATGTTATCGCTCTTTTACAAGAAGGCAATGTGGTGGCTTTACCCACTGAAACAGTTTACGGACTTGCGGCTGATGCTAACAATGATGAGGCAATACTTAAAATTTTCAGTGTAAAAAACAGACCAAGCACCAACCCTCTTATCTTGCACTTCGCCACTCTAGAGCAGGCCTATCCATATGTTTCAAATTTTCCTGTTATTTTTAATGAGCTTGCAAATCATTTTTGCCCTGGGCCACTGACTTTTATTGTGCCAAGAAGTAGTCTGGTCAGCGATTTAGTAACTGGTGGACAATCAAGCGTCGCAATTCGTTTTCCAGATCACCCCCTCTTTGTCAAATTAATTGAAAATTTAAATGGGCCAATAGCAGCTCCAAGTGCAAATTTGTATGGGCAACTGAGCCCTACCAATTCTGATCATGTTTACGAACAATTAGCCGGACGAATTCCTTACATTTTAGAGGGCGGTGCTTGCCAACACGGACTTGAATCAACAATTATTGGTCTTGTAAATAAGAAAGTCGTTATTTATCGTCATGGTGGAATAACCACTGAAGCACTTAGCACTGTATTGGGCTATGTGCCTCAAACACTGACTCAAGAACAAAGCGGCATTCTTACAAGTGGAATGGTAAGACATCATTACGCCACACAAACACCTTTATTTTTGGGGTTCAAACCTCAGCAAGAAAACCAAAATGCTTTACAAATCACCTTGACCAAAAATGAACAAATTATTGGCCCTCATTATGTTTTGAGTGATTCAAGTTCACTTCTAGAAGCCGCGCGCAACCTCTATGCTGTATTACACCAAGCGGACAAACAAACATTTAAAAAAATTTATATAGAGCCCTTTCCAAATGAGGGATTAGGCAAGGCCATGAATGACAGACTTAATAGAGCAGCGGCTAAATTTTCTAACCATTAATTCAATAAAAAAGGCCCCAAGAGAGGAGCCTTCAAAATATCTATTAGTCTTTAAGATTTTATTTCATGTGACGACCATAACGGTTCTTGAATTTATCAATTCTACCAGCCGTATCGACAAATTGAGCAATACCGGTGAAAAACGGATGTGATTTGTGAGAAATATCGAGTTTTACCAAGGGATACTCATTTCCATCTTCCCAAGAAATTGTTTCTTTAGTTTCCGCACAAGATGGACATAAAAAAGCATAGTCATTTGACATGTCTTTAAATACTACAAGGCGGTAGTCAGAAGGGTGGATATCGTTTTTCATTATTAAAGGTTTCGAAAATGGAATGCAAAGATAGATATTTCTTAATTAAAAACAAGTATTTTTTGTGCAATTATAACATATTGATACTTGCACTTTAAACATGAGCGTTTTCATAAGTTATTGACAAGGTTGAATGCGCATGGGATTCATAGACTTAAATTTGTAAACTGGGCAAATGTTATGAAAGACAATCGGCTTCATTCTATATTAGAGCTTACCAATGCTATTAATGCCAATTTAGCAATTGAACAACTCTACCGTATTTTTACATTTATTCTCAAAGAGCAACTTTATTTTACTCGCTTTGCGCTTGTTTCTAAACAAGGGGATTGGCAAATAGCTACCAAAAGTGGAATTAAAAGCAAATGGGACATCGCTGAACTAGCTGAAGAATTGCAACGATTTAAGGACATTACGCTTGTGGCTTCTAGCAATAACCCGGCAATAAAAGATTTTCAAGCCATTATTCCCATTATTCATCATGATAAAGCCCTGGCCTTTTTACTCATCGCAACCAATAAGAAGACAGAAGCACTAACCACAGATTATTTTTCTTTTGCCCGTACGCTTGCAAACATTATGTGCGTAGCGCTCGAGAATCGAAAATTAACAGAGCAGGGGGTTATTAAGGAGCAAATTTCAAAAGAGCTTGAACTAGCATCCGAAATGCAAAAATTACTTTTTCCTCAAGAATTGCCCTCCAATAAAAAAATGGATATTTCGGGGCGATACATACCGCGACATGCTGTAGGAGGAGATTTTTATGACTTTATTCCCCTTGGGGATGAAGAATATATTGTCTGCATTGGAGACGTGAGTGGAAAGGGAATTACTGCTGCATTACTCATGACTAATTTTCAGGCAACCATAAGAACATTGTTCAAATACCAGCGCTTTGAATTGACTTTTTTATTGGAGGAACTCAATAATTTGGTCATGAAAAATGCCAAAGGAGAAAAATTCATAACTTTTTTTATTGCTCATTACAATGCCTATAGCCGTCGCCTACAATATGTTAATGCAGGACATAACCAACCTTTTATTATCAGTGGAAAAACAACGACCTTGCTTACCGAAGGTTCAATTGGCCTAGGAATGCTAGATGAGCTTCCTTTTGTGCATGTCGGACAGCTCCAGTTACAGGCAAAATCCACTTTAGTACTTTATACCGATGGCGTTGTTGAGCTCGAAAATGAAAAGGGAGTTCAATTTGGGGTAGAAACACTCATTAAACAGGTCCGTAGTTTTGCCTCATTAAAGATGGAAGATATGAACGATATTATATTTTCCAAATTGGAAGAATGGAAAGGTTCACTCCCTTATGTGGACGACACGGCAATTTTCAGTTGTAAATTTTTCTAATCAGTTTTGGGAAGAAAAGGTCCATTTTAATGAAAATAAATTCGTAAAGTAACCTTCTCCACCTAGACCTAATTTGGTAAATGCATAATCGATTTTCCAATTTTGAAGCACAAGGCCTGCACCAATGTGTGGTTGCAAGCTCAACTTTTTGATTTGGTCCAAATCTTCATAGAATTGAAATTGAGATAACCCAGTTCTAAAAAAGAGCTTATTTTGATAATTGACGAATAAACCCATACGTGGATCAAGCGAAAAAACTTTTCCCGATATTAAAGTATTTCGAGTGCCATCAGTTGTAATTTCAAAGTTAATCTGGCCTCCAAGTTCAAATTTCTCATCCTTTAAAGGAATTTGACCCGCTAAGCCTAACACCAAACGTGGCAACATTTGTTCTATCCCGTTTTGTGGCAACACATTGTTAGTTTGTAGCAGTGTTTCTTGCATTTGGGCGCTCAAATTGTAAGTCCATATATTAAAGGTACTGGTAGCATCTCTTAAGTTCAACCCAGCTGACCACCATTTACTTGGTCTAAATTGGAGGCCGACATCAAATCCAAAGCCATATGCCTTTGCAAAATCTCCTATGTGACGATAGATCAATTTCGTGCTGATTCCTGCACTTAAGTTTGGACACTTCGTAGGTTTAGCAACTGATGCGATCATGGCATAGTCTGCACTATTGAATGTTTCGAGCTGACTGTAATCAATATTCCCTTGATTGTCAATAAGTTGAGTAGTGTTATAAATGTTATCAACACCTAGTCTAAGTAGATTTATTGCAACTACCGTTTGCTGTGGCAACTTAGATGAGGCACCAATGTGGTCAAAGGAAGCAAGCCCACCAAAATAAGAGGCGTGCATCAATCCAATTTCATAACGTTGATTTTGATGAGTTAAACCCGCAGGATTCCAATAACCAGCTTCTAATCCATTTACGTCAGCAACTACAGATGACCCCGAGCCAATTGCCGAGGCTCCAATGCCTAGATTAAGAAATTCATTTGCATATTTTGGGCTTAAATCTTGTGCAAAAGATAGCTGGACCGACCATAAAACCCAAAATGAAATTTTTTTAATCGAAAACATGATTCAATAACTCAAAGTTGCATAAAAAATTGTGTTTATTGGTACTTTTACTAAAAAGTTACTCATGTTTAGCCTTGCAAATATTTTGACCTCAATGAATATGCTCTGTGGCATATGTTCAATTATCTTCAGTTTGTCTGGGCGTATTGATTGGGCAGTTTACATTTTAGCACTTGCAGCCATGCTCGATTTTGCAGATGGCTTTGTTGCAAGATTAACACAAACCAATAGCAATTTGGGAAAACAGCTCGATTCTTTGGCAGACGTAGTTAGTTTTGGTGTTGCTCCTGGCATCCTAATGTTTGTAATGATCATTATCGGAATAGATCAAAGTGGATTAATTAAAAATTCAGACGGAATTCAAGTTTACAATGGAGAGTATCAAGAATACGTTATGTCACAACTCCTCGATTGGAAAGCGGCCTTATTTTATGGATATAACAACGTTTATAACGCCTCCATAAAATTCTTGCCGTTTATTGCCCTCGTCATTCCATTCTTTGCCTTATTTAGGCTCGCTAATTTTAATATTGATGAAAGGCAAAGTGATCAATTCATTGGTGTTCCTACCCCAATGGCAACCATTTTTTATAGTTTCTTTCCACTTTATTTTTGGTTTGAACAAAGCAATTGGAGTCATCAATCTTCGTTCATTTATAGTCTTTTCGATTGTTATACGCTTAGTGCAATATGCTTGGGCTTTTCTATTTTAATGATAATTGAACTGCCATTAATGACCTTGAAATTTAAAGAGTATTCTTGGAGAAATAATCAATTTCGATATTTACTGCTTATTTTATCGTTGATAAGTATTCCATTTTTTTTAGTTTGGTCCATCCCAATAATTGTAATTTTGTATTTAATACTATCCATTATTTCACAATTTCAATTTAAACAACATGAAATTTAAAGCAGAAATCGACGTTATGCCGCTAGATGCTTTGCTCGATCCGCAAGGTAAAGCAGTTAGTAATTCTATGAAAAACATAGGTTTACCCGAAATCCAAGGCGTGCGAATAGGAAAACACATTCGATTATTTATAGAAGCAGATAGTAAGGCCGAAGCACAAAAAAAGGTAGAAACGGCATGCAAAGAAATGTTGGCCAATCAAATTATGGAAAGTTTTCATTTCGAGCTTTCAGAAGCCTAAACATGTCAAAGGGATTTTACACTTTTAATCCCAATCAAAACGCGTGGAATTCTACGCTCTATGCCCCTACTCCGGATACTTTTCTTAAAAATTGGGAAGAAAAAATTGCCCGCATTCAGTTTCTATATGCCAATTCAGAATTAGCGCTAAGGGCAACTTTTTTGCGCACTATTGTCAGCGAAATACAGCATAACAAGGCAGCAATTGAGGCACTATACATCAATGAAACAGGCCTTTCGAAAGTGCGCTTTGAATCTGAATTTAAGAGGACTACAGATACCATAACACTTTTTGCCAATCATATTGCTTCCTTTTTAAACCAAAAAAAAACAAACCTAACTGAGGATGGCAAAAAATTTAAAAAAGAGCGCTTTGCAATTGGGCCTGTATTAATTTTAGGGTCTTCAAATTTTCCGTTGGCATATTCGACAATTGGTGGAGATACAGTTGCGGCCCTTGCAGCAGGATGTTGCGTAATTATCAAAGCACACCCTATGCACGTAGGAACAAGCCTTGCGGTTTACAATTGTATACAGCGTGCTTTGCAAATAAATGAGCTTCCACTTGGAATTGTAAGTCATGTCATTGATAATACTTATGAGTGGGCTCAGCGTTTGGCTTCCAATCCGAATATTAAAGCAATAGGATTTACAGGCAGTGAAAAAGGTGGTAGGGCTTTAATGGATTTAGTCGCAAAGCGTCAAATACCCATCCCAATTTTCGCAGAAATGGGAAGTTTAAATCCAGTAATTATTGATCAAAGTATTGAGCGTCAAAAGCTGGCTGAAATTTCAGATAAAATTGCGGCATCAATTGTCACAGATTGTGGCCAGTTTTGCACAAAACCAGGGCTATTACTTATATACAAGGAGTACTACGAAGAATTTAAAAAAGCGCTAATAAATAATTTAATAAAGCACTCATTAAGCCCAATGCTTCACATAGAAATATTTCAAAAATACGAATCCAAAAAACAAGAAATTTTTAATTTAAAAGGCCTTCAATTTCATCAGCCAAAATCCAAATTACCAGGCATAATTGGTCATTGGTGTATTGCCGAAGCAAGCTTAGAAAATTTGTGCACATACACAAATTTATTAGAAGAAGTTTTTGGTCCATTTTCTATCATTTGTCCATTCGAATCTTATCACCAATTGCAAGACGTATTGAATCTCTTAGAAGGTCAGCTTACTACTAGTCTTTTTACTAAAAATCAAGAAAAAATTGCACCAGAATTACTTCATTTCGTACAAACGAAAGTAGGTCGCTTTATATTTAATGGTGTTCCAACAGGTGTAAGCGTAGTTGAAGCAATGCAGCACGGAGGAGGCTATCCTGCAAGCAGTGATTCAAGATTCACCGCCGTTGGCCCTGATAGCATTTTAAGATTCTCTAAAGAAATTTGTTGGCAGATTCATAATGATGAATACTAAAATCAGCAACAATAATTCTTCGTATTTTTGGTATTAAAATAATGCCTTATGGAAACACAACAAGCTCCCAATTCAAAATCCAATAGATTTTACTTTGTGTTTATTTTTTTATTGTTGGCAGCAATTGCAGGCTTAACCCTGGCTTGGTCCCGACAGCGATCCGCACTAAATACATGCAATAATAAAAATACGGCCCTGCTAGCTGATATGGCAGACATGGAAGAAGCGCTATCTGGTTTTTCAGGAACCATGAAAGATGACCTAAAGCAAAACTTGAATCAAATGCTAAGAGATTATAATAAACTCATTGAAAAAGATTCTTCAAAAGCGGATAGTTTAAATGCGCAAAAAGCACAAATTATGCAATTGTTAAAGAAACTAGAAGGTGCAAACATGACAGCTCGAGAACTTGTTCGGGCTCGAAAAGAAAACGAAACTTTGCGCTCAATTATGCGCAGTTATGCTCGAACAATCGATTCATTAAATACGCTCAACATCGACTTAGGCACGCGTTTAGAAGAAACTAATGTCAAATTAACAACCACTACTGAAGAACGCGATGATTTCCGCCGTCAGGCAGAGGAATCGCAACAACAAGTTAAGAAGGGCAGTAAATTACAAGCTTACGCTATTGAATCTGAAGCCCTAAAATTGCGGCTCAATAATACCACAGATGTTACTGATCGTGCTAAAAATGCTGTTCAGTTTAGAAGTAGCTTTACCCTTTCGGAGAATGTGCTCACAACCAAAGGACGAAAAATAATTTATATGCAGATCACAGCACCTTCTGGCAACATTTTACAAGGAAGCAGCAATTTTGTAATGCAAACAGAAAATGGACCAACGGCTTATTCTCAGAAAAAAGAAGTGGATTATCTAAATCAAGCCTTAGACCTTACCATATATTATGAGCTCAAAGGTGAAACTGCTTCGAAAGGAACTTATAAAGTAAGGATATTCTGCGAGGGTCAGCTGATTGGAAGTGATAGCTTTACGCTCAAATAAACATGGGAAATGAACATCAAAAAGGCTTTGTTTTAGCCGAGATCACTAAGTCGGGCATTGGAATAATTACCTTTGGACACCCCATGAGTAATGCCCTACCTGGAGCAATTCTAGAAACACTTGCACAATCCATAAATCAAATTGCCTCTGACCAAAGATGCAAGGTCATTGTGCTTCAATCGCAAGGAAGTAAAGCATTTTGTGCTGGGGCTAGTTTTGATGAATTAATATCTATTTCTGATTATGAAAGCGGACTTGAATTCTTTTCGGGATTTGCAAAGGTCATTAATGCATGTAGGAAAGCGCCTAAATTAATTATCGGACGGGTTCAAGGAAAGGCCGTTGGAGGTGGTGTTGGACTGGCAAGCGCAACCGATTATTGTTTTGCAACACAAAAAGCTCAAATAAAACTTTCGGAATTGGCTGTAGGCATTGGCCCCTTTGTAGTTGGACCTGCGGTTGAACGAAAAATAGGTAAAAGTGCGATGAGCGAATTGGCCATTGATGCAACCCAATGGCGAAGTGCCCAATGGGCAAAGGAAAAAGGGCTTTTTAATGAAGTATACCCCGATGAAATTGAAATGGATGCTGCCATTGAGCGCTTAAGCACCCAACTGGTTTGTTCTAATCCAGAGGCCATTAGTGAACTAAAGAAAATCTTTTGGGAAGGAACCGACCATTGGGACGAATTATTGCTCCAAAGGGCTACAATTAGTGGACGTTTGGTGCTAAGTGATTTCACAAAAAATGCCATTTCTGCATTTAAGACAAAATAAAGTTATTTTTTTTCTGCATTTGGTTTGTATTTAAATACAATAGTTGTATCTTTGCACCCCTAAATTTAGGGAAATTAAGTTTGTATTTAACCGAGAAGAACCGTGAACACATTAAGTTACAGAACAATAGCTGGTAACACTGAAACTGCTGATAAAAAGTGGTTTGTTGTAGACGCTGAAGGCCAAACAGTTGGTCGATTGGCAAGTAAAGTAGCCAAAGTAATCCGTGGAAAACACAAAACATGTTACACGCCTCATGCAGATTGCGGAGACAATGTTATTGTCATCAATGCGGAGAAAATTGCCTTTTCAGGTACTAAATTACAAGACAAAGAATACGTAAGATTCTCAGGTTATCCTGGAGGTCAACGTTTCACCCCGGCTGAGGAGATGCTCAAAAAACATCCAGAGCGTTTAATCGAAAAGGCAATTAAGGGAATGCTTCCAAAAAATGCCTTAGGTCGCAAACTTTATACAAACCTTAAAGTGTACAAAGGGGCTTCTCATAATCACGAAGCGCAGCAGCCTCAAACACTAAATCTTGATACTCTCAAATAAATCTTATGGAAGTCATTAATGCATTAGGAAGAAGAAAAACCGCGGTAGCCCGTGTGTATTTATCTAAAGGGAAAGGTAAAATCTCTGTTAACAAACGTGAGATGAAAGAATTTTTTCCAATTGACTTTCTTCAGGCTAAAGTTAATCAACCTTTTGCCCTAACAGGCACTGAAGGACAATACGACGTGAAGGTAAACGTTGTTGGAGGAGGTATCAATGGTCAGGCTGAAGCAGTGCGTTTGGGTATTTCACGTGCTTTGGTTGAAGTTTCGGCTGATTATAAGCCAATGCTTAAAGAAGAAGGCCTCATGACACGTGATCCAAGAATGGTTGAACGCAAGAAACCTGGTCAGCCAAAAGCAAGAAAAAAATTCCAGTTCTCCAAGCGTTAATCTGCTATCTGGACTGTTTAGCATCCAAACAATGGAGCACCTGCCAATCTAGGCCCCTCCGTTGTTGGTTTAATTAATTAGGAACGTAAACAAAACAAATATGTCTAAATTATCTTTTGAAACTTTACTAGACGCTGGTGTACATTTTGGTCACTTGAAGCGTAAGTGGAATCCAGCAATGGCACCTTACATCTTTGAAGAAAAGAAAGGAATCCATATCATTGATTTAAATAAAACTTTACTTCATTTGGATCATGCCTGTGCGGCAATGAAACAAATTGCCAAATCGGGCAAAAAAGTATTATTTGTTGCTACAAAAAAACAAGCAAAAGAAATTGTTGCTGAGCGCGTAGCTGCCGTTAATATGCCATACGTTACTGAACGCTGGTCAGGTGGAATGCTCACAAATTTTCAAACAACGCGTAAGTCTATTCGAAAGATGACACTGATTGATAAAATGAAATCAGATGGCACCTGGGATACCTTAAACAAACGCGAAAAACTTTTTAAAAGTCGTCAACGCGAAAAGCTTGAAAAAACATTTGGCTCTATCGCAGACATGACTAGACAACCAGCAGCAATCTTCATTGTCGATATTCTCAAAGAACACATTGCGCTTGCAGAAGCACGCCGTTTGAATATCCCAACTTTTGCTATGGTTGATACGAATTCCAATCCTAAATTGGTTGATTTCCCTATTCCTGCCAATGACGACGCTACCAAGTCAATCACATTGATTTTAGATGAGATTTGTGGAGCGATTAGAGAAGGTCTAGAAGATCGAAAAAATTTAAAAGCCAATGATAAAGATGGATCTGATGAGCAAGCTACACAAACCCAAGAGCCAGAAGTAGTAGCCATCGAAACTCCTGCTCAAGCAACTGCTGAAGCAAGTGCTGAAGCAAGTGTTGAAGCGCCCGCTGAAGCACCAGCTGAAGTAAAAACGAAGAAAGCTACAAAACCTAAAGCAGCAGCTAAAGCAAAAGGAACTCCTACAAAGGCGGATAAAAATAAAGAAGCTGAAGTAAATACTGCTGAGGCATCTTCAGAAGAACCGGCCGAAGAGTCAACTCAAACTCCTGAATAATTCACCCGTAAACTTTTATAAAATGGCTATTACAGCTGCAGATGTTAATAAATTGCGCACTCAAACAGGCGCTGGAATGATGGATTGCAAAAACGCATTGGTAGAGGCCAATGGAGATTTCGAAGCGGCCATCGATATTTTACGTAAAAAAGGTCAAAAAATCGCGGCCAAACGCGGTGGAAATGACGCAAAAGAAGGCATCGTACTTGCTCAAGCAACAAGCGATGGTAAAACAGGCGTTATTCTTACACTAAATTGTGAAACTGACTTTGTTGCCAAAAACGATGGTTATATAGCGTTGGTTCAATCCTTAGTTGATTTGGCACTTACTCACCAACCAACAACAGTTGAAGAACTTAAATCATTAGCTTATGATGATCGTTTAAATGTTGAGGATAAAATCACAGAGCAAATTGGCGTAATTGGAGAGAAATTAGATTTATCTGCTTACGGTATTGTCAATGCAGCAAGTGTTGTTGCATACAATCACCCAGGTAATCAGCTTGCGACTTTGGTAGGTTTGAATGAAGCCGGAGAAGAAATTGCAGAAGCTGGACGTCAAGTAGCGATGCAAGTGGCTGCGATGGCTCCGATTGCCATTAACAAAGATGGTGTAGACGAGCGCACTATAGAACGCGAAATTGAAATCGGAAAAGAATTGGCTATCCAAGAGGGAAAACCTGCTGAAATGGCTGAAAAAATTGCGATGGGTCGATTGAATAAATTTTTTCAAGAAAATACCTTGCTAAGTCAAGCATTTATTCGAGATAATAAAGTAACAGTTGATCAATTCTTAAATAGCACGACTAAAGGTCTTACTGTTATTGATTTCAAAAGATTTTCTTTAAGTTAATTTGAATCTAGAATATTAAAAGAGCTATCGAAATCGGTAGCTTTTTTTTTACCCAAAAGCCAAATCAAACTGAATCATAGTATATTTGTTACGCATATGAAGTACAAACGAATCCTTTTGAAACTCTCTGGAGAATCTCTCATGGGAGACAAACAATTTGGAATTGACAATGAGCGCATTAGTGCTTATGCAATTCAAATCAAAGAGCTTCACCTAGCTGGCATTGAAATTGCGATTGTAATCGGTGGAGGAAATATCTTTAGAGGAGTCCAAGCAGAACAAGGTGGCATGGACAGAACACACGGCGACTATATGGGAATGCTTGCCACCATGATAAATTCAATGGCATTGCAAGCAGCATTAGAAGCAGCAGGCGTGCATACACGATTGCAATCGGCCATAGAAATGAAAGAAATTGCCGAGCCTTTTGTACGCAGAAGAGCTGTCAGACATCTTGAAAAAGGCCGTGTGGTAATTTTTGGTGCTGGCACTGGCAATCCATTTTTTACAACAGATTCTGCCGCGTCATTAAGAGCAATTGAGATTAATGCTGATGTTATTTTAAAAGGGACACGTGTGGATGGTATCTATTCAGCTGACCCACTTAAGGATTCCACTGCAACCAAATTTGATAGAATTTCATTTGACGAAGTATATGCCAAAGGTCTTAATGTGATGGATATGACTGCATTTACCTTATGTAAAGAAAATAATTTACCGATCATTGTTTTTGACATGGATACACAAGGAAACTTGCGTAGAATTATGGACGGGGCTAATGTTGGTACCTTAGTTAGTGCATGATGACAGAAGAACTATCAATGATATATGATGAATTCAAGGAAGCAAATCAAAAATCCTTAAATCATCTTGAAAATGAGCTTACCAAAATCAGAGCGGGCAAAGCGAGCCCTGCTATGTTAAGTGGTGTTATGGTAGAATATTACGGTGCCATGACTCC
Source organism: Crocinitomicaceae bacterium (assembly GCA_030830785.1). Lineage (GTDB taxonomy): Bacteria > Bacteroidota > Bacteroidia > Flavobacteriales_D > Crocinitomicaceae > UBA952. The sequence continues at coordinate 34,372 of JAURMI010000008.1, forward strand.
CATTCAACAAGTAGCAAATATAAATACCATGGATGCTAGAACTATAATTGTTCAGCCATGGGAGAAACCTTTACTCAATGATATTGCCAAGGGCATAATCAATGCAAATCTCGGGCTTAATCCTCAGAGTAATGGCGAACAATTGCTCATTGCTGTTCCTCCTTTAACTGAAGAGCGTCGCAAAGATTTGGTTAAACGCGTAAAAGCTGAAGCTGAACAATCAAAAATTGGCATTCGAAATAATCGAAAAGATGCCCTTGATTTAATCAAAGACCTAAAGAGTGAAGGTTTATCTGAAGATATGACTAAAGATGCCGAAGAGGAGGTTCAAAAAATTACAAATAGTTACATTAAGAAAATTGACGAACTTGTAGAGTTAAAGGAAAAAGATATAATGACGGTTTAAAATTGATTGTTGTCTTCCTGAAGTAATTCCATGACCTGCAACTTTGTTGGTTTTTCAAAAAGCTGTAATGCACGGTTGGCCAATACAAGTGTCGGTATTTCTTTTTCAATACAATTTTCTAAATCGTGACTAGAAAAAATAACTGTTCTCCCATCCTTATGCGATACCCAATCTTCAAGCTGTTCTAAAAGTAGACTCTTATTGAACACATCTAAAAATGAAGTGGGTTCATCCAAGACAAGCAAAGGCGTATCTTGAACCATGGCGCGAGCCAAACTTGCCAATTGCCGTTCGCCATCGCTCAATTGACTTGTATAATGCCCTTGTAAATCAATGATTTTTAGTTTTTCCAGCACTTCTTGAACAATCTGATGATCTTCTTTTTGCATCCGTCCTAAATTGCCTAATTGGGGAATTCTGCCCAAACCGACATATTCATTTAAGGTGAGCATATCAACACCCATAAACATACTCGAAACAAAAGCCACTTTCTCGGATCGCTTTTGGTGGATCTTGTAGAGTTCTTGAACTGAAGAACCATAAATAGAAATATCTCCAGAAATTGCAGGAATCTGGCCTATTATGGTTTTAAGCAAAGTTGATTTTCCTGAACCATTGCGACCAATTAGGGCATACATCTTCTTAGACGGCAACGAGAGTTCATGCACGCCAATCAGGGCATTTTGATAACCTATAGATGTTTGCTTAAAGACAATCATTTACTTTTTAACATTAAATAAGCGACATAAGGTGCGCCCAACCCTGCCGTTAGAACATTTAATGGAAGGCTAATCCATGGATCCAAAATGAGAATCATTGAATCAACAACCAACAAAAAAATACTGCCTATTAAAGCCGTGAATAAAATCAATATAAGATGATCTTGTGTTTTAAGTAGCGCACGAGTTAGATTGGGAATGGCCAACCCAACAAATGCAATTGGACCACAAAATGCAGTAATACTTCCTGCAAGAAGCGCAGCAATTAGCAAAAGAATTATGCGGATTTTTTTAACAGAAATACCTAATTGAGCGGCATGGAGTTCTCCTAAAACAAAAGCATTGAGCGCTTTTATTACGGGAAAACAAAGTGAAATACCCGCAAGTACAAAAAACATAAACCATGGAACCTGATCTGCACTCAATTGTTGTAATGAACCCATATTCCAGATGTATATTTGCTTGACTTGCTCAGGAGAAGCAAAAGATTGCAATATAGACTCAAAAGCACCCATAAAACTTGCAAACATTAACCCAATAACCAATAATGATTGCAAATTTTGAACCCTTCGCGATACAACAAACATTAATGAGGCCGATATAAAAGCACCACACATAGCAGCACCAACATAACTAAAAACTCCCCAAAATGACGGTGCAACACCTAAAACCATGATTGCAATAAACAAACTCGCAGCAGAATTTATTCCCAAAACATAAGGGCCGGCCATAGGATTTTGAAAAAGATTCTGCATGAGCAAACCACTTATTGATAATCCTGCTCCGGCCAATAATGCACTCAACAAACGAGGTACCTTGAATTCCCAAAAAATTAATTGCTGCAGATCTTCTGTACTTTTTTGCAAAACATTTATATGGATCAAACTTAAAATGATCAAAAGCGTAATGAAAAATACAATTAAAAAAGTATGACGTCGCTTCATTTTAGTAAAGCATAAAAATGCAATTTTTTTGGCTTTCCGATTGCAATGCAATGTAAATCCGACAATAACCAATCTGGATGAACTGCCGCCAACTCCCAATATTTATTGGTATTTGCCGTATAACAATAAATTGAATCTTTGTAAAAAGGGAAATACTTTGCCTTTGGATATTGTTGAAGGATTTTTTTTCGGCTTGAAACCCCTGGATTGAGCCACAAATTGACAATTTGACTTTTTTGTAAAATTTCGGGAAGACTTTTAAATATACTACCTGTTCCCTTTTCATTACAAAAAAGATAAGCAAGGCCAGCATCTTTATACAACTGAGCTTCAAAACTTTCTCCCGCTGGTGCAACCCACTGATCACCATATAAGTTACCACTGATTAATACCTTGCTTTGATTGCAGGTCTGGTTTTTTTCTATTTCTTTCTTGACTTTTAAGTAATTGTCCTCTACGGATTTAAATACCAATTGTGCTTCTTCAAATTTTCCACATAAAACGCCAAATAAAAGTACCCACTCAGCGCGGGCTAGTGGCGTATTCTCTCGCCATTCATAATTGGGTATTTGCACGATTTTATTATTCGGCAGTCTTTGTAGTTGTTGCGATTCATTTCCAAAACCACTATACACCACTACCTCTGCCCTGCTTTGTAAAATTTTTTGGGCAGAGAAGCCCATTTCAACACGCAAGTCCATAATTTTGGCTTGTCTCATTAGCTCTTTTAACTGCTTATCGTAAACATATTTATAGTCTGAAACTGCACAAATTTTAGTTTGTTGTTTTAATGCGGCCATCATACCAACATGTGTTGCACTCAGCAAAGCAATTCGACTATAGGCCCTATCAATTACAAAACTTTGTATTTGTCCCGAATTATCTGGATTTCTGAGCTGTACCCGAAAGCCAAAATTCAGTGGCGTAATTTGCAAATATTCACTGTAACGACATAGATTCTCTTTACTTGTCGAATTATCTTCTTTGGCAGGGACACACCCCAAAAATAGGAGAAGACATAAACCTACTAAAGATTTAGTATGATTCGGAATCATTAGGAAAGTCTCCTGATTGCACATCTGCTTTATAATCTTCAAATGCCTTTAGCATGTGGGCATGTAAGTTATTGTATTTACGCAAAAAGCGAGGGCTAAACTCATTATTTATTCCAAGCATATCGTGAATAACCAACACTTGGCCATCGACATCACCCCCAGCCCCGATACCGATTACTGGAATTTGTACCATTTGAGCCACTTTCTTGGCTAAGGTTGCAGGTATCTTTTCTAATACAATTGCAAAGCAACCTACTTTCTCTAATTCTATTGCATCTGCAATTAGTCGAGATGCTTCTTGTTCTTCTTGGGCACGTACAACATAAGTGCCAAATTTATAGATGGATTGGGGCGTAAGTCCCAAATGACCCATAACTGGAATACCAGCCGTTAATATTCTTTGAACTGATTCTAAAATTTCTTTACCACCCTCCATCTTGACTGCATGACCTCCAGATTCCTTCATTATTTTAATTGCACTCGAAAGCGCCTCTTTTGAATTGCCTTGATAGGATCCAAAAGGCATGTCTACCACCACCAAAGATCTTTTAATAGCACGAACTACGCTCGACGCATGATATATCATTTGATCAAGGGTAATAGGAAGGGTTGTCTCGTGGCCTGCCATAACGTTAGACGCGGAATCTCCAACTAAAATAACATCTATACCTGCCTCATCTACAATCCTTGCCATGGAATAATCATAGGCCGTGAGCATAGAGATTTTCTGCCCCGCCTGTTTCATTTCTTGAAGCGTGTGGGTTGTTATCTTTTTTGGAGAATGGGTATGAACCGACATAGATCTAATAATTTTGAAGAAACGAATTTACATTTTGTTCTATACGGGCAACAATATTCTGCGTATCAGCCCTTTGGAATTTCTGCCCTGTGATGCGCTCATAGAGTTCTATATAACGTTCAGAAATCGTTTGAACAAAAGCATCAGGCATCTGCGGCATTTGCTGTCCATCTAAACCCTGAAAACCATTTTCAATGAGCCATTGTCGTACAAATTCTTTGGAAAGTTGTTTTTGGGGCTCATTATTTAATTGACGCTCTTTATAACCATCCGCATAAAAATAGCGCGAAGAGTCTGGCGTATGTATTTCATCAATTAGTGTTACTACGCCATTATTTAGACCAAATTCATACTTAGTATCCACCAATATAAGTCCTCTCTCTGCAGCCATTTGGGATCCTCGTTCAAACAATGCATAGGTATATTGTTCCATTTGGTTATATATTGCTTCATCAACCAAGCCCTTTTCTATAATGTCCTCTTTAGAAATATCCTCGTCGTGGCCTTCATCAGCTTTAGTTGCTGGAGTTATTATTGGTGTAGGGAGGCGGTCATTTTCTTTGAGCCCATCTGGTAATCGAACTCCGCATAAGGTTCTTTTTCCCAACATATATTCACGAGCCGCATGGCCGGCTAAATAGCCTCGAATAACCATTTCAACCCTTATTGGCTCGCACGCAATGCCAATTGCAACCGAAGGATCAGGAATTGCAACAAGCCAATTGGGTACTATATCTTTTGTTGCATTTAAAAACATAGTCGCCACTTCATTGAGCACTTGCCCTTTAAAAGGAATTCCTTTGGGTAAAATGTGATCAAAAGCCGAAATGCGATCAGTTGCTACCATGGCCAATAAACCATTTTCCAAGGAATAAACATCGCGCACCTTACCATTATAGACGGCTGTTTTTCCAATAAACTCGAATGAATTATTTGTAAGGGCGTACATTGAATTTCAAACTATTTTAATTCTAAATTGTGTTGATTGTAAAGTTTATTCTCTTTCATCAACTTGTTTTTTTGTTCAGCATCTTCAAATGCCTCTATTATTTGTTTCACTAAACGATGGCGAATGACATCTGATTTACCTAATCTGACGATTTCAATATCACTAATATCTTTTAATACATCAAGAGCATACGCCAAACCAGACTTTTGACGCAGTGGCAAATCAATTTGAGACATATCACCCGTAATAACGAATTTAGCAGTCATACCCATTCTAGTAAGAAACATCTTCATTTGCATTTGGGTCGTATTTTGTGCTTCATCGAGAATTACAAATGCCTTGTCTAGGGTACGACCACGCATAAATGCAAGGGGAGCAATTTCTATGACACCAAATTCAATCATGTCGGCAAGTTTTTCAGCAGGGATCATATCGCGAAGCGCATCGTAAAGCGGCATTAGATAGGGGTCAAGTTTTTCTTTTAAATCACCTGGTAGAAATCCAAGATTCTCTCCAGCCTCTACAGCTGGGCGCGTTAAAATAATTCGCTTTACCTCTTTGGCTTTGAGCGCACGAACGGCCATCGCAACAGCAGTATAGGTTTTACCGGTACCGGCAGGCCCAACCGCGAAAACCATATCTGACCCTAAAACCGCTTGAACCAACTTCTTTTGATTTACAGTTCGAGCTTTAATTTTCACTCCGCCATTAGCATGAACAAGTGTTTCTGAAGCGTAATCTTGGGAAAGTAAATTAGCACCGTCTTGAAGCATTAAATTATCAATATTATTTTCTGTTAGTGAATTAAAAGAATGATAGTGTTGTAAAATAAGGTTAAACTTTCGTTCAAATTCATCAATAACATCTTCCTCGCCACTAACATTTAGCTCATTACCTCTCGCGATCACTTTTAATTTTGGAAAAAAACTTTTTATGTGTTTTAGATTGGCATTGTTAATGCCATAAATTTCGGCCGGATTAAGGCCCTCAAGAATGAGTTGACGCTGTCCTGTACTCAATTTATTTAATCGTTTTTTAAGGGTTTATTGCGATTTCAATTACTTTTGGTAAAATTATAAAATTCTGAGCACAAAGTTGCCTTCTCTATCATGCAAATCATAACGCTCACCACAGATAACGGGTATCAAGATCATTACGTTGCTGCTATAAAAGGAAAACTCCTTCAATCCTTGCCTGCTGCACATATCGTTGATGTTACACATCAAATTGCTCCGTTCAATATAATTGAAGCGGCTTTTCAATTAAAATGTTGCTTTGAAGATTTTCCAAAGGGAACGATACACATTGTTGGCGTAGATTCGGAACCCGTTTTTGATCAAGAACAAAAAAGTTTACCCGGAATTTTAAAATACAAGGGGCACTATTTTATATGCAATGATAATGGTTTTTTTGGGAGCTTCTTAGAAGAAAACCCTGCCGAAGAATTTTATCTTTATACGGCTATTGAACAAGAGCGAGAAGCATGGCGCTTTACCACCAAAAACTGCTTTATAGATCTTGCAAAAAGGATATTAAATAACGTGTCTATCTCAGACTTTGCCACCGCTTCCACTTCTTACAAACGTGCATTTGATCAAAAACCAACTATTGATAACCTTTCAATACGCGGAATAATCGTTCACGTGGATAGCTTTGGAAATCTCATAACTAACATCAGCAAAACCGATTTTGAACGCATTGGCATAGACATTCCGTTTGTGATTAAATATCATAAAAAGGAATATTTTATTGATGAAATTTCACAGACCTACAATACGGTTTCTCAAGGTGAGCGCGTTGCTATTTTTAATAATTCTGGATTGCTTGAAATTGCCATTAATAGAGGTGCAAACAATGGATTTGGGGGTGCAAGTAAATTGTTTGGGATGCGTGTTGGCGATCCGGTACATGTCGATTTTGTACCACAGGGATCTAAAGATAACATTCAATCTTTGTTCTGATGCTTACCCGAATAGTACAAATGACATTTGAACCCGATAAAGTAGAGTTGTTTTTAAATCATTTTGAACAAGTAAAATTGGAAGTGTCGAAATTTAAAGGCTGCCAAGGGATGCGATTGCTTCAAGATCAAAATAATCCATGTGTAATTTTTACCTATTCAGTATGGAATTCTATCGAAGATTTAGAGCGTTATCGACATTCAGCACTTTTTCAATCTATCTGGCCAAAAATCAAACCTTGGTTTGCATCAAAAGCACATGCTTGGAGCTTAAATGAAACTTTTAATGGATTTATTTGAAAAAAATAGTGTAAAAGTCATTTAGGTGCTTACCTTTACCAAAATTAATAACCAATAAAATGAGTAAAGGACATGTAAAATTCTTCAACGAATCCAAAGGTTTTGGATTTATTGTTGAAGAAGACACGAACAAAGAATATTTTGTTCATGTTACCGGTTTGGTAGACAAAATCAAAGAAAATGACGTCGTAGAATTTGAAATACAAGAAGGACGTAAAGGCTTGAATGCAGTAAATGTCAAGCAAGCATAATAAAGATTGAGTGTATCTAAAATTCCCGCCCTGAAAGGCGGGAATTTTTGTTTATAGATATTTGTTAATTTTGACAACTCAACAGAAACTATGCGCGCCTTATACTTAAAAGAAATATCGAGTTTTCTAAGTTCAGTAATTGGTTATGTATTTATTCTTATTTATTTGATAGCTTCAGGGCTATTTCATTGGATTCTTTCGTATAACACAAATTTGCTCGAAGGTTCTAGTGTAGATTTGATACCTTTTTTCAATATGTCTCCGGTAATATTTTTAATTCTTATTCCGGCTATCACTATGCGCTCAATTGCTGAAGAACGAAGAACTGGAACTATTGAACTTCTATTGACACGTCCAATCTCTGATTTCCAAATGATTTTGGCAAAATACCTTGCCGGTGTTTCGCTAGTTTTTGTGGCCATTTTGCCTACGACTGTCTACTTAATTAGCATGTATTACTTAGGAAAGCCTATCGGCAATATTGATTTAGGTGCGGCCTTTACTTCATATGTTGGTCTTTTAATGCTTGGGGCAGCTTTTGTTGCAATCGGCATGTTTGCTTCGGCACTTACTCAAAGTCAGATCGTAGCTTTCATTTTAGCCATGTTTTTATGTTGGATTTTTTATGATGGTTTTGAATTGCTTGGAAATTTCAGCCAGTTTGGAGGAATGGACTACTTGATAAAGTATATTGGTATTTCTTTTCATTATGAAGCCATTAAAAAAGGGGTTATCGATACGAGCGATTTGCTTTACTTCATAAGCCTAAATGCTTTATTTTTAGCAGCCTCGTTAACAGTGTTAAAATCGTTAAAAAAATAAAGTATGCGCTTTAAGCTTGCCAAAGGGATTTATGATTGGACACTACTTGTGGTTCTTGCAGCAGTCCTCATTTTAATCAACTTTATTGGTTCAATGCTTTATTTGAAGGTCGATATGACCAAAGATCAGCGCTATTCTTTAGCCCAAAGTACAGTCAATTATCTTAGTGATAAAAAAAATATTGAAATCAGAATTAGTATTCAAATCTATCTCGATGGCAACATGCCCTCGGAACTTAGGAATTTTCAAAATGCACTAAAAGATAAGCTCAAAGATTTCAAACGCATTGCAGGAAGGCGCATAGAATTTCTATTTACAGATCCAAACGTAGGAACTGAAGATGAAATCAATGCTCTACGAGCACAACTCTATGATAGAGGAAATGGCATTATGCCATTAGAAATATCGTATCAAAAAGATGGCACACAATCTCAAATGCTACTTTTTCCCGGTGCCTTGCTATCTTACAGCGTAAATGGCATAACCAAAGAAGGGATTGTTCAATTTTTGCCAGGAACTCAACCGGGGCATACCTATGCTTTAGATCAAATGGGAGAAATTATTGAAAATGCGCTCAATAATTTAGAATACAATTTACTTTCAGCCATGCGTCGCTTGACACAAACTAGTAAACCTCTCATTGGTTTTTTACAAGGCCATGGTGAGTTGAGTTATGCAGAAACAATACGTGCCCGTTCATTGATTGCTCCATATTACATACTCAAAGACGTTGAACTAAAAGATAGCCTGGCAGCATTAGATGAATTCGATGGTTTGATTATTGCCGATCCTCAAACGCCATTCAGCCAAAAAGACCTATATCTCATTGATCAATTTGTTATGAGAGGAGGAAAGTTAATGTGCTTCTTAAATACTTTGGCGTTAAATGAAGACACCCTCAATGCTACTGGCATGACGCACACTACAAGAAAAAACTTGCTTTTAGATCGCCTTATTTTTGATTATGGAATAAAAATAAAAGAGAACTATGTTTTGGACGTGAATTGTGCTCCCAAAATTGTACCTTTTGCTGAAACTACATTTTTACCATGGTTTTTTCATGTTCTTGCAACTCCCAGCGCACATCCAATTACACGAAACGTAGATCCTATATCTTTAAAATACACCAATGAAATTGAATTTGTGCAGTTACCCAAAGCACAACTCACACCAATTTTAACGAGTTCATCAAATGCTATACCAAGTGGCTTGCAACCTTTAATCAATCTTGCATTACCACTCAACTATGGTAAAACACCAAAATTAGTCGAAAATCCTGAAGACCCTATCAACAAATTATGCGTAGCAGGCCTTTCTGAAGGTTTTTACCAGTCTCATTTTAAAAACCGAATAGTTTCTGAATTTTCGGAAAATAAAGATGCCCATTTTCTTGATAAAAGTCAGAAAGAAACAAAAGTATTAGTGGTAGGAAATGGCTCATTTATTCGAAATTCTTATGACTCCATTTTAGATCCAAAAAAAATTGATAATTACCTCTACAGACCAATTGCCATAAATGAACTTAAAATCGATGCCGAACTATACCAAAGGCGTATACCAATAATTTTAGGCAATCAAGAATTATTTCAAAACATGGTAGATTATATGATGGGCGACAATTCAGTTTTAGATATTCGTAGCCGTCAGATAGATATTAAAGAAATAGATAAAGAAAAGATCAAGACTTCCTCTTTATTTTACAAAAGTATCAATATGTTGGTTCCCATGGCACTCATGTTAACTCTTGCCTTTATAATGAATCGAATACGTTTAAAAAAATATTCACGTTAATTTCTTAATGATGAAAAAAAAAGTGCTCATCCTTGGATTATTAATTCTTTTATTAGGAGCTCTTGCTTGGTGGGCTATTGATTTACAAGGCAGCCAAAAAGCATCTGATGCAAGGGCATTTAATTTCAAAATTGAAGATACGACGAGTGTTTCAAAAATAATTATCACCGATGCATTTGGCCAACAATTCTCAATTCATAAGAAAGGTAAAAAATGGACAGATGCCGGGGGTGGTTGTATTTCTCAAACGAATGTATCGCTAATTTTAGAAGCCCTAAATAAAATTGAGTTTAAAGGTTATTTACCTCAAAAATCGGAGAAGCGATTTACCGAATTAATGGCAACCTCTCATATCAAAGTAGAGATTTTTCAGGATGGTGATTGGACAAAAACCTGGTATTTAGGTCCTGCAACCTCAGATCATTACGGACAAATCATGTTATTGGAAACAGCAGATGATGGTAAAAGCAGTGCACCAGTGATGATGAAAATTGCTGGTTTGAACGGCCTAATTGATCCAAGATTTTTTGCCGATCCGCGTCAATGGGCTTGTACCGAAATTATGGCCCTTCAATTGGAAGATATCATTGGAGTAAAAGCACGATTTTATCAAGAATCCTATAGAAATTTTGAAATTCAAAGACTCGCAAATAAATATGCAGTTACACAGAATGGTCAAAAATTAATAAGTATTGACACCACCAACATCTATAGATATTTACAAGGTTTTCAAAAAATACATTTCGAACAGAAAAATTTTTCTCTATCTAAAAAACAAGTAGACAGTGTAAAACATAGTCAACCTTTTTGTTTTTTTGAAGTCAAAACCAAATATGAAAGCATACCACTAAAACTATTTCGCATAAAGAGTAAAGAAGAGCAGCGCAATGAATTTGGACAACTTGTAAATATGGACATGAATTCGTTTTGGTGCCAATTACCAGACGGCGATTTAGTGCGGTGTCAATATTTTGTATTCAATCCGCTTATTTTGGGCCATGTTTACTTCCCTGCAATGGAAATTAATTTTCCAGATTCTTTGAAATCTAGATAATACTTTGCAGATAATGCTTTAAAGCAACTTTTAGCGCATTTTTTACGTATTTAATATAATGACCCAAAGGCTGCTCTATTTATTGGTACCAATCCTTTTTTTGATGCAGCACTATTTTGCTCAAGGACCAATAGCCAATTTTACTGCCAACCCGCTTGTTGTGTGCGTAGGAGAAACAGTTTCTTTTACCAATATATCTAATTCAAATGGGGGTTCAGCAATTGCGTCGTACCAATGGGATTTTGGCGATGGCAATTCCGCTACCACAACCAACGCCAACCACGCTTTTAGTACGTCTGGAACCTTTACTATTACTTTGGTAGCAACCAACGCCAATGGAGTTGCAGATGCCGAAATAAAGCCTGCCTATATAACTGTAAACCCATTGCCAAATATAAGTTTTAGTGCAAACGGACTAGGTTGTACAGTGCCTCTAACTTTGAGTTTCAACAACGCGTCATCACAAGGTGCAAATTTTACCCATGCTTGGAATTTCGGCAATGGTCAAACATCAAGCCTTTACAATCCTGCAAATATTACATATAACAATCAAGGAACGTTTCAAGTAGCGCTGACTGTTACCAACACCATAACGGGATGCGTAAATAGCCAAACCCAAGCCATAGTTGTTTCAAATTTTCAGGCAGGAATTACAGCGCCTAGTGTTGGTTGCGTAGGGCAGCCTGTGGCTATTGAAGACAACTCTACTGCCGGTGCAAATGTTTGGAATTGGAATTTTGGGGTGGCTGGGCAAAGCAATGCTGAAAACCCAAGTGTGACCTATAATTCACCCGGAACTTACACCATAAATCTTACTTCACAAAATACCAACTCTGGTTGTACAGCAAGTACATCCCAACAAATCGTAATTCAAGCCAATACGATTCCCTCTTTTTATGCCAACCCGACTGCAAATTGCGCTCCCGGGAGCATACAATTCTTCAATACAACAAACCAAAGTGGCACCTACGTGTGGGATTTTGGCGATGGCCAGACCTATAATGGAACAAATCCACCTCCACATATTTATCAACAAAGCGGGCTGTATGACGTAAGTGTAACCTATAGTTCAAGTGCGGGTTGTGGAGGAACACAAACTCTTCAAGATTACATAGAAATGACGCCTGTAGAAGCTGGATTCTTTGCCCTCGATACTGGAGCTTGTGCACCTTTTAGTGTCCAATTCATAGATACTTCTGTTACGCCGAGTAACCCAATAGTTTCTTGGCAATGGAATTTTGGTAATGGACAAACCTATAATGGCCAAGTGCCACCACTGCAAACTTATGGTGTTGGGCTTTACGATGTATCTTTAATCATCACTACGGCCTCGGGCTGCACAGACACTATAGAAAAAACACCTTATATTACTGTTGGCAGTATCGATTCTATAGAATTTAGTTGGGACCCTAACATAACATGTGCCAACACAGATGTTGAATTTGAATCGGAGTTTTATATTTCTGTGCCCTATGATAGCACAGAAATAACCTATTTATGGGATTTCTCACAGGGAATCAGCGTTCAAGATGATCCAACCTTTCAATTTTCTCAAGATACTGGTTGGGTAGATGTAACGCTGTATATTGATTTTAGAGGTTGCATAGACTCTCTGACAAAGGATTCTGTATTATATGTTTTGGCACCAATTTCTATGTTTGGTCCGAATACTACTTTGGTTTGTAATCCAAGTAGTTTTCCTGTTTCTTTTGATTTTATCAATACCGCAATCGAGGGTGAACTTACAGACAGTGTTGCCTTGCATTACGAATGGAATGACGGCTCACCAAATACATATTTTAATAATGCGCAATTGGATGTACCTAACGGCGGAAATACCTCACACGCATACAACGATTATGGCACGTTTCAGATTGAACAAGTAGTACATAATTACACGACGGGGTGTTCCGATAGTTTAACGCTTGCCGTAACTATTTCTCAATTGCAGTCAAATTTCTTGCTTCCCGACGACACCATCTGTAAAGGAGATGCCATTTTTTTAACCAGTACAAGTTCAACTTGGTCAGGACATCCAATCAACGACTGGTATTATGGTTTTGGGAATGGGCAGCAAATTCACAACGGGCCAAATGTGAATTATGTTTATCCGGCCAGCGGATTATACAATATTAGCCTACTCGTTTTTAATACAGCAGGTTGCACTTCTACGAGTACTCAGCAGATATTTGTTGCCAATAAGCCTGTAGCGGGTATTATTGCCCCAAGCTATGCCGGTTGTTCGCCTTTTGCAGTCAGTTTTACCAATACAAGCTATAGTATCACCAACGGATTGCCATTGGCTTTGTTTTCAACCACATTTTCTGACGATAATTCTACACTATCAACCAATAATGTAAACCAAGCCATTCCACACACATTTATTGGCAACGGAACCTACAATGCAACAATCATTGCAACAGATATTAATGGCTGCGTTTCAAATCCGCAAAGTGTACAAATCACTTTGACCCAACCCTATGCAGAAATTGCCACCGATACCGTAATTTGCGCACTAGATAGCAGCCTGATTGCAAGTTTAAGCAATGGCGAAGGCACCTTAAGCTATCAATGGTTTATCAATGGAACTGCTAATGGGAACGACAGTCTTTGCTTGCTCAATGAAGCGGCCTCTAATACTGGTTTGTACTCTACTTTTCAATTGGCCTTGGTGGTGGCCGATAGCAATAATTGCCTAGACAGCACTTCACAAATAATTTACATTTCTACACCGCATGCCAACCCAACCTATACCTTTTCTGGCGCTGCAATTGACGTGAATGGCAATTACAGTTGCCCTCCCCTATTTTGCGATTTTACGGATGCTTCCTCTGGCCTAGGAGCAATTACTGGTTGGCATTGGGCCTTTGGCAATGGCAATTCTTCGATTTTACAAAATCCGGACAATACCTTGGTTACAAGCGGTTCATTTACATTACAACTAGAAGTTACAGACCAATACGGATGCAGTGGCGATACCACGATTCAAAATTACGTGAGTATTGGTGGGCCTCTAGGAACGCCTATCTGGATTCAGGACAATACCATATGTGCTCAAGGCGCGCTTTTCACTATTGAAAACCCAGCAAACATAGATTCTGTAAGTTGGGATCTTGGCAATGGCATTTGGATAGCAGACAGCCTAAGCTTTCCTTATTTTTACCCCAATACCGGCACCTACAACCCGAGCGTTACTGTTTACGACACCGCAGGTTGTCAGATTTTGTATGTTCTCGACCCTATCACAGCCAATATAAGTGGGCTCGATGCGCAAATTCTAGCCAATCCAATTTATGCCAATATCAATCAGGTAGTGCAACTCACAGATGCGAGCACCAGCTTAAACCCTATTTCGACATGGACTTGGATTTTTGCCGATAGCAGTAATTTATTTTTTCAAAGTACTGGCCAAAGTATTGCCTTCCCCCAAGGCGGGCCGCAAGATATTGCCCTTGTCATTACAGATAACCTCGGCTGTATAGATACTGCTTTTATTACCATCTATGTTTCAGACCCAGATATATGGGTGCCCAATGTGTTTACGCCAAATGGAGATGGAGTCAATGATTTAGTGGTGCTGCCCTACCCTTCTTTTAAAACCTACGATATTCAAATTTTGAACCGATGGGGCAATTTAGTTTATGAATTAAAAGACCAAACTGGCGTAGCAGTTTGGGACGGCTATGACTTCAATGGCCAAATACACACCGATGGCGTTTTCTTTTACCGCCTAAGAGGCGAAATGCTTGGCGGTACTCAAATAGACAAGCATGGGTTTATTCATTTGGTGAATGGGGAGTAAAATCATTAATTTTTTTAAACAAAAAAACCCCGAAGAAGCTTCGGGGTTTTTGGTAGTGGTACCTCCAGGAATCGAACCAGGGACACAAGGATTTTCAGTCCTTTGCTCTA
>JAURMI010000009.1 GCA_030830785.1 Crocinitomicaceae bacterium
AAGAGCTCGAGTATGTTTGTTTCTATTCTTAAAAACGCTGTTTCCTTATTTCTCAATACTTCAAAGAACTTGTCTTGTGTAATCAATAGAAAATTACTCCCCTATTCATTATTTATCTTCTCAAAAACCGCTTAACATTTAAGACCATTGCCCTAATTGCGGGGTGCAAAGATATGCACAGTTTTTGGCATAACAATACTTTTTTTAAAGAAATTTTTAAAATGGGTAAAAGTTTGCCAAAATGTATAACGGCACTGTAGTACAAAGGTTGCATTTTTAAAGTATTTTGTGGAAACATTCTAAATTCGACATCTTTGTAAGGAATGGTATTGAGTAGGCGGACATATATTAAGTCATTAAATGATGAAGAACTCGTAAAGGTTTTTCAAGAAAAACAATGGGCAGATTGTATCGATGAATTTTATCAGCGCTACGGCCATCTTGTTTTTGGAGTTCAGCTTAAATATGTAAAGCAACGCGAAGATGCCGAAGACTTAACCATGGAGCTCTTTGAAAAATTACCAGAACTGCTTCTTAACCATCAAATTGACTATTTCAAGGGATGGTTGTATAGGGTAGCCTGCAATTTGGCCTTGGGAATTCTTCGAAAAAGTAAAAACAATCTTCAGATCCCTGTTGAACAGCAACAAATAAGTGAAATTGAAGAAGAAGACTGGTTAGAAAGGGAGAAAGATTTAACACTACTCAGTATGGTATTAAATCAGCTAAAGGATCAGCAAAAAAGATGTATAACACTATTTTATTTAGAACAAAAAAGTTACAATCAAATCACACAATTAACAGGTTGCACTTTTAAAGAAGTAAAAAGTCATATACAAAATGGTAAACGCAAATTGCGCATTTTAATGGAAGAAAATCAAGGTTATGAAAGCAAATAGAGCGCTTTTTAAAAAATATCTGAATACGACTAAGCACAAAGATAAGCACAGAATCGAAAAGACTTTTGGTCATGATCCGTTTGTAATGGACGCCCTAGAAGGATTTCAATCCCATGAAAACTCATGGGAACAATTTAGGGCTATGGATAAAAAGCATCATGGCAAAAAAAGATACCGAAGCTTATACCTTTTTATAATTATATTGCCGTTAAGCTTGACAGTTGGGTGGATTTTAAGGCCAAATCAAGAGGTAAAAACCAACTCAAATGAAAAATTAAAACTGCATGCAAAAAACAACCTTAAGATTCATGGCAAAGCCGAAATTTTTCAAATGACGCCAGTTGCTGTAAATAAGCGTATCACACCAAAAGAAATAATTAATGCGTCGCCGCCGAACACTAAAATAGACCTAGACAAACCAAATCAAATAAGCAAAATGGAGTTAATTGCTCCAAATGTCATTGATTTGAATAAGAATGCTCCAAAACAAATAATTCTTAAAGTCGGTAAAGAAATGTATATAAAAAATTTCAAAGTCTTAGACTATCGATATTATATAAAGGAGAATGAAATAAGTGGGATACAATTAGATGAAACAGATTTTGGAGATAAAGTCATAAAGATCCCTTACATCAATTTACTAAGTCGAGCAATTGAAGATTTTTCAAATGAAAATTATAAACTGGCACTCTTACACTTTGATGAGATACTGCAAGTTTATCAAGATGATGCCAATGCCTTATTTTATGGAGCAATGTGTTTGTACAATCTAAATGAATTTGAGCAAGCCCAAATTCGATTTTTAAAACTGCAAAAAAATATATTTTCCAACTTTCGAGAAGAAGCCAATTGGTATTTATTGCGCGTTTACAAACAAACTAAGCAAAAATCGGCCTTCAATCAACTACGCATGCTCATCATTGAAAACAATGGCTTCTATGCAAAGAAGGCCTTAGAGATTAATTTGGAATGATTTAGCGCAAAATACTTATGGGTGCAGAGTAGGTTTTATTACCAATGAAGAAGTGAACAAAATAAATACCACTTGAGAGCTCATTTGGGATTTCAACCCATATTTCATTGTTGCCGATTTTCGATGAACCAAGATTTGTAAAATACGCTGACTGACCATCAAGAGTAACTAAATTCAAACTCAACTGAGCGTGGGATAAGGTATTAAAAGATAAAAATGCAGCACCTTTATCCTGAGAGAAACCAACATCAAAATTATGGGTCAGGCTAGATTCTCCAATACTTGCATTTTCAGCAAGAATTACGTGCTGAGAAAGGTAGATAAGGTCTCCATTGTCATTGTTGTTGTTATTTGCTTTGTTTGTGGCTACATAAAAAGTAACCGCTCCCTGATCTGTTGAAGGAGCCTCCCAAGTCCAATTCCATACTTGTGTAGCCGATGTATTCGAAGAACTTTTGTGTGTTGCATATTTTCGTTGACCACCGCCAATATTGGCCGTTTTCAATTGCGTATTTGAACCCGCAACAAAATTACCCGCCATCTGATTTGCAGCGTTTAGCGCAGTAACTTGAAATCCTTTTTTGGCTGGATTACTTGCCATTGACAGATTAACAGTGTATGTCGAACCTGGTACATACTGAGTGACGCCAAAACCAATATCGTTGTTTATAATAAGCTGATTTTCGTTTGTGCCATCCTGGGTAGTTCCATTATGACAACTTGTGCAGTTTTGCTCTCCAGGAGCACCTGACTGGCCACCTGATGGGCCTCCCGAATTCAATGGTGCAGCTTTAAATCCCTCAGATCTTAAATTTTCAAAAGAAAAAAAAAGTTAGGCAAAACAGGGCAAATATTATCGGAAAAAGTAAACGCTTCATAGCTTTTAATTTTAAATTACAGTCAATTATCGAGCTTGCCTTGTTGTATCCAACATGAAAACTTCATAATTATTGAATCAGGCAATGCCGGACCACCTTGCGGCATCAGTTGATAACCGTCGCCTTTCATTGAGCCAAGGATTGCGCTGGCATTTGCCGAAATCTTTGAATAAGTACTCAAATTGTAGCCGCCAGAGGCATTGCCTTGATCGTGGCAGCTCACACAGTTTGCTTCTATAATGGGTAAAATATCATTTGAAAATGAGATGATACTTGTGCACGCAGGATCTATGGGGGTGACCTTTTCTTTAGTACATGAGAATAAAACCAGGCCAATTGAAAATAATTCTACTAAATGAATGCGCATCTCTAAATTAGTTTTTAACTGCTGGAATAACAAAATTAACCTTCATCTGGTCAGGTACAGACTGGCTTTTTTTACCCACTTTAAAGTCAATGCGATTTACATAGAACGTTCCTTTAAAAGTAATTTTTCCGCTCGATTTTGTAAGGGTTGCTGGCACAGTCACCAATTTGGTAATCCCTTTAATAGTCAAATTACCATAAATGTTATACGTAGCACCATCTTTCTTTTCTACTTTGGTCGATTTAAATTTTGCAAATGGGTATTTAGCAGTATCAAACCATTCGGCTGTTTGCGCTTTTTTACTCATCATGCCATTGCCAGTGTTAATTGAGCGTATGTCTATTTTAAAATCAAAATTTGCCGATTTAAGGTCATTTTCATCAAAATCAATTTGACCCTCCATGATTTTAAATGAGCCGGAAGGGTCCTTGCTCTTAAATTCAATACTAAAATCCTTGGTTACTACATAGTGATCGAGAAGTACAAGTGTAAAAGCTGTAAGCACAACAAAAGCAGCAAAGGCAATAAATGGTTTTTTCGATTTCATAATTTAATTTTTTTACTCAATTACAAATTTCCTGCCAACCGTAAATCCTAAACGAAATTGTCCTTTTTGCCATTGCTCAGTTGTATATGGAATAAACTGCGTTTCGCCAATACCCCCCGAATTTGTTAGATTGATTGTAAAATTGTGTCCGAAAGTAAACCATTCAAGAGCGAGGGCGCCGCTGTTGGTAAAACCAGACTGGCGATATTGTGGGTTATTAAAACATTGATAGTATTCAGCCACTAAAGCAAAGCGTGAACTCAATCTTAAACGACCTGCAAAGCCGAGTGCAAATAAATCATTTTGGTCGTCAATTGCCACATAATTGCGGTGAATCAAAGTCGGCATTAATTGCAAGGCTCCCCTATCACCAAAATGATGCGCTACATTTATTTGCGTAAAATAATTTAAACGATGAACTACCTTTGGAAAATGGGTAATCACACCCTCATCAGCAGAT
Organism: Crocinitomicaceae bacterium; assembly: GCA_030830785.1. Lineage (GTDB taxonomy): Bacteria > Bacteroidota > Bacteroidia > Flavobacteriales_D > Crocinitomicaceae > UBA952. The sequence continues at coordinate 4,125 of JAURMI010000009.1, forward strand.
GCAGTCATGTATGTAAAACTCATACCGCTTACAGCCGTTATTGATATAGGCGACTTATTTTCATCTTGACTGATCACTTTATATTTTAAAAGACCGTCAACCAAAGATCGGTAAGGAGCACCCGTTCCACGAGAACGGCCAAAGCCAACCATAAAATTATCTGTAAGGCCATATTCAAGTGCAATGCGCATATCAGAAAGGTTGTCAAAACCAAACATGTTTTGAACACCACCATTCACACCTGCCATATCACCAAAGCGATGCTCTATTCTAAATTCATAGGTGCCCTTACTCAAAGTTTCGACAGAATGGCCATTAATTACTCTCGTTGATGAGAAGGAAGTGGCTGGCTCTTCTTGTTCTTCATAAGCCTCCTCCATTGGCTCTTGGGCCGATGAAAATAGTGGTAAAAAAACGAATAATAAATAATGAAATTTCATAGTGCAAAGATGTTACAATTTGGGTTACAATTGATAATATGATCCGAATAACTATCCTCTTTTAACATTTATTTAACCTTTAAAGTTGCCTCCTATTTATTGCGCTTTTTCTCAAGCCATTGGGGTATAGATTTTTTTGTCGAAGATTGTTCCCTCAGTAGTTTTTCAATCAAATCGGGGCGTTTGGCCTGCTGGAGCCTTTGGCGTATCCAATCTTTATTTTCTTTTTTGTACCAAAAGAAATATCGGTTTTGGGTTAATTTTTCTTCGCGCGTTTTCACAGTTTTGACAGGCTTTAGGGTGTATGGATGCACACCAGTATAATAAATAACCTCTGCAACAGTCATTGGTGTTGGAGTAAAATCCTGTACTTGTTCTAATTGAAAGCCCATTTCCTTGGTTTCTGCTGCCAGATTTGCCATGTCAATTTCATCACATCCTGGATGAGAAGAAATGAAATAAGGAATCAATTGTTGTTTCAAACCATGTTTAGCCGATAAGCGATCGTATTTTTGCTTGAATTTATGAAAATACTCAAATGAAGGCTTGCGCATGATTTTCAGTGTTGCATCTGAGGTGTGCTCTGGCGCAACCTTTAGGCGGCCCGAAACATGCCGGGTAATGACCTGCTCGATGTATTGATCGTGATTGCCGTCTTCATTGTTTTTATTGAAATCATCTACAAGCAAGTCATAACGAATTCCAGACCCTACAAAAGCTTTTTTTACCCCTGGAAACTGATCAATTTTACGATACAAATCAGTCATCTGTTTGTGCGATGTATCTAGGTTGTGGCAAATAACAGGATGAATACAACTTGGAGAAACACATTTGGCACAAATTGCTTCATCCTTTCCTTTCATGCGATACATATTGGCCGATGGCCCCCCAATATCAGATATATAGCCTTTGAATTCAGGATGTTTAGTCAATTCCTCCACCTCTTTGAGTATGGATTGCTCACTGCGCGAGGCTATGAATTTACCTTGATGCGCAGATATCGTACAAAAACTACAACCCCCAAAACAGCCGCGGTGTGTATTGACAGAAAACTTAATCATGTCGTAGGCCGGAATGGCGCCACGCTTTTTGTATTTTGGGTGCGGAAGTCTTGTATAAGGCAAATCATAAGAACCATCCATTTGCTTTTCTGACATGGTTTTAAAAGGCGGATTGACAACAAGAATTTCTTCCCCCACTTGTTGGGTAATGCGGTTGGCAGCCCATTTATTAGACTCTACCTCAACAATTTTAAAGTTTGCCGCATACTTGAGTTTGTCTTGCAAACAAGCTTCATGACTGACCAATTCCACGGTTTCCCAATTTTTATTTTTAGGAAGGTCCTTTTGAGCATCTTGCAAAAATGCCACTTGATTGATGGTTTTGGCTTGCTCAAAAGGCACTCCGCGTTTAAGAAGGCGAAGCAAGGTGCGCAATGGCTGCTCCCCCATGCCATAGACGAGTAAGTCTGCTTTGGAATCCACCAAAATTGAAGGCATCAGCTGATCTTTCCAATAATCGTAGTGTGTTACACGACGCAAAGAAGCTTCAATACCGCCCAATACTACTGGAACGTCAGGATACAACTCCTTTAATATATTGCTGTACACTGTAGTGGCGTAGTCGGGGCGAAACCCAGCCTGACCCCCTGGAGTGTAGGCATCAGTTGAACGCAAGCGTTTATTTGCGGTATAGTGATTCACCATAGAATCCATGCAGCCCGCTGTAACCCCAAAGAAATATTTTGGCTTGCCCAATTTTTTAAAATCCCGAAGGTCATCTTGCCAATTTGGCTGGGCCACAATGCCTATGCGAAAACCCTCACTTTCAATAATCCGCCCTATCACTGCTGTCCCAAAACTTGGATGATCAACATAGGCATCGCCAGAAATTAAAATGACATCAAAATCTTCCCAGCCCCTTTTTTGTGCTTCTTTTAATGAAAGCGGCAGCCAATCCGAAATAGGGCGTTCTAGATTCATGTTACAAAGATACATCAAGAACAATGCGTGGCGATTTTTATTGTAATTTTGTGAGACTAATCAAACAATATTCACTTTAAAATTAAGATCAAAATGGCTTTTGAACTTCCATCTTTACCCTATGCTTACGACGCATTAGAACCTCATATTGACGCGCGCACCATGGAAATCCATCACAGCAAACACCATCAAGCATATATCACCAATTTGAATAATGCAATTGCCACAACCCAAATGGAAAATATGTCCATTGAGGATATTTTAAAAGTTTGTGCCGATAAGCCAGCAGTGCGCAACAACGGAGGTGGATTTTGGAATCACAATATGTTTTGGGAAATCATGTCTCCAAATGGTGGAGGTGAACCTACAGGAGCACTGGCCGCAGCTATAAATGAGGCGTTTGGCTCCTTTGAAGCATTCAAGGATGAATTTGCCAAGGCCGGCGCTACGCGATTTGGATCTGGATGGGCTTGGCTATGCGTAAGTAATGGAAGCCTAGCTGTTTGTTCAACAGCCAATCAAGATAATCCACTCATGGGAGAAGGTTGCCACGGCACTCCAATTCTTTGTTTGGATGTTTGGGAGCACGCTTATTATCTAAACTACCAAAATCGCAGGCCAGATTACATCAATGCCTTCTTCAATGTGGTTAATTGGGAGGCTGTAGCAGCTAAATTTGAAGCGGCACTTTAGGTTCAACAAATTGAAAATTAAAAGGGCGGCCAATGGCCGCCCTTTTTTTAGTTTTAAGAGAATAAATATTATTAGAAATTAACTTGCGCTTGTATCCTTAATAAATTCCCTCTTTGGTAATTTGTTGGGTTCACGGCATCTTCATAGCGTCTAGCTGACATAGTATACATCACCACCAATTCAAAATTTTTATTTGGTTGCCATTCTGCCCCAATCTCAAGTTCCTTCATTTGGTAACTCCTGGCATCTAACTCGTGTTTTTTGCCGCCATCATAATACTGAAAACGACTAAACGGCATAATACATTGGCCATTAAAATCTAATTTGTAAACAGCAGTTACATAACCGCCTTTTAATTCTTGAACAGTGACTGCATTACTAAATTTATCATATTCAGGACCTACACCAACATTGTATTCAGCAAAGACACCAAATGGTTTTGGATAAATAATTGCCGAAGCGCCAACACGTTCATCTCGGTACAACTTATCTGCTTGAACACTTACTCCTGGAGAGGTTGACGATAGAGTAAATCGCCCCTTGTAAGCCTGTACTCCAAATTCAAAGATTTGACTCTTATATTCAAACGGATAGGATATGCGACCAACCATATGTTTATTTGCATTTAAATCGGGTTTATTAGCCGTCTGGCCATTATATATCCCTAGTCCTACAACGCCATAATCGCCAGACCCTTTTAGATTTTCTTTGACTAGTCTTGAAAATAATTTACGTTTCTCAGCAGGTGCCCAATAGAAAAAAACACCCAAATCGCGCTCATTTTTAAGGGCACTATTAGTTGGATCTGCGCGATCTAATGGCAAGCGGTTTTGAGAGGACTGCATATTCTCAAAACCAAAAGGAACTTTTGACTGCCCAATTCTAAAACGATACTCATTATTATCGTCGAGTCCTATATCGAAATATGCGTCTCTTAACTGGGCGAAGTGCAATGAACTCGATGATGTCGCATTGGCAAAGTCCGGTTGGATATAAAAGTAAACACGAGGGTGTACTTTACCATAAAAAATAATTCGTGCACGACGAATAAAAAATTCGTTATCCCCTCCCCAACTATTGTCGCATTGATCACAATCTAAATTTTCATTGGTTTGTAATAAACCGTTATATCTCACTTGAAGATACCCTCTAACCTGAACATTTTCATACCATTTGTTGGATTGTGCAGCATTGATAACAACTTTTAATGAGTCACTTGATTGCTGACAGAAAGCCACTGAAGCATACAACATAACCACCATTATTGAATAAAACTTTGTCATATTTTATAAATTATAATTTCATGCCAAAAGTATATCCTTAATAGATTGTTAACTCAGGGTTTACTCGGATTTAACTTTTAAATAATTTCTTTAATATTTTGATAACATTAAAAAAGTTTTTAATTGTTTTAAGTCAAGTGATTATTTCGTGTATATGATATTCGAACCCGCTAATGTTATGTTTATGTTAACAATTAATCAAAGGAATTATTCCAAAAGGAGATAGACATACATTTGCCTAATTAAATCATTTATTATGGCTGGAATATTAAGTTACTTTTTACCAAAAGACAAGGTTTTTTACTCTTTATTTGAAGAAGCAAGTAATAACCTAGAACACATTGCTCAGAAACTACTTCAAGTGGTTCATGAGTCAGATTTTAATAAAAGAGCTGCCCT
>JAURMI010000001.1 GCA_030830785.1 Crocinitomicaceae bacterium
CCAGAAAGTTAATTTAATCTTTTGTGGCGCAATAATGTTTTGTTTTTCTGGAATTTGATCTTCTGTCACATCTTCAATTATGGATTCAGCGCCACCCTGAACCTTGATATCATCATTTAAATCTGTCCTTAAGTGCATTGAATCGTCCTGAATCGGCTGAGATGTCTGTGTACCTATGTCAGTATTTTCAACTTCAGGTATGGTGGCAACGGTTGAGACTAAATCACTTTCAAAACTCGATTTTGTAAAATTGAGTTCATTTCTAAATTCCCAACCCCAAATAACAGCCCAATTATTTCCATCACTAATTAACATATTGTTTTCAATGTTAAAAGTGTCTTTGATCAATTTTCCCCAAGCTTGTTTTTCAGGATCGACATTCGTGGTAAGACCTGTGGTGATATTTTTAATCTTTTGGAGAAACGTCAGGTATTCTTGTTCAACCTGTTTTTGGTGAACCTCTGAAAATGAACCAAGTGGTTGCATCTTTTCTGGAAAATCTCCATACCATTCAACTACGTCTCCATTTTTAACGGGTTGAGTTAGTCTGTTTAATTCGGATGAATTCAATTGGGTTCTTAAAAACGATTGAATTCGATTGTAATTGTTGTATAAATATGTTGCGCCATGCGAAACAGGACTATACTTCGAATTTTCCGTTGTAAATATCAGGTTCATTTGTCAGAAAGTCTAAATTCTAGATGTTGCATTTTTTCAATAATTTGGCTCAAACTGCGATTCGAATCAATATTATATTCTGCGAAACCACAATTGGAAATCATGGCTAATTTCATCCTCAATACGTATAATTGAAAGTTATCAATGAGTGGCGGAGAAACCGCATCTCTTGAGTCCATTTTATCATAGATCGCCAAGAGCGTACTTTGTTGCTCTTCATGGCTCTTCTTATTCATTAATTTTAAATCTATTTTAAATTCTTCGGCAATTTTCAATACTTCATCAACACGCTCTGTTTTCATGAAATTTAATCCAAAATTTGCCGAGAAGTCATTGATATAAGCTGTAATTAATGAACTGAGATATTCTTCTGTGTCTTTTGGTGCATTAATTAATTTTGTTTTTTGTTCAAAAAGTTCAATGAGTTCGTTTCGAATACCTAAAATATCAAATGTCTCAAGTAAGTTATCAACTAATGCAACCATGGCAGATTTTTCTAAACCTTGATTGATAAATGTTTGGAAATTTTCAATATGTAGTTTTTCTTTCCAATGAGTTAAAACACCGTCAACCAATTTAGTAGCATTGGTATGAATATGGTTTTCCAAAGCAATATCCAAGTCAATTTCCTTTTCTTTAAGGTAATTCTCAGTAGAGGCTATATCGTCTAACTGTAATTGATTACATATAATTTGAAGGTTTTCCTCTCTAGATAGGCTACTTGAAATATCTGGAAAAAGCCCTTTAAAAATCAGATAATTTTCGGGCTCCTGTCTTTTTTGGGCATTGAGAAAATTACTATGAATTATATTATAAACATCAATGTCTGCGACAGATAATGAATTTAAAAAGTCGGGGAAGTTAAAAGAGGCACTTCCGTAAAGTTGCAATAATGACAAACCAATCTCGTTAGATTTTTTAAACGCTACTTTTCTCTTTTGGTCAAGGTTGTCAGAAACATGGTGCTTATGCAGTTTGGTAAGTAGTTCATTTCGATGCCCCTTTAGTGCCAAAGAAAATTTATTGATTTTGACATAATTACTTGCTGCGGGCATGAGTTTTTCGATAATTAATTCACTACCATCGTTGTTGGGTGTTGCTGATAAATCCCAACTTTTGGAAGCATCAACGAAATGTTTTTGAACAAAGGGGTTTTCTAAAAAGCTGGTTCGTAAATTTTGCATGTGTGCTTCACGCTCTACCTTGATCTTTGTTTCAATTCCGTTGACTCTTTCAAATGTGTCGGTGGAATATTTAAAGTCCCTCAAAAAGAAGAAGTTAGAAAAATTTGGCTGTTTTACCGTCCAATTTGTGTGCCATTTATATTTGAGTGTTATTTGTTCCTCGAAGAATCTTCTAAATCGATTATCCCATTTATAACTTACGTCGCGTTCATCGTTAACGGGATCAAACGCCAACTGTCTATTAAAAAATGTCATGATGATAAACAATGGTGAACTCGGCAAACCATTTAGTGTCTCTTCCCTCTGATTTTCATCAATCCCTATGTTATTTGAAATCCATTCATAGAGAAGATCTGAAATACTATTCACCTCTATTTTTTCATCCTTAAGACAGAACAAAAGGTTGTTAATTTCAAAATCAGAACTGTATTTGTTAAATAAGAATGAAACTTTACCTCTTAAGAACATTCTCACAACAATCAGGTCCTTGATCATTTCTTTGGTAAATTCTTCTCGACTTCTTGCTCCAGGAAAATCTAGCAAATCGGTATTTTGTAAAAAAGGCTTGTCTAGCGCTATTTGGGCATCCACATTTAATGTAACCTCCGATGTCAATGCGCTCAATTTCGCGATTTCAATTTCTACAACGTTTTGATTTGCTAACTGAACTTTATATTTATCAGATGTAGAATGCAGTTGATCGAGTTGTTGTACATCCAATACAGCTCCTTTGCTGCGAAGAATAGCATTTTGGTCAATGAAAACAACCCTTGAAAATTGCAAGGATTCTAAGCCTTTGATCAAGTGCTCAAATAATAATGTCATTTGATTATCCTTACACCATATAAGGTTGAATACCTGGCCCCACTCTGAATGCGGTATTTTGTCAATTATTGTACCAAGATTATACCAAAACCCTGATGATTCTATAGTTTGGATATTTTGGCTGTATTTTTTGAAATTTTGTTTGAAATACATGGCGCAATTCCAAATATCATCCTCTTTTAGCGCCTCTTGGCATGGACTCTGGTGGGCATATTTTTCGTTCAGTTCTTTTATTTTGTCTTTGAATTCTTGTGTTGTAGGATAGCTTTCAAGTTTAGAAATATCTGAAAAAAAGGCATCTGCAAGAATATTGACTAAATCACCAGCACTTAAAATTTTAGTTTGAATTGGATATGATTCTGTGCCTAAATTTGGATCAATTGTAAAGCGGGTTACCACACCTGTACTTTCTGCATTATTACCGGCAGGATTAATTTCACCAAGAAAGTCATATTTATTGTTCCCAATGTTTACCTGAAGAGGGGCTCCATCAACACTTAAAATATTCTGAACTAAATATGATTTGCCCACCTGACTTATTCCAAAAATGGCAAATACGGGTTTAGAAGAAATAGATTTTCTTATGGTAGCAATTTTGGAGCGATTCTTTTTGATATCGACACTTATTTGATCGAGTTCTTCATACTTTAGATAAGTTTTTGTCCATTTATCTGCATCACTATAGGTTTGGTATAGTTGATCACATTCTTGCTCAAGTGCTTGAGCAATTTCTTTGCCGTAATTAGTCATGATTAGTCAATAGATAGGTTAAACTCACCAGAGTCAAGCCAATAGCCGCTTTCATTTGGTAAAGATTGCAACTTTAGTTCAAAATTCATTTTTGAAATATCACCTTGTTCTTTATCTAGTATATAGTCAATTTTAAGTTTTTCTTTGTCCTTTTCAACCTCTCTTCTAATGTTGATTTTGAAGGGAAGTTTGCCGCGGAGTTGATTTTTTCTATTTTCAACAACATCATTTATACTCGTTGTTTCTGAATGAATTTGCAAACCGAGCTGCTCTTTGATATTAGAATTGTTGAATTGGAAAGTATATAAGTTTTTGGCAGGATAATTATTCGAGTTAACCCTCTTAAATCCTATATGATATGGAATGTCATAGACTGTAAACTCAGCTTCGTCTTGATCTTCAGAAATAAGCGAATCGTGAATTCTGCCATTCTCCAATTTCCCAATATAATTAGCTGTAGATTTAAGTTCATTCTTCAGATTTGTGGTATCAATTCTAAACCGGTCTAATTTGAATATTTTTCCACCCATCATAGCGAGAAGGCTGCCGACTGCAACCACTGACTTTGGATCATTAATCTTACCTAAATTATCGGAAAAAGGATACCATTTGCCTATCCAATAATTATTCAGGTTGATGATGCGATTTGGATTAACTGGATGAAATTTTAAAAAATGATTATGCAGTTCCAACAAATTAAAAGGCCTACCAGAGAGCAGTATAATTTCGCATTTATATAAATGCATAATTTTTGATATTTGTTCTAATATTTTGGAGTAAGTCAAAATAATAATATCATTCACTTTTTGAGGATTCAAATTCCAAATCAAGGTTTGAAATTTAAATCCAAAATATCTTTCAAAATATTCAAGTAGGTGCTGATTTGGCGGATTTTTATCAAATAATTCGTCGAAGGTTAAGGTTTGCGAGTAGGACTGATGTTCATTGGCAATTGACAAATATTTTAGTGCTAAAGGAATGCCAATTTGATTTATAAAACTCACACGCATCATCTTGGCTTTGTGATCAATTTGAGCTGAATTTCTACCAAAAAATCCATTGATCTTTGCACTCATTTCTGGAATATTCAACTCGATCCCTTTATTGAGTATGACCCCTGAACAATTTGTTTGCTTATTTGAACCTTGTTTTCCTTCGATGATAATTTCTTGAATGAGGTTTTTAAGTAATTCATCTCCGGCTAAGTCAAAACTTTCAGAATAAATAGGTGTTGGGGTGATTGTAGTGGATTCAAGGTTGTTAAAGCTATAATTACAAATCATTAAGTCAGAGGTGCCAGCGCCAATGTCTAGTGATCCTATGGTCAAAATTTTATCATCCTCTGCATCAGCCAAAGTTGTTTTACCATACAACTTAAAGAACAATTCGGCATTGCCGTCAAATTTGTGTTTAATGGCACCATACAAATACAAGATTTGCGCTGCTGTTGCTTCATCGTAAATCCAATCTATTCTTCTTTCAAGCTGCGATTCATCGTATTTGAGATCACGCAAAGAAGGAATGATTTCAATTTGTTCATTTTCGAATGATAGTTTTCTGTCATTATTGATGACTTTAGAAAAATTATGAAACAAAATAAAAGCATCATTGGCACATTGTCTAAGCGAAATTTGTTCTTCACGAATCATGGCTGTTGGACAACTTATGATGATTCTTTTCAAGCGTCTTCTACTTTGTGTGTTGCCATGGGAGGATCTAAATTCAAATGAATTTATTTGTCTTGAAGCCTGTGCAATCAATTCTAAAAAAACAAATGTCATTAATGACTTTCTGGAAAATTTTGCACTGGTGCCAAAAATTCCATCGGTGCATATGGTGCCATCACTTTTGAGTTGTTCTGATAAGCCAGAGAGGAAAACGCTTTTAGGGATATCGTCCGAGTCATCGTAAAAATGCCAATCTGTTTCAGAGGCGGTGCTATCCCATAAATATCGTTTAGGGCTTGAATGGAAAGACCTCGATTCATTTCTAATTCCTTGGTCCACATCTGCATTATTGATCAGTCGTTCAGCCTCGTCACCCACCCGAACAAAACTAGGCCATTTGAATTTTGAAAATTGATTCAGATTTGTAATTTGGTTGCCAAAGTCCGGTTGTTTAAAAACCAATCTTGTTGAAAAAGAAGCGTTGTATCTTTTATAAGACTGAGTGAGGTCAATCAATTCTAATTGTTTTACCTTATTTAGGTTAAAATTTAAATCATTCGGATTTTCAAAAAGAAGTGCGCAAGTATGAGAGTTCCCTATATCTACAGACATATCCACATCAACAAGACCTGCATTGTCTGATAAGAGCTGAAGCGTAGGAAACTCGTCTAGTGAACGTAGAAAACGCATTAAATAAACAAAAGATGCAATGTGTTTTGTTTGGGAATCACCTTCTTCAAATTTAAAATAAGACCTCACGTACTCCTCTACCCATTGACAATTGGTAAGCGAATCAAAATAGGATAAAATTAAATCTTCGTTATCACAGAGCTTGAATTTATTTTCTTGCGGATTTTCACTTAACAAAGGGCTATGGATATCACCTTCAGTTTTTGCGAGAGTGGTATCTATGGCAAGTACAACCTCGATTTCTTCTTTGTTAATAGATTTAATGAAGATGCGCACCCAATCTATTGGCCCAAAAAAATCTTGGTTGATGGCATTGTTTTTAAAAACAGGTAAAGGAAGCCATTTACCTTCTAGAGTTTTTAAGACTTGTGAAATATTGCCTATTTCAAAAACTTGAGCTTGACCGTCTGTAAAAGTTTTAATCTCGTTAGTTCTAAAATCAAAACTAGATTGTTCATTTTTATTGGTTGGAATTTTTGAAATATCGCGTTTTCGGACAAAAATGTCATTTTCGTTAAGGTAGATGAGTTCTTCGAGCCAAAAACGCCTGCGGTTATAATCTACATCTTCAAAATAAACAAATTTTAATTGGCGTAGTTTGTCAAATTGTATGATAGTTTTGAACGTATGGAATTGTACCCCAGTGTTACTTATAAGTGTAATTTCAGACATATTTATTGGCTTTTCTAAAAGCGATTATCTTTCAAAAATAATTTCTTCATAATCAAAGTAATAAATATATTATAATTACTACAATTTCTTGTACTGCCGTCTTTATTTTTTTAGGGAAACTCTATTTGCCCCTATTTTATTTTCTATTGCTTCAGGGCCAATGCATCCAAACTGGTTTTGGCATTCGCAGGACAGGCCCTGGCATAGGCGTCAATGGTAGTGAATTGCCCAGATGCAAAAGAGGTGCGCGCACTTAATAGGAGCACTATCACAAACAAGAAAAATACAATTACGGCCCCATAAGGGTTTTCTTGGGCTTTGTGCGCTTGCTGGCAGCGCGCGGCATAGGAGATACGTTTCATTTTTCAAGAATTTGTTGAGAACAGAAGCACTTGCTTCTTCTTGAAGAATGTCGTTAGGTTAGAAAGGTTACAAAATCCCTACTGCTCCAATGCTTCGGCTTCTGCCGCAACTTGAGCTAAAGAGTCAGCAATCTTCATGGCTTTTTCTACCTTTTTGAGGTGCTCTTTATTTTTTCTTTCCAATTCATAGACAGGAGGGAAAGGTTGGGTGGTTATAGGGAAGTCATCCATCATTTCACCGCTGTAGTAGAACTCAAAGCATAGGCCACCAAAGGTGTATGTTTTGTCTCCGACAACAAATGATGAGCCACCCACTTCAGGGTTTTTCTTCGGTTTAGATTTTTCAAAACCTAGGTTGAATAGTGTGCCTACAATTTCTGGTCGGTAAGACAAATCAAATCCTTCGCGTTGCCAATGGGCTTGGTATTGCCGGATTAAAAATGCGGTGTATAAATAAGAATAGAAGTGGTCTCCGCCCATGATCAAGCGCTGTATGGTAGCGTGCTGGTGCGCGGCTATGCTATCCACTACCAGGCCAGGGGCCACATCGGTGGTGTTCAAACATTTATAGAAGTAATCACCGGGGTAAAATTTACTGTTTTTGTCAACGAGTTGCTTTTCAATGCGCAAGGCAGTGTGCTCTAAGATACTCGTCACGCCATAACCTCGGTTGCGCGGCAGAATTACACTACTGAACGGATACACATATTGTTTGAAGCGTTCGCGGCTCGCATTGAACATGCGCACTTGTTCTCCAACCAAACACATCACAATCATACGAGGTTCTACCCCGGCAATGCGAGCTGCAGAATCAATAGCAGCCTTGTCTTTGCGCACGGCAGCACAGAAAGTCTTCCAAACGGCATAATTCGAAAATTCAAACACCGATTTGCGGTCTTTTTGAGCCTTTAACTCCTTGAGTTCTTCTGTAAAGGATTTATTATCTTTAAGTAGCAAGGCAGCTGCATCGAACATGCGCTGGGCAACAATTAGATTCTTGGATTTGTGATATGCATTACTAATTTTTTGAGCATCAACAGGCTTGTATCTGGCTAAAAGGCCAATTTTTTGAAGTAAAAGGTTTTCTTCGTTATCAAAATTTTGCTTGCTGCCCTTAAGTCCGTTGCCATATTGGTTGGCCATTTGAGAAAAATAGCGGTTATTGACATC
>JAURMI010000010.1 GCA_030830785.1 Crocinitomicaceae bacterium
CACGACCTTGCCAAGGTCGGGGTCGCGGGTTCGAATCCCGTTTCTCGCTCTTTTGAGCTCGAGTGGTGGAATCGGTAGACACGCCGGACTTAAAATCCTGTGGGCATTTGCCCGTGCGGGTTCAAGTCCCGCCTCGAGTACTATTTTGTGAGATAAACCCTTGATTCTAAACGAATTGAGGGTTTTTTGTTTTAATAGGGTTTAAAGTATTTTTGTATTTTAAAATAGGGGTATATTTCCGTTTTTTTAAGTAGCTTTAAATTAATATTTAATCTTTTCAAACAATGGAACACATAGAACAAAAAACAGCAAGCGCTGAATTTAAAATTTCAGGCAATACACTAAGTCATATGCACGAATCTGCCAAATGGGCGCACTTTCTTTCCATTGTAGGTTTTATTGGCATTGGGCTTATGTTCCTTGTGGGGATAATCACTATGATAGCAGGCTCTTCGGTGGGGCGCAGCGAGGGGGCGGGGCTCTTTTTTATCTATGCTATCATGGCTGTTCTTTATTTTTTCCCCACCTATTTCTTATTTCTCTTTGCCACAAAATTTAAGGCGGCACTAAACGATAATGATCAATCAAACGCTGATATTGCAATAGAAAATCTAAAGAACCTGTTTAAGTTTACGGGTATACTTACCATTGTGGTGTTGTCTTTATATATCTTAATTATTTTCGGTGTTGTCATTGCTCTTGCATTGCAATAGAGATAGTTGTTGCCTTTTTTATTTATCTATTCTTCGCTTTTAAATTTTTCGGGATGTAGCTCAGTTGGTAGAGTACTCGTCTGGGGGGCGAGAAGTCGCAGGTTCAAGTCCTGTCATCCCGACATTCTTTTCTATTTTGATTGAAAATACCCTTTTGATGGTATTTTTAATGCCATTTCCCAACATTACTTTTGTGTCGTTATTTATATTTAATCTAAATAAGCGTGCGCATCATCTTTACTTTTTGTCTTTTTTCCGTTTTTTCCATTTATGCCCAAGAATTACCAACATCAGACTCTCTTCGAACAATAGAAACTCAAGCTATTTCAATAATTGGATTGCAAACAAATTTTATTGGTGGATCGGCAACAAGAATTAGTCCTGCACAATTAGAAAAACTCAATCAAAACGACATCAACAAAGTGCTGCGCAGCGTGCCAGGGGTACAAATCCGAGATGAGGAGGGCTTCGGATTAAGGCCAAACATTGGAATGCGCGGCACACCGGTAAACCGAAGTGCGAAAATTACCCTCATGGAAGATGGCATTCTCATAGCGCCCGCTCCTTATGCTGACCCATCTGCTTATTACTTTCCTACATTTGCTCGCATAGCAAGTCTTGAAGTGCTCAAAGGCAGCAGCCAAATTAAACATGGCCCTTATACCATTGGTGGGGCTTTGAATTTACATTCAACAAAAATTCCATTACAGTTCAGCGCCTTCGGGCAAGGAAGTTATGGAAGCTATGGCATGAATCAAGAACGTTTTTGGGTGGGAGAAACCAAGGGGCAGTTGAGCTATTTATTTGAGCTGAACCGGGTTGCTGCATCTGGCTTCAAGCAGCTTGACGGCGGAGGCAATACAGGATTTGATCGTCGGGATTTTCTGGGTAAAATACGCTGGCAGAGCGTCAGTAAAGCAAAAGTTCAACAAAGCCTTCAACTTAAAATTCTCCATACCGAAGAGCAGTCCAATGAAACCTATCTTGGCCTAACCTACAGTGATTTTATCGCCAACCCCTTGAGAAGATACGCAGGAACGCAAAAAGACCAATTGAACCTTTGGCACAACCACTTGATTTTGCAACATGTACTTAGGCCGCTAAAAAGTTTACAAATCAGCAGTAGCGCATACCTTACAAAAACCTTTCGCGATTGGGGGCGTGCATATAGTTTTGGCACAAAAAGTATCAATACTATACTATCTGACCCCCTTACTGAACTTCAGGCTTATAATATTATGACCGGAAAAACAGATGGGGATGTAATTTTCCGCAGCGCAGCCCGCACCTATTTCACAAGAGGCGTTCAGACCTATGCCAACTATGAGTTCAAAACAAGTGCGGTTTTAAATAAACTTGAGTTAGGATTCCGGTTACATCAAGATTTAGCCAGCAGGTATGGTACTCAAAGCACCTATTATATGAATAGCGCAATCATGTTATTAACAGATGGAGGCGAACAAGGCAATCAAGAAAATCAAATACGGGCTGGCTTGTCATTTGCCTCGTTTTTAAATTACAAATTGGAGTGGCAAAAATGGGGGCTAAGTGCAGGTGTAAGAAATGAAAGAATCATATTAAGAATGGAAAATTTTGGAAACAGTGATTTTTCAAGGTCTGGCTCAAGTAAAACTACTGCCCAAAACAACATTTTTGAATGGTTGCCAGGAGCATCTTTGGATTATAGAATCAATGCTGAGCAACTGTTGTTTGTAGGCGCACACAAGGGTTTTTCTCCTCCTGGTATGCCAAGTGCAAACAGCGCAAATCAAGCAAGAGCCGAAAAAGCAATCAATTATGAAATAGGTTATAGATATTGTACAAATAGAAACCAAATTCAAGCGGTTATTTTTAGAAGTGCTTATCAAAATTTACTTGGCTCAGACAATATTTCTGGCGGAGGCGCAGGTAGCGGCGAGCAATTCAATGCAGGGCAAGCAAACATACAAGGGTTTGAATTTAGCTTGCAAAAACAAATACAACTCAATGAGGTCTCTATACCTATCCAGGCCAATTATACTTATACTCAAGCCGTCTTTTCCGAGACCTTTGTTAACGGAGGCGGTGATTGGGGGAGCGGCCTTATAAACATTGGTGATCAAATTCCATTTATTACTCCTCATCTCTTGGGCATGAGCGCAGGCGCAGAGACCAAGAGCTGTAGTGCAATTTTGAGTGCAAATTATGTAAGTGCCACAAGAATCAAACCAAGTCAAGGCGCCCTAGTTGTGCCTGCCCCGAACCAGTCTTATGCTTCAGTGAATTGCATCCCGGCTTATTTATTGCTTGACTTATCAATCCAGTACCAGCTGACCGCTGCATGGAAGGGGTGTTTTAGTGTGCAAAACTTGACCAACAATCTAAATGCTGTTGCCAATCTACCGCAGGGCTACAGATCTACAATGCCACGTGCATTTATTTTAGGGTTTAAGCTGCAGCTTTAATACTTAATTTAGGCTTGCAACCAAGCCTAAAACCACAGAATAGCTCATTATTTTGTAACTTCACGGTTCATTTTTTGTACATTTAATCATATGTGGAGTAGAATAGCCAGTTTTATTTTGCGAAATCGCCTTTTCATTCTTGCGATTATTGCTATCATTACAATATTCTTTGGTTACTTTACTTTCACCGCCTTGAAAGTCGACAACCGTGTTGGCAATACCTTACCAAAAGACCACCCCATTCAAATGGATTATGAAAACTTCAAACTGCAGTTTGGAGAAGAGGGTTCAACGCTGGTTATTGCAATTCAAACCAAAAAGCTTTACACAGAAAACAACTTTAAAAAATGGCGCGAACTAGCATATAAGATACTTAAGATTAAAGGGGTTAATAATGTTGTATCTGAGGCCACATTGTTTGGCATGACCAACAATATTGCTAAGAACGAATTTGAAATACACCGAATTTTTTCAGACACCACGTTTGGTGAAAAAAGCATTGCTGAAATTAAAGAAGATGTGCGCAAAAACCCTATCTACCGTGGCTTACTCTATAATGAAAAAAGCAATGTTTCATTATTGATGATCGGCATTGATGAAAAAGTGCTTTCCCATCCTAAAAAGTCAAAGGTTGTTTTTGAAATTGAAGAATTAGCAAAAAATTATGACAAACAATTCGGCAAACTGTATTTTGCCGGACTTCCTCACATTCGCGTAATAGTAGCCAAAAGAATAGTGTCTGAAATGTATATTTTTTTAGCGCTATCCATAATTGCCTCTTCTTTGCTGATGTACCTCATATTTAGGTCATTCACCATTATGATGATCAGTAATATGATTGTTTTCATTTCGGTAATTTGGGCGCTGGGCAGTATTGCACTTATGGGTTATACCTTAACTATTGTGATGGCTTTGGTTCCTCCGTTGCTTATTGTTATTGGTGTTCCCAACTGTGTTTTCTTGTTTACGAGATATCATCAAGAATACACGCGTCTGCAAAGCAAAATGCCTTCGTTATTTATGATGGTCAAGCGCGTGGGGTCCGTTACTTTTCTTACTAATTTAACTACGGCCGTTGGTTTTGTAACCTTTACTAGCTCAGACAAGCTCGGGGAGTTTGGCCTTATCTCGAGCTGGAATATTATGATGGTTTTTGCGCTCTCTTTGACCATTCTTCCAATCCTAACTTCTTTTGCGAGCAACCCAAAACCTAGGCACCTGCATCATTTATCGAGACAATCGTCGAAATGGTTCTTGAATTTGTCTGTTGAAATTGTCACAAAGCACCGGGTTAAAGTTTATATTAGTTCGGTGGTTTTAGTCATAATTAGCCTTTATGGCATGACTAAGATTTTCTCCACGGGGAATATTACAAGCGATCTTCCCGAAGATGACCCTATACTTCTCGATATAAAATTTATTGAGAAAAATTTCGGGGGCTCAATTCCTTTTGAAATAACCATAGATTATAAAGAAAAGGGGCGGTTATTTAATGCCAATACCATGAGAAAAATTGAAGCGGTCCAAGAAAGCTTTTCTAAAGATTCGCTCTTCTCTAAAAGTCTTTCATATATAGATTTAATCAAATCTATTAACATGGCTTATCACGGAGGAAATGAAAACAAATTTTCAATCATTTCTAATCGCGACAAACTTAGACTTAAAAAATACATTGACAAGCTCGATCTAAGTAGTTTAAACGGGGGTGCTGTTTCCTTGAAGAGCCTTGTTGACACTGCGCACACAACACTTAGAATAAGGATGCAAATGAAGGATTTAAGCGTTGACAAAGTTGCGCCGGCCTTAGACCGCCACAAGAAAAAAATTGATGAAATCCTCAACCCAGAAAAACCAACTTTAGAAAAACTTTACACTAAAATTAAAGGGGGTGAGGTTGATAAAATAGACTCATTAATGTATAACCATTCTGATGTGTTCAATAATTTGTGTTCTAATGTGGCAAATGGAAACGCCGACATGCAGATGAGTTTTGATTTAAATCCTGAAAAAATTAAAACCTATGCAAAAAAAACAGGGTTCGATAAACATCTAAGAAATGCGATAAACAAGTCTTATTTCACTCCTGTATTTACCGGAATTAAGGTTGTTCAAACCGAGGGCACAAAATACTTGTTTACAAACCTTCTCCAAAGTTTGATGTTTGCGATTGTTTCCATTGCTATTATGATTGGGTTTTTATTCCGCTCGTTTAGAATTATTTTGGTTTCGATGATACCAAATGTTATTCCGCTTTTATTTACAGCGGGCATGATGGGCTTCTTGAAGATTCCACTTAAACCTTCCACAATTTTGGTGTTTGGTATCGCACTGGGCATTACTGTTGACAATGCTATTTTATTTTTAGGAAAATACAGAAATGAACTTAAAGTACACGCATGGGATACCCGTTATGCCATTTTGCACTCCTTGCGTGAAACTGGGTTGGGTATCGTTTATACATCAATAGTGCTGTTTTTTGGGTTTTTAATGTTTTCATTTTCCCAATTTGGGGGCACACAAGCCCTTGGCTTGCTTGTCTCAATAACCATTTTTGTAGGAACCATTACAAACCTTATTATTCTGCCTTCTCTGCTTCTAACACTAGAAAGGAAGATTAATATTAAATCTCTTCAAGAGCCTTTCTTTGATAATTATTACGAAGAAACAGATTATGACATGGACAAGCTCGAAGTCGAGTGAAAAAAAATAACCTATTGATTCCTAGCTAAAGCTTATTCTTGGTTCAATTTCTTAACCATTGTCAATATTGTGGCCAAAGCAACAGTCTCTCCTGTTTGATCATATACATCTACCAAAAACTTAACTATTCCCTTAGCGATATCTTCGGGCGAGCGTTTTTCTTGATCCACTTTTTCTTTAACTGTAAACCTTACACCTATTGTTGTGCCGGGATAAACGGGCTTGGTAAATCGGGCGTCTTCAATGCCATAATTCAACAACACCGGGCCTTTCTTAGGGTCTACAAATAAACCAGCTGCTTTTGATAAAATAAAATATCCGTGTGCAACTCGGCTTTCAAAAATAGTTCCTTCCAAAGCAGTTTCGTCCATATGGGCATAAAAGTTGTCTCCAGAAACATTTGCAAAATTTACTATGTCAGCATCTGTTACCGTGTGCTTGTGTGTAAATACAGTTTCTCCTACCACCAATTCTTCAAAATGCTTTCTGAAAACATGTGGTTTTGCCTCTGTCATTTCAGAGCCGATTTGATATTGATTTGTAATTGCGGTAATGGTTGTTGGGTGGCCTTGAATTGCTGTGCGCTGAAGATAATGCAATATACCTCGTTTGCCCCCCATTTCTTCGCCACCACCAGCTCGGCCAGGACCACCGTGTGTTAACAATGGCATGGGAGAGCCGTGTCCTGTACTTTCTTTGGCACAATCTTTATTGAGCACCAAGATGCGCCCGTGAGTACTTGCTGCACCAACCACATAATCTAGGGCTTCTTTGTTATCTGGTGTTACAATTGAAGAAACCAATGATCCTTTTCCTAATTTTGCTAATTCTATTGCATCGGCAAGGTCTTTATAAGGCATTATAGTAGCAACTGGCCCAAAGGCTTCTATTTCGTGAACACTTCTGGTATTCAAAGGATCTTCATTTCTAAACAATATAGGACCAAAGAAAAAACCATCTTCCCTTTTGGCGCCAATTACTTCAAAATTGTCTAAGTCGCCAAAGACCAATTGCTGCTCTTTGGAAAGTGTTTTTACACTTTCACTCACGCGCTCTAACTGCATTTTGGTTGCAAGAGCCCCCATTCTAACTCCTTCAACGGTGGGGTCTCCTATTTTAACACCCGATAAACGCGAAGAAATAGCAGACTCCACCTCATCGATTAGTTTTTCTGGAACTATGATGCGCCTAACCGCGGTACATTTCTGTCCCGCCTTAATGGTCATTTCTTTAACGCATTCTTTTACAAACAAATCGAACTCTTCAGTGCCCGGAACGGCTGCTTGCCCTAAAATTGTGGCATTTAAGGAATCGGCCTCTAAATTAAAACTCACACTTTTTTCGGCTATTTGAGGGAGGGCCTTCAATAGTTTGCCAGTAACGGCGCTACCTGTAAAAGTAATCGTATCGGGCGTGTCCACAGCATCTAAAATTCCTCTTCCCAAACCACATATGAGTTGAAGTGAGCCCTCGGGTAAAATTCTAGATTCAATGATGTCTCGCACCATAACTTCTGTTAAATAGCAAGTGTGCTCCGACGGTTTTACGATGGCGGGAACGCCCGCCATTAGGTTTACTGCTATTTTTTCGAGCATTCCCCAAATTGGAAAATTAAACGCATTAATGTGAACGGCAACCCCTTCTTTAGGCACCATTATGTGGTGGCCAATAAATGTTCCGTTTTTAGACAGCGGCGCCGCTACACCGTCAATATGGTAGGGTAAATCTGCAAATTGTCTTCGTAAACTTGCGTTGGCAAATAAATTACCTATTCCTCCTTCGATGTCTATCCAAGAATCTACTTTTGTTGCTCCGGTTAATGCAGAAATCTGATAGTATTTTTCTTTTCGATCTAAAAGAAATAAAGCAAGTGCCTTTAACATGCGCCCGCGTTCTTGAAAGGTCATTTTTCTCAAAGCATCGCCTTTTTTGCGGCCATAGTCTAGAACTTCTCCAAAGTCTATTCCCGCACTCGAAACTTCTCCAAATTGAATTCCAGTAATGGCATTATATAGAGGTGTTTCAACGCCTGAGCCATCTACCCATTGTCCTAATATATAATTTTGAAAACGCTGCATATCGAATTATTTAAACACCCATCGTACTAAATCTGCGCCATTGGCATATACCATCAAAGAAAGCAATAAAAATATTCCAATATACTGAGCCACCTCTAAAACCCTTTGAGGCGCTTCTTTACCAGTAATCATTTCATAAAGCAAAAACACAACATGGCCCCCATCCAATGCTGGAATCGGCAAAATATTCATAAAAGCTAAAATAATGGAAAGTAAGGCGGTTGTATGCCAAAAGGCATACCAATCCCATTGCGCCGGAAAAAGATTGCCTATTGTTGCAAAACCACCAATTTGTGTTGCCCCCTTTTTAGTAAATACAAACTTGAATTGATTGACATAATCAGATAAAATATTGTAACCGTAAGAAGCGCCTATGCTTATGCTTTGCATAAAAGTGTATTCTTTTTGAATTAGTGCGGCTTGATCTAGCATTGTCGTGTTAGTTAAAACCCCAATGGTTCCATCTGACTTTACTTTTACGCTATGGGTAATGGTGTCTTTGGCATCTCCATTTTGCGCCACCATTATTTCAACTGTTTTGTTTTTGTTATTAAATAGTGTCGACTGAAATTCATCATAATATTGAATGTTTTGTCCGTTGACTTTGAACACAATATCTTTTGAAGTTATCCCTCCTTTTTGGGCTGGAGAGCCCTTTGACACCTCTTCAATTGACACGTTTTGAGCGCGTAAGGAGAAAGCCGGAAAAGCCCCAACTTCAAATAGTTTTTGGTCAATGTCTGATGGTAGTTTAATTTTTTCTATTTGACCCCCGGGGTGTTTAATGGTAATATTTCTTGCTCCCCGAAGTAATATTTCTTTATTGATTTCCTCTAGATTTAGCGGTTGTTTTGATTCTATGTCCACTACTTTGTCGCCGCTGTATATGCCGTATTGATTCAAATAAGGATGAACCCCTAACCCTGCCTTGAGTTTAGTTTGGTCTAGGGTTGGTTGTCCCCAGGTAAAAACAACACCTATATAAATAATAAACCCTAAAATGAGATTAACGGTAACACCGCCGATCATTATTATAAGTCTTTGCCACGCCTTTTTACTTCTAAACTCCCAAGGTTGGGGCTCGTTTTTTAATTGTTCGGTATCCATAGACTCGTCTATCATACCGGCAATTTTCACATAACCACCCAGCGGAACCCAGCCTATGCCCCACTCTGTAGTGTTGGGGTCTTCACTCCAATCTGATGGTTCTTTTTTGCTGAACCATGATTTTTTAATTTTTCCCTTAACTCTTTTCCAACGAAAAAAAGAAAAATACGGGTTGAAAAAAAGATAGAATTTTTCAACGCGTGTTTTAAATAGTTTTGCAGGTATAAAGTGTCCCAATTCATGTAGCGTCACTAATAGCGCCAATGAGGTTAAAAGTTGAGCTGCTTTTATTAAAAAGTCCATAATTTCATTTTTTCAATTACAAAGATACCGTAAGTTTATTAGTGTGCCTCAAGCCAATTTTTAGCTGCCTTCATTTCTACAACCATGGGCACTTCCATCTCTACTGCGCTTTCCATGGCTTTTTTGACGAGTTGTTGCATGGTTGTTAATTCATCTTGGTGCACATCAAAAACCAATTCGTCATGAACTTGTAATATCATTTTAGATTTCAGTTGTTCTTGACTCATAGCTTTATGAACGGCAACCATGGCCAATTTAATGATGTCGGCTGCGGAGCCCTGAATTGGAGCGTTGATTGCATTGCGCTCAGCAAAACCTCGAACAACAGCATTGGCTGAATGTATATCTGGTAAATACCTGCGGCGTTTTAAAATGGTTTCCACATAGCCTGTTTCTCTAGCTTGTGCAATAACGTTATTCATATATGACTTAATTGTGCTGTATTGATCAAAATAGGCGTCAATAATATTCTTGGCTTCTGTCCTCGAAATACGTAAGTTTTGTGCCAAACCAAAAGCAGATTGTCCATATATTATTCCAAAATTAACCGCTTTAGCTGCGCTTCTCTGTTCTCTTGTTACCTCACTTATTGCTGTGTGGAAAACTTTGGCGGCAGTTGCCGCATGAATATCATGGCCGCTTTTAAATGCAGCAATCATATTTTCGTCTTTGGCCAATGCAGCTATGATGCGCAACTCAATTTGCGAATAGTCGACGGCCATTAATAGATAATCAGCGCTTCGTGGAACAAAAGCACGCCTGATTTCGCGGCCTTTAGCCGAGCGCACTGGAATATTTTGCAAATTAGGGTTGTTGGAGCTCAAACGGCCGGTAGCCGTTATTGTTTGCATGAAATTACTATGAATGCGCTTGTCTACAGGATCACAAAGTGTAGGTAATGGGTCTACGTATGTGCTTTTGAGTTTGCGCAGCTGTCGGTATTCTAAAATATTGCCTATGATTGGGTGGTCATGTTCATGTTTTTGAAGAACGTCTTCTGATGTTGCGTATTGCCCTGTTTTTGTCTTTTTTGCTTTACTTGAAATTTGTAGTTTTTCAAATAAAATTTCACCTAACTGTTTTGGTGAGTCAATGTTGAAATCTTGTCCGGCAAGGGTTTTAATTTCTTTGTCCAAAAAAATAAGTTTTTCATCTAACTCTATTGAATATTGGTTTAGCGCAGCTGCATCAATGGCTATGCCTTCTTGCTCAATATCTTTTAATACACTTACAAGTGGCATTTCAACATCATAAAACAGCGTGTTGAGGTGCGGCTTCTGTATTTCGGGTGAAAACACCTGTTTAAGCTGAAATGTAATGTCTGCGTCTTCACATGCATAATCCTTAATTTGATCAGCAAAAAGGTCTGCCATATTTGCTTGGTTTTTACCCTTTTTTCCGATGAGCTCTTCTATTGCTATTGGTTGATAGTTTAAATAATAATTTGCGAGAAAATCCATTCCTTGTTTGGCTTCTGGATTAATTAAATATTGCGCAATCATCGTGTCAAATAAAGGGCCTTTTAACCTGACTTCATACCTATTCAATACCTTTAAATCGAATTTAATGTTGTGTGCGATTTTTTCAATTGAATCGCTTTCGAACACTTCAATAAATTCATGTAAAATCTCTTTTGTCTTTTGAAAATCTGGCGGAACAGGTATATAAAAAGCCTCCTTTGGTTTATAAGAGAATGAAAATCCTACTAGATCGGCGTGTAGTGCATCAATTGAATTTGTTTCAGTATCAAAACAAACTTCACGTTGATTTAAAAGCAGCTCGAGTAATTCTTTTCGCTCT
The DNA here is from genome assembly GCA_030830785.1 of Crocinitomicaceae bacterium. Lineage (GTDB taxonomy): Bacteria > Bacteroidota > Bacteroidia > Flavobacteriales_D > Crocinitomicaceae > UBA952. The sequence goes on from JAURMI010000010.1 coordinate 11,146, forward strand.
TCGGGGTTTGAAACGAGGTGATAGCTTGGTTTTTCTGTGGCTATTGTCTTATAGCTTGCAGTAATGATTGGTTCTTGTGGCTCAAGCATACTTTGAGCACCAAACAAATCAAGTTGGTCTTGACCCTGCGCCTTAATTGGTTTGGGGGCTGGGGCCTCTTCTCCCAGAATTCGTTTAGATAATGTTCTAAACTCAAGCTCAGTAAAAATCGTGCTAATTGCCTCTGGATTTACATCGCTCACCTCCAAATCTTTTTCGTTAAATTCAACCGGTACATTTCTAATAATTGTAGCCAGTGATTTTGACATTAACCCTTGGTCCTTGAAATTTTCAACGTTTTCTTTTTGTTTGCCTTTTAATTCGTGGCTGTGTTCAAATAAGGCCTCCATAGAACCATATTTTGCCACCAAAATTTTAGCTGTTTTTTCTCCAATACCGGGAATACCAGGAATATTATCTGATGCGTCACCCCAAAGCCCCAAAATATCAATAACTTGAATTGGGTTTTGTATTTCAAATTTTTCACAAACTTCTTTAACCCCTAATATTTCTGGTGGGTTGCCACCTCGGCCCGGTTTATAAATAAAGGTATTAGGACTTACTAATTGGGCATAATCTTTATCTGGAGTCATCATGTAGGTAACAAAACCTTGTTGTTCTGCAATACCCGCAACAGTTCCAATGACATCGTCTGCTTCAAAACCCGCTACCTCTAAAATTGGGATGTTAAAGGCGCTGATGATTTGCTTAATAGGCCAAATCATTGAGCGAATGTCTTCTGGCATCTCCTCGCGTTGTGCTTTATAATCTTCAAATTCTTCTTGGCGCTGAGTCGATCCTCCGGGTGGGTCAAAAACTACGGCTATATGTGAGGGTTGTTCTGTTTTTAGCACATCTATTAGCACATTGGTAAAACCAAAGGCGGCCGATGTGTTCACTCCTTTTGAGCTCACGCGCGGGTTTTTTGCAAAGGCAAAATAAGCACGGTAAATGAGCGCGTAAGCATCTAATAAAAACAGTTTTTTAGGGGTTTGCAAAGATCGCATTAGAAGGAAGGAAAATACGGTTGGAATTGAGTTGTTTCCACTTGGCTTTCTTTAGAAAACGGAATGGCTTTATAAATGAACATTGTGCCCAGCTTTGGATAACCAGTTATCTTAAAACTTACAACGGGTTTTTTTGTTGCTTTATATGCGGTTGTCACAAAGCCAGGCTCTGGAATGATTCGTATGGGGAAGTTGAGGCTGTTCTCTTTGTGGGCTTTTAATTTAATAAGGCTGTCTAGGTAAATGTTTCCGATTTTTTGGTCATCAATAAACAATTCATATGCACTCGGGGCTAGTTTAATAGGCAGCCAAAGTTTATTTTGAACCCGAAATCCCACCTTTAATTTTATGAGTTGGCCGCTGAATAATTCAATTTGTGAACCTTCGTAGCTTATGATTTCTATTGGTTCTTCTAGCGTCTTACAGGCAACCAGGGTAAATATTAATGAAAGATAAAATATGTGTTTCATTTGTGGGCCTGACTAAAATATTTAAAGAAAAATGGAATTGTTTCAATTCCTTTATAAAAGTTAAACACACCAAAATGCTCATTTGGACTATGAATTGCGTCGCTATCTAGACCAAAACCCATTAGAATTGTTTTTAATCCTAATTCTTTTTCAAACATGGCTATTATTGGGATACTTCCTCCACTTCTAACAGGAATGGGTTTTTTTCCAAAAGTGTATTCATATGCTTGGCTTGCGGCCGAATATGCCATAGAATCTGTAGGTGTAACAACGGGCTGTCCTCCGTGATGTGGGGTTACTTTAACACGAACACTTTTTGGTGCAATTTGCTCAAAATGATTTATAAATAAGCGTGTGATTTCTTCGGGGTCTTGATCTGGCACCAAGCGCATTGAAATTTTTGCATACGCCTTGGAAGCTATGACCGTTTTAGCTCCAGCGCCCGTATAACCACCCCATATTCCATTCACATCAAGTGTTGGTCGTATTGATCCTCTTTCCATTGTAGAGTAACCTTCTTCACCCTGGGTAGTTGTTATTTCTAGTGCTTCACAATAAGCGCTCTCAGAAAATGGAGCCTTTGCCATTTCTCTTCTATCTTCATCTGAAAGAGCAACAACTTTGTCATAAAAACCAGGAATTGTAATTCGCATTTGCTCATCGTGGAGGCTAGCAATCATATGGGTTAAGACATTAATTGGGTTGGCAACACAACCCCCATATAAACCTGAGTGTAAATCTCTATTGGGCCCAGTAAGTTCTACCTCAACATAGCTTAAACCCCTAAGCCCTGTTGTTATTGAGGGGGTATCATTGGCAAGCATGCCTGTATCGGAAACCAATATGATGTCTGCCTTAAGTTTTTCTTTGTTATTGGCAACGAACAAGCTTAAATTAGGGCTTCCCACCTCTTCTTCTCCCTCGATCATTAATTTCACATTACATGGTAATTCCTGGGTTTGAAGCATTGCTTCAACTGCTTTAACATGCATGAAAAACTGACCCTTGTCGTCACATGAGCCGCGGGCAAAAATTGCGCCTTCAGGATGAATTGAAGTTTTCTTTACAATTGGTTCAAAAGCTGGAGAATTCCATAATTCCAGCGGGTCCGCTGGTTGAACATCGTAATGGCCATAGACCAAAACTGTGGGGAGTTTAGTGTCAATTATTTTTTGAGCAAATACTATTGGGTGTCCATTTGTGGCTATTACTTCTACACCATCCAATCCTATTTGACTTAAATGGTCGGCAAGATGGTTGGCACAAAACTGCACATCATTTTTAAAGTTTGGGTCAGCAGAGACAGACGGTATGCGCAACAATTCGAATAGCTCTTCTAAAAATCTATTCTTATTTTTTCCTATAAAATTGATTGTTTTTTCCATAATAAATCGATGATTCAAAGTTGCGAAAAATCATGGTTTTTATTGTCTAGAAAAACATATAAATTTTATAATGCAACTTTTTTAGCTAATTTAACGTCCAAACGACAACACTAGAAATTATGAAACAACTACTACTTTTCGTTTTTACATGCTCATTTTTTGGGGTGTTTGCACAACCTATTGCTGTGTCTACAACCCAAACCCCCCAACAATTAGTTGAGAATGTTTTATTGGGTTTTGGTGTGACGGCTTTGAATGTTACAATTAATGGGGATCCAACATTAGCCAACACCCCTCAAAGCAACATGGGTTATTTTACCAACACTAACACATTGTTTCCAATAGGCAATGGTTTAATATTGACAACGGGAAATGCCATTGGTGCTCCAGGGCCGAATAATCAAAGTGGCGCAACAAATAACAGTCCTGCAACAACAAATGTTTCCTTTGACCCACACCTAAACGATATCGCAAACGCAGGGGTAACCAATGGAATTGTTTTAGAATTCGACTTTATTCCTTCCGGAGACACCTTGGTTTTTAATTATATGTTTGGCTCTGATGAATACCCCGAGTGGTCCCCCTCATCATTTAATGATGCTTTCGGTTTATTTTTGTGGGGGCCTGGTGTTTCTGGCCCTTACGTATTGGCGGGCTATCCAAACGGTGGGGCTAATCTTGCTACAATTCCAGGAGGAACACCGGTTACCATTAACAATGTAGGGCCTTCATCTAACACGGCGTATTATGTTGATAATGTAAATGGTGTTACTTATGGCGACGCCCTTCAATATGACGGAACCACAGTTTTGTTAACTGCCTCGTCTAGCGTACAATGCAACCAGCTTTACCACATTAAATTAGCCATTTCAAATGTAGGCGACCAGTCTTTAGATTCCGGTGTTTTTTTGGAGGCGGGTTCATTTAGCTCAGCCGCTGTTGATGTTGCTGTTGCAACCGTTTCAGGTGACACCACCATTATTGAGGGCTGTACATATGCGGATTTTATATTTACTAGGCCTCCTGGGCAAGTAGATGATACGCTTATTATAAACTATACTATTGGAGGTGTGGCCCAAGAAGGTATTGATTACAACACTTTACCAAACCCAATTATGTTTTTACCAGGTGAAGACACTGTTATTGTTACTCTTAACCCTCTTCAAGATGGTATTAATGAGGGGTTTGAATCTGTTATAATTACTGTTGAACTTATTAACCCTTGTGGTGATACGATAATCTCCTCGGGTACTATCTACATAGGAGAGGGCCCAATCATTAATATTACAGGTAATGACCCCACTGTTTATTGTGCAACAGACAGTATTTGGCTTACTGCAAGCGCCTCTGGTGGATACGCCCCCTACTCCTATCAATGGGAAAATTTAGCCGGGGCCAGCCTCGGGACAAATGACTCAATTTCAATTGGAATAAATCAAAACGGCACGATGTACTATTTGGTGACGGCTACCGACAATTGCAACTTCACACAAACCGACACGGTAACCTTAACAATGAACCAGATGTTGGCCATAGACACCATTTTCGTTGGTCCTTCTACTTGTGTTCCAACAGGCTTTGTTTCTGTTCAAGCAAGTGGCATTCAGGGTGTTCCTCAGTACACGTGGACAGGGCCGGGGCCAAATGGCTTTATTGATGCTTCCGTATGGCAAAACCTTCCTTCTGGTTGGTATTATATTACTGTTGAAGATGATGTTTGTTTGGTATCGGATAGCGCTTTTGTAGATTTACTAGACCCACCTGTTGCAGAACTTAGTGCTAGCCCCACTTCAGGTTGCGCGCCTTTGTCTGTGTCCTTTACAAATACGAGCCAAAATGCTATAACGTATAGTTGGGATTTTGGTGATGGCCAAACAGCAAGCAGCAATGATTTAAGCCCTCAAAACCATGTTTTTGATGTTCCTTTTGGTACGTATACCGTGGTTTTAACTGCTAACCAGGGGCCACAATGTACAGATGTTGCATCTGTTCTTATTGTCGTGGATGTTTGTGGATGTACTGACCCATTGGCTACCAACTATAATCCGAACGCCAATGTTGATGATGGTTCATGTGTCTTTCCTACGGGATGTACAGACCCATTGGCATTGAATTACGATCCTAACGCACTTATTGATGACGGTGGTTGTGAATATGCTCGGCCTGAGGTTTTTGCTCCTAATGTTTTTAGCCCTAACATGGATGACCTCAATGAATTATTCTATCTCGACACTAAAAACGTAATAGAGCTACAACTTTTAATATTGAATCGCTGGGGCAATGTTTTATTAGACGCTACTTCGGTTGATTTGGCAAACAACAACCCTTCCTGGGATGGAAAAATAAATGGAGAATTGGCCTCAGAGGGGGTTTATTTTTATAAGTACATTGCCAAAGGGTTAAATAATCAGGAGATTACCGGCCATGGTTATCTACACTTGGTAAATAAAAATTAAGGGTGACTTATTCGATTTGAGGAAAGACAAGCTGCTGCGTCCTTTATTGTTTTTGTTGTTTGCCGCATCGTTGTTGGGTTGGGTGATTTTTGTCCAACTTCCCAGGGATCCTGTCGGTGATGTACAATATGGTGGTGTGCTTCGTATTTCAATCAAAGGGGCGGCGCCACAACTCAATCCTTTGGTAGAAAACACGATTACTCATCACCGCATACAGCAACTTGTCTTTGAACCCCTTATAAAAATGTCAGACAATGGTCAGACTTGGCATCATTATTTAAGTAAAAACATTGTTCTTAAAAATAATGGTGCGTCTGTTTATATAGAATTAAAAAGAAACATTCGTTTTGCACCAAATCCGTGTTTTAAGTTTACTACCGACGAACTTCATGCTTCAGATGTGGCTTTCAGTCTTTCTTTAGCCTGCTCAAACCACCCTAAAGTTTTAAAAAACCCATATTTAGCCAATTTAATTGTTGGAGGAAAAGAATATTTCTCAAAAAAAATAAGCCCGCTTAATGAAAATGTGAGCGGTATTCAAGTTTTAGACAATTACAGGCTCAAGATATCTTTAACGGACAATTACAATCATTTTCTGAAAATGTTGAGCGGCCCATCATTTGGTATTATGAGTAAAGCGGCGGCAATCTTTTATGGTGATGACTTTTTTAATTCGCCTGTAGGAACCGGGGCTTTTCAACTAGAATCAAATTCAAATCAAAGGGCCCTTTTTATTTCCAACCCAAACTATTGGCGCAAAGACAAATTCGGAAACAAACTTCCCTATTTAAAAAAGGTTGTTGTTTCATATAATGTTTCTGGAAAGAAAGCAAACAGCTTGTTTTTACAAAATCAACTTGATCTCTTATTTGACCTTCCAGTAGACGATCTTCAAAATGCTTTTGGAACGCTAAAGGATGCTAAATCTGGCCGAAACCCATTGCATGAAATCTATTTGAAAGAGGCGGCAAAAGTACACTTCATACAGTTTAATTGTACGCGGCCACCCTTTGATAATCCTAATTTGAGAAGGGCCTTTGCTTTGGCCATTGACACTCGGGCTATTTGCGATGAGGTTTTGCGTGGAGATGGCTCGCCTCTTTTTAAGAATTTTATTCCTTCTTCAAAAAAAGAAATGGAGGGCCCTAATGCTTCTAAGGACACAACAATGGAAGCGCGCATAAAAGAGGCTAAAAACCTGCTTTTGTTAGCAGGTTATGATGAAACTAAGCCCCTTCCTTCAATCACTTTCTTCATTGACGCAACAAAAGAATCAATAGCATATCGCTGGGCAAAAGCAATCAAGGAAATGTTAACACAAAACCTTGGGGTTTCTATAGTCCTCAGCGAAAAAACACATAACAACAATCAAAATTTTGCTATTTGGCGTAACGGTTGGATTGGAGACTATTGGGGCGCAGAGTCTTATTTGCGCTTGTTTTACAGCCCCGCACAACAGCCTTTGTTTTTTAAAAACAAAAACGTGGATGAACTATATAAAACATCCATTTTAGCGCGAGGGGCTAAACAAAAACAAGCGGCAGAAAACCTATGTGAAAAAGAAATTTTAAAACAACAAGCCTTAATACCCATCTATAGCGAGGGTTTTGTTGTTGTGAATCAACTCCGTTTACGCGGACTAAAACTTAATGAGTCTGGGCTGTTGGATTACGCAACGCTTTTCATTAAAAACATAGCGCCTAATTAAGCGCGGTTTCTATCCAAGCCTTTCCCCAATTTTCTTGCTCTTCTTCTGACCATAGTGTTGGGTAAAAAATGCGTTTTTGAAATCGTGGGGGCAAATACTTTTGCCAGTTAGTTCCTCCTGTTGCGGCAATATCTTTGTCTTGCCTAGCTAAATAGCGAACTGCGGATTTATAATGGGCTAGAGGCCAATTAATATTTACATTGATGTCATTTTGCTTTAACGCCTCAATTATCTGGGGGTCTTTTTGCTCTTGCTTTGAGAGACGCATATAAACCTGCCAAAGATTTTTATCGCGACAATATTCGCCGCGTGTAATAAATGTGTTGCGGTATTTTTCTTCAAATTGAATTAAAGTCAAGGTCTTTTTTCCTGTTTTCTCTTCTGTGGCACCTTCCTTCCAATATATGTGCTCAAATAAGTCGGAAATATTGTTGTTGTTCTTTAAACTTTTTCGCTGTTTTTTGGATACTAAGTTGATAAAGTCTGTACTAAATATCTCTATTTCACGGTATTGTGCAGACTGAAACCCTGATGCTGGCAATAAAGACATTCTAAATTTTAAAAATTCTTCGCGGTCCATGCCCAAAACCATTATTTCAAAGCTATTAATCAATGCTGAAAAATAGCGGTTGATCCTCCCAACTCTTTCAATAAAAAAATTTTTACTGGGTTTTTTTTTCGCGCCAAGGGCTTCAAATTCTCTGAGGGCCAATTTAAAATACAGTTCTGTAATTTGATGGTATACAATAAAAACCACCTCGTCTGAAAAAGGGGTTTTGGGTTTTTGTAAATTTAGCAGTGTGTCTAACTGGATGTAATCCCAATATGTGGTTACATCGGCATACAGAAGCCCCTCTAAATAGGCGTTAAAATCTTCGCCTAAAGCATCATATTTTTTTTGAAGTAATTTTAATTTTTCTAAAAGCTCTGGGTTAACTTCCATGTGAGATTGACTAAGTATCGTGGTTCGAAATTAAACAATTTTTAAGAGTTAAAACTATTTTAACTTTGTTGTTGTTTAAGAGCGGTATGATAAACTATAATCCTAAAAATTGGCTGTCGTTCATTTTCTCTTTTCATAAAAGCGACACGGTGCGTATTATGTGGAAAGAACTTTTGTACATAGGAATATTGTCTATTCTGACCGCCTATATAGTCATCACGTTTTTTTCGGGCGCATCGTTTTTAAAAAATTTAACGGTGGTTTATTCTCTGTTAGGCTTTTTAATTTCATTGTTATTGGTTTTTAGAACCAATACAGCATATGACAGGTGGTGGGAAGGTAGAAAAGCCTGGGGGGCCTTGGTAAATGACACGCGCGCTTTAAGCACAAAATTAAGTGCCTTGCCAATCCAAGAACCACAAAAAAAATTATTTAAGGATTTAATTGTATTATATGTTTTTGCTGTAAAAAACCACTTGCGTCAGCGCTTGTTAGAAAACGACGACCTGATTGCTCCTGATTTAAAAAAAATAAATCTAGAGGGCCATCAGCCTGTAGCTATTCAAACGCTTATTCGTCTTGAAATTCAAAAATTACTCAACGAAAAATTAATAAGCCCTGAAATATGGCTTTCATTGCAAAATGATGTTGACTCGCTTCTAGACTCTTTGGGCGTGTGTGAGCGCATTCAAAAAACACCTATTCCTTTTTCTTACAGTTTATTCATTAAAAAATTTATTTTCATTTATGTTGTTACAATGCCTCTTGCTTTTGTTCCTCTTTTTGGGTACTTATCGGCATTTATTTCAACTTTTGTTTTTTATGCTTTAGTTAGCATGGAAATTCTTGCTGAAGAAATAGAAGATCCTTTTGGAGAAGATGATAACGATCTGCCTGTTGACCAAATATGCCAAAACATCCATAATGTTTGCCAACAGATTTTTAATATATAAAAAAAGCGCCTCGCCGGCGCTTTCAGAAAAGTAATTTGTCTCTTTATTTGGTCTCTTTGTCGAAAATTCGTTTCGGTCGTAATTGTTCGAAAAGCCCTTTTGTTAACCAATAGGGTAAAATAAAGCCCAATAAAAAGAATAACATCCAAAATGCCATTCCCCCTATCAAAAGAAACGTTACAATACCGAAAGTGCTCATCTTCTATTATTTTTGCATTAATAAACGCGTCAAAATTACATAAATAAATTCATAAAGACTAAAAAATGGAATTCCGCATAGAAAAAGATACAATGGGGGAGGTTCGGGTTCCTTCTCATCGTTATTGGGGGGCGCAAACAGAGCGCTCAAGAAACAATTTTAAAATTGGCCCTGAGGGGTCTATGCCCCTAGAAATTATTCACTCTTTTGCAGTGCTAAAAAAAGCGGCGGCGCAGGCCAATTATGAGTTAGGTGTGCTAACCGAAGAAAAACAAAATCTTATTTCTAAGGTTTGTGATGAAATATTATTAGGTCAACACGATGAAGAATTTCCTTTAGTTATTTGGCAAACAGGTTCTGGAACACAGTCTAACATGAATTGTAATGAGGTAATAGCAAATAGAGCCCATGTATTAAATGGCGGTAGTTTGACTGATAATCAAAAAATTTTAAGCCCAAATGATGATGTCAATAAATCACAATCCTCAAATGATACCTATCCAACAGCTATGCATATAGCGGTATATAAAATGGTTGTTGAGAAAACCATCGTGGGTATTAAACAACTAAGGGACTCACTCCATAAAAAAGCCGTACAATTTAGCGCTGTTGTTAAAACTGGGCGCACACATTTTATGGACGCCACCCCGCTAACTATGGGCCAAGAGTTTAGTGGGTATGTTGCCCAACTTGATAAATCAATTTTATGTATTGAAAACGCATTGATTGGAGTAAGCGAATTAGCTTTAGGGGGTACTGCTGTGGGCACTGGGTTAAACACACCAAGGGGTTATGATGTGTTGGTTGCTAAAAAAATTGCTTCTATAACAGGGTTTCCGTTTGTAACGGCAAAAAATAAATTCGAGGCATTGGCTGCACATGATGCGCTTGTTGAGATGTCTGGTGCCTTAAAACGGTCGGCTGTTGCTTTGATGAAAATTGCTAACGATATACGTATGTTATCATCTGGCCCGCGCTGCGGAATAGGTGAGATAATCATCCCAGATAACGAGCCCGGATCATCAATAATGCCAGGAAAGGTAAACCCAACCCAGCCTGAAGCGCTCACAATGGTTTGTGCCCAGGTTATGGGTAATGATGTTGCTGTTGGGGTCGCGGGGTCTAATGGGCATTTTGAATTAAATGTTTTTAAACCTGTTATTGCTGCTAACGTTTTGCAGTCAGCTAGATTGTTGGGTGATGCGTGTGTTTCTTTTTCTGAAAATTGCGTGGTGGGAATTGAGGCAAACCACGATGTCGTTAAACAACATCTCGACAATTCATTGATGCTTGTTACTGCGCTCAATACTAAAATAGGGTATTACAAAGCTGCTGAAATTGCAAAACACGCACATAAAAACAACATTACTCTTAAAGAGGCAGCTGTTGGCCTAGGCCATGTAAGCCCAGAGGAATATGACCAAATAGTTGACCCCACTAAAATGATTGGTTCAATGGACTAATTTGCTTGATTTTTAGCCTTTTGATGACCCGCTGAAATCAGATTATTGATTATTTTTGCACAAAAAAAATTAGATGTCAAAAATTAAAGTAGCCAATCCGGTAGTAGAGTTAGACGGGGACGAAATGACGAGAATTATTTGGAAATTCATCAAAGACAAACTCATTCTTCCTTATTTAGAGGTCGATATCAAATATTATGATTTGGGTATTGAGATGAGAGACCAAACAAATGATCAAATTACCGTTGAAGCCGCAGAAGCTATAAAAAAATACAAGGTTGGTATAAAGTGCGCTACGATTACACCTGATGAAGCGCGTGTCGAAGAGTTTAATTTGAAGTCTATGTGGAAGTCTCCCAACGGAACCATCCGCAATATTCTCGATGGAACGGTATTTCGCGAACCCATCGTAATGCAAAATGTGCCACGCCTTGTCACCAATTGGTCTGCGCCAATTATTGTAGGGCGTCACGCTTTTGGTGATCAATACCGCGCCACAGATGCAGTATTTAAAGGTAAAGGAAAGCTCACTATGACTTTTACCCCTGAAGACGGTGGCCAGGTCCAAACCTTTGACGTGTATAACTTCAACGGGGACGGTGTTGGTATGACAATGTATAACACTGACGCCTCAATTGCTGGCTTTGCAAGGAGCTGTTTCAATATGGCGCTTACCAAAAAATGGCCTTTATATTTATCTACCAAAAACACTATTCTCAAGAAATACGACGGGCGTTTTAAAGTTATATTCGAAGAAATTTATCAAAATGAATTTAAATCACAATTCGAAGCCAGTGGTATTGTCTATGAACATCGGCTAATAGATGACATGGTGGCCTCGGCATTAAAGTGGAATGGTAATTTTGTTTGGGCTTGTAAGAACTATGACGGCGACGTACAGTCCGACACCGTTGCTCAAGGTTTTGGTTCCTTGGGCCTAATGACCTCTGTGCTCATTACACCTGATGGTCAAATTATGGAATCAGAGGCCGCTCATGGTACGGTTACGCGCCATTATCGCGATCATCAAGCGGGCAAAAAAACATCCACAAACCCAATTGCATCGATTTTTGCTTGGACCCGCGGACTCGCCTTTCGGGGAAAGCTCGATAATAATCCTGAGCTTATTCGCTTTTGTGAAACACTAGAAAAAGTCTGTATTGAAACTGTTGAGGGGGGCATCATGACCAAAGACCTCGCTGTTTGTATTCATGGAAACAAAGTAAATCATGGAGAACATTTTGTTTATACCGAAGAATTCCTGGATGCCCTCGATCGAGGTTTACAAGAAAAAATGAATTAATTTAGGGGCTAAGGCCCCTTTTTTATGCGTTTATTTTTTCTTTTATTCACGCTTCCCTTAATGACATATGGTCAGTGTATTGAAAACGATTGGCTTGGGACTTACGATGGTGTGATGGAAATCTATGGAAGAAGCGGGTTGCAACAAAACGTTGGTGTTCGTTTTGATTTAAAACCTTTAGACGAGCCTTTTTCTTGGTCTTATACCATGAATTATATAAATCAAAAAAATGATGAGATTATTAGTACTAAAGCATATAAAATCGTTTATAGAGAAGAAAGTAATACTTGTTGGATGGATGAGGGTGATGGCCTGCTCATCGAGATGAATTTGCTTGGAAACTGTTTTTATGATCATTTTCAATTAAATGATATGTTCTATAACTCTTCTTTGTGTAAAGAGGGTAATGACCTTCTTTTTTGTATAACCGGGGGGAAGAAAAAACCAACCTATTCAAGCCCCCATATTGTGGAAGCGGGAGGGGTTGTTGAAACGATGAGAATAGATTTTCTCCAGCGTGTTAAACTTAAGTTGCGGCAATGAAAACCCTTGTTGTTTTTATTGGTTTTTTTGTTATTGCCTCCTGTAAAACGATTCAGACATACCCACCCCCGCCAGAATTTCGCTTGGTTGAAGATTTAAGTTCATCCGAGCCATCTTTTCTCAACATTCAAACCCAAGTCTCACTTAAGCCCTATTTAGATGAAGCTGAGAAATCATTAGAATATAAATTCTGGGGTAGCGAAAAGACCTGTCAAGGGGTTAGCTACAATTATGGTTTTGAGCGCTCACCAATCGATTTTAAACTGTCTGATGATGAAGTCAGTTATACGATCGATGGGAAATTTAATTTGTACTTATCCTATTGCCCGGGCTGTCATGAATTATTTGGGGACGAACAATGCATAATACCGCGAATTACAGCTTCTTGTGGGGTGAATGAGCCCAAGCGAAAAGTGCAATTGAGTTATACAAGCAAGGTTGCCATTAACAGAAGTTTTAGTCTTCAATCTCAAACAAAACTAAACTATTTTAAAATTATTGATCCTTGTCAAATAACGGTTTTTAAATATGACGCTACCCCCACTATTGAAAAAGAAGTTAAAACCGTGCTCAAACAATTTGAAAAGGATATCGACAAAGAATTGTCTTCGGCACCTATTAACGCAACCCTAAAAGATGTTTGGCTGTCATTACAAGAGCCTATTTCGTTGGCTCCATATGGATATTTCTATTTAAGACCCAACGCATTAAGTGTTTTTGACTTGAAATTAATTGACAAAGGGAAAAAGGCTGTTTTTCAAACTCAAGTTACGGCTCAACCCATATTTTCTACTAATAATTTAGCATTAAATACATTAAGTTTGCCCGAAAACGTTAAGCCAATTGATTCACAAAATTCAAGTGTTATTAATTTAAAAACTGTTGCCTCCTATGATTCTATAAACCAATTTCTTTTACGGGATTTTGATACGCAGCAAATTCAAATTTCATCGAGAAGGTTTATCAGTATTGATAGGGTTTCCTTATTGGGCCCACAACAAGAAAAATTGCTTATTGAAGTGGTTTTTTCTGGAACAAAAAGCGGAATATTATATTTGTTAGTTAACCCATATGTTGATGAACAACAACACCTCAAAATTAAAGATTTAGAATATGAGTTATTTACTAAAAGTGTGTTGCTTAAGTCTGCAAAATGGATTCTAGATGAAAAAATTAAAGAAAAAATTCAATCGGGTGTAGCTGTTGATTTGAACCCTTATTTGCTCGAAACAAAAGAGGCTATTTATCAGCAAATTAATAGTGAGGTTTCGCCTGGTGCGCACTTAGAAGGACATATAAACGAATTAAATATTCAACATCTTACAATAGCTTCTGGGAGCCTCGTTGTGGGTCTCCAGCTTAAAGGTGTGATGAAACTAAATATAGAATGACTCGTATAAATAAGAGGTGAAATTTATACTTTTTTTACTCTTTTGTTGTCCGTCTTTTTTTGCACAACAAGATTCCTACAACACATGCAAAGGAGCAATAAACGCTCCTGTTGAAAGTTCTTTTTCATTGCCTTTTTTAGCAAAAAAAACGAGTAATGATATTTGGGTGTTTTTTAATGCTCCCCACGATGGTTGGTTAAACTTAATGTTAACTTGTGAGAATTTGGGCCCAACAGAAATAACGGCCTTGTATTATATTTCCGAAAATGGTGTTTGTGATACTAATATGGTGGAGAGTGGCGCTGCATTTTCAATGTTAAAAAATAAAAATCTAGATTTTCAATTAACTCAAAACCAAACCCTGATCATTCACTTAATTGCCCCAAAAAAATTTAAAGAAGCCGTGATTTTTAAAAGTGGTTTTACTAAAATAAATCAAAAAGAAACGCTAGTAGATTTAAAATACAGCAACGAAGTGCCGGCATACACTTTATATATTAGAGATAAAACATCTAATGAACCTGTTGTAGGAAAAGTTTATTTACAAGGTTCCAATGATATTGCTGGTACTTATTTCGCTTCGCATTTGCAAATCAACATTAATCAGAAAATAAGAAAAGGAAGTGTTAAAATTGAAGCGCCTGGGTATTTTCCATTAGAAATTTCTGAGCAAGGCATCCCTATAAACGAAAATTTTATTGACACTTTTTATTTACAAAAGTTTGAGGTTGGCACACTTAGTAAATTAGAAAAAGTATATTTTAACGCTGGTTTAGCGCAAATTACTGAAGACTCTTACCCACAGTTGAATCGATTAAGAGATTTGTTGGTGCTCAATCCAAATATTGCTATTGAAATTCATGGTCACGTTAACCTTGATGAAAACAGCGATAAAAAAGCGCAAAAATTATCTAAACAGCGCGCCTTAATGGTGAAGAATTATTTAATTAAAAGTGGTGTTGACGCCAAAAGACTAATCGCATTGGGGTTTGGTGGTACAAAACCTATCTATGCGCAACCTCAAAATGAAAGCCAAAAAGAAGCCAATAGACGTGTTGAGATTCTAATAAGGAATTATTGACATGAAATTTTCGCAACACGGTTTGCGTGTCTTCCGCCCTCAAAGTTTGTTTCTAAAAAAATCTTAACTATAACCTTTGCTTTTTCATCAGAAATGAAGCGAGCGGGCAGTGCTACAATATTTGCATCATTATGTTGTCTTGCCAGTTGAGCAATTTCTTCATCCCAACAAAGTGCACAGCGAATAGCAGCGTGTTTGTTGGCGGTCATACTTATTCCATTACCTGAACCACAGAGCAGTATACCTAAACTTTGAGGGTGTGCACTAATGTGTTTTGCAACTGGGTGGGCAAAATCGGGGTAATCAATACTGTCTTGAGAAAAACAACCGTAATCTTTTACTTCATGGCCTAAAGATCTTAAATAAACCATAAGAGTTTCTTTCATTGTGTAACCAGCGTGATCACTACCTATTGGAATGAGCATTTTCTTTAAAATTTAATCTGTTTTTATCTATTTATTTATAAACAAAGTTAAAATAATCGAGGGTACAACTCAATAAATACATTGAGCTTTTAAACACAAGGGGTTCTTTTTTAGTGAAAATCTTGTTTATAATAATTAATAATATAATTTGCATAAATCTTCAAAAATGTGAAAGCAAAAGAAGATTGTATAAACAAAATATTGTTTGTGAGATTTATACAGTTATTTTCAACTGTATTTTTAACTTATTTATGAATTTTAAATATTCTTTTAATAAACAATTTATAAATGTATTTTATTGTTTATAACACCATAAACAATTGATTATTAATTATTTATTATGTTTTTATAGTCAATAACTTGTTCATTAAGTAAAGGTGTTTTTTCATAAAAATTTTTAAACTTCTTTTTATTCACATTTCAACATCCTTAATAACAATAATAATTTTCTTTTTTTATTTAAAAATCTATTTTATTAATTATTAAGCTTGGGCTTATTGGAACTATTTTTGTAAGTCCAAAATGAAATATTAGATTTATTCTATGAACAGTGCTTATTCACTTCTTATTGATCAAATAGATGCGTTTATACGAAAGTATTATCTAAATCAAATTTTAAAGGGTGTAATCTTATTTAGTACATTCTTTTTACTGGCGTTTTTAGTTACTACTACACTTGCTTTTATTTGGTTATTTCCAATTTGGGTAAGAGCAATTTTATTTTTTGGTTTTATCGTTTTACAAAGCGCATTATTCATTCATTATATTGGTTTTCCTTTAAGCAAATTATGGTCATTTGGTAAGCGAATTTCACATCTTCAAGCCGCAGAAATTATTGGTTCTTTTTTTCCTGATATCTCAGATAAACTCAAAAATACACTCCAATTACATAATGCTTTAAATACAAATGAAGGATCTATAGAATTACTTAAAGCAAGTATTGAACAAAGATCAAAAAAGCTTAGTGTAATATCTTTTTCAGATGTTATTGAGTATAAAAATCAAAAAAATCGCTTAAAATTTCTATTACCTCTTTTAGTTGGAGTGATTGGTATCGGTTTTTGGATGCCACAAATATTCACACAAGGATCTAAAAGAATTATTAATTACAGTACAGAATATAAAGCACCCAATCCGTATTTATTTTCTTTTATAAATTTTAAACAACGCATGGATGAAGGGGATATTCCAGAAATTAATGTACAAGTAAAACCAGCCCCAGGCTTTAATTCTTTACCAAAACAATTATATATAGTTTGTGATCAAGGAAAATTCCTTATGAAACAAAAGAAAAGGAATCTTTTTGTATTTGAGTTATCCCCTCTTCAAAAGAACACTTCGTTTTATATTACAACAAATGAATTTAATAGTGCAAACAAATGGATATATGTTAATGCTAAATCTGTTTTAGGCACTTTAAAAGCCCACTGTTATTTTCCAAAATACTTAAATAAAACAGATTGTGTAATTGAAAATACAAACGACTTGAATATTCCTGAAGGTACGGTTGTAAAATGGGAATTGGCTACAAAAAACACAAAAAAATTAACCGTTTTAGTAAATGACACAAGAATAAATTTAAATCCAAAGTATAGTCAGTTTAAAAGAGAATATAAATCGAGTGTCGATCAAAAAATAATTTTAACCAATTCCCAAACCAATAAAAATGATACTATAAGTTCTCAAATTAATGTAATTAAAGACGCATACCCACTAATAGAAATTCAAGAAGAAAAGGATTCAATTTTTGAAGCAAGAAGATATTTTACAGGACAGATTACTGATGATTATGGTTTAAGTGAGTTAAAATTTTATTACACAATTGAACAAATTAATGGTCAAAAGAAAACACAGCAATTTAACGTTGACAAAGTATCTGGAACACAACAAAAATTTGATTTTGCGGTGGATTTTAGTCGTGAGCAACTCCATTTAAACGATGTTATAACCTATTACTTTGTGGTTTACGATAATGATGGTATAAACGGACATAAAGCCACTAAAAGCTTGATAAGCACTTATGAGCTACCTGGTATTGAAGAATTAAACGACAAAAGAAAAGAGGAACAAACAGCGCAAATTAATGTCTTAGAAGATGTTTTTGATAAAATGCAACAATTCAACAAAGATGTTCAACAACTTAAAAAAGAAACGCTTCAATCTAAAACTTCCAATTGGAATAAAATAAATAAAGCAGAACAATTGCAACAACAACAAGAGCAGTTACAACAACAAATACAAGAAAGTTTAGACCAACTCAAACAAAGCACTCATGAAAAAAATCAACTATCACCTATAGATAAAGAATTACTCGAAAAACAGTCCTTATTAGAAGAATTACTTAAAGAAGTGATGGATGATGAGTTAAAATCTTTATTAGAACAACTCGAAGAACTACTTAAAGAACAAAACAAAGATGCGCTTAATGATAATCTAAATGATGTAGAACAATCTGTTGAAGACATGAGTAAGCAACTCGATAGAAGTTTAGAGTTATTAAAGAAAATGCAGGTCAATGAACGAATTGATGATTTAGAAAAAGAATTAAACGAGCTGGCTAAAGAACAAGAAGATTTAAACAATGAATTAGAAACACTTTCAAAAGATGAGTTGCTTAAAAAGCAAAAAGAACTCAATAATAAATTTGACGAAATAAAAAAAGAACTAAACGAGCTTCAAGAACTGAATAAAGCACTAATGCAACCACTAGATTTAGAAGGTTTAGATGATGTACAAGAGCAAATATCTGAGGATTTGAAAAACGCCCAACAAGAGATAGAGGATGGTAAAAACAAAAAAGCGGGTGAAAATCAAAAATCAGCAGCTTCTAAAATGAAATCTTTAGCTGCGCTGATGAACGCTAAGCAAAATCAGTCTAATAAAAAACAAGAAGAAGAAGACATGGAAAGTTTGAGGCTTATTTTGGAGGGTTTAATAAGTTTAAGTTTAGAACAAGAAAAAAATCAAAAACACTTTGTTAAAATAAACACAAAGGATCCGGTTTATAGAAAATTAGGGAGGCAGCAACAGCGTATCATTGATGATACTAAAATAATCAAAGATAGTCTTTATGCCCTAGCAAAGCGCCAACCCAAGATTTCCACTTTTATAGATACGGAACTTGCAAGTATTGATGCCCATCAAAAATTAGCTATTGAAGCCATTGATGATCATCAAAAGAAAGAGTTAGAAAAACACCAACAAAAAGCAATGACCTCATATAATAATCTTGCGTTATTACTCAACGAGGTGCTGCAGTCTATGCAACAACAAATGAACGCACAAATGCAAGGTAATGGGAGTTGTGAAAACCCAGGAAAAGGGCGGCCAAAATCTGGTCAATCTATGTCTTCTGGAGACATGAAAGAGCTGTTAAAAAAACAGCTCGAACAAATGCAGAAGGGGGCCAATCCCGGTCAGAAAAACCCTGGAGATAAGCCCGGTACAAAACCCTCTGAACAAGGAAAACCAGGTCAAGGCTTGCCTGGTTTAGGAAGTAAGGAGCTTGCCCGCATGGCAGCCGAGCAATCAGCAATAAGACAACGCATCGAACAGTTAAAACAAGAGCTCAATAAGGATGGAAGCGGACAAGGTAATCAGCTAAATCCCTTATTAAAAGAATTGGAACAACAACAAAAAGAGTTGTTAATGAAACGAATAAACCCACAAACCATCCAACGGCAAAAAGAGATTCTTACACGTCTTTTAGAAAGCGAAAAAGCCATGATGCAAAGGGGTTATGAAGAGCAGCGAGAATCAAATACAGCAAAAGACCCTCAAAAAGGTAACCAAATTAGATTTGAGGCGTATAAAAAGTTGAAATGGAATGAAATTGAAAAGATAAAAGCAATTGACCCCGCTTTGCAACTATATTACAAGCAGCGATCAGATAGCTATCTCAATCAATAAGTTTCGTATATTTTGAATATGAAAGAGGGTTTTAAAGTTGTTAAAGAACTTAGTTTAGAGTCTGATTATCAGTCACTTATAGATGTAGAAAATTTAGTTGGTTCTGTATGTGATGATTTTGGAATTCAGACAGACGCTTTTGGAAATGTTTTAATTGCTGTTTCTGAAGCGGTAAATAACGCCATTCAACACGGCAATAAGGAAAAGCAATCCGCCCGAGTTTACTTACAAGTTGGCACCTCCACAGACCGTTTTTATATTCAAGTAAAAGATGAAGGGCCTGGCTTTTCGCATCAAGACCTTCCCGATCCAACTGCGCCTGAGAACCTGTTAAAAGATAGCGGTAGAGGGGTTTATTTAATGAAAAATCTGGCAGATGAAGTGGAATTTTTGCAAGCTGGAAACACGGTAAATTTATATTTCCATAAATGATTTCAATTATTTGTATTGAACAAAGTTTACCCAAATTTTTTAGAAAGAACAATTTAAAAAAGTTTTCGAGTGCAATTGTAAAAGAAGAATTAAAGGAGCTCGGTGACCTTAGTTTTGTCTTTGCAAGCGACAATTATTTACTAGATTTAAATAAGCAGTTTTTAGAGCACGATTATTATACCGATGTAATCACTTTTGATTACTCTATCAAAGGCACTATAAGTGGAGACGTTGTTATTTCTTTAGATAGAGTTAAGGACAATGCAGACCGACTCGGAGCACCCTTAAAACAAGAGCTGCATCGCGTTTGTTTTCATGGTTTATTGCATCTTTGTGGATATAAAGATAAAAGCCAAAAAGACATTAAAACAATGCGGGCTAAAGAAGATTATTATTTAAATAAATTTGTTTCACGTGAAACAAACGAGGATAACTAACACTTGTTTCACGTGGAACACACCATAAAATGTTAGCACATTACGATGTAATAGTTGTTGGGGCTGGCCACGCGGGATGTGAGGCAGCAAATGCCGCAGCCAAAATGGGCAGCAAGGTTTTGTTGGTAACAATGAACATGAACACCATCGCCCAAATGAGCTGCAATCCGGCAATGGGTGGTGTGGCAAAAGGTCAAATAATTCGTGAAATTGATGCGCTTGGTGGCGGCTCGGGAATTGTAAGCGACAAGAGTGCAATACAATTTAGAATGCTCAATAGATCAAAAGGGCCAGCAATGTGGTCTCCACGAACACAGAATGACCGCGCTCTGTTCTCCATGGAGTGGCGCTATTTATTAGAGCAAAATCCAAACGTGGATTTCTGGCAAGACATGTGTGTGGGAGTTATAGTTGAAAAAAACAAAGTAATAGGTGTACAACTCGCCATGGGAACCAAAGTGTTTGGCTCAAGTGTTGTATTAACAAACGGAACTTTTTTAAACGGACTTATTCATTTAGGGGAAAAACAGTTTGGCGGTGGAAGGGCAGGAGAAAAAGCGGCCACAGGATTAACCGAAAGCTTAGTTATGTTGGGTTTTGAATCTGGGCGAATGAAAACAGGAACCCCGCCAAGGGTTGACGGTAGAAGTCTAGATTATTCAAAGATGGAGGAACAACACGGTGATGAAAACCCATCGAAATTCAGTTTTTCTAATACACAACCATTACAAAAACAACTTTCTTGCCACATCACATATACCAATGAGCGCACACACGATTTGTTGCGCACTGGTTTTGATAGGTCTCCAATGTTCAATGGAGCTATAAAGAGTAGCGGCCCAAGATATTGTCCAAGCATTGAGGATAAAATTTCTCGTTTTGTGGATCGTGAGCGACACCAAATCTTTGTTGAGCCCGAAGGGTGGAATACCGTTGAAATTTATGTAAATGGGTTCAGCACCTCTCTTCCTGAAGAAGTGCAATTTGATGCATTAAAAAGTATTATTGGCTTTGAAAACGCTAAAATGTTTCGGCCAGGATACGCCATAGAGTATGATTATTTTCCCCCAACACAACTTAAACACACCCTTGAAACAAAACCAATAGAAAACTTGTTTTTTGCAGGACAAATAAACGGAACCACCGGATACGAGGAGGCGGCAAGCCAGGGTTTAATGGCGGGAATTAATGCGCATTTAAAAACACATGAAAAAGAACCCTTTGTTTTATCGCGAAGCGAAGCATACATAGGTGTGTTGATAGATGATTTAATAACTAAAGGGACTAACGAGCCTTACAGAATGTTTACTAGCCGTGCCGAATTTAGAATTCTTTTACGTCAAGACAATGCGGACGAAAGACTTTCTTATTTAGGGCATAGACTTGGTTTAGTTAGTGATGAGCTAATGCAGAAAGTTATAAATAAACAAAGTTTAACAAATGAATTAATACAAGCTTTACGTCAAATAGGTGTTAGCCCCAATGAGGCAAACCCAATTTTAGTAAATAAAAATTCCTCTCCAATAAATCAACAAATCAAAGCAAGTTCTATTTTAACCAGACCACACATAACACTTGAAGACATAAAACAAATGAGTGATCAGGTGGTAAATTGTGTTGAGAAAATTGAGAAAACGGACCCGTTAGCAGTAGAGCAGGCCGAAATTCTTTTAAAATATGAGGGATACATAGAAAGAGAACAGGAACAGGCAGAAAAACACCATCGATTAGAGTCTTTGTTGTTACCGGCTAAATTAGATTATAAAAAAATTAAAAACCTTAGTATTGAGGCTAAAGAAAAGCTGAATCAAATTCAACCCAAAACACTTGGGCAGGCAGCACGGGTTTCCGGCGTTTCACCAAGTGATATTTCAGTGCTTTTAGTTCATTTAGGACGGTAATATCGATTTTAAAGACCCCTAAGAGCGTTTTTAAGCGCCCAACACCCAATCACAAACAACACAAAGAGATGTGCGCTTAAAAAAGACTAAAAAACAGGGTTTTTTATTCTTTTTTTGACTTTTCAAATTTTGTAAATTTATAGCATGCAGAATCGCTTGGTTATTTTTCTCGATAGTGTACATCCAATTTTAGAGGAAAGGCTCACACAAAGCGGCTTGGTTTGTTTGAAAGACTATGATTCCTCTTTGGATGATCTTGACAAGAAACTTTCAAATGCCTATGGTATTGTAATAAGGTCTCGTTTTACAATTAATTTAGACTTTTTAAAGCGCTGCCCCAATCTTAGATTTATTGCAAGGTCCGGCTCCGGGCTTGAAAATATTGACACTATTGTTTGCGAACAACGGGGTATTAAAATTTACAACTCACCGGAGGGAAATAGAAACGCCGTGGCCGAACACGCGCTATCAATGCTTTTGAATTTGATGAATAATATAAATAAAGCCGACAGAGAAATTCGGGGTGGGGTGTGGAACAGAGAAAGTAATAGGGGTGAAGAATTAGATGGAAAAACAGTAGGAATAATTGGCTATGGCAACAACGGCTCAGCCTTTGCAAAAAAACTTAGAGGATTTGAAATAAAGTTACTTGCTTATGACAAGTATAAAACAGGTTTTGGAGATCATTTTGTTCAAGAATGTACTTTAGAAGCCATCCAACAACAAGCCGATGTTTTAAGTTTTCACATTCCTCAAAACGAAGAGACACAGTACTTTTTTAATCAAGACTTTTTAGAAAAGATGCAAAAACCCTTTTACTTATTGAATCTCTCTCGTGGCAAAGTGGTTCAAACTCATGCCGTAGTAAAAGGCTTGGAAACAAAAAAAATTAAAGGGGCCGGGCTAGATGTTTTGGAATATGAACAAAAAAGTTTTGAAGCCTTTTTTAATCAAGCCCTTCCAGATACCTTAACATTTTTATTGGGCCAACAAAATGTTTGTCTAACCCCACATGTGGGTGGTTGGACGACTGAAAGTTACGAGCAATTAAGCAGTGTTTTGGCAGATAAAATTTTATCTGATTATTTGGATTAATCCTCACCCCAATTATCCATGAATCGATCCAAATTTCTTCGGTCTTTTTTGGATGGTTTTCCATCTGTTTGATGGTAGGCTTTTTGGGCGCTTTGGTATTGTCTGAGTTTTTCTACCTCTTCTTCTGGAGTAATATCCAAGATGTAATCTTTTACTAATGTGGCGCCAACACGCCTTTCTAGCAAAGCCAAGATTTTGTATTGGAATTTTGCATTGTGACGAACAATGGTGATGATTTGTTCTGTTTTAATTTCACGAGCTGGTTTTATATTTTCACCATTTAACAACACATGACCCTTAACCACCATTTGTGTTGCAGCAGAGCGTGTTTTACTCAATCTAACTGACCACAGAAATTTATCCAATCGGATTTTCATCTCGAATTTTTTTTGGTAGGCCAGCATAAACCAATTGATACGAATGGTCAATTAGCTCTTTAATCAAAATGTTATTGACACCTGAATGAAGAGAAACTGTATTCCAGTGTTTGTGATTCATGTGAAAGCCGGGTTTTATACCACGATGCGATTCGCGCAGTATAAGCGCCCTTTCAGGGTCACATTTCAAATTTAATCCGCTGGGATTTTCTACATCAATTAGGGCAAACATTTTGCCAAAAACCTTGAAAACCAGAGTTTTATCATCAAAAGGAAAGTGTTCTGTAACCCCAGGCTTATTAACGCAAAAGAGATAAATCTCCTCTAGGCTCATTGCTTATGCAATAGCAGGATTATACTTGCCGAGCGCCTTTAGCATTTTAGTATGCTCACCCAAGGCCTTTATAAAGGTTTTATATGAATGGTAAGGAAGCATATATTCTTTAGCGGTTTGCTCGACAATTTTAGAAATCTTTTTATAATGAATATGACAAATTGAGGGAAACAGGTGGTGTTCAACTTGAAAATTTAAGCCCCCAACGAACCAAGAAAAAAGTTTGGATTTTGGAGCAAAATTCGCTGTGTTGTAAAGTTGACTAACAGCCCAGTCGGCCTCGACAACCCCCGAATCGTTTGGAACCGGATAGGTTGAAACAGGAACAACGTGTGCAGGCTGAAAAATAACGGCAAGCACCAAACCACAAATAAATTGCATTATTAAAAAGCCAACAATACTTATTTGCCATACGCTACCACCAAAATATAAAGGACAAAAAAGAAATAAAAAGGTGTAAAATAACTTGAGCAATATAATCCTAAACAAGTGTTGTTTGAAAGAAATCCCCAAAGCGCCAATAAGCCCCTTTTTCTTGTAGCGAAAAGCCTGCTGATAATCTTTACTTATAAACCAAAACAAGGTCATTAGCCCATAAAAAAACCAGGCATATAGGTGTTGGAATTTATGAATTGACCTGTATTTGGAGTGTGGAGAAAAGCGCAAGACCGGCAGGGGTGGATCAATGTCTTCGTCGTGATCAGCAACATTTGTAAAAGTGTGGTGCAACACATTGTGTTGAACACGCCAATTTCTTGCGCTTCCACCAAGAAGAATGATAACATTACCGATTAAGGTGTTTACCCATTGTTTTCGAGAATATGCGCCGTGGTTTGCATCGTGCATTATGGACAATCCAACTCCCGCCATTCCAAAACCCATGATCGCCCAAAGACTTAAATAAAAATAAGTTGGTAAATCTGTTAAATACAAAAAAGCGTATGGCGTCAAAAACAAACACATCAACACAATGGTTTTGATCACCATTGCCACATTCGCAGTTTTAGCAATATCATTTTCTTTAAAATATGCGTTTACCCGAGACTTAAGTGTTTTATAAAATTCTGTGTTATGATCTTTGGAAAACTGAATTGAGGAATAATTCATTTTGGGATTTTAAGTTGTAAAGGTAAGCAATATAAACACGCTTCCTCGTAAAAAAGCACAATATGACTAATTAAGCCCTTGCAAAGCACAAAGGTTTTTATATATACCACCCTGTAACATAAGCGCATCATGGGTGCCCTGCTCGACAATTTTACCCTTTGACAAAACAATAATTTGATCTGCATTTCGGACGGTTGAAAGCCTGTGGGCAATAACAAAGGACGTTCTTTGCTGCATTAAATTTTCAAGTGCTTGTTGAACTAATTTTTCAGAAGCCGTGTCAAGAGCAGAGGTGGCCTCGTCTAAAATTAAAATAGAGGGGTTTTTATATACTGCCCTTGCAATTGCAATGCGTTGTTTTTGACCCCCAGAAAGTTTATTTCCTCGCTCCCCTAAAACCGTGTCGTACCCATCATCAAGAGAACTAATAAATTCATGTGCGTTTGCAATTTTTGCCGCAGAAACAACCCTTTCTAAATCGAAGGACAAATCACCAAAAGCAATGTTTTGTGAAACGGATAAATTAAATAAAAAAGATTCTTGGCTTACAACCCCAATAATATTTCTCAACGAGCTTAGCTCAATTTCACGAATATCTATACCATCAATTTTAATACAACCTTTATTCACGTCATAGAAGCGTAGCAACAAATCCATCAATGTTGATTTACCGCTTCCAGACTCACCAACAATGGCCACAAGACTGCCCTTTGCAACCTCCCAATTAATTTGATCTAATACAACCTGGTCTTGATAAGCAAAGCCCACATTTTGAAAAGAAACGCCTTTTTCCAAGGAGAGAACAGGGGTGTTGTTGGGCGGGTTTATAATGGGGTCTGGGGTTTTAAGTAGGCTATTAATTCTGTCTTGGGAGGCCTGGGCCTTGTTCATATTGGCCATGTTGTTTGAAACACTTTGAATGGGTCTTAAAAATTGTGAAAAAACGATTATGTAAGTCAAAAACACCTCACCACTAAGACCAATTTCCTCTCCATTTAATATTAAGCGACCACCAAAATAAACCAACGCCAAGAGCACCATTGCCCCTAAAGTTTCATTTACAAGAGGAGAAAGGTCTCGTTTGCGAAACACACGGGTGGCCAACCTTTGGTGCTGATCGTTTTGTTTACGAAATTGCTGAACCACAAAACCAATAGCTTCAAAGGCTTTAATCACCCTCACACCACCAAGGTTTTCGTCCATTGAAGCATATAAAAAACCTAATTGCTCTTGTGTTTTTTTTGCAGTTCGCTTCAAACTTTTACCAATTCTTGAAATAACAAAAGCAGAAATAGGAATGAGCAATAAGGCAGTTAATGTAAGTTTGGGACTCATATATACAAGGGTAGCCAAGTTAATTAATATGGCCAGAGGCTCTCTAAAAATAAGTTCAAGCAAACTAACAACCGCAACCTCTATTTCATTAACATCACTATTCATTCTCGCCATTAGATCCCCCTTCTTTTCATTACTGTGATAGGATAAAGGAAGCTCTAGAGATTTTTTAAAAAGCGCCAATCGAATATCTCGTACAACAGTCATGCGCAACCTAGATTGTGTCCAGACGGCACCATAACGAAAAACATTTTTCAGAAAAAAAGCTATAAATACCGTTAAGCAAACAAAGAGCAAGGCTGATTTAGGGTCGGCTTTTACCAAGGTATACATATAATGGTTGTATGCATCTTGAACGTAATTTACTATACCGGTTAAGCCGCCTTCCCAGCGCGGCGCCCCAACAAAGGAAAGCTCACTAGGGTCTTTAAATATGAGCTGAAGCACAGGAATAAAAAGGATTAACGAGAGTAAATTAAATACTACAAAAAGCAAATTAAAAAGTATGGTTGCCCATGCCATGCCTTTGTATTTAAAAGTGTAGCGGTAAATTTCTTTGTAGTAAGACATTGACACAAATATACATTTTTGTTGGTATAAGCCCCCGCTCATCTACTATTCTTACCTTTGCAAAATGAGTTCTATTCGCCAACAAAAAATTGAGTCGGTAATTCAGGCCGAATTGGCCTTGTTTTTTCAGAGACAAGCAAGCGATATTTGTCTAGGGGCAATGGTGTCCGTTACGGTGGTGCGCATTACATCGGATCTCAGCCTTGCAAGAATTTATTTAAGCATTTTTGCTGGCCCAGACAAACAGACGGTATTGGATAATATTCATGCGAATCGCGGTAAAATTCGTAACGAAGTTGCTAAGAGGCTTAAAAACCTTAGAAAGATTCCAGAATTGGTTTTTTATATCGATGACTCCTTGGATTATGCCAACAAAATAGATGAACTTCTTAAAAAGTAAGCAATAAACACCCCGCTATACATAGCAAAAAAATATCTTTTCAATCGATCAAAAAGATCGATAGTTAGAATTATTTCACGTATTTCGGTTGTTGGCATAGGAATTTGCGTTGCGGCAATGTTGATTTTACTTTCTGCATTTAACGGCATTGAGCATATGGTTGCTAAACTTTACACCGCTTTTGATGCACCGATAACCATACAACATAAAGCCCGTAAAACCTTTTTATTAAATCAGTTAGATGACGCCGCTTTAAAAAAAATAAAAGGTGTAAAAGTGTTGAGCAAAGAGAGGGAAGAGTTGATTGTATTACGAAAAGATCAGCGCTGGATAAATGCAACACTACACGCTGTAGACCCTGTTTTTATTAAAGAAGCAAGAGTAAACCAACATCTAATCAATAATGTTGGTGCAGGAGCACTAAATGAGAAGGGGCGGGTTTTTTTGGGGTCAGATATTTTTTCCAAATTGAAATTAGGTTTAGGATCGGATAAAAACGATGTGTTAATATATGTGCCCAAACAAAATCTCAGCATGAGGTTAGGGGCTAACCCATTTAATACACAGCAGTTTGAGGTGGCAGGAGCATTAAATTATAATCAAGAATTAAACAGCACCGTAATGCTGTGCAATTTTGATGTGGCCTCAAGTCTTTTTGATCAAGAGGGGGCCTTATCTCGACTCAATATTTATCTTGAACCAAAAGCCGACCCAAGAATTGTTCAGCAAGAAATACAAGAATTAGTGGGCTCAGAATATAAAGTAAGGACGCAACACCAAAAAAATGAATTGATTTATAAAACAAGCAAATCAGAAAGATTAGTGGTTTTTATCATTTTAGTTTTTGTGTTTATGCTGGCCGCATTTAATTTAATAGCTGCCCTTACAATGTTAATTCACGAAAAAAAGGAGAATTTCCATATTTTAAAAGCAATGGGATTAAACGATAGAGGAAGGTTTATGGTGTTTTTTATTCAAGGCCAATTACTCACCTTATTCGGTGTAGTATTTGGGTTGTTTATAGGTTTTATCATTTGTTGGAGCCAGCAATTTTTAGGTTGGCTAATTGTGCCAGGCGCAAACGTGCCCTTTCCTATAGTTTTTGACCCAATGGATATTGTTGCCATAATTATATCATCGGTTTTCATCGGTTTAATTTTTACTTATTTCCCCACCCGATTCTTAATGAAAAAGACTAAGTAACCTATTGGTTAATTATATTTTATGAAAAGCAAAATCAAATAAATTTTGTATATTTGCACCCGAATTTAAAAGACGAAAAATGTCAGCAATCAAAGGAAGTGTTTCACAAGTAATCGGTCCGGTAGTAGACGTCCTATTTGATAGAGGCACGGAACTGCCTAATATTTACGATGCTTTAGAAGTGTTTAAGTCCGACGGAACACGAGTTGTTTTAGAGGTTCAAGCCCACGTAGGAGAAAACGCTGTTCGTGCTATCTCAATGGATTCGACCGATGGTTTTACTAGGGGTATGGAGGTTGTTTCAACCGGAATTCCAATTAAAGTACCAACTGGAGAGCGCATTAAAGGTCGCTTATTTAACGTGGTTGGTGAAGCCATAGACGGCATAAACACCATGGACAACAAAGAGGGATTGCCAATTCACCGCGAAGCGCCGAAATTTGACCAGCTTTCTACAGCAACCGAGATTCTTTTTACCGGTATTAAAGTTATTGACCTCATTGAGCCTTATGCTAAGGGTGGTAAAATTGGTTTGTTTGGTGGTGCGGGTGTAGGTAAAACAGTACTAATCCAAGAACTGATTAACAATATTGCAAAAGGACACGGCGGTCTTTCAGTTTTTGCTGGCGTAGGTGAGCGAACACGCGAGGGCAATGATTTGCTACGAGAAATGTTAGAATCAGGCATTATTAAATACGGTGACGAATTTACACATTCCATGGAGGAAGGCGGTTGGGATTTGTCTAAAGTAGACCTCGATCAAATGAAAGAGTCAAAAGCAACCTTTGTTTTCGGTCAAATGAATGAGCCTCCCGGGGCTCGTGCCCGAGTTGCTTTGTCAGGATTAACTATTGCTGAATATTTCCGCGATGGAGATGGTGAAGGACAAGGAAAAGACATTCTTTTCTTCGTGGATAACATATTCCGTTTTACACAAGCAGGATCAGAAGTTTCTGCGCTTTTAGGCCGAATGCCGTCTGCGGTTGGATACCAACCAACATTAGCAACAGAAATGGGTGCTATGCAAGAAAGAATTACTTCCACTAAAAATGGATCAATCACCTCGGTTCAAGCTGTTTATGTTCCTGCAGATGACCTTACCGACCCAGCACCGGCGAATACTTTTGCGCACTTAGACGCCACCACTGTATTGTCTCGTAAGATTGCAGAATTAGGTATTTACCCAGCGGTTGACCCCCTAGACTCTACCTCTCGTATTCTCACACCTGAGATTGTTGGAGAAGAGCATTATTCCTGCGCCCAACGTGTTAAAGTAACCTTACAGCGATACAAAGAATTACAAGATATTATTGCCATTTTAGGTATGGATGAACTTTCTGAAGAAGACAAAATGGTTGTCCATAGAGCAAGACGTGTTCAACGCTTTTTATCACAACCATTCCATGTTGCTGAGCAATTTACGGGAATCCCGGGTGTATTGGTTGATATTCAGGAGACAATCAAAGCGTTTAATGATATTTTAGATGGCAAGTACGACCAATATCCAGAGGCGGCCTTTAATCTAAAAGGAGGAATTGAGGATGTTGTTGCGGCCGGAGAAAAAATGTTAGCAGAAGCATAATCATGTTGTTGGAAATCATTACCCCAGAAATAAGTATTTTTAAAGGAGAAGTAAGCTGCGTAAGCCTTCCTGGTACAGATGGGTTTTTTCAGGTATTAAATAACCATGCGCCCATAATTTCTTCTTTAAAGGCAGGGGAAGTTCGTTTTGAGTCTGACTCAAGCATAGAATCCTCCGAACAAGTAACCGTTAATGGAAACACTGCTATTGTTCAGATAAAAGGAGGGGTCGCAGAACTTAATAATCAAAAATTAATCGTTTTAGCCGATTAAAATAAATTACAAATAATTTTTAAAGGGAGCGGTCTAACCAATCCCTTTTTTTATGAAGTTTTCCGCAAAAGATTCCGTATTTTCGCTAGATTAAATGAGCCTAATTTCACAACTTGATAAAGAAAATATTCCTCGCCACATTGCCTTTATAATGGACGGCAATGGTCGTTGGGCAAAAAGCAGGGGCCAACACCGCTTGTTTGGACATTCTTCTGGGGTTGAATCTGTAAAAGAAATAATTAAAACATCTCGTGAATTAGGTGTTGAATACCTTACAATGTATGCTTTTTCAACTGAAAATTGGTCCAGACCAACCGATGAAATAGAGGGTTTAATGAATTTATTGGTAGAGGCCATTTCAAATGAGGTGGATGAAATGGATGCTAAAAACGTTCGATTGCTAACCATTGGAAATATTAAAGGTTTACCAGGCAATTGTTATGATTCATTGTGCCAGGCAATGGAAAGAACAAAAAACAACACGGCTCTAACATTGGTTTTGGCCTTGAATTACTCAGCTAGGCAAGAAATATTAAACGCGTCTATGCAGGCCCACCAATTAATGCTGCAATCAAAAATTTCACCTGAAGAACTTACAGAAGAAATCTTTGCTTCATTGCTTCAAACCAAAGAAATTCCAGACCCGGAATTATTGATTCGAACAAGTGGAGAGTGCCGTATTAGTAACTTTTTGCTTTGGCAATTGTCTTACACAGAGTTGTTATTTACAGAAACGCATTGGCCAGACTTTCGACGAGAGGCGTTTATTGATGCAATTTGTAAATATCAAAAGCGAGAACGTCGTTTTGGCATGGTATCTGAACAAATAAAGAACACAAATGAATAAAGCTATTTTGCTATTTCTTTTAGGATTTGCCAGTGTAACATGGGCGCAAAACCCAACCAATCTGGGTGATTTTAATTTTGATTATGCGAATCCACAGACATTTGAAATTGGCCCTATAAGAGTGGTGGGCGCAGACAACTATGATCACCAAGCCATAAAGCTAATCGCCGGATTGCGCACAGGACAAAAAATAACCTTGCCTAGCCAACAAGTCAATAAAGCTATTGAGCAACTTTGGGCAGAGGGCTTGTTTTCGGACGTAGCTATTTATGCCGAAAAGGAAATAGGAGGCATCGTTTACATGGTAATTGAGTTGAGCCCAAGGCCCAAACTTTCGAAATTTAGATTTGAAGGCATTAATAAACGCGAGGCCGATAAATTAAGAGAGGAAATTAGCCTATATGCTGGAAAGACGATAACAGAGAATTTGGTTTTTGAAACTAAGAGTAAAATAAGAAGTTATTATCGGGAAAAGGGGTTTTACTATGCAAAGGCACAGATTGTTCGTCAGCGAGACACGTTGATCAATAATTCTGAAATCTTTGTAATTAAAATCGATAAAGGAATAAAAATTGGAATTAAAGAAATTGAATTTGTGGGCGTTACCGCTGTACCCATATGGAAGTTGCGAATGTCTATGAAAGACACAAAACAAAAGGGCCCGCAACGTATTTTTAAGCGCTCAAAATACACTGAAAGTAGTTACGCCACAGATAAAAAGGCGCTTTTGGCAAAATTTAATGCAGAAGGGCTTCGCGACGCCCTAATTACTAGCGATACTGTTTTCATGCTCGATGAAAAAAACATGAAAATACAGATTAATATTAGCGAGGGTGAAAAATATTATTTTGGCCAAATAGAATGGATAGGAAACGCGAAATATCGCTCCAGTTTTTTAGATACTGTTTTGGGTATAAAGCCGGGAGATTTATACAATCAAGACCTGTTCAATCAGCGGCTCTATGGAAATGGCGATGGCAGGGACATTTCCTCTCTTTATATGGATAGGGGCTATTTGTTTTTTCAAATCCAACCGGTAGAAACAGGTGTGGCAGATAACAGAATAAATCATCAAATCCGCATAATTGAAGGCAAGGAGGCCCACATAGGTACGATTAGTGTTAGAGGAAACACCAAAACCAATGACCACGTAATTTTAAGAGAAATACGTACCAAACCAGGAGATTTGTTCAACAAGGCAGACATCATGCGCACCCAAAGAGAGCTTGCACAACTTGGCTTTTTCGATGAACAAGGGTTTCAAGTAAACCCACAGCCAAACCCGGCTAACGGAACAGTAGATATAGAATACGTAGTTGTAGAAAAATCTAGTGACCAAATTGAACTTTCTGGTGGTTATGGTGGGGCAGGACCAAATACCTCTGGACGCGTAATTGGAACCTTAGGGCTTTCTTTTAATAACTTTTCCACAAAGAATTTTTTTAATAAAGACGCCTG
Organism: Crocinitomicaceae bacterium; assembly: GCA_030830785.1. Classification (GTDB taxonomy): domain Bacteria; phylum Bacteroidota; class Bacteroidia; order Flavobacteriales_D; family Crocinitomicaceae; genus UBA952. Next base: position 43,771 of record JAURMI010000010.1, read on the forward strand.
GACACCACTTCCCGGTGGTGATGGGCAGCGATTAACTATAAGAGCACAATCTACCGGGCGTTATTATCAAGGATATAATTTTTCCTTTACCGAGCCTTGGTTAGGGGGCAAAAAGCCCAACTCACTGACCTTTTATATTACCAACTCTTCGATTTCTACAAATGGATTGCTTCGCACAAATGAAAACTACAACGGCATTTCTATATCTGGAACAGGGGTGGCTTTGGGAAGACGTAAAAAATGGCCAGATGATTATTTTGTGGCCAATTATGAATTGTCATATATGTATTACGATGTGCAGAAATATTCGTTTTTTCCGTTATTTCAGAATGGTTATGCAAACGACATTTCATTAAAATACACCTTACAACGCAGTTCTGTTAGCGCACCTATTTATCCGCAAAATGGATCCAATTTTACTTTCTCTGCAAAAGCAACGGCACCATATTCCTTATTTGAAAAAGATAAAGATTACGGATCTTTAAGCACACAAGAGCGCTACAAGTATTTAGAATACTATAAGTTGAAATTTACAGGAGAGTGGTTTACGCCATTGAGCGGGGATAAAAAACTGGTTTTGATGTCGCGCTTTGGTTTTGGATATATGGGCGCATACAATAAAGCAAAGGGAATTTCTCCTTTTGATCGATTTATTATGGGTGGCAGCGGGCTCACAGGAATGGGAGCCAACCAAATTGGCGGCAGAGAAATAATTGCATTGCGCGGCTATGAAGATCAAACTATTTCATCGCCAGGTGGAGACCCCATAGTTGCAAAATATACGCTAGAATTAAGATACCCTATTTCATTAAACCCGCAGGCAACCTTCTACGCATTGTCCTTCCTTGAGGCAGGAAACACTTATCCAAGCTTTGATAAATTTAACCCATTTAATGTAAAAAGGACAGCCGGGGTGGGTATTAGAGTCTTTTTGCCAATGTTTGGAATGCTAGGCTTAGACTATGGATTGGGTTTTGATCAATTAGACAGCTGGGCTTCAGGACATGGAAAAGGCTCAGATTTAGACATAAAAACAAAAGGATACTATCCAAAGCTAACCTTTACAATAGGCATGAACCTAGGAGAATTGTAGCATTGACAATAATTTGGTAAATTCGTCGTTTTAAGCAGGCAGATGAAATTTTTAAAGTATTTTTTATTAATTGTTTTGGTTTTTGGCATGCGTTTTGTCAAAGCCCAATCATATGCCTTCATTGACTCTGACTATATTTTGGAAAATGTACCCGAATACAATGAGGCAAAAGAACGCTTGGATAAAATGGCCGAGCGCTGGACCAAAGAAATAGAAGATCGTTACGCAACAATAAAAGACCTAAAAAACAATTTTGACAGAGAGGAAGTATTACTTCCAAAAGAAGAAAAAGAAAAAAGAAAACTAGAAATTGAAAAGTTAGAAATGGAAGCCATTGAATTGCAAACCAAACACTTTGGGGCCAATGGCGACTACTTTCAAAAAAGACAAGAATTAATTAAGCCTATCCAAGACCGTGTATTCACGGCAATGAAAAAGGTGGCGAAACGCGAAGGTTATGAATTTGTATTTGACAAGGCAAACCAGAGCAACTTATTATATGCAGAAAAAGAATTCGACATCTCAGAGGAAGTGCTCGAAGAAATGGGAATAACTAAATAAAAACAAAAAAATGAAAAATGTAATACTTAGTCTATTTGTTACTGTAAGTTTTGGGGTGTTTGCCCAAACTAAAATAGGCCATGTCGACTCCAAAAAACTGTTAGACACCCTCCCTTCTAGAAAGGAGGCAATAAAAAAACTAGACTCCATGCAAACATCAGGCATGCAAGAATTACAAATGATGGATGCCGAATTGCAAAAAGCATACAACGACTATGTAAATAATAAAATAAATAAGTCTCCGGCAGAATGCCAAATTATTGAAAACAAACTCATGCAAAAACAACAAATGTTGGAAGCATCCTCTGCTTCTTTTGAAGAGGGGATACAAATCATGAGTGAAGAATTGAACAAACCAATTTTGGAACGCATTCAAAAATCTATTGAAATAGTAGCTGAGCGTAAAAAACTAAATTATGTACTAGATGTTACGGCAACAATGTATTCAAAAGGAGGCATTGATATTACAGATGAGGTCATTGTCGAGCTTTTATTATTGGATGCTGCAGCAAAAAACTAAAAATTATTTAAAGCTTTAAAGGACAGCCAACGGTTGTCCTTTTTTGTTTAGATTTGAACGTGAATACATCGGGTCCTATAGGTGTTTTTGATTCAGGTTACGGGGGTTTAACAGTTTTAAAAGAACTAAGAAAACAATTCCCAAATCATGACTTTATTTATTTTGGTGACAATGCCAGGGCTCCGTACGGCAATCGCTCCTTTGATGTGGTTTATCAGTTTACACTTGAAGCAGTAGCGTTTTTATTTAAAAAGGGGTGCCCCCTTGTAATTCTTGCCTGCAATACAGCTTCGGCAAAAGCACTGAGAACTATTCAGCAAAAAGACTTGCCAGGCCTAGCCCCAGAAAACAGGGTCCTTGGCGTAATTAGGCCTAGCGCAGAAATTTTGGGCGAGGTATCTAAAAGCGGGCATGTTGGAATATTAGGAACCAACGGAACCATAGGCTCTAATTCTTACCCTATTGAACTCCAAAAATTTGCCCCTCATTTGCAGGTGCATCAACAGGCATGCCCGATGTGGGTTCCACTAATTGAAAACCAACAGTATTTACACCCCGCCGGCAAACAATTCATTGCAGACGATGTGAAGAAAATAATGCATCAAAGCAATCAAATTGATACCATTTTATTGGCCTGCACACACTATCCTGTGCTTAAAACACAGATAGAATCATTGGCGGGAAAGCAAGTAAATGTAATTGCCCAGGGGCCCATTGTGGCCTCCAAATTGTTTAGCTATTTAGGCGCTCACCCGGAAATGGAAGATCGGCTCACCAAGAATGGGAAGCTGAGTTTTTACAGTTCTGAATCCCCTGCTGTTTTTAATGAAAGGGCATCGTATTTTTTTGAATCAAAAGTAGAGGCACTTCACCACAGCTTTTAGTCTAACGAAGCTTTCTGCTTAAATGTAAAAGCAAATCTTCATTTAACTTTTCTTGCATGGATGAGTGAAAAGCGTAATAATTTAGGCTTTTCTCAAATTGTTGGCGTGTGGTTTTGTTATTTTTTAATATTCTATTGACGCTTTGATCAAGGGCTTCTTTATATTGACTAGGCACCCCATACTTACTTTGATAATAAAGCTCTAAAAGTGTGATTTTTTGAACAAGCACTCCCATCTTTTTGGGTTGAATTATTTCAGCAGGAACCCCGTTCTGTTGGCAAGAATAAGCAATTAAACAAAAAATTAAAACAACGCTGTATTTCATCTGCAATCAAACATTAAACGTTGGCCCACTTGCCCTTCTATAATCTTATGATTGGCATATACACAAGCGCCATTTACGTAGGTGCTGTGTATTTGATGTGAAAACGTATGGCCCTCAAAAGGAGACCAACCACATTTATATAATAATTGTTGCTTTTCAACTGGTGGCCCGGCTTTTGGCGATACGAGAACAAGATCAGCAGCATATCCCTCATTGATAAACCCCCTTTTTTGGATATTAAATAAAATAGCAGGCGCGTGCGCCATTTTTTCTACAATGCGCTCAAGGCTTATTTTTCCTTCTTGAGCCTTATCCAACATTGCCAGCAATGCATGTTGCACCAACGGCCCTCCAGACGGTGCTATTGCGTAGGGCTGGTTTTTTTCTTCTATTGTGTGTGGCGCATGGTCTGTGGCAATAACATCAATACGATTGTCAATCAAAGCATTCCAAATTCCTTCTCTGTCGGCAGCTGTTTTTATTGCCGGGTTCCATTTTATATAATTCCCCTTTGATAAGTAATCAGCATCTGAAAACCATAAATGATGTATACAGGCCTCAGCTGTGATGCGTTTTTGTTCAAGAGGCAGTTTATTGTCAAATAATTCAGTCTCTTTTGCGGTAGAAATGTGTAAAACGTGTAAACGCGCATTGTGTTTTTTAGCCAAAGCAACCGCCTTTGACGAAGACATATAACAAGCCTCTTCACTTCGAATAATAGGGTGGGCGCTAATTGGTATCAATTGTCCATATTTTTGTTGCTGTACCAATAAATTGTTTCTAACTGTAGTTTCGTCTTCACAATGTGTAGCAATGAGCGCCCCAACACGAGAAAACAAGCCCTCTAAGACACTTTCTTTGTCCACGAGCATATTTCCTGTGGAGGAACCCATAAAAACCTTAATACCGCAAACTTTGGAGACATCTGTTTTAAGCACCTCTTCTAGATTGTCATTAGAAGCGCCCATGAAAAATGAATAATTTGCAATTGAGGATTTTGAGGCAATGTGGTATTTATTCTCTAAAAGTTCTTGGGTTAAAGCATTTGGCACCGTGTTAGGCATCTCCATAAAACTAGTGATACCCCCAGCCACGGCAGCACGAGACTCGGTGAATATATTTCCTTTATGAGTAAGGCCGGGCTCTCTAAAATGCACTTGGTCATCAATACAACCAGGTAAAACCAAAAGCCCACTGGCGTCAACCTCTTTAACCCTATCACTCACAGCAATATTGGGTGCAATTTTTTCAATTTTTCCCGAAGAGATTAAGATATCAGAAATGTGCCGTTTTCCTTCATTAATGATTGTGCCGTTTTTAATAATGGTTTTCATTTCCATTTCATTTTACGCATTTGCCAAACACCAAAAAAGGCCTCTTTAAAAATACTAGTTGACATTTTAGACTCTCCAACAACCCTATCAATAAAAGTAATGGGAATTTCTTTTACCTTGAAACCCAAGCGTATAGCAGCATATTTCATGCAAATTTGAAATGCATAACCCTTAAAAGGAATGAGCTCTAAGGGAATGGTTTGGAGCACCTCATTTCTATAACACTTGAATCCAGCAGTTGTGTCTTTAATGGAAATAAATAAAATTAGCCGAACATAAACACTGGCAAAGTAGCTCATTAAAATCCTTTTAAAGGGCCAATTGCGCACACGACCACCCTTAACGTAGCGAGATCCAATTGCACAATCAGCGCCTTGTTCACATGCTGCTACAAGCCTAGGCAGGTCTGACGGATTATGAGAAAAATCACAATCCATTTCCACTATGTAGGTGTAGTTTCTTTCTAAAGCCCATTTAAACCCATGAATATATGCTGTCCCTAAACCAAACTTGCCATTTCGTTTTTCTAAAAAAACTTCTGGGTGAGCGTTCATTATAATCTCAATTTGGGCAGCCGTACCATCTGGTGAGTTATCATCAATAAAAAGAATATGATAACCTTGCTTTAGCTCAAGAATTTTTGCCACCATTTTAACGACGTTTTCAAATTCATTATAAGTGGGTATAATTATAAGTGTTCGCGGGTTAACCATATCTATTGATAACGAAATTAACGAAGAAAAGTGACAAAAAAAACCGCCACAAGGGCGGTTTAGTTATTTTATGAAATTAAAGGTTATTCTTCTGCTTTTTCTACGCTTTCTTCTTCGTCAGCTTCATCATCAGCGCCTTTAACTGCGCCGCGAGCCATTTTTACGGCAACCACTACTGTGTTGGCAGGATCTAAGAATTTCACACCAGGAATTTCGATTTTGTTCACGCGAATGGCATCGCCAATACGCAATTTTGAAATGTCTAAGGTAATTGCATCTGGCAATGCGCTTGGCAAACCAACACACTGTAACTGTCGAAACACAATCATTAGTTTACCTCCAGCCATTACACCAACTGAAGAACCAGTAATTCGAACAGGCAATTTAACCCTTACTTCTTTGTTATCACTGAGTTCATAAAAGTCAACGTGTTGAATGGTGTCTTTGGTTGGGTGTTGCTGAAGCTCGCGAATAATCCCGGTAGCTTTTTTACCATCGATGTCTAATGCAACCTGAAAAACATCAGGAGAAAAAACAATTTTATCAATAGCCGTTCGCTTTACCGAAAAGTGAGTTTGCTCACCCTGTCCGTAAAGCACACAAGGTACTAGGCCCGCATTACGCAAAGCCGCAGCATCCTTTTTCCCTACGTTCGCCCGAAGCGAACCGCTCAAATGTGCAGTTTTCATGTTATATATATTTAATTTAAGAGATTACAAAATGTGTACTTATTGACTCGTTTTTAACCAAGCGCTTGATTACATCTGCAAATAGAGGGGCAACACTTAAAACGCGTATTTTTTCATTTTGCTGATGAAGCGGGATGGTGTCAGTTATTATAAGTTCGGTTAATTTAGAATTAGAAATACGATCAAATGCCGGACCGCTAAGCACGGCGTGTGTGGTATATGCCCGAACGCTTTTAGCCCCCTTTTCTATAAGAAGATCGGCCGCAGTTGTCAAAGTACCCGCCGTGTCACACATATCGTCAATGATTACCACGTCTTTTCCTAGTACATCACCAATGACCGTCATTTCTGCAATTTCATTGGCTTTTTTGCGGTGCTTATGACAAAGAGCCAAACCACAATTAAGGTTTTTAGCATAAGAGTTAGCTCTTTTTGCCCCTCCAGCATCTGGGGCAGCAACCACAAGATTTAATCTATCGTATTGCTCAATTTCTTTGAAAAACAAAGTAGAAGCGAAAAGATGATCTACTGGCACCTCAAAGAACCCCTGAATTTGATCTGCGTGAAGATCCATGGTCATAACACGGTCCACACCAGCCGCAACAAACATATTAGCAACTAGTTTTGCTCCAATTGGCACTCTGGGCTTGTCTTTTCGATCCTGACGGGCAAATCCAAAATAAGGGACGACTGCAATAATTTTTCTTGCAGAGGCGCGCTTAGCTGCATCTACAAGTAAAAGTAATTCGAACAAATTTTCAGTTGGTGGCATTGTAGACTGTACAATAAACACGTCTTGACCGCGCACGGTTTCTTCAAATGATGGCTGAAATTCACCATCTGAAAATACGTTTACTTTGACGTCACCAAGCTCGGTTCCGAAAGAACTGGCAATTTGTTTCGCCAGCTTTTCAGAAGCCCTACCTGCAAAGATTTTAACACCCACGATACTGAAAATTGGATGCAAAGGTAAGGAATTAAGAACTAATTTTGTAATACAATGAATCAAAAGCCACAAATTTCACTTTTCAAGCGCTTATTCAGCTATGTAAAACCGTATAAAAAACTTCTTTTTATTGCCATTTGCTCAACAATTCTTTTAGCGGCGATTTCTCCCTCAAGACCTTATGTGATTGGCCAAATAATTGATAGGTATTTGTTAAGAGACAAAAACCCAAACATGTTGCTTTTGGGTTCCCTTTTGGTGTTGGGCATGCTCTTGTTGGAGGCTTTTTTGCAGGTTGTAGGAACATATTTTTCAAATTTACTTGCCCAATCTGTGATAAGAGATTTGCGACAAAAAGTAATTCATCATTTTATGCAGCTGCGCGTGGCATATTTTGATAAAAACCCAGTTGGCGCTATGGTAACCAGAGTGGTCTCTGATGTGGAGGCTATTACAGAAGTTTTTTCATCAGGTATTATGGATATTGCTGCAGACTTGTTGTCATTAATATTAATTGTTTTATTTATGTTTTTAACAGATTGGCAATTGGCGCTAATGACATTAATCCCTGTTCCCATTTTAATTTGGGCTACAAGGATTTTTGCTCGAGCAATGAAATCCTCTTTTCAATTAGAGCGGATGGCAGTGACCAAATTAAACACTTTCGTTCAAGAACGACTTACAGCGATGAGCATCGTTCAACTATTCAATCGTCAAAATAGTGAAGCCACACAATTTGAAAATATAAATAAAGAGCATCGTGCAGCCCATATAAAAGCGGTTTGGGCCAACTCAATATTTTTTCCTTTTGTAGAATTATTAAGCTCTATGTCAGTTGCGGCCCTTTTGGTTTGGGGAGCAATACAGGCATCGGGAAGATCAGATCAAGAAATAAGCCTCATGTTTGGCGAACTATTTGCTTTTGTGTTTTGGATCAGTCAATTATATAGACCTATAAGAATGTTGGCCGATAAATTTAATGTGTTGCAGCGAGGCACGGTAAGGGCAGAGCGTATATTTGCTGTTTTAGATGAAAAAACTGATATTCAGCATAAAGGAAAGATTACTAACGTTGATTTCGACCAAGATTTGCGCTTCGAAAATGTTGGTTTTGCCTATGTAGAGAATCAGCCTGTAATTAATAATTTGAACTTAACAATAAAACACGGCCAAACGATTGCTATTGTTGGCGCTACTGGTTCAGGAAAGACAACCCTGGTAAATTTATTGGGACGCTTTTATGAGCATCAGGTTGGTTATATAAAAATAGGAAACACGCCTATTGAAGAAATCGATTTAAAAGTGTTGCGCAAAAATATAGCCATTGTTTTGCAAGATGTGTTTTTGTTTTCAGACACAATACTTAACAACATTACTCTAGGTGATCCAAATATAACCCCAGAGCAAGTTATAGAAGCCGCCAAAGAAGTTGGAGCGCATGATTTTATTAGTATGCTCCCAGACCAATATGAACATCAAATCGGAGAAAGAGGGGGCAGGCTTTCAACAGGACAACGTCAGTTATTGTCGTTTATACGCGCCTATGTTTATCAACCCAAGCTGCTGATTTTAGACGAGGCCACATCTAGTGTAGATACTGAAAGTGAGTTTCTGATTCAAAAAGCAACAGAAAAACTAACCTTGGGGCGAACCTCAATCGTGATTGCACACCGTCTTTCAACAATACGCCAAGCCAACCACATCATTGTAATGGAAAAGGGAGAAATTATAGAACAGGGCACACACGAAGAGCTGCTGGAGCTCAATGGTCAATACAAGAAATTATCTGACAAACAGTTTTTTAACCAGCAATCATGAAACGACTAAAAATAGGCGGCGTCCCTGAGCATTTTAATTTGCCTTGGCGGCTTGCAATAGAAGAGGGCCTATTTAAAAAAGCCGGAATTGAATTGCATTGGTCTGATATGACGGGCGGCACCGGCCAAATGATAAAGGGATTACAGGCCGAAACACTAGATGTTGCTGTTTTACTAACCGAGGGTATAACGAGGGCAATTTTAAAGGGATTAGATGCAAAAATTTTAGCCGTTTATGTGCAAAGCCCTCTTTGCTGGGGCATTCATGTGCCCAAAAACAATCATGTAAAGAGGTTAGATTTGCTTGATGGGGCGACATTTGCCATTTCTAGGGAAGGTTCTGGCTCTCATTTAATGACCTATTTATTGGCGCAGCGTGAAGGGTGGGAGCCCAATTCCTTGGCATTCAATGTTGTTGGAGATATATATGGTGGGTTGTGGGCGCTAAATTTTGGAGAGGCAGAAGGGTTTCTTTGGGAAAAATACACCACTCAGCCTTTTATTGATCAAGGAAAAATAAAACGAATTGGAGAGGTATTGACGCCCTGGCCCTGTTTTGTTATAGCGGTACGTAACGAGGTGTTAGACGCAAATGCAGAATTACTTAGCAGTATGGTTGAAATCATTCAAAAAAGAGCAGCGACGCTAAAAAGCTCAAAAATCGCTGCTGAAGTTTTTGCCTGGCGTTATGCATTAAAGAAGTCACAAGTAGAGGAATGGCTAAGCCAAACAATTTGGGCAACACAACTCAGTATAACCCCTTTTGATTTACAAAAAACGGCTTCAACACTTAAGGCCTTAAATTTAATTAATGATCAAGAATTTGATGGGTGGCAAAACAAATTGTTACCTTAAAAACCAGGCATAATTAGTCTTGATTTTTGGATATTAATTTGATTTTTTAGCTTATTCTAAGTATGAGGCTTTATTAAATGACCAAAATGTTTTATTATTCTTTGCAAATTGACACTTGTTCAAAAAGAACCCGTCATTGTTCATTTACAGGCAGTTAGAAAATTAAAGTTTTTAACTTCATTGTATTAAACACGCAGTATGATACCTCTAGTACCAGCTTTTGATACAAATTTTTGGTGGGCGGTTGCAGCGGTTTTGGCTATTCTTAGTATAATTTTTGCCGTCTTTTTGATGGATAAAAAGAACTAAAATAGAGCAAGAGCCCGTTTAAGCTCGACATCTTGGTTATTGATAATTTGATAATAACCCTCTTCTAAATAAAGGTGTCTAGCAATTTCTGCCTTGAGCAGCAAAACAATCTTTTCTTTGCTGTGTAGGTATTCGTTTTGTTGGTATTGAATGCCAAATTCACGAGAAGCAAACGCCACAAATTGATTTAGAAGAAATTGATCAACGATGAATTTTTTATTGAATTCATCGAGGCGGTAGTTTATTGTCTTTCGATTGAGGTAATCAAAAACAAAAGCATTAAAAACCCCATTCCATCGCAACTCTGAAAGATACAAGGAGTTTTTGGATGTGTCTCCAGGAACAAAGATGTCTGGCATTATGCCCCCACCACCATATACAGTGCGTCCATTTCTGGTTTTAAAACGAAGTGAATCGACGAAAATACTCGAATCAGGCTTAAAATACTCTTCTGTAAATGATTTCTGCTCATCTTCTTGGTAGGCTTCATAACCCTTATTATATGGGCGCTGAATTGAGCGGCCGGAGGGGGTATAATAACGAGCAACAGTTATGCGCAAGTTGCTCCCGTCATTAAGGCGTCTGTCTTGTTGTATAAGCCCCTTTCCATAAGACCTTCTGCCTACTATAGTAGCACGGTCATTGTCTTGCAGCGCCCCTGCTAATATTTCGCTAGCCGAAGCAGATTGCGCATCAATAAGCACAACAACCTTTGTTTTTTCTAATATACCGGCATTCGTTGCACGGTAAAAAGTTTCCTTACTATGTTGTCCCTTTGAGCTTAAAATCAAATACCCTTTCGGAAGAAACTCATCGGCAATTTGTATGGCCGCATCCATTGTTCCACCACCGTTACCCCTTAAATCGAGGACAAGGTTTTTCATTCCCTTCTTTAGAAGGCTTAAGGCTGCACGATGGAATTCATCTGCAGTAGGGACAGAAAACTGGGAGATTTGAACATAACCAACCGAAGGCCGAATCATGTATGAACATGGAACAGTTGCAATTGGAATTGTATTTCGAACCAGTGTTTTATAATATTTTTTACCCTTTCGTAAAATGGTCACGTTAACTTTAGTTTTTGGCTCCCCTTTTAACCTTGACATCACCTCCTCATTGGTGATGCTTTTACCCGTGGCCTTCTTTGAGTTGATTTCAATAATTCGATCACCCCTTTGCAGCCCACCTATAAAAGCCGGTGACTTATCATTTACATGCGTAATACAAATCGTGTCTCTAAAAAGCAAAAAACGCACCCCAATTCCACCAAATGCAGCATTGGTCTGTTCATCAATCTGTATAATGTCCTTGGCTGCAATATAGTTGCTGTGCGGATCAAGTTTATGTAACATTTCTGAAATAGTCTGCTCGAAAATATCTTCTTTGTTGATTTTATCAACATATTGTTGATCTAATACTTCAAATATTTGATTTAGTTTTTGAAGCTCCTTATTTGAGTTTTCTGCAGACCCAAAAATTGCACTACCCACCCAAATACCCAGCGCACCGACCACAGAAAGTAAGACAGGAAGCCAATAATTAGTTTTAGGAGCCCGCTCAGTCATGTTCAATATTTTCAATTTGTAAGACTTCTAAGCCTGCAGAAACTAAAAATTCTAATCCAGACAAATCTTTGTATGCTTCTTGATAAACCAAGCGCTTGATGCCTGATTGCAAAATCAACTTACTACACTCTTTGCAGGGTGAATGTGTAAGGTATAAAGTCGCATTATTGCAATTGTTTGTGGATCGGGCAACCTTAAGTATAGCGTTGGCTTCAGCGTGTAAAATGTACCAGTGTGTTTCGTTGTTTTTATCTTCACAGCAATTATCAAATCCAGCTGGAGCACCATTGTAGCCATCAGAGATAATGATGGCGTCCTTAACAATAATGGCACCTACTTGCTTTCGTTTGCAATAAGAAAGTCGAGACCAACTTGCGGCAAGGCGCAAATAAGCCTTGTCGTAGCGTATTTGTTTATCGCCGCTCACCTTAACCCCCATGACTTATCTGCCCCCCCAAATAACCGGTAAATACAAACAAAATAAAAACTACAATACCGACAATGAGAGCACCAATTTGTAACTTTCTAGCACCAAACCATTCAACTCGCTCAGCCCAAAAACCCACTAAAGAAAGAGCTGCCAATAAAAAAATAAAAAACAATGTCTTTTCAGCAAATTGCTCATGAATATGAATAACTTGATGAGATATTCCTTTAACTTTCTCGAGTTGATGTTCTGCCGATTCTCCCGAAAGGTAAGCGATAAGACCCCCAACACCGGATATTATCAAAATCAAATAAGCGCTGAGCGCTGTTTTTAGATTGGGCTTTAAAAGGGCGATAATTAGTAAAACAATACCTAAAAAAGTGCCTATAATAGGTAAATGATTGCTTAGCAAGTGTAGGTTAGACATGTAACATGAGATTATTTATTAAAAATAAATAATTTTTTAGTGATTATAAAATGGAGAAATCATTATGTATACCAACACCCCAGACACAGCTACATATAGCCATACTGGAAAAGCAAATCGAGTCCATTTTTTGTGTCGCTGATAGTTGCCCTCCCAAGCATAAAGATAGGTGAATAACACAATGGGAATAACAGCAACACTTAAAACTATGTGTGAAATCAGCAATGTGTAATACAATACTTTGAATTTCCCATCATATATAGTTGTATCAGAGGTCATGTGGTAGGCAACATAACAAACCAAGAACAATACACTTAAAAATAGTGCGGTTTGTATCGTTTTTTGATGTTGTTGTACCTTTCCTCGTTTTATAAACGCCAGTGCAATAAGAAGAAGCACGGCTGTTAGTCCATTTATTGTAGCATAAACCGGAGGCAAGAAAGAAAGGTCAACCCCATCAATTTTTATACCGAAAAGTGCTGCAACAGCGATGGGGATTATTATTGAAATGACAACAATCCATTTGCGTAGCGCAGATTTATTTTGTTCTGACATTGTATTCGTTATTTAATAAGTTTTTTGTTTCAGAAATTAATCTTTTATATTCTTTTTTATTGATGCTGAGATCTGGCATGATGACTTCGTAAACTCCTCGAACATAGCCTTTTTTGTCTACTAAAGTAAAAGCTCCAGAGTGTGCATATCCGCCAAGCGCATCTTCTTCTCTTCCGGCAAAAATAAGAAAATGCTCAATCCCTAATTGGTGAGTAAAAGCTTCATTTCCCGTTAGAAAAGACCAGTTTTTATTTTCTATTCCCAGTCGTTTTTTATGGGCCTTAAGCACGCTAGGAGAGTCGTGAGTAGGATCAATACTAAATGATAAATATTGTAGGTGCTTGCCGTAATTGTGTAATTCTTTTTCAACTGTTTTAAGTTGGGCATTCATTATTGGACAAATACTTGGACATGAGGCAAAAAAGAACTCTGCAATCCACACTTTGTTTTTAAAGTCATTGTTGGTCACTTGTAGCGAGTCTTCATTGAAAAATGTAAACGGAGGAATGGTTTGATAAATCGTATCTGTATGTAATACCCCGTCAATTTTTTTGTATGCCACATCAAAATTACCTAAATAAGGCAGCTTCTTTGCCTTATTTTCTTGACAAGAGAGAAACCCTAAAGAAAATAGGACTAGATAACTAAATAGGTTTTTTAGCACGTTCTTTGTCGTATTGTTTTATTAATAGGGCGAGGTGCTCTTTCATTTTACGAATCATGCCTTCCGTGTGCCCGTTTAAAACCATCCGAAGATGATTTTTCTTGTCAATAAGCAGCATGAGCTCATTGTAGGAAACCCCGCCAAAATACTTTTGATCATAAACAATAAGCTTTTGACCATTGTTCGTAATGTCAAAAAAATCAGTTGGATTTCCGCTAACTAATTGCCAAAGTTCAGGATCAAAACCCTCGACTTTAGATTTTAACATAGACAGCACATCTTCAATTGCTTTTTGATCAACTGGCCGACCAAGAGAGTCTACGACAATAGAGAGAAGCCTGACTTGCTTTAGTTTTTTACGCTTATTGGTGCGTAGGTCTTTGTAAATGTTTTGGGTTAAAGGAAAAAAGGCAGGGCCACAATTGTAGGGACAAGAAGTCTGAATTGTATTTATAATTACAACTTGGTTTTGATAATCACGAAGGGTTTTGGTTTGTTTTCCAAGGTGATTGTAAACAGTGAAGACGGGGCTCTTTACTAGGCCATAGTCTGCCAATTGCTTAAAATGATGGTTACAACCCCTAGTTGCAATAAAGATTAAAAAAAGCGCAGGCCCAAAGACCAATGTAAGTGCCAAAACGGCGCGCCATCTATTTTGAGATCGGACATTTTTTAGCATGGCTTATTGCCACATGGTTTTCCAAACACTACCTATTGCAGTGCCCTCCCAAAGGGCGATAAAAATGAGAAAAAGAACAAAAATGAAGTAAGGGATCAAAATGATATTTCGCAAGTATTTACGCTCATCACCAAGATGCATAAATACCATGACAATATAGCCTGCCTTGAGCAGGGTTAGCAAAATGAAAATGGCTTTAACTGCAGCCCACCACTCTGAAGATTGTTTTACTGTTGCGCCAATGAAAACCTCTACAACAGTAACAATCGTTAATAAAATGGTTACTTTATAAATTTTTTGACGAATTTGTTTGCCTTTCGCCTCATCATGATGAGCGTGAAGGGAATACTCTATAAGATCGTCTCTTTCCATGATATTTGTTCTTTAAGAGGTGTTTACAATAAATAAAAGAAGGTAAATACGAAGACCCAAACCAAATCCACAAAGTGCCAATAAAGGCCTGTTTTTTCGACCATTTCATAGTGGCCACGTTTGTGGTAAGTGCCCAAAATTACCCCTAGTAAAATTAGAATATTAATTATTACACCAGAAAACACGTGGAAACCATGAAATCCGGTAATGAAGAAAAAGAATTGTGCGTATTGTTGAGGCCCATATTCATTTTGCTTCATATTAGCACCATATATAACGCGGTGTTGCTCTCCGGCGTAAAGCGCTTTGTAATACTCTTTTTCAGCCTCTTGACCGCTAATATTTTTTTGGCCCACCTTGAATTTTTTACCATCTCTTTTGATGATTAGTTGCATATCGTGGTCCTTAGCTTTATTGATTTTAGCCACAGAACCATCTGCTAAATGAATGTTTCCATTCTCTAGATGACCTAATTCAGCAGCATGCTGGAATTCGTGCATCAGGTCATCTTTTATAACGGACCCAACACGGTGTTTTTTACCAGCTTCTATAACCGTAAAGTTTTCAATTTCTCCAAAATGACCTTTTACAATCGCCTGCGAACCATCGGAAAGTTCTATTTTACCAAATTCAGAGCCATGAATAAAGTGAGACCACTCCCAGGCTTGAGAACCCAAAAAGAAGAAACCACCAATAACCGTTGCAATCATCCATTTGGTTACCCCCTTACGATCCATTCGATGACCAGCCTCAACAGCTAATACCATGGTAACTGAGGAAACAATTAGAATGAATGTCATCAGGGCCACGTAAAGCAACGGATAGCCGTGACCTAAAAAGGGCATAGAATTAAATGTTTGCTCACCTATAGGCCATGCATCTTGAGCGTCGTGGCGGGTGAAACCATAAGAAATTAATAAACCAGTAAAAGTGAGCGCATCCGAAACAAGGAAGAACCACATCATTAGTTTACCATAACTTGTTTGAAAGGGGGATTCTTTACCACCCCATAAGGTTTTGGCGTCTAGTTGTGCAGAATGTCCGGCCATTTTTAGTTAAATTTTTGTGCAAGTTTAGTGAATAAATATCAAAAACGCGAGTAAATAAAGCCATAAAAGACCTAAAAAGTGCCAGAATATACTGCTTAGCCTTAGCGACAATGTATTTTGCGATGAATACCGCCCTTTAAATGTGGCAAAGGCAACTTTTAATAGGTAGAGTAAGGCAATAATAACGTGAAGCAAATGAACGAAAGTAATCAAGTATAAATATGAAGACGCGGAGTCTGCTGATTCCATGGCCGAAAGTTGCATGTAGGGTTTAAGCGCTGTACCATTATAATACAATTTGCGGTTTTTATACTCAAGTTTTTTGCCCCCATAGTAAATCGTAAAATCCTTTCCGTAGGTGCCCTTGGCAAAAAAATCGCCCCTCTTGTCGCGAATATTTATGGACAATTCATAAAGGCGTAACTCATCTGAAAAGGTCATTTGGGTGCTGTCGTTAATATAAAGTAAATTGTTTTTGATTAAAACAGGGCTGTCCTTGTACAGTAATTCAAAGTCTGGGTTGGCATCTTTGATTTTTAGTGGTGCCTGCCTGGAAATTTTTTCAAATTGGTTAAAATACTGTTGAATTTTTAAAAATGTTTGTTCAGATATTGGGGTGCCATTAATCAAGTATTCGTTTCCATCAACCCCAACAAGATTCCCTTTGTATTTAAATTGAAAATAATCCCCATATCGTCCATTGACAACCAAGATATCATTTACAGGGTTAACTCCTCTATCAACGAGTTCTCCGTATCCGCTGAACTGAAAATAAACAAAAGAACCCCCAAAAATTAAAGTTGCAAGCATAGCGCCTTTTAAACGCGTTTGATTGTCCCTTTTAGCAAAAAAAATGGCAAGCCAAAAGCTAAGCGAACTTAGTGCAATAAAAAGTGTGCTGAATATAAATCCATTGGGCATAGGATATTTAAGCCAAAAAGATTTACCCATTGAAACATAATAGCCAGAAGTGAGCCCAGCAAAAAGCATAATAATGCTGAAAATACCCACATAGACTAAATTTTTTTTCATTTTTTCTTTAAGCTCAGGGCTCATGTCATTTTGGTAGCTCATATTAAAGTTTTAAAATTTGGAAAAAATAATCTGTTCGGTCAATCACGTAAATAAATTGAATGATTGGTAAATAAACAAATGAAGCAAACATCAGTTTACGCGCATCTGCAATTAAGCAACTGTGAAATAATTTATAAGACAAGTAGAAAAACCAGCCCCCCAGAAGACTGGCCAAAACTAATGTTGTTAAGCCTGTCCAGCCGAGAAGCCAGGGCATTAAGCTAAAGGGAATAAGCGCCAATGAGTAAGCCATTATTTGAAAAGCCGAAGCTTTGCTTTGGCCAGTTTGGGAGGGCAACAATGAAAAACCGGCTTTGTTGTAGTCATCAAAGAGAACCCAAGCTATTGCCCAAAAATGCGGGAATTGCCAAGTAAACTGAACAAAAAATAGAATGCCCGGCACAAGCCCAAAAGCATCTGTAGCAGCAATGGCCCCTAAAAAAGGAGGAATTGCCCCTGGAAATGCACCAATAAATACAGCCCAAGGGGTTTTTTGTTTTAGCGGCGTATAGACAAACACATAACTCGAAAAAGCGAATAAGCCCAAAAGGGCACTTTTCAGGTTAATTAGAAATAATAAATAAGTGCCAATTATTAAAAAAGCACCCACAAGCACATACGCTTCTTTTAGCTGCATTTGACTTGTTGGCAAAGGCCGGCGATTGGTTCGGCTCATTAATTGGTCGAGCCTGCGCTCCCAAATTTGATTGGCGCCATTTGAAGCACCTGTTACCAAAGCCCCCCCAAGCATAAGGTATATGATTTCTAATAAGCTCGTGCCACCAGCAAATAAATAACCGCTAAGCGCTGATAAAATGACGAGAAATGAAAGCCGAAACTTGGTGAAAACCAAGTAAACTTTAAGTTTAGAAGGTGTTGTTGCGGTTGCTTTGGACATTTTTACAAAGTTAATTTAAAAACTTCAAGAGGCATAAAGTATACAACCCAAAATGATGTTCAAAAGCGAATCTTAAGTTGTTTCAGAATAGTAATCATTTTTAATGAAGTAGTCCAGCAAGGACTCCTTAAGCAAATGCTGCTGTTGCTGATGATCTAATGAAGGTAGTTTATTGTTCAGGGTATAATGTGGCCAGAGATCTTCGTCTCGACCATTAAATGAATAATAACCGTAGGGTTCAAGTAGGGTGCAAATGGCAATATGCATGAGTTCCATTTTTTGTTGTTTTGAGAAAGTTCGGTGCCCCATGCCTAGTTCGTTGACGCCAACTAAAAAAAGAAAGGCAGACATGTCCATTCCCGGGCCAAAATCTTTTTCAAGGTGCTTTTGGAGTTGTTGAAAGCGCAATTCAATGTCGTGATCCATGATGCAAAAATACGCATTGAATGCTGATTGGTGATACAAAAAAAGGGGCCCCTTACGAAAGCCCCTCCTTTTCATCAATCAACGTCTTATTTTTTCACAAATTGTTTGCTGCTGCTGCCAGCTGCTGTTTGAATTTGGATTGTGTAGATTCCTGTTTTAAGATCTTCTACATTAATTTGTTGTGAGATGCCATTACCAGCAAATTGAGCGACAATTTTACCTGTAAGGTCGATAATGCGAACCTCATTTATCGTTTGTGCCGCAGTAACAGTTAATACTGAATTTACTGGGTTAGGATAAATAGACACATTATTTGAGTTTTCTTCGATACCCGTAGTACAATCTTCACAACTTTCCCAACAAACCTCACCTATTGTTGCAGGACCAGTTACGGTGTATGCACGATTTGTGTATTGACCGCTAGGATCTGTAATTGTACAAGACTCTCCACCTGCAAATTGCTCAGAAACATTCCATCCGTCGATGGTAAATTTATATTCAATAGCACCTGAAGCTAATGGAACAGTAACATCCCATACATTGTCCATGTTCGCATCGGTCATAGGTGTACAAGTTCCACACCAGCCGTTAAAGTTGCCATTTAAGAACACCCCAGCGGTAGTAGAACCTCCACCTGCAATATAATCATTCATATCTACTGAAAAAGAAACCTCGTTTGTACAAACATCACAGCTTGCAAAGCAAACGTTTGGCAAAGTAATATCACCTGTAACATCATGGAAGCGATTAGTAAATTGGCCACTTGGATCTGTAACGGTACAAGATTCACCACCCACGAATTCTTCTTGGGCATTCCAACCATCGATTGTGTATTTGTATTCGATTCCCCCTGGAGGAAGCGGAAGGGTTACTTCCCACATACCGTTGCCCATATCATTCATAGGGTTACATGTACCACACCAACCATTAAATGTACCATTTACAAATACACCTCCAGTAAGAGAACCGGTGTATTGTGACATGTCTACACGGAAAGTAACGTTGTAATCTTGAACCGGAATAACCGTTGTGCGCTCATATACAAAACGCCACCATCCCGGACCAAAGTTGATATCGGCAGTAAGGGTATTGCCTCCATTAGAAATTTCTACATTATAAGTAATAGAACTTGCCGCACCAGCTGGGCTAGTTATTTCAGCACCGTTAATTACTTTAGATAAGCCAATGTGTGCTCCTAAGCCGTTAACGGTTAAAGTGCCTGCGGCTGCATCATAGCTGTAAGTAGCAGCGCCACCAACGTGTGGGGCTACCGGAGCGCCACAACCTTCTTGCACTCCCTGCCACGCTTCTAGCCATGTAGAACCGTCCATGTAGTGGGTCATGGTGCCGCTGGCATCAAAAGTAATAGAATCATCAAAAAGACATGCGCGTGTAGTGACATCGCCAGCGCTGTTAGCCCACCAACTCATATCGCCTGGGCCAGATGGACCGACGCCAAGCGCCGCAGCTTGTGGTGCTAATTTCCAAGTCCCCTCAATTTGAGCCGAAAGGCTTAAAATCGGAGCAAAAAGTAAAAAGTACAGTTTTTTCATAATTTAAATTGTTAGAGGTTTTAAGGTTCAAAGTTAAAAGAACACGATAAATATAGTAAAAAATACAATAAGCCAAAAAAACGCTTGCTTTATTCAACAATTATATCTTCAAAAAGTTCAAATGTTAGTTTTTGGTCAGCACAGAAAATCTCAAAGGACCCTTTTTCTGCACGCCATTTTCCATCTGCACTTATGCGTTTAAGGGCGTGGACATCGAATCCAAACTCGAGTGTTTTGTTTTCTCCAGGGCGAAGTGAAACCTTGTAAAAATCGATCAATCTTTTGTTTTCAGGAGTGGTGCTGGCATATAAATCACGCAGATAAATGGGCACAACCATCGCTATAGTGGTGTTATGAGGGTTGCTTACATTCACTTCAATGTCAAAAGCTCCTTTTTTTTCGTCTTTGTTTGCAAAACGGACTCCGTTGATCATACCCATATGGTAGGAAAGCCCAAAACCAAAATCCCATTGCGGATTGTATGCATCGAACTGCCCAGATTTAGCTCTTGCAACACTACCTGGGTGATCATAAAATTCTATGACCCCATCGTAGCGAGGATAGGTGTAAGGTAATCTACCACTAAAATCAGCATCGCCAGAAAGCAAAAGAGCCAAAGCTTCACCGCCATAGTCTCCGGGCAAATAAGCCTGAATAATTGCGTCGCAGAGCGGTTCAATGTCATTGATTATTCTAGGCCTTGCTTCTAATAATACCAAAACAACTTTCTTGTTTGCCGACTTAGCTAGGCGCACTAACTCCTTTTGTTTTTCATCGAGCTGAAGGCTGCGAATATCTCCTGGTTTTTCAGTAGATGGCAATTCTCCTAAGCAGAGCACGACAACGTCACTTTTCTTAACAGCCTTTTGGTAGGCCTTTAAGTCTTCGTAACGAGAAGCTTCAAAATCATTCTCTACAAAGAGTTCCACACCCTTTTGATAACTGACCATTCCATGCGTCGGAAAGAGCCGTTGTACGGCCCGATACACGGTTTCTGCATCATAAGAATTAAAGCTGGTGTCTAAACCCTGCCATGTGTGTGTCCAGGCGCCATTGAGCATATTGATATTATTTGCCCCAGGCCCAGCAATCAATATGTGCTGCTTTTCATTTAATGGCAATACACCACCTTCATTTTTTAGTAAAGTGATAGATTCTAATGCGGCATTCCTGGCGATTGATTTAAATTCATCACTGCCAAATTTTGTGTATGAGCCCATGTCTGGCATCGGATTTTGAAATAATCCAAGCTTGTTTTTAACATAAAGTATGCGTCGCACAGCATCATCGAGGCGCTCCATGGAAATTTTACCTTCTTTAACAGCCCTCACCATGTCTTGGCAATATGTTTTGTATTGTGGGCTAAGTGGAACCATGCTCATGTCGACACCGGCATTGAAGGCCTGAATAGCTGCCTCAGACAATGATGCGGCTGTTCGATGCACGGTGTGGAGCATAATGAAATCTTCCCAATCCGAGACCACAAAACCTTTAAAACCCCAGTCTTTTTTAAGTGTTTGGGTTAGCAAGTGGTAATTGGCATGACCAGGTATGCCATTGACTACACCAGAATTGATCATTAAGGTGAGCGCTCCCTTTTCAACAGCAGCTTTGAATGTGGGGAGGTAGAGCTCTTGCATGTATTTTTCAGGAATAAAAGCCGGTGTGCGATCACGGCCTGAAAAACTTGCGCTATAGCCCGCAAAATGTTTTAGGCATGCTGCAACATGTAATGAATCTACAGGAAGGCTTTTTCCTTGATAACCCTCTACAAGACCAAGCCCCATTTTTGAAGCTAAAACAGGGTCTTCACCAAGGGTTTCAAAATGTCTAGACCAAAGCGGTTGTCGACCCAAGTCCAAAACAGGAGAAAAATTCCAAGGAATCCCCGAGGCACGACATTCGTAGGCAGTAACTTCTCCCATCTGACGGGCTAATTCAGTATTCCATGTTGCGGCTAAACCAATTTCTTGAGGAAACAAGGTGCCTCCAACCGAATAGTTCACACCATGAATGGCATCAATGCCATAGAGGAGGGGAATGTTTTGCTCTTTTTTGAGGTAGGGGGCATGAATATCATTCATTATAGATGCCCACTCTTCGCGGGTCAATGTGTGCCATCCAACATTTAATACTGAGCCCACATGAAAAATCTCAAGAGCCTCCTTGAGCTTAGCCTGATCAATTTGTTCGGGAATTATAGCCTGACCCTTTTCGTCTGTTTTATGAATGGCATCGAGCGTTATTTGACAAGTTTGTCCTACCTTTTCTTCAATGCTCATGTTTGCTATAAGCAGTTCAATATCATTGTCTGATGGGTTGTTGAAAAATAATTTTTTAGAGCTGTCAAAGCCAAAAAAAACAGTAAACAGCAACAAATAGGAAATAAACCTCATGATTGTCTAACTATTGAAATACGCGTACGTAATCGACGAACATTTTTTGTGGAAAAGTTGTGCTCGCATCAGGAGAACCAGGCCAGTTTCCACCAACAGCAACATTTAATATGATAAAGAATTTTTCACGGAATTCGGACATTTCTGATGGGCTTGTATCTATTACGTGATATTCAACATTATCAAGAAGCCAATGTATGGAATTGGAATCCCAGGTAATCGAAAATACGTGGAATTCGTCGGCGAATTTTCCACTTGTTAATGATTTGCTGCCTCCGTACTGTGCGTGTGAGCCATTGTTACTCCAATGTACTGTTCCATGCACCGTGCGATCATTAGCACCATCACCACCAATTAATTCCATGATGTCAATTTCGCCACAATCAGGCCATCCAACAGAGGTTATGTTATCGCCAAGCATCCAAATAGCTGGCCACAAACCCTGCCCGAATGGGAGCGCTGCACGAACGTCTATGCGGCCGTATTTCCAGGAATTAATGCCCTGTGTTTTGATTCTGCTTGATGTATAATTTGAAGTGTTAAACGTTTCGTTTTTGGCCGTGATAGTTAATAAGCCATCCGACACAACAGCGTTGTCTTGCTTGTAATATTGCAACTCATTGTTTCCCCAACCCCAATTACCTGTTCCGATATCGTAGGTCCAGTCTGAGGATAAGCTGGCGCCATTAAATTCGTCGTGCCAAATTAATGTCATATTGGGATAACTTAGTGGACTAATATAGCCGGAGGCTGGCGCCCCACTATTGCCCGACCCAATTTCGATTACAACCTCTTCGGTTTTTTCAATATATGCAGTTTGCAGGGTGTGGGCGCGGGTACGAATGTTGTAGGTTCCCGAAGCGCTAAAAACATGGGCCGCTTCACCATTTTGTGATTCTATAGTTGTACTATCATTGTTTTCAAAAAAAGTAATAGTAAAAAAATTAGCGCTATCTGCCGTAGCTTGAACATGTACCTCAGCATTGGTTATAGTGAGTTCAGTATTCAAATTACTTGGTAACCCAGGTGTTTTTGGGTCTTCTGGCCTACACGAGGCAAACGTAATGCTGAGTACAAGTAAGGCGATCATTTTCATAATATAAACTTATTGTGTCTTGAGTTTTAAATACCATTTGAGCCCACCTTCGTGGTGACCATATTGTAAATGTAAGGTAGAGTCGGTTGCCGATAAAATACGATAAACCCTTGGGCCTGTATAAAAACCAAGAAAAGCATTACCAGATATAGTTATGGTGGGGTCGCCATCTTCGGTAAGTAGCCAGCTCTCGTCCATCTGGTTATCAAAGGGCGCAGTGAAATCGCCAAGGTTTTGGTAAGCACCCGGGAAACTTGGGGCTATCGTGTTGTGGACATATACGTCACCATTGGTCACCATGTCAAATTTAAAGCCGTTTAGGTGAAAAATATATTGATCGTCATAAAGACCACAGCCGGGCTTTTCATTGGGGCCAGCAGCCCACCATTCTGGTATTGGGCCGAGCGCACTTTCAGGGTCTGGACCAACACCCATGTGCCCCGATGCTGTAGAATCAACTACCCAAACTTTATAACCAGGGCCATTTATACCGCCAGTTAGCATGGTATAATAGGGGTTGTTTAATAAACCAAAATCATCATTTGCAATCACTACTTGCTGGCTAGAGCTTCTACTACCACCTTTGCCAAATACGGTCAATTTAATCGTGTAGGTACCCGCATATGGGTAGGAAGCAGTTACATTAGACCCCTGAGCTTTAGACCCGTTGCCAAAATCCCAGACACATTGTAAATTCGGATTGTTGGCGCTGAGCTCTATGATGTTCTCATTGGCCGCCGAAACGGTCATCGTAAAAGCGGCGTCGGCCTCAGATGGTGCTGGGCCTAAGCTGGGCTCATATTTATTGCATGCTAACAAGGTCAATCCAAGACCAATAACACTGAGCAGTAGAGTTTTCATGTTATATTCGTTTAAAGTTTAATAACCGGGGTTTTGAGTCCAATTACCACCAGCAAGATCTATTTCTACTTGAGGGATGGGGAATAATTCGTGTTTACCCACAACAAAACCAGAAATATATTGTGCAGCTTGTCCTGTTCGAACTAGATCAAAAAAGCGCAACCCTTCTCCGGAAAGCTCCAGGCGTCGTTCTGAGTAAATTTTCTGAATATTATTGATAGAAGCCCCCGGAATACCAGCGCGTTGACGGACTTGATTAACCAGCTGTGTTGCTCGTGATGCATTGCCAATTTGGTAATTGGCTTCAGCGGCCATGAGCAGTACGTCAGCGTAACGCAATACGCGATAATTAACAGGGCTAGTCAAATCATTGTCTGGTAAGCCAATTTCTCCTTGACGCTTAATATATTTGTTGTTGTAATAACCTGTATGCCCACCCGCACCAATTGCATAGGTAATGGAAGCTGCATTGGGTTGAGCGGCTATAAAAGCTTCTATATCCAACACAGTTGCTTCTCTACGGATATCAATTGGTGAAAATGCAGCATATAATTCAGGTGTTGGAAGGTTGTAAGAATTTCCATCTCCATAAACAGGCCCGTTGTATTGTCGAATACCTTGAAAGCCAACAGCGGCATTGCCCTCTAAACAAATTAGACAACCGTAGCTTCCACCCTCAAGACCTGTGTATTCAATATCAAAAATGGTTTCTGGATTGCCTTCCGCAGCAACACTGAATAATTGACTATAGTCTTGATATAAACTATATTGCCCTGAGGCAATAACTTCTTCTAAGATTTCTGCTGCCTCTGAAAATTTATTTTGATAAAGGTATACCTTGCCAAGTAATGATTTGGCGGCACCTTGAGTTGCCCGGCCTTTTTGGGCAGCAATAGGATTCAATACTTGGGCGGCGGCACTAAGATCGGCCTCAATTTGCGCATAAACTTCGGCTTTAGGCGATCGGGGTATCGTGCGTGCTTCTTCAATTCCAATACGCTTATCTAGGATAAGTGGCACATCTCCAAAAAACTTGACTAACTCAAAATAGTAGTAGGCACGCAAAAATTTAGCCTCTGCAATGATGTGGTCTTTACCAGGAAAGTCTATGTTATCTTGGTGCTCTAAAATGTAGTTTGCTCGAGTAATACCTGTATAATTCCATCGAAAAACACTCCGCAACTCTGCATTTACACCACCATGTGTCATGTTGTCAATGTCGTGAAGGCCTTTGGTGTCATTAACACTTTCGCCACCAGCTATAGCATTATCTGAGGCAATTTCACCAATCCACATAGTTAAAAATGACCCTTGTAGCAAATCATAGGCACCAACAAGTGCGCGCTCGAAATCTTCAGGGGTCTGAAAAAAGTTTTCCGCATCTTGTGCATATGGTGGGTCTACGGAAAGAAATTTTTCACACGATGGTAAGGCAATAATTAAAGCGAATACCAAAAAAGTAGAGATTAATTTTTTCATAGGGATTGTGCTTAAAATTTAATTTGCAAACCACTCATTAAAGAGCGTGCTTGAGGATACATACCGTAGTCAACACCAGCTGACAAAACATTTGATGCGCCAAGATCTGGATCAAAGCCCATGTAGTGTGTTAGGGTAATTAAGTTGTTTGCAGCTAGATAAATACGCAATGATTCAATGTTGACTTTTCGTAAAATAGAAGACGGGAAAGTATAACCAAACTGAATATTACGAAGCCGCATAAACGAACCGTCTTCTACATAATAATCAGAAAATAAATTATTATTGGTTGGCCCAGTAGTTAGTCTAGGATGTTCATTGGTAGACCCTGGGCCCGTCCATCTGTCAATTACATAGGCCAATTGGTTGGCATAAGGTTGTTGACGCTCATAATTTCTAATTATTTCTTGTCCCAGAGCAGCATAGACATTCCCAGAAAGATCAAAGCCGTGAGCCCTAAAGTTAAAAGCGAAGCCCATGGTAAAGTCAGGAATTGCTGACCCTAAATAGGTTTTGTCGGAGTCATCGGAGAAATTTATTTTTCCATCTCCATTTTGATCAACAAAGATTAAATCGCCGGGTTGAGCGCCCTCTTGAATAACCGCAGCATTGTCTATTTCTTCCTGTGTTTGATAAACGCCATTAGTTTGATAACCAAAGAAATAACCTATTTCATAACCTTCCTCAAAGCGCGTTGCAACATCACCCCCTACACTAAAGGCTGCGCCCGGAATATATTGAACCCCCTCAGGCACACCAACAACTTTGTTATTGATGGTTGTGAAGTTAAAGTTGAGGTTCGTTTGTAGGATGGATTTACGATCTGATTGATAACCCAACTCGAATTCCCAACCTTTATTTGAAACATCACCCGCATTAATAATTGGTGGATATCCGCCTGGACCATAAGAACCAAGTAGAGCTGACACATCCGGCTGGAACAATAAATCATTGGTGTTTTTAATAAAGTAGTTCGTAGTGAAATTGATAACTTTCAGCCATGTGAGGTCAAGGCCAATGTTTAATTGCCGAGTTGTTTCCCATTTGAGGTCCGGGTTGGCTGGCCGTCCTATTGCGACACCTTGAGTGATGAGGTCATCAAAGACATAGACCCCTTCTCCATTCAGTAATGCGCGGTATGCAAAGTTTGGAATTTGATCGTTTCCTGAAACTCCATAGCTCAAGCGCAATTTTAAGAAATCAATGCTTTTACTATGGAAAAAATCCTCTTCTGAGAGCAACCAACCCCCCGATAGGGTAGGGAAAATCCCCCAACGACTGTTCGGGCCAAATTTGCTAGACCCATCTCTTCTTAAGATACCAGACACCAGGTACTTTTCTTTAAAAGCATATTCAACCCTCGCAAACGACGACAACAATCTTTCTTTGAATTCCCATGAATTAACATTGTTTAAGTAACCGCCCTGAGCTGTATTGGCTGAAATATCAGCATAATCAATAGAATTGTTTGGTATTCCAAAAGCAATACCATTCAATGACTGTCCTTTGCGCTCAAATACCGAAGCGCCTAATGTTCCTTTTATTTTGTGATCTTCTTTCCATATTTTTTCATAATTCAAGAAAGATTCAAATGTGAGGTCTAGAAAAGAAGAACGCTCTTCGTAAACTGCGGCCCCCCGTTCAATAAAAACGCTGTCGGCAATTTCTACTTGTGGCGATTCTAAATTGGCGTTGGCTGCAGTATTTGCGTATTTTCCGTCACCATACCAGACGAGTGGAGAAAACACTTTACTATCGACATTCGCATAATTGTAATTAAACCTGTTTGTAAAAGAAAGGTTTTCGTTGAATTCATAAATAAACTCTTCTTTGCCAACAAATTTATTTGCCGTACTCCAATTGTATTGGTTCATCATTTGGGCAATCGGGTTAATAATATCACTAACTTCTTCCATGTAGGAAAATGTTCCAGGACTGCTGTATATAGGCTCGTTGGGAAAAGCGTTAATGGTATTGTATAATACCGAGCCAATACCATTTTCAGGTAAGGTGCTGCGCATATCTGAAGAGAAGAGTAAAACAGAATTTAACTTGAGCTTTTCTGACATATCGGTCGCAAAATTCAAACGGGCGTTGTATCTGCCAAAATTTGCCTTATCGGCACCGACAATTCCTTCTTGATTAAAATAACCCAAGCCAATTGAATACCGTGTGTTGAGTGTTCCGCCGTTTAAGGAAAGATTGTGGCTCTGTATAGGCGCTGAGCTGAACACAGAATCTTGCCAATCTGTGCCGGTTCCTAGGTTTGTATTTACAAATGGCATATTTTGCCCTCCAAAAGCAAAGGCCTCATTTTTAATTACAGCATATTCTTCAGCTGTAAGCAAATCAAGTTTTCTGGCCGTTTGCTGTATTCCGTAATAGCCGTTATATTCAAGACTAGGCTTTCGATTAATGGCGCCATTTTTAGTTTCAACAATAATTACTCCATTTGCTGCCCGTACACCATAAATACCTGCCGTGGCGTCTTTTAAAACATTAATGGATTTAATGTCGGATGGATTGAGCGCATTCAAGCCCTCTGAATCATACACAACACCATCGACTAGAATTAGTGGGTCGTTGTCTCCGAAAGTAGACAATCCTCTAATGCGAATATTTGAAGACCCACCAGGCGATCCAGAATTACTCGAAACCGTGACCCCTGAGACCTGCCCCTGAAGCGCTTGGTCCATTCGTGACATATTCATTTTTTCGAGATCCTCACCTTTTACTTTGGATGTTGCACCTGTTAGTTCTTTTGATTTCGCAGTTCCATAACCAACAACGACAATGTCTTTTGTGTCTTGTGAAATTTCTTGCAGGACAACAGTTACATTCGTTTTACCTTCAAGCGGAAATTCTAATTTTTCGTAGCCCAAAGCGCTAAAAATTAGTATCTCAGTAGTAGGGTCGCTAATGGTAAGCTGAAAAACACCGTTTCCGTCAGATATAAAAGGCTTATTGCTGCTTTTTACAATGATTTTAACATAAGGTATTGCCTCTGAGCGTTCATTTACAATGGAGCCACTCACCGTTTGCCCATATACTTGCGCGCCACCTATCAAGCAAACAAGTGCTAAGACTAGTTTTCTGATCATGTTGTATTTAGTTTAGATTGGGTTAAATATAAAGAATTTTAATATTATGGTACAATTAACAATAAGTTTTAAAAATTGTTTATAACTAATCAATGAAAAAAGAAACGGGGACACTCTTCCCCGCTTCCTTGAATTATTAACCTGAATCGCATTGAATTATTGAGTGAAAGCGATACACGAATATAAGAATATTATTGTACAAAATACAATAACTACGCGGTTTTTACATTTTAAAAATGAAATCGCCGCTATCTACCTTCTCCTGGTAGCTGTTTCGATCAAATTTAAAAAGCTTTGCTGGCCGGTGCTTAACATTCTGTTGTTTCTCATTAAGACCAATAAGCGGAAGGTATTTTATTTTCTTTCTAAAATTTGCTTTATCTAGTTCTATTTGATAAGCGTATTCATAGAGTTGCTGAAACTCATGTAAGGTAAAATGCTCTGCAAGTAAATCAAAACAAACGGGTTCATGGTGTAGTTTTTGTTTAAGCATTTCATAGGTGCTTTTCAAAATATGGTTGTGATCAAAGGCAAGTTCAGGAATCTCGTTAAGAGGCACCCAACTAATTTCTTCTGCCCAAGAAGAGGCTTTAACATGCAACTGCTCAATTCTAACCAAAGCAAAATAGGCGATGGTTATAACCCGCCCTTGAGGGTGACGACTTGGGTGCCCAAAAGATTGCGATTGGTGCATAACGATATGGTCAAGACCTGTGAGCTCTTTTAGCACACGTTCTGCGGCATTGGGCAAGTCTTCATCTGGATAAACTAAATCTCCTGGAATTGCCCAAAAGTTGTCATAGGGCTCCATAGCCCGTTTGATTAACAATGCTTTTATTTGACCAGCTTCGTAACCAAAAATGATACAGTCTACTGAAAAAGCCGCA
>JAURMI010000011.1 GCA_030830785.1 Crocinitomicaceae bacterium
AAAATGGAGGCAAGCCAATGTATGGGTGGTCTATGAAAGACATCGCCACACAAATCGGATCACAAGATATGCTCAAAGAAGCATTGGAAATGATCAATGTGGTGCCCAACCCTTATTATGCCTTCTCTGAATATGAACGCAACAAATTAGACAACCGTATAAAAATCACCAATCTTCCAGAGCAATGCTACATTCGGATTTATTCAGCAAATGGCAAACTAATTCGCAGTATTAAAAAAGACAACAGCGCCACCTTCCAAGATTGGGATCTCACCAACCACGCTGGAATACCAATTTCAGGAGGTATTTACCTCATTCATGTGGAAGTTCCTAATGTGGGGGAACGCGTTTTAAAAGCATTCATCGCCATGCGAATGGTCGATTTACAAAATATTTAAAGGGCCTTAAGAAGACCCAAATCTAAAACCAATAAAAAACATGAAAATCATTTATTTATTAGTCTCTTTTTTATCCTTCTGTGTAAGCGCACAAGTTTACAATTTACCTGCACTTCCCTTTTCTAACGATGCTTATGAACCCTATATTGATGGGCAAACCATGCAGATTCATCACGACAAACACCATGCCGGTTATGTGAATAATTTGAATAAAGCGATTGCATCTACACCGATGGAGAAGTTAAGTATAACAGACCTATTAATGTATGCGAGCTTCAGGTCTGCATCTGTAAGAAATAATGCTGGAGGGCACTACAATCACAGCCTTTTTTGGGAAATTCTCGCACCACCTGCAGATCAAAAACCTATGTCTAAAGAATTAGAAAATGCGATAATTAACCAATTTCAAAGTATAGATGAAGTGATGGTTGCTGTAAATAATGCAGCGGCAACACGTTTTGGAAGTGGATGGGCTTGGTTGGTTGTTAATCCGCAAGGGAAACTCGCCGTCTACAGCACAGCCAATCAAGATAATCCGATTATGGATGTAAGTAATGAGCGTGGCATACCAATTTTAGGCATTGATGTATGGGAACACGCCTATTATCTGAAATATCAAAACAAACGAGGCGATTATTTAAGTGGGATTTGGTCACTGATTAATTGGGGAGTTGTTTCAGATAATTATACTGCTGCCCTTAACAATCCCTTATTGGCCGAATTGGAAAAGGACAATTGGTTGGCTTTAAAAGAATTTCACAAAGTTATGGCCCAAACTTTTCATCCTGCAGAAGAAAAAAACTTTGAACCGCTGCGCTCGAGAAGCGGCGAAATGTATGCTAAAGCCATCCTACTTAAAAATTCAAGGCCCCCAGAAACTGTAAATAATAAGAAGGTGCAAGATGCCCTTTCTAGGTTAGAAAAGCAATGTTTTATCATTCACTCTACTGTTCAAAAACCAAGTAAAAAAGTGGATGTGCAAAATGCATTACTTTTTGATCAAATCACAAAAGCCCATGAAATATTTCATGAAATTCAGGGGCTCTGCCATGATTGATTACCTCAGAACCTTGACTTTTAATTAAACCTTTGGGGCTCAATTGCGTATCTTTGTAAAAAAAGCAAGGTGCGTTTTGAATTAACCAAAGATTTTATTGCTGAACTGCGTCAAAAAATTGTCGCGGCAGATCAGCTTTGGATTCAAGAGCAGGTATTAGAGCTCCACCATGCAGAAATTGCTGAAATTATTGACCAACTCAATAATGAAGAAGCAAAATTTATCTATTTCATGGTCGATGAGGATACACAAGCCGATATCCTTATGGAGCTCGAGGAAGAAGTTCGCGATAGGTTTTTGGCCTCTTTATCGAGCAAAGAAATGGCAGACCAGCTCGAAAACTTGGATTCCGATGACGCTGCCGATATCCTCAGTGAGCTTCCCGATGAAAAAATTCAAGAAGTCATTTCCCAAATGGAAGATGACGAAGCCGCCGAAGATATTGTTGATCTACTTAACTACGACGATGACACCGCTGGAGGCCTCATGCAAAAAGAATTTTTTCAGGCCAATGTTGAATGGCCAGTAAAAAGGGCAATAATCGAATTGCGCAAACAGGCTGAAGACGTTGAAAAGGTATATAATATTTTTGTAGTAGACGACGATGAGCACTTATTGGGCGTTCTTTCACTCAAACGCTTATTGGTTGCCAATGCCCGGACAAAAATTGGGAGTATATATCAGAGCAAAAAAATTATTTCTGTCAAAGCCAGTGATTCTGCAGAAACAGTCGCAAAAGTGATGGAAAAATACGACCTTGTCTCAGTGCCTGTTGTAGATTACCAGAACAAACTTGTTGGACGCATTACACTTGACGATGTTGTCGATTTCATAAAGGAAGAAGCGGATAAAGATTTCCAAATGGCAACAGGTATTTCCGATAAAGTAGATTCAGATGCAGCAATTTGGAGGGTGAGCTTTTCGCGTTTGCCTTGGTTAATAATTGCCATGTTTGGCGGCACCATTGGTGCTAAGGTTATTTCAAATTTTGAAGAAAGCCTAACTGCAATACCAGCTATGGCCTTTTTTATTCCTTTGATAACGGCAATGGGCGGTAATGTTGGGGTGCAATCATCAGCTATTGTTGTACAATCAATTGCACGTGGAGACAAAGATTTGGGACGAATTTTGCCCAAACTTTTCAAAGAGGCCGGTGTAGGCTTAATAAATGGAATAATTTTATCTGGTCTAATTTTCTTGGTTGCTACTGTTTTTGTCGATATTCATCTTGGCACAGTTGTAAGTATTTCGTTGTTTACCGTCATATTTTTTGCCGCTATTTTTGGAACCCTTTTTCCTCTCATTCTCAACAAATATAAAATTGATCCTGCCCTGGCCATTGGGCCATTTGTAACAACGCTCAACGACGTTATAGGCATTTTCATATATTTCTCCATTGGATTGTTATTGATGTAATGAATAATATAAAGCTAGGCCTTAAAGAAAATTGGCAACAGTTTAGCTTACTTGTCATCATCAATACCTTTGTTGGAGGTATGGTAGGAATGGAAAGGAGCATTCTTCCCCAACTTGCAGAAAATCAATTCAATTTAGCTGCCCATACCGCCATCCTTTCTTTTATACTTGTTTTTGGCCTCACAAAAGCCCTTACTAATTATTTTGCCGGTTCACTAGCCCAGCAATACGGGCGTAAAAAACTCTTGATTCTTGGCTGGATTTTTGGGTTGCCCGTGCCCTTTCTACTTATTTATGCGCCGAGTTGGTCATGGGTTATTGCAGCAAATGTATTTTTAGGAATCAACCAAGGATTGGCATGGAGCAGCACTGTTGTAATGAAAATTGACTTAGTAGGACCTAAAAATAGAGGTTTTGCAATGGGTGTTAATGAAGCTGCAGGCTATTTAGCTGTTGGGGCCGTTGCTTTTTTCAGTGCAAGTATTGCTGATATATATGGCCTACGGCCTTATCCTTTCTATGTGGGCATTCTACTTTCATTATTGGGGCTTTTTTTTAGTGTTTTTCTTATAAAAGATACAAGTGGCCATGTGCAAGTAGAGAGCGAAAATAATAACATTAAAACGCTTTCAAATATTTTTAAAGAGGTGAGTTGGAAACATCGAAATCTTTCGAGTATTACCCAAGGTGGTTTAGTCAATAACCTCAATGACGGCATGATTTGGGGCCTGTTTCCAATTTTACTACTCAGCAAAGGATTCACCACATCCGAGATGGCACAAATCATTGCTATTTATCCCAGTGTTTGGGGGGTGAGCCAACTTTTTACTGGGAAACTTGCCGACATCTATGCAAAAAAAACACTGTTATTTGCTGGAATGTTCGTGCAAGGCATAGCCATCATAGGTTTTATTTGGGCCCAAGACTACGTGACTTTTGGGGTTCTCAGTATTTTTCTTGGATTTGGCACTGCGGTAGTATACCCTACTTTCTTGGCTGCAATGGCTGAAAATACGCACCCAAATCAAAGAGCCGAAGCAATTGGCGTTTTCCGCCTATGGCGAGATCTAGGCTATGCCTTAGGCGCTTTGCTTACTGGTGTCATTGCAGATTTTTGGTCAATAAATTCGGCCATTTGCACTGTTGGCTTTATAACTGTTTTTTCGGCAATGGTCATCTTGGTGCGCATGCGCGCTGTTTCTTAGAATCAAAAATGCTTCTTATCTTTGCACTCCACAAAAAAACCTGGAGAGGTGTCCGAGTGGTTGAAGGAGCACGCCTGGAAAGTGTGTATAGGCCTAAAGCTTATCGAGGGTTCGAATCCCTCTCTCTCCGCTGAAAACAAAACCTAAATTATTTTGAGGTTTTGTAGTTATAAACTTCTCGGATGAGAACCCTCGGGGTTCGACCCGACGACCAAAGGGAGGAGAGCACGCTTTGCGTAATCCCTCTCTCTGTGCTGAAAAATTAAGCCCCAAATAATTGGGGCTTTTTTATTTGGCTATATGAGGTTTCGAATCACTGTAATATAAAATCAATTCAAAGGGTGCTTCAAGTGGAATCATCCAATGCGCTGCTCCGGGTGGAATATGGCACCACTCCCCTTTTTGAACCTTTACTTTTTGGTCGTCAATCACTATGGTGCCGATTCCGGCC
>JAURMI010000012.1 GCA_030830785.1 Crocinitomicaceae bacterium
CTCGATGCACCGCAAAATTTATTGACACAAGTTACAGGTGTTCCATACGAATTCTATTGATTTGTGATCTAAATAGAACAAAAGTCATACACTACTGATGAAAGAATTCTGGAACGAGCGATACGCACATAAAGATTTTGCCTATGGCAAAGACCCCAATGATTTTTTAGTATCTCAAAAAGTTGGCAGTAATTTGAAAGTGCTCTGTTTGGCTGAAGGCGAGGGGAGAAATGGTGTTTATTTAGCAAAGCTGGGTAATGAAGTAACCTGTATGGATTATTCTGAGTCGGGGTTAGAAAAAGCAAGTCAACTTGCATTGGAAAGCAGTGTTACTTTATCTTGTATTTGTGCCGATCTTGGTGAAGTTCAATTGGAATTTGGCCAATGGGACCTCATAGTAGCCATATTTGCTCATTTCCCAAAGCCAATTAAGACCCACATATGGCCTCAAATTTACGGAGCGCTCAAGCCTGGAGGTAAGCTCATTATGGAGGTTTATGACCAAGAGCAATTGCGTTTCGGAACTGGCGGCCCCCAGCATGCTGATTTACTATATAGTTTTGGAGAATTGGAAGCTTTGCTCCAAGGAAATTTTAAAGCATTACATATAGAAAAAGTGTTTCGTGAAGTGATAGAAGGCAGTTATCATAATGGGGCATCAGCGACATTGCAGGTTGTTGCCATCAAGTAGTCTGCCTAATTAGGCGCTATTTAGTTTTAAAATAGTATGCTTTCCTCGATAGATTTTAGAACTTTATACGTTCTTTGATCTTGGGTATGTTTTTGAAAAATATTTTTCCTTTAGTTCTTATTTGTTCTCTTTGCTTTTATAGCTGGGCTCAAGAAAGCTGTGAATTCAAGCCAACCAATAAAAAAGGGGGGCACTACCTTTTTTCTACCTTTTATGAGGATGATTTGCAAACCCCAAGGGAAGGAGTTTGTCAAATCACACACCTGAATCAAGTATATGAACGCCGCGTGTTTGTAAAGGGGCGTTTGATTGAAGAAACGCTCAATACTTTTGATGGTAAACCAAGAGTGCGCAGTAACTTTTCATTGTGGGACGAAGATTCCATATTAATTGATCAAAAAGTATATTATGAAAACGGGGTACTCCAAACACACAATATTTATTATTTGGACGCCTTTGGCCGTAGGAGTTTAAAATCTATAGAATTCGGTCTTAATGGACAAAAGCGTTTTGAGCGCTCTTATGCGTGGATTCGCTTTAGTGAACTCAATGAGTCTGAAAAAAGCCAGCACCCTGCGCATACCATCGACCAGGATGGTTATACCTATTTGATGGTTCCGATTGGCGCTGAAAGAATTTATTCTGAAACTGGTGTGCTGTCAGAGCTTAAATTCCATCAGTTTATCAGCGATGGGCAATACGAGCACCGCTCTTTGCATGGTCCGGCAACCTCTTATTATGAAAATGGGAAAATAAAATCCAAAGGAACCTACAAGGATGGTAGTTTGAATGGGGTATTTAGAAGTTTTTTTCCAAACGGTCAATTACAATCTGAGCGCTATTACCAAAATGATGTGCCTGTAGGGGATTGGATGGGATGGCACCCAAATGGAAAACAAGCCTTTTGGTACCTCTATGATCTCGAAAGTTCGCATCCTTTTGAACCCAATAAAAAGGAATGGGCCGAGAATGGCCAGCTCACTTTGGAACAAGTTTTAGATATTGGTGCCAATGGTTATTTAAAAGAATGGACCGAAAATGGCTTGCTTATTCATCAGGTCGATATCAAACTCTTGGATCGTAGCAAAGGAGTGGAAACATGGTGGTATAAAGACGGGCAATTGCATTGGAGAAGAGACTATCGAAAAGGTCAAGACACTTCATTGGTAGAATTTTACCCCAACGGTGAATGGCAACGCTTAGAGGTCTTTAGGGATAAAGGTTCTGAAAGTTACAAAGAAATAAAGCGTTGGTATCCTCAAATGATTTTAGAACAGCTCTTTATTTCAGAAACCCGACCTGATGGATATTTTATGCAAAAAGAAGAGCTGTATTATCCTAATGGAAAATTAAAAAGCAGCGTGTTTTACAAAAACAAGGAATGTTTTAAGGAATCTTTTGCCATAAACGGAACTAAAACCCTATCTCTTCATACAATTTTAGATAGTTTGCATGGTCCTTATCAAGTAATGGATTCGTCGGGGTTGGTACTACTTGATTACAATTACCGCTCTGGTCTGCGCCATGGATGGAGTAGAGAATATGACTCAGAAGGGAAAATAGTTTTTGAAAAATATTATCAAAATGGCTTGCCCCAATTGGATTTTATTTCTTTGGATTATAGAAAAGAACCACCGAAACCAAGTAAAGAAACTTTGCAAGAACTCAATTATTTGATTAAAATGCAGCACATTGATTCATTATTATTTAAGCCAAATGAAATAATAAATCTTTTTGTATTGGCCTATGTGCATTTTTCAGAACTTTTTGAACCCCTACCTAAAACTGAATCAATAGGATTTCGAGATTTCCCAGAGGTAAGTCGAGTGAACTTGCGAAAGAAAGATGCGCTTGTTTGGATGGACATCAGTACTCATACCTTTGGTTCAATTTCATTAATAATCTATCCCGATAATGAAATTGAGATATTTAATCAGCGCCTCACCAAGGAGGAACTTAATAATTCTAAGTTTTTTCTACCAAAATATCACATGTGGCAAGACTAGTATTTTTATGTTTTTTAGGGATATCGCTGCGGGCCTTTGCAGATATATTGCCAACTGAGTTGAGCTTAAATCTCAAACAATTGCCATCAATATCTAATGAGTATACCTTATTGGAATTAGAAATTAAAAATGTATCCAACTTAAATGGTAGCATTTTAGTGCCGGGCCATCCAAAACTAGGGATGGGGCTATTTGAGGTGATGGCATATGAAAGGGGCCAAAACATGAAGTGGGCGCATTTAATGGATATAGAATTAATTATATCTGATTCAATAAACGCAGATAAAAACTACATGCAATTTTGGTCTTTACATCCTGGGCAGAGTTTTCGCCAATTGTTTGTCCTCGAATTAGAACCAGAAGCAAAATGGGCGTTTCAAGTCAAGTATCAACCACATGTTTGTACCGATTTATTTTCGTATGCATTTCGCTGGTATGATGAAGAAGGAAGTCCAGCTGAGCTTTCTATCGAAGGTGATCAGCGCTTCAAATACCAAGGTCCTATGTATAGCAATTTATGTGAGATTGGCTCTTCGCTGGTATACGAAATGGATCAACGCGCAAAACAATATTATAGAGCCCGTTGGATGACTATCAAACACCGCCATAAACACAAACGCCAATATCCCGATACTTGGCCCATCTTGAGCAAGCAATTGTACAGCCAAGTAGTTTTATCTTCCTTACCGACGTATTGGCATCAATTCCTTGTGGTAGAAACAAAAAAGGGAATCAAAATTATTTCTTTGGACTATCGTCTTGGTAAGATTTTTCCGGTGCGTGCATATTTAGCTAAAATTGCTCATTTATGTGGTGCAAGAAAAGTGTTTTGGCAAACCTCATCAGCAAACAAAGTCAAATTAATTAATTTTCAAAAAGTCAACTTTTATTGAAAATTATTGTTTAGACCTACATTCCATTTGCGGCCATTCTTAACTTTAAATCTATAAAAGAGTTTTCTCTCGATTCAAGAAGCTTTCTATCTCGATTAGATAAATCCATTCGGCCAAGCGTTTTTAGAATTTCATCAGCTGCCGTTGTATTTCGAGTTGCAAAATAGGCCTCGAGTAAATTAAAATAAATCGCTACGGTGATGTCTTTATCTATTCGTGCTTTTTTATTCTCAATATCGGATTCTTCCAAAGCTTTATTCCAAATTTCAATGGCTTCATTTAACTTCATGCTGCCTTGTGCTTCATTGGTATTTAGCATTTTGAATCCGAGGTTAGCCGCGTTAAAAGCATCTTGAATGTCATTATGCGATTCATTTTTTGATTTTACATAATACATTTCAAAAGTCTTATCTGTGCGCTCATACCCAATGCGGTCATTTACCATGTGGTTAATCGACTTAAGATTTTCTTGCAGGCATTTGTCTTCCATGGCTTTAAGGGTTGCAGAAATATCCATGGATGGGCTAGATTTGGTTGCTGGGCCTTTGTAGGTAGTAAATTCTGTAAATTCTGCGGGTGCGGCAGCATAAATTTCCTGACCTAAAGAATTAGTGACACTAAAGCTCATTGGGTGACGATATGTAAATTCAATATGATAATACGTAACGTTAACTGTCGTGCTCACATTATTAACCCGCGAGGTCTCTTTTTTAACTTCGGAAACAACTTTTGGTTGAGTAGATTCAAAACCTTGGAGGGTAACAGAATAATTGAGTGCATTTGCGCCCCCTTTTTGCAAACCGTCAATGAATAAATAGGTGGAAGCTAGTGCATTGTTATCATAAGCTGTTTTCATTACAGGCATGGCCACATTGCGTCTATATGGTTGGGCAACATAATCTTTTACAGGATGGTTGTTCTCGTTGAGAACTTGTTTTTCAATGATTTTTGAAGCAGTTGATTTGTTGTTCCAAGCTTCCATTTCACGCTCATATTTTTCATCGGCAGCTTTCACCTTATTTGGATAATCTGCTAAATCTCTCTGATAGTCTGCCTCTGCTTGCGCTTTATCTGCTTCATATTGTGCCATTAATTTTTGATTTTCGGCTTCGTACGCTGCCGATACATTTGAAATATAATTGCTTGGTTTAGGTTGAACGGGGTTGCTAGGCAATTTAATATAAGTGTAGCTAATATTCTCATCTTTAACTGATTGAGCCATCACACTTAAACTAAAAATAGAAAATAAAATTCCAGTAAAAAGTTTCATAATTGTGTTTTTTAAGAAAAATAAGGTTATAAAGTTAAGTAAACTAGTTGTGAAATTAAAAGTGGAACCTTATTTTCATTTGGAATAGAAAATTTATTGGTAGGTCATTTATTGTCATTCTATAAGTGGTAGATTGAATCTGAATGTAGTATAGATCAGAATGACTTTTCCATACATCTCCCTAGGCACAAGGTTGTGATTTATTGCTTACATGGCCAAGGATTTAATAAACCTTTGTTTAACTAAAAGAATCAAAAAAAACACACATTTGATTGAAATAAAGTTTAATTTCAAGTTGATTTAACTTTGAAATCTCATGAAAACATTTTTTTTTCTGAGCATGATTCTTGTGGGAAATTTGTTATTTGGACAATGGACCCCACAAACGACAGTCAATACCTTAGTAGCTAGCTCGAGTTCTTCTGATATGAAATCTTTGGGCACTACCTCCGGCAAGACGGCAGTTGTGTTTTGGAAATCTGTTGGCCCTCCCGTTAACTATGAACTGCGCATGCAAGTTTTAGATGTCAATGGCCAACAGTTGTTAGGCCCAGATGGCGGTTTGGTGAGTGATAATATGAACATGAGTACATCCACCGCCATAATGAAAATTACTACCGATGCCAGCGAGAATATTTACATCGGCGCAACAGGTACAAATACGGGAACCGCCTATGCTTTTAAATTAAATATCAATGGAGTACATCAATGGGGCACCAACGGAATTAATCTCGGCGGTGGCTACATGATTACAATAAAGCCTTTGGCTTCGGGCGCTGCACTGATTGCATGGAATTCCAGTAATCAAATACTCTATCAAAAATTTTCTGCAACTGGTCTGCCACTTTGGCCCACTGCCCTTCAGGTCACGAATGGCTCGACAAATAATAAGTCGCCTTCAGATATCTTCGAATTGGCAAATCAAGATTTTGTTTTGGTCTTTCATACCTTCTCTTTTGGGATTAGCTCGACACTATGGGCGCAAAAATATTCTAGTAGTGGTGCGCCTTTATGGTCAAATCCGATTCAGCTTTCAAATAAAACAACAACTTGGAATTACCTTTACAGCAGTGCTCAAGACCAAGATATTGTATACTATGGTTATAAAGCGGCAACTGGTACCCATTTTGATTCTTATTTGCAGCGCATAAACCCGGATGGAACCTTGCCTTGGGGTATAAATGGCGCTGATTTTGATGTTACAACAATACGAAATGAGATGGATACCAAAATAGCATTTGAAAGTGGATCGAATTATGTGTGGTCTATTTGTAACTATGCGAGCCCTTCTCAAGGCGATTTTGGAGTATATATTCAAAAATTTGACAAACTCTCTGGTGCAAGACAATTCTCAGATACCGCCAAAGCCATCTATTATATTGGCACTTCTCGCGTTGTGGCAGGTGATTTAATGCTATCAAATGACCAACCCGTTTTTTTAATGAAGGATGGATTTGACAATGGAGCAACCCCAACCACATTAAATGCTTGTTTTTTAAATGCCAATGGAGATTTTGTTTGGCCAAGTGAGTTTATGCCGATGGCTACCTATTCGGCAAGTAAATCGCGCATTCACTTTAGTAAAAATTCTTCTAACAGTGTAGTGGCAAGTTTTGTAGAAGAAAAAACTTCGGGTCTACCAAAAATATATGCCCAAAGCCAGGCACTTACAACAGCCACTTATGTTACTCAAACTTTTGCAGCTTGTGATTCTTTTGTTTGGATAGACAACCAAACCTATCTGCAAAGTACCAATTCACCAAGTATCACACTTCAGGGTGTCAATGGAGGAGATTCGATTATCACACTCAATTTGACAATTACACCTTCAACCTATGATACTACCTTCATTAGCGCTTGTGGCTCCTTTACTTGGAATGGCCAGACCTATACTGATTCTGGAATTTACACTGGGCCAAATGCCAATTGTGTTACACAAGTATTAGATTTAAATATCACCATACCAACTACTGATACTATAGTTGTAAGTGCTTGTGATTCATATCTATGGGAAAATCAACTTTATAATACTTCGGGAATCTACACAGGTACGATGGTAAATTGTCAGACACCTATTCTTAATTTAACTATCTCACAAAGCACCTTTGATACAACTGCCGTTTCTTCTTGTGAATCCTATGATTGGAATGGCCAGACCTATAACCAATCCGGTATATATTTTGGCACCATTTCCAATTGTGTAACCCCGGTGCTGAACTTAACCATCGATTCTTTATCTGTTGATATTTCGGCTTCGGACATGACGCTCATCGCATCCCAGTCTGGAGTTAATACCACTTATCAATGGATAGATTGCGCATCTAATATGCCCATTATAAACGCTACAGACCAAAGTTTTACCGCCACATTGTCTGGTCTTTATGCTGTCATACTTTCTAATGGCATTTGTACTGATACAAGTGCTTGTTTACAGGTTAGCGATGCGGGCCTAGGTGATATTTTTAAAAACGATATTAAAATTTTTCCAAATCCAAGTGATGGCCTACTTACAATAGCATCCGATGATAAGCCCATTGGGCATTATCAGGTTTTTGATTTACAGGGAAGGCTAATTATTAGTGGAAATTCACAATTGCAAAAGTTACAATTGGATTTTACTGCTCTGAACCAAGGGTCGTATATTATCCGAGTAGCTGAGCAGTCCAAACCAATTATTTGGATTCGAAATTGATATTATTTTTAAAGTCTAAAACTATCATTATGAAAAATATATTTTTTACGCTTGCCTTTTTCTTTTTTATCAATTATTCATTTTGCCAAATGTCGGATGGTTACTATGTGTATAAAAATGCTGAATTAACAATATCATTTAAAATTCAGAATGGTGGTTGGGATATAAATAATATCGTTTTAACCAATAATAAGACTGGTAATAAGGTATATGGAAGTGGATATTGGCATAAGGTCAACACGAATGGGGTGGATGATGATTATTCTGGCCCTGGAGGTTGGTATGAATTTCAGACAAGTAACTGCAATTATTCTTTTGATGAATCTTACACTAAGATAGTTTTGGAAAAATATGACTGCAAATCAAATAGTGCAGATAGGTCTTACAATTTACTAAGGGCTAATTAAATATGGGTATTCATTTTTGCAAAAGGTACAATTTGATTTTATTCCACTTAAGAAAGGGTCGTAAACGAGGAGTTGCTGAGCAGTTCAAATTAATTATTATAACAGTCATTGATTTATTTTATAATTTAAAAGACTAAAACTATTGATATGAAAAAATTTTTAATTGTATTCTCGGCTGCCATGTTGCTATTTGCATGTGGCGAAAAAAGTAAGAAA
The DNA here is from genome assembly GCA_030830785.1 of Crocinitomicaceae bacterium. GTDB lineage: Bacteria > Bacteroidota > Bacteroidia > Flavobacteriales_D > Crocinitomicaceae > UBA952. The sequence goes on from JAURMI010000012.1 coordinate 8,176, forward strand.
GGGGCTTGGACTGAAAAGGACAAAGAAAAAGCCAATAGTGAAATAAAAAAGGTTGAGAAAGACCTAGATTTACTCGGTGACAAAAAACAAGCTTACATTGATTGTTATTTAGAAAAAATAGAGAATAGTTATGATAATTTTCTAGCCGCCGATTCAGATGAAAAAGGATGTGAAAAATTAGCTATAGAATGTGGTGAGGAAATATTCCAAGAGATGATGCAAGAGGATTACTAAGGTTTATTTATTTTAATGTGATTTTTTTAGACCTTGATTTGAAAAAAGATTTTCTCAAAAACACTTCAGCTGCTCTGAAGTAAAGTCGTATTCGGCTGTTCTCAGCAAATTTCCAAATTCCAAGTCATACCAGGGGCTTTTTCCATCATCTCCGACTATAATCTGAATGTCTTGAGCAGGCATGTAGCTTTGCGCCAGAATAAATTTTATTTTTCCTACCTCATTGACGCACTTATCCACTACGATTACTACATGGCCTGGCGACCCTCCTTTAATGAACACATCGCCTATTTCTATAAGATTTAGATCCTTTTTTTTAAGTTGTTGTTCAAGAGAAAGTGTTCCGGCGTAGGCGAAAACTTTTTCCAAGTAGGTCCATAGATTTTTAGCGGTGGGCTGCTTGCCGGCTAAGAATTGCTGATAGTTGAGCCTGCCATTATTGCCATACCAAAATTCAATTTCATTGAACCTTTTTTGGTTAAACAGATATTCTGCCCTCAAGCGCATAACTGCATCAGCACAGTGGTGATTGGCATTGCCATTTATGGGCAAGTCTACCACTGCACAATAGGCATCTACATTTGCCTTTATGTTGCCGTCGTAATGATGAACAAAAGCACCGTGTGGTTTGAGGGGAAGATGTTGTAAATAATAGGCAAAAGAGTTAGTTTGGGTTTTTTCGCGCACATATCCTTTTGGTAGTTCAAAACGGGTTAGAACGGTTTTCCCATCTTCATTAAAAATTTTAACAGGGAATTCTTTTTTTTCTTTGACACGCGTAATTTGATTTTTTGTTTCTGGATTTGTTTTGCAGTTGCACGAGAGAAGGAACATGCACGGTGCGAAAACAAAAAATATTTTTATCATTTTTTAAGTTTTTAGAGAAACGATACAAATGTAAAACGTTACATATATGAGTTGCCGAATTTTGGAGATCCTTTCACATTGTTTGGTGGATAAGTAGTTTTGTTTTCAGATTATTGAACTTACAATAAGCATAAATTTATTGTAATTATTCGATAAGAAAATTCCTGTAAAATGTTACCAAACAAAATTTTTCTCTTAGCGCTTTTGCTCTGTTGTCTTTCATTTGTGAAGGACAATCCTCAAAAAGCTAAAACACTTTATTATTTCAATAGTACAAAAGAATTATCAGGTATAAAGTTAAGCCATAAGCCTGGGATTTATGCAAAACCTTTCGAGTTAAAGATAAATGCTTCCGGAAAATCTAATCTTTCCATGGAATTGATTACTGATAATCGCAATGTTCGTTTTACGAAATCTATTAAAATTAACAGTCCGTCTGTATTAAAAATAAGCTTTGATGATGCAAAGGGAATTCGAAGGAATTTCGTTGGTAATTATATTGTAAATGTAAAACACGACATACCCATTGTTGCATTAGTGGTGGAATCAGATGAGTTTTTCCCGCCAAAAGGTATTTATGAAGGGCGTATGGAGAAAAATCCGAATGGTGGCGCGCCGCTCACAATTGGTAAGGCCTGGGCCAAAAAACCAATTACAGGCTATGCACAATTCTTTTTTAATGGCGAGTTAAAGGATGAATTGGAACTAGATATTAAGACATACGGCGGCATGACGCTCGGTTGGAAAGAAAAGTCCTTGCAATTATCGGCACGGAAAAAATTACACGGCGAGGGCAAAATAAATGTGAAATTGTTTCAAAATCTTGAACAGAGAGAATTTCAGCATGTCGTTTTAAGGACTTCTGGCAATGATCAAGACAAGACCAGGATAAAGGATATGTCTATATCGCAAGTGGCAGATGATGTTGGTGTAAACACAAAAGCTTCTCGGCAGGTGGTTGTTTATATTAATGGAAAGTATTGGGGTATTCACAATTTGAGAGAA
>JAURMI010000013.1 GCA_030830785.1 Crocinitomicaceae bacterium
AAAAATGAGCAACGGGATCCCAATACTGGGTACACGCACCAGAAAATGTGTCGTTAAACAAATGGGAAGCCATACCTTCAGCATCATCCTGACACAAGGGCTCAATCGACAAATTCGCCGCATGTGTGAATTCTTAGATTACCGCGTCAGCAAACTCAAGCGCATCCGTATCATGAACATAAAGCTTGATGTGCCAGTTGGCCAATGGCGCTATTTAAACGAAGATGAAGTGATGGTAATTAAATCAATGGTAGCCAATAGCACTAAGGATATCAATGATACTCCTCAAATAGCAGACTGACATCAGGATCCAAAACGTAGGTGCAATTTTCTATTGAATTCAATTCCGGCAACAAATAACAACCATTACGATCATTAATAATAAGATTTTTTTGAACGATGAGTTGACCATTTTGATAAATCGAAACAAATAACGGGAAGGCAAAAAAAGACTCCTGCACTTGCTCTATATCCAAAAATATTTTGCCTTCATTTTCACGCAAACTCGCCGCTATGATTGGATGCCCAGATTGATACAGCCATTGATCAAAGAAATGCCGAAGGTCAATTTTAAAATCTTCTTCAACTTGGGCTAACATTACTTTACAAAAATCTTCTGTATTGGCATTGCCATGTTGATAGGTATTGAAATATGCTTGCAAGCCATTAAAAAATGGCTCCTCGCCCATTTGTAGTCGCGTCATATGCAATATCCAAGATCCTTTTTGGTAAGCGTTTGGATTGAGAAGTGCATTGAGGTCTGTGGTTATGGTATCCACGAGGGGTTTTTTAAACTGCTTGTAAAACCGCAGCACTCTGTTTCTGTCTTGAGCCAATTGTGTTTTAAAAGGCAAATCTCCCTCAGTTTGTTCTATATACAGATTAGTCATGTAAGTAGCAAATCCTTCACTCAACCATAAATGGGGCCAATCAGATTCTGTAACACAATTTCCAAACCATTGATGGGCAATTTCGTGGGCTACTAAATGTGTGCTGCGCCTATCATTATTTAGAGCCTGTTCATCATAAAAAATACAAGCTGCATTTTCCATGCCCCCATAACGAGTTGTGGATTGAACATTCATTAAATCTAAATATGGGTATGGTCCAATTTTTTGGCAGTAGTATTTTAATATGTCTGGTGCACAATTAAATGAGGCGAATGCTTTAAGCGTATCTTTTGGATAAACTGCGGCACTGATTGAAATTTCATCAACCTTGGCAATTTCTTTCATCACGAAATCGGCAATTCCAACTACAGCAACCTTAGTAGCAATTGGTTCAAAAATTTCATAGGCCCACCAATTGCCTTTGCCGCTTGGGCTTGGTGTATCGTAGGCCCGACGGCCGTTGGCAACTACCTCAAAATCCTTCGGAACAAAAACATCAAAAGAATACATGGCTTTATCTGAAGGATGATCGTGGCATGCATACCAATTTTTTGCGCGATCGGGCCAATTATCTGCAAAAATGGTAGGGTCATTGAATTTATTATTTCCAATGATGAGCCCGTCTTTTGGTTTTCCCTCCATTTGGATTAAAAAAGTCATTGTTTTGGACGCATTAATTTTAGAAATATCAATGAATAAGAGACATGAATCTTGATGCCAAGCTATAGGATTTTTCAAATACCTGACTGAATTTACCTGCATACCGTAACCGTCCTTACCTTTAGCAATCAAATCGAGTGCAATGAGATCGGTATTCTCAAGACACTCAAGTGTTATCATCTCCTCTAAGTATAATTTTTGTTGTTTGAAATCAAATGACATGTTAAGGGCATAGTGCATCACATCAATCTTGCCTTGCGCTTTAAGATTAATTATACTTAAACAATAAACAAGTGCTATTATGGTGGTTGTTTTCATGAATATAAGACGCCTTCTTTAAGTGAATATGGTGAGATGAAAATTTGTTCAATTTGGGTTTGATTGAGTACCCATCGTGTTTTTATTGCAGCCAAGGGCGCCATTTTTTTGCGAATATTTATGATAAATGGATTTAGATCCCGCTCCTTTTGAGTCGAGATAATAATTTTATCCAACATTTGCCGAAATTCAATGATAGGCACACTTATTGCTCTCTCAGCACTTAGAAAATGTTTTTCATTTAATACCTCATAAAAGGTTTCGAAACTACCCGAAGCACCTATTAATACGCGAGGTAGTTTTTGTTTGAAGAAAATACTGCATTTAGATGACAAATAATCCTCAATCTTTGAAATATCTAAATTTGATAGAGGGTCTTCAAATTCGAACAATTGAAACAATCGAGAAACACCCACATCAAAAGATTGAGCAATATAAGGTCCAGATTTATCTGCAGCAATGAATTCTGTTGAACCACCACCTATGTCCATAATCATTGCCGGATGGTTAAAATGATGCGTTAACCTTACTCCTTCATAAATTAAATTTGCCTCTTGTAAGCCAGAGATAATCTCAATTTCAATTCCCAAGGATTTTTGTACCCTATTTAACAAAATATCTGAATTGGATGCATCACGTAATGCAGATGTACCTATTGATCGGATTTCTTGAACATTCCAATCTTGACAATATTTTTCAAATGTTTTCAGCGTTTTAAAGGCTCGCTCTATTGCATCTTGGCTAAGTATTCCGTTATTAATACCTCCCATCCCCAAAGAAACGCCATCTTTTATTTTGAAAAGTATTTCTCTTGTGCTTGTATCTCCAATTAGCAAGTTAAAGGTATTAGTACCTAAATCAATAACAGCGCGGCGCATATCAAAATCTTAAGATTGATTTACGATACCAGTTCGCGGCCAACCTTAAAAGCACAAATGCACATGCAATGAGTATGAGTAAACTTAAAAGTAATTCGATGTACGCTGAAAATGTGACACCTTTTGATAATTCTATGAGTGCAATTACCGGAGAACTAAAGGGTAAGTAGGATAAAAATCCAGTGAGCGAGGATTCAGGAAAATAAATGGCATAAATTCCAGAAAATATGCCGAATCCTATTAAAAAAAGTAGCGGTAAAAGAAATTGTTGTCCATCTGAATCTGCATTACTTCTCGCGCCAAGCACCGAGAATAAAGCACCAAAAAATAAAAAACTTGCTATAAAAAAGAGCAGAAAATGCACGATTAAGAAAGAAAAATTGAGTTGCTCAAAAACCAATTCTGATAACGGATTGAGTCTTTGAGGGCCGCTTGCATCCCAATTACTAGGATCAAAAATATCTACAAAAACTGTTTGCTGAAGAATTTCAAAACCCAAACCAAGAATAACAATCCATCCAAACATTTGCAATACAGCTACCAAACCAATCCCGATTATTTTACTCAACATGAGTTGTTGGGGTCGGACACTGGCCATAAGAACCTCTACAATACGTGAACTTTTTTCGCGTAAGGTTGCCCTGAAAATAGTCATGCCATAAAGGCCAACGAAAAATAATACAAAAGCACCCATTATAAATCCTACCCAAGCATTTGCCTCCTTGGATTCATTTTTAGGGTCTTTTAAATCTCTAAAATCAAAAATAATACCTTGCTTGATTTCTCTAAACGATTGTTCTGTTAGGTTCGAATATTTTGCCGCAATGAGTTCTTCTAAGCGTCTTTCTACCTGAAATTTAATTTGGATACGCGCGTCAAGGCCCAATTGATCTCTATAAAAAACAAAGCATTTCTTATTATTGAGCACCTTTTCATTTAATTCCAGTAACACATCAAATTCTCGATAAGCCTTGGCATTTTGAAATTCAGGAAGTTCTAAATAATCATCTATAAAATAATAATGGACATTTTTTTCTTCTTGCGCCATTAAACGATGTGCCATAATTTGACCAGGGTCAGCAATAAGTACTTTAATATCTTGCTTACCTTGATCAGCCGCTTTTAAAATTGCAAAAAGCCCAATAAGGACTATAAGCGGGCCCAAAACGAGCATGTACCAAAAGCCTTTTTGACTAAGTCTTTCAACTATTTCTCTTTTAACTAGTATCAATAACTTATTCATTTTCAGAGACTTTTTGTGTTATCATATCCACAAATACTTCTTGCATAGATGGAAGAATTTCAGAAAGATGCTGAATTGAAACATGGTCCTGAAGACTCCGCATTAAATCATTTAAAGTATGTGAACCTCTAATTTGAAGGGTACATTCGAACACCCCTTCTTCAACTTCCTTTTGATCGAGCAAAGTGAAATCTGTCCAAAGCGCATTGGCGAAGCCCACCATATTTCCTTTAAAACGAACAAAGATTAAACCTTTTGAATGATTGCGTCTTAAATGTTGTACTGAATCTTGCACCAAAATTTTACCCTTGTTCAATAATGCAACACGATCACAAACCTCATCTACACTTTTCATGTTGTGTGTAGAAAGAATGATTGTAGTTCCTTTTTGCTTGAGCGCTTTAATTTCATTTAATATCAGATCGACATTAAGCGGATCAAAGCCAGAAAGTGGCTCGTCCAAAATAAGCAATTTGGGTTCGTGTACTAAAGAGGCTATAAATTGCACCTTTTGCGCCATTCCTTTTGACAGGGTCGCTATCGGTTTATTTTTCCAATCGTAAATTTCAAAATGCTTTAGCCAACGCGTAACATTAGAAAGGGCCTCCGACCTACTCAGACCACGTAATTGTGCTAAAAATAAAAGATGTGCCCCGACGTTCATGGATTTATAGAGCCCGCGTTCTTCGGGCAGATAGCCAATTTGCTTTAAATGCAAACGATTAATTGGCTCATTGTCGAGAAAAATATGACCTGCGTCCGCGACAAGAATTTGGTTGAGAATTCGTATCAGTGTCGTTTTTCCGGCGCCATTGGGACCGAGCAGTCCAAAAATTTCACCACGAGGTATTTCCATACACACCGCATCGAGTACCAATTTTTGTTGATACGACTTGCTCACCTCCGCGAATTGAATCATGGTTTAAAGCTAAGAAAAATACAGACTAATCAAGCAATTTGAATGCTTTCCACTTATATTTTAAAGCCAGAAGAAAATAAAGCGCGCAAAAAGTAAATAAGCCCGTGGCCAATTGAATCATCAAGGACCCCGGTGGTCTTGAATCAATAAAGAGGGCTTGGGTATGAAAGACTTGCCAATTACTTGATATGATGAGTGCACCAAATAGGTTATTTACCGTGTGAAAAGCCAATGCTAGCTCCAATCCTTCACTTTTAATACTTATCAAAGCTAAAAAGCAACCGGCCATAAAATAATAAAGAAGTAATCCGGGGCCCAATTGAGAAATTTCTGGGTTCGAAAAATGCATTACAGCAAACATAAATGAGCTTAAAAAAATACTGATCCAAACTTTTTTCAAGCGCAAATACAAGCCCTGAAATAGATAAACCCTAAATATCAATTCTTCAGTAGCAGCTTGAATTGGTAACATAAATAAGGTTACTAGAAATAGTGGCCAAAATTGACTTGGATTGAAATTCCAAGATATAAAATTCAAATCGTCATTAAACCAAAGCTCAATAGCACTTATGGCAGAAAAAAAGAAAAGCAAGAAGAAAGCAAAACCAAAAAAACGTTTCCAACGAATAGCTTGGCTGCTCGTTATCAAAGAATTTAATGATCGCTTATGCGCCCAACGCAAATACAAAAGAAGACTAAAGAATACCACGATAAAAGGCAGTAGCATGGCAACTAAAAAACGTGTTGAACCATACGTAGCAATAAAACTAGGTGAATTGGGATCAAAAACTAAGGTTGGAAAATTGAGACTTAAATCAAAAACAAATGGTAAACTACCTAAAATATACGCGACAATTATTGTGGCAAGCCCGCCTAAATAAAGCGCCAAAGTATTTCTACCTGTATAAACTAAATTTAAAAATTTCATTAGCTAAAGTAATCGCGCATACGACTAAAAAAAGATTTATCTTTTTGTGCTTTTGATGGATCGAAATTTTCTGAGTGGCGAAGTTTTTCCAAGATTTCTTTTTCTTCTTTGCTTACTTCCATAGGTGTATAAACGTGTAAATGCACAAATAAGTCTCCGGTGCCATAGCGCTGAACAGATGGCAAACCTTTGCCTCGCAATCTCAATACTTTACCACTTTGCGTACCAGCATCAACTTTTATTTTTACCTTACCACCTACTGTTGGCACTTCAACTGAAGCACCAAGAACCGCATCGCTAAAATTCAAAAATGCATCAAAGTGTAGATTTTCACCCTCCCTACGCAACTCTTCATGAGGAATTTCTTCAATAACAACAATCAAATCACCAGACGCACCATTAAAAGGCCCAGCATTACCTTTACCACGGACACTTAACTGCATTGCATCTTCAACACCTGCTGGAATTTCAATTTCAATGATTTCTTCTTTTCGTTTCAGACCCTGAGCATCTGAATCAGCGGGTTTTGTGTCGATACTTTTACCTGCGCCTTGGCATACATGACAAGCAGATTGTGTTTGCATTGCACCCAAAAAAGTCTGGGCCACACGAGATATTCGTCCCGTACCATTGCAAGTAGAACAACTTTTATAAGTTACCCCATCAGCTTGAACAAGCTTATTTACTTTAATTTTTTTCTTTACACCAGAAGCAATTTCTTCCAATGTGAGCTTCATTTTAACGCGAAGATTTGTCCCTTTAACAACCCTAGAAGAACTACTACCACCAAAACTACCACCGAATGCACCGCCGAAAATATCACCAAATTGCGAGAAGATGTCATCCATGTTCATTCCGCCACCAAAACCACCTGCCCCACTCATTCCTGCATGACCGAATCGATCATATTGAGCCCTTTTTTCTGCATTACTTAAAACTTCGTATGCCTCTGCAGCCTCTTTAAATTTCTCTTCTGCCTTGCTATCATTTGGATTTTTATCAGGATGATACTTGATGGCAAGTTTTCTGTAAGCCTTTTTTATTTCCGACTCATCTGCTGATTTAGAGATGCCAAGTACTTCGTAATAATCGCGTTTGTTACTCATAATTATGTTTATTGACCGACCACAACTTTTGCAAATCGCAAGACTTTTTCATTAAGGAAGTAACCCTTTTCTACATCTTCGATGACTTTACCTTTTAATTTTTTTTCTGGCGCGGGAATATTGGCAATCGCTTCATGTAAATCTGCATCAAAAACCTCCCCTTTGGAGTGCATCTCTTTAAGTCCTTTAGAGAGTAAAATTTGCTTGAATTTTGATTGAATCAAAACAAAACCTTCCTTTAAGGCTAAAGCATCCTCAACTTGCTCATTATTTGCAATTGCACGATCAAAATCATCGAGAATGGCAAGAAGGTCTTTAAGCAAAGATCCATTTGCAGAAGCGATTAGATCTAATTTCTCTTGATTTGTTCTTCGACGATAATTGTCAAATTCGGCATAAAGACGAACAAATTTATCCTTGTATTCATCTGCTTCTTCCTCTTGATTAGGGCCTACATTGATTTGAGAATCATCTTGGGTATTTTGATTATCATTATTTTCATGGCCATCTTGAGGCTGATCTTGAGGTAATGCGTTTTCTTCTGACATCGTATTTCGAAATTTTATTTAAATCAGCAAGGCAAATAACAGACCAATACTCATTTTGAGACAAGCTGGCAGTATTAAACTGACACAATGTGTCAAAAAAGCAGATTTGTGTTGTTTCGTTAAAGATTGTGTAATTTTGCCAAATGAAAAAAATTCTCCTTTTATTTTTATTTCTTGGATCAATACTCAAGGCCCAATTACTTTATCAAATAAGCGGAAATGGGCTTTCGAAGCCTTCCTATCTTTACGGAACAATTCATATGCTGCCCAAGGAGCAATTTCGTTTGAGTAATAGTTTAAAACGGGCATTTGAATCTTGCCAAGCGCTTGCAATGGAGCTAGACCTCAACATGAGTGCGACTGAAAAAATTTCCCTTGCCCAACAAGTTTTACTTCCCGAATCAAAAACTTTAAAAGATTTCATGGAAGCGCAAGATTACCTCAAACTGAAGATATATTGTCTCGACACTTTGAAATGGAGTGAAAGTAAATTTGAAAGAAGTAGCAAACTCAAACCGATGTTTTTTTCGAGTATTTTATTTCAAGAAAGCATGACTCAAATGGCATCATACGAAATGGAATTTAATAAGATGGCCAAAAAAAAACATAAGCATATAATGGGTTTAGAAACTGTTGAATATCAATTGAGTCTATTTGACCAATTGCCAATGTCAATACAAATTGAAATGTTAAAAACAGACCTCCAAAATAATCTTTCGAATTTTGATACACTACTAAACGCTTATCTCAATGAAGATATTCAAAAACTTGATAGTTTGATGAACGAAGAGTCGTCCGAATATCCGGAATTTAATGAGATCCTCTTATACAATCGCAATAAATCTTGGATAGGAATCATGGCCGATCAAATGCAAAAAGAAAGCACCTTTTTTGCAGTTGGTGCCGGGCATTTAGCCGGGCCACAAGGTGTGGTTGCATTATTGCGCCAACAGGGTTTTAAAGTCACTGCAATTAAACAAGACTAAAATGAACCTTCAAAAAGAATTTCATGAAATTGTCAATTTTAGACGCAGCAACCGCAAATTCGACCCTAATGTGGCGATCCCATCTGAGGTCATAGAGCGCAGCTTACAGCGTGCGATTCTCTCCCCTAACTCGAGCAACATGCAATTGTGGAGTTTCCATTGGGTGTCATCTAGTGCAGAAAAACAAAAAGTTGCGGCACTTTGCTTGGGGCAATCTGCGGCTAGAACTGCCCAAGAATTGATTGTCTTTGTGGCACGCCCTGACAAATGGAAAGAACGAAAAAATTGGCACTTGGAACAAGTGCAAAAAGAAATCGTCAATGAGCCAACAAAGGCACAAAAAATGATGCAACAATATTATGGTAAAGTGATGCCATTATTATACATGGCCGACCCTTTAAGGATTATGGCAGCGCTAAGATTGAGCATTAGTTTTTTTGGCGGTTTATTCAAACCATTTTATAGAACTGGGGGTGCATCAGCTGTGAGAATTGTGACTCATAAATCCTGCGCATTGGCTGCTCAGACATTTATGCTATCCATTGCCTCAGAAGGCTTTCATTCTTGCCCTTTAGAAGGATTTGATTCGAAAAGGCTTAAGCGCTATCTTAAATTACCATATCGGGCAGAGATAAATATGGTTATAGCTGTAGGTAGAGGTACTGAACCTGGAATATGGGGAGAAAGAATCCGCGTACCCTATGAAGAAGTCGTTTTTAAAAAATAAAATCTATTCGGCTTTAGGATCTGCCTTTTTCTTACTTTGTTTTTTCTTCTCGATTATCACTTTGAGCTCTTCTTGTCCAGTTTCATAATCGAGCAATATAGAATCACCCGGTTGTAATTTGGTGTTAATTATTTCCTCAGCCAATGGGTCTTCAATATATTTCTGAATGGCTCTTTTTAACGGACGCGCACCAAATTTTTCATCGTACCCTTTATCTGCAATAAAATCTTTTGCCACATCAGTGCAGTTAACCTCATAACCGAGGTTTCCGATTCGCTGCAATAATTTCTCGAGTTCTATATCTATGATTAAATGAATATCCTCACGGTGCAGTGATTTGAACATAATCATGTCGTCAACGCGATTTAAAAATTCTGGAGAAAATGCTTTTCTCAATGCATTTTGAATAACTGATAATGCATTTTGCTCTTGGGCCTCCTGTTGGGCTTTAGTTCCAAAACCTACGCCACTTCCAAAATCTGCAAGTTGCCTAGCACCAATATTTGAGGTCATGATTAGTATGGTATTCTTGAAATCGATTTTGCGACCTAAACCATCGGTCATATGCCCATCATCTAGTACTTGCAATAATAGATTAAATACATCGGGATGTGCTTTTTCAATTTCGTCAAGTAATACGATAGCATATGGTTTGCGCCGGACCTTCTCTGTTAACTGCCCACCCTCTTCATAGCCAACATAGCCAGGAGGTGCTCCCACAAGTCTGGATATTGAAAATTTTTCCATGTACTCCGACATATCAACTCGAATGAGCGCGTCGTCGGCATCAAATAAATTTTTAGCAAGAATTTTTGCCAACTGAGTTTTACCAACACCCGTTGGGCCTAAAAAGAAAAATGATCCTATTGGCTTATTGGGATCTTTAAGCCCAGCCCTATTGCGTTGAATGGCTCGAACTACCTTTGCCACCGCTTCATCTTGACCAATTACTTTACCTTTGATTGTTTCTGCCATTTTTACCAATTTTCCTAACTCGGATTCTGAAATTTTGGTAACTGGTACTCCACTCATCATTGAGACAACCTCGGCTACGTTCTCTTCAGTAACAGTCACTTTATTATTCTTGGCTTCTTCTTCCCATTTGCGTTTGGCCGTTTCTAGTTCTTCTTGAAGGGTTCGCTCTTGATCTCTAAATTTTGCTGCACTCTCATAATCTTGAGTGCGAATCACTGCTGCTTTCTGTTCCTTTAAAGCTTCAATTTGTGATTCAACATCGGTTATTTCTTTGGGCACATGTAAATTCGTAATATGTACCCTAGAGCCCACTTCATCTAAGGCATCAATCGCCTTATCTGGTAAATGTCGATCTGTAATGTAGCGTTCGGTAAGCCTTACACAAGCCGATATTGCTTCATCAGTATATCGGACACTGTGATGATCTTCGTACCTTTCCTTAATATTATTAAGGATTTGAATGGTCTCATCAATACTAGTTGGCTCAATAATTACTTTCTGAAAACGGCGTTCAAGTGCTCCATCTTTTTCTATGTGTTGTCGATATTCATCAAGGGTAGTTGCGCCAATTGCCTGCATTTCGCCCCTAGCCAAGGCAGGTTTGAACATATTTGAAGCATCTAGCGATCCGCTTGCACCTCCAGCTCCAATAATCGTATGTATTTCATCGATGAAAAGAATCACATCTGGATTTTTTTCGATTTCCTGCATAACGGCCTTCATGCGTTCTTCAAACTGACCCCGGTATTTAGTACCAGCTACTAGAGAAGCTAAATCAAGCGAAACGATACGCTTATTAAACAAAATACGTGAAACCTTGCGTTGAACGATGCGCAATGCGAGCCCTTCTGCAATTGCAGATTTTCCAACTCCAGGTTCTCCTATTAGGATGGGATTGTTTTTTTTTCGTCTAGACAATATTTGACTAACCCGTTCGATTTCTTTTTCACGTCCTACTATTGGATCTAACCTGCCGAGTTCAGCCATTTTCGTGAGGTCTCGGCCAAAGTTATCGAGCACCGGTGTTTTCGATTTTGGATCAGCACTTTTTTTCGAAGATTGTCCAAGATTTTCCTCTCCCGCTTCTTGGTCTGAACTAGGAAATTCTGATCTTGGTTGTTGTTTTTCTTGAAGCATAAGTTCGTATTCGTCGCGCGCATTTTCATACATAATACCATATTTGTTTAGAATCTGACATGCCACGCAATCTTCATAGCGCAAAATTGTGAGTAGTAAGTGCTCCGTTCCGATAATATTTTGCTTGAATTCTTTGGCCTCTAAATAGGATTGTTTGATAATGTTTTCCGCTTGTTTGAGTAGCGGTAAATTCATATTCACCAATTCGCGAACAGCCGATTTTGAAAGTAATTTTTCGAGTTCCTCCTTTAGTTGTTGCATATCCAGATGGAATTCGAGTAAAATGCTCACCGCCGTTCCTTCATTTAAACGGATTAAACCTAGAAGTAAATGTTCAGCACCAACATACTCGTTTGACAATCGCACAGCTTCATCTCGACTGTAACTTATCATGTCTTTGACTCTAGGTGAGAATTTAGCTTCCATTTCTTTGAATTATATTGACACAAATATAACTTTTTAAATTGGCACAAATCACAGTTTTATTCACAATTTATAGTCTAATTTTGTTAGTAAAAATAAAGTTATTAACCGCCTAGAAAAGGGCATTTCATTAATTTTGATACGCTAAATAAAATAACAAAAAGACTAACTTAATAATATGGCTGAAGGAGAAAAAATCATTCAAATAAACATTGAAGATGAAATGAAGTCAGCATACATCGATTATTCGATGTCTGTCATTGTATCACGTGCCCTCCCAGATGTCAGAGATGGTTTCAAACCCGTACACCGCAGGGTGCTTTATGGCATGCAAGACCTCGGTGTTTTTTCTAACCGACCCTACAAAAAGTCGGCAAGAATTGTAGGTGAAGTTTTAGGTAAATACCACCCCCATGGTGACAGCTCTGTATATGACACAATGGTTAGAATGGCCCAACCATGGTCATTGCGTTACCCGCTTGTAGACGGGCAAGGAAATTTTGGATCTGTTGATGGCGATAGTCCAGCGGCAATGCGTTATACCGAGGCACGCCTTCGCAAAATAGCAGAAGAAATGCTCGACGACTTGGAGAAAGAAACAGTCGATTTTAGACCCAATTTCGACGACTCTCTTGAAGAGCCTACAGTATTGCCTACCAAAATTCCAAATTTGTTGGTAAATGGTGCTGCTGGAATTGCCGTTGGTATGGCCACAAATATGGCTCCTCATAACCTGACAGAAGTTGTGGACGGAACGATTGCCTTTATCGACAATCGAGATATTAGCGCAGAGGAATTGCTTCAATACATTAAAGCCCCTGACTTTCCAACTGGAGGAATAATTTATGGCTATGAAGGTGTTAGAGATGCGTTTTTGACAGGCCGTGGTCGCGTGGTAATTCGCGGTAAGGCAGAAATAGAAGAAGATAATGGACGCGAACAAATCATTGTAACCGAAATTCCCTATCAGGTGAATAAGGCAGAAATGATAAAAAAAATAGCCGAATTAGTTAACGATAAGAAAATTGAGGGGATTTCAGACCTTAGGGATGAATCAGATCGTAATGGAATGCGGATTGTTTTCGAAATTAAGCGCGATGCCATTGCCAATGTTGTGCTCAATAAACTCTACAAATTCACGCAACTACAAACCTCATTTTCAGTAAATAACATTTGCTTAGTTGACGGAAGGCCACGACTTTTAAACGTCAGAGATCTTATCGCAGAATTTGTTGAATTCCGCCACGAAGTTGTAGTAAGACGAACGCGTTTTGATTTGAGAAAAGCAGAAGAACGCGCTCACATCCTCGAAGGATTAATTATTGCCTCGGATAATATCGATGAAGTAATAGAAATTATAAAATCGTCGGCAAGTCCAGATGAGGCTAGAGAACGTTTGGCTACACGATTTGGTTTAAGTGAAATCCAAACCCGTGCTATTGTCGATATGCGTCTTCGTCAGCTTACTGGCCTAGAACAAGACAAGTTACGTACAGAATTTGATGAATTAATGAAACTCATTGCAGATCTAAAAGATATTCTAGACAAAGAGGATCGTCGCATGCAAATTATAAAGGATGAATTAATCGAAGTTCGCACTAAATATGGTGATCCAAGACGTTCAACTATTGAATATAGTGCTAGTGAGATGCGCATGGAAGACCTCATTGCAGATGAAGAAGTCGTTGTAACTATTTCACATGCAGGATACATCAAACGCACAAATTTGGCAGAATATAAGGTGCAGAATCGAGGTGGAATGGGATCAAAAGGAACAGCTACAAGAGATCAAGATTTTTTAGAGCATCTCTTTGTTGCTACCAATCACAATTACCTTTTGATTTTTACTGAAAAAGGAAGATGTTTTTGGATGCGCGTTTTTGAAATTCCGGAAGGAAATAAGTTATCTAAAGGCAGGGCTATTCAAAATCTCATCAACATACCTCAAGATGACAAAGTAAAAGCCTACGTAAAGGTTCTAGATCTTACCGATAAAGAATATGTAGAAAACAACTTTATTGTCATGTGTACTAAACTAGGTGTGATCAAAAAAACTTCATTGGAGGCCTATTCTAGACCGAGAAGCAATGGAATTAATGCAATCGGCATTCGAGACAACGACGAATTGCTCGAGGCCAAGTTAACCAATGGAAGCAATGAAATTGTCTTGGCAACAAGTGAAGGTCGTGCAATACGCTTTAATGAGGCAACCGTTAGGCCTATGGGGCGAAATGCCTCTGGAGTTCGTGGAGTGAGTCTTACTTCGCCAACTGATGTGGTCATTGGTATGATTTGCGTAGAGGACGTATTTTCAACTATTTTAGTTGTTTCGGAAAAAGGCTATGGAAAAAGAACCTTCCTCAATGATCCAGAAGATAAAGAACCCGTTTACCGAATTACCAATAGAGGTGGAAAAGGTGTAAAAACACTTAACATAACTGATAAAACAGGTAAATTGCTTTCAATTCAAAATGTTTTCGATGAGGACGATTTGATGATAATTACTAAATCTGGCGTTACCATTCGCATGCATGTAGATAGCATTCGCACGATGGGGCGTGCTGCTCAGGGGGTAAAACTTATCAATTTGAAAGGAAATGCTGAAATTGCGGCCATTGCGAGAGTCCCTAGATCAGAGGATGATGAATCAGAAGATATAGAAAATGAAGAAAATGGCACGGAAATTGAAAATAATGAAAATCAAAGTGAATAAAGATTTAATGATGATGATGAAAAAGCACATTTTAATTACTGGATTAGCTATTCTAATGGCTACCGCGGCATTTGGGCAAAAGAAAAATGTTACCGATGCAATTCTTTTAATGCGCAAATACGATCCGAGAGGAGAACTCGTTGAAAATAAGAAAATTGTAACAGAGGCAAAAAACTACATCGATCTTGCTGCAGCTAATTCTGAAACAGCCGAAGACTTTAAGATGCATTTCTACAGAGGTCAAATTTACTTTTCATTAATAGAAATTGCTACCCTTGAGGCTGCTGAGAACAAAACCTCAACAGACGAATCTGTGCTTGAAGCATACAAAAATGAAGTAGTTTCATCTTTTGATAAAGTTCGCAATGATCCTAAAGAAAGTTACAAATCAGATGCTGAGAAATTTATCAATTCAAAAGCTGATTTTGTATACAACATGGGTATTATTGCCTACAATAGTAAAAAATACCAAGACGCTGCAAATGCATTTTTAGCCGCCTATGAAATCAAATCTTTTTTAGGTGAAGTTTTTAATGATGCCGAAGTAAATGCTTCATTGGCTGCGCATTATGCGGTTGAGGAATATATCGAAGCTAAAGAATTTGATCAAGCACTATCATTTGCGCAAGGTGTTTCTCAGGCCATACCTCAAAATATTGACGTATTAATTAGTATTGTAAACATCAATCTTCAAAAAGGTGATGTTGCAGCCACTGAAACGAGCATAAACAAGGCTTTGGCAATAGATCCCAAGAACAAACAGCTATACTATGTACTAGGAACCAGTTACATGAGCAAAAAAGAAGATGAAAAAGCAATTTTAGCGCTCGAAAAAGCCTTGGAAATTGACCCAGATTACAATGAAGCATTATATCAATTAGGAGCACATTATTACAACATGGCAGTAGAAAAACGCAACGCCTCCATTGAATTAGATTACAAAGACCCCAACGCAGCAAAATTAGAAGCCGAAGCAATGGAGCTTTTTAAGCAAGCACTTACACCTCTTGAAAAGTACGCTGCTCAAAATGGAGACGACAAAATTATTCTAGACATCCTATACAGAAACAATATGAAACTTGGAAATATAGAAAAAGCTAAGGAATATAAAATCAAGTTGGATGCAATAAAAGATTAGCAATAGAATTATATGGAATTTGTACACCCGGAGCGCTTGTGGTTTCTTTTTTTGTCGCTTATTCCTGTTATAATTCATCTATTTCATTTTAGAAAGAGAAAGAACTTCTACTTTTCTTCGCTGCGTTTTTTGCAATATTTAGAAAAAGAGCAACAAAACGTAAGAAAACTAAAACACTTTATCCTTTTATTGTGTAGGATTCTAGCCATTTTAGCCATTGTCATTGCATTTGCTCAGCCACAACTAATAAAAAATGTTGGTCAAAAAAGTGGAAAAAACGCCGTAATTATTTATTTAGATAATTCATTTTCATTGAGTGCTTTTGGTGCTGAAGGCACCTTGTTTTCTGAAGGTAGAGAGCTCGCCAAAAGGATAATTAGCAAACTTGAGCCAGATACACGTGTATTAATTTGCAGCAACCTCTTAGACAACCAAGAACAGCGTTTCATTTCAAAGGCTGCTGCAAAAAATTATCTCGACAAGCTCGAATTATACGCCTTGCCACGCACCTTAAACGAAATTCTTAAATGGCAACAACAATGTATCAAGCAGCACGAAATACAACATGAAAAATTAGGAAATATTAAACAGTTTCTGATTTCTGATTTCCAACAAAATCAATGTCTAATTGAAAACCAAGAACCAAAATCCAATCAAACCTTTTTTGCCTACCAACTCAAAGCGCAAAATGCACAAAATGCCTACATAGATAGCGTTTGGTTCTCAAAACCAACCCACCAACTCCAAACCGAGCAACAACTAAATGTGCGCGTAATAAACGCTGGTGAATTGAACCAAAAGCACATGGAATTAAAAATCGAAATAGGAAAAATAAAAAGGACCCTTTTTGCTGAATTAAATACTAAAGGACAAACAACAATTAGTTTTCCATACACAGAAACGAATAGCGGACTTGTCACGGGTTCTGCCCAAATAAATGATGCACAAATCCATTTTGACGATACTTGGTATTTTTCCTATGAAGTGCCAGAACAAACTTCAATTTACCTCATTGAAGATGAAAATTCAAGTCCAGCAGTTCAAAAAGCTTTTTCGGTTGAACCACGTTATAAAATCCAAAAAACGAGTATAAGCCAAGTAAATTCTAGTGCGCTACAAGAAAGTGATTTAATTGTTTTAAATGGTTTAAATTCAATTGCAAGTGGCATTACCCAAACGCTTCTCGAGGCCCATCAAAACGGACAACGCATATTGATTATTCCCGGAGAACAAATTCTATTTAACGAGTACAGGGCATTATTGGAGGGCTTATCATTGCCAGTCTTGGGAAACATTCAAAATTCACAATTGGCCTTGCAAAAGATCAATGATAATGATCCATTTTTTGCCGGCGTGTTTGAGAAAAAACAAGAACGCCTTAATGTACCTTTGCTTAAAAAATCTTATAGTGTTTTTGGGCAAGCCCAAAGTGGTGCCACATCCTTATTGATTTTACGTTCTGGTCAACCTCTTTTTTTGCGTTCCAGTGATCATGCTTTCCTTTTTACAAGTGCTCTAGATCCTTCATTTGGTAGTTTAGTGAACCAATCTTTGTTCCCTACAATTTTATTGCGCTGTGCTGAATATGCAAGCAAACGCTTTGCTGAATATGCCGTATTAGGAAAAGATGTTCAAATAAAAGTTCGCGCAAATTATCAACAAGAAGCTCCGTTGCTATTAAAATCGCCTCAGACAGAATTCATTGTGCAATATCAAAGTAGTCCTAATCTATTGCGTATTCAGATTGGTGGAAGTGCGGCTTTAGAGAAATTAAAAGCCAATCACTATGAACTTTTAAGCTCGAATATTCTGGCAAAATTAGCTCTCAATTACAATAGATCTGAATCTGAACTCTCTTATTTGGAACCTACTTTATTAAAACAACGATTTGGGGAGAAAGGGATAAAAAATTGTACCTTTAACCAAGTAAGCAATGGGCAAAGCCTTCAAGACATTGAACTTGAGAGCAATACAACTTTTTGGAGATTTTTTCTTGTATTGGCACTGTCCTTTTTGTTTATTGAACTTGCATTGTTAAAATGGTGGAAATGAATATACTTCTCAAAAACGCACAAATTTTAGATCCAAACTCCAGTTGGAACCTTGAGAAACAAGACATTTTGATAACTGATGGTCAAATTTCGCAAATTGGGAAATTAGATCGAGACCCATCCTACATTGAACTCGAGTCAGATAACCTTTGTGTTTCGCCTGGTTTTATTGATTTGAAAGCTGACTTTTGCGATCCTGGCATGGAACACAAAGAAACCATAGTTAGCGGACTTGACGCAGCAAGTGCTGGAGGTTTTACCCAAGTCTTTGTTCAACCTAGTACAAATCCTGTTTGTGATAATAAATCTGTGGTATCCTACATACAAGGACAAGGCGCAAATTGCACAACCAAAATTGGAGTGAATGGGGCACTTTCAAAAAACCTTTTTGGACAAGAACTTGCTGAAATGTATGAACTTTACCAACAGGGCGTAAGGCTTTTTACGGATGATTACAATAGTGTAAATGCTGGTTTAGTGCAACGGGCCTTGCTTTATTCCAAAGATTTTGGTGGTAGGATTGTACTGCTGTCCAGAAACCCATCCCTAAGTCAAAAAGCGCAAGTTAATGAAGGTGTTGCATCAATAAGAACTGGTTTAAAAGCTGACCCACACTTATCAGAAATTATTGAGATAGAACGTAATATTCGTTTGCTATCCTACACCGGAGGTAAAATGCATCTTTCAGGTTTGAGTACTGCCGAAGGGCTTCAATTGGTGCGAAAAGCAAAGCAATCGGGTCTTGACTTAACTGCCGATGTACACCTTATGAATTTAATTTTTTCAGAAGATGATATACTTGGTTTTGATACACATTTAAAGGTGCTTCCCGTTCTAAGAACCAAAAAAGATCAATATGCATTATGGGAAGCAGTAATCGATGGTACAATTGATGCCATTGTCAGCGACCACCGACCTACAGATCCCGAAGAAAAAGAATTAGAATTTGACCTTGCATCTTTTGGATCACCACAACTAGAAACTGTGTTCCCTGCACTTTTAACTGCAAGACCAGAAGCATTAAACGATTTTTTACCTCGATTGCATTCTGGCCCACGCAGTGTTGTTGATTTAGCGCCAATTAAAATTGAAATTGGAGAAATTGCAGAATTGACACTCTTCGACCCTACATTACCCTACGAGCCAAATATGCGAAGAGAACAAGGTCGATTTAGTCCATTTAAAAATTTATCTTTAAACGGAAAGATACTCGGCGTTATCCGAGGACCTCATGCATCTCTAAGCAATCAATAATGTCAAAAAGATCTTTTTTAAAAGAGTTTTTTAAAGCCAAAAGAATGGTTGGTGCTGTCGTTCCGAGTTCGCGCTTCTTGGCAAAAAAAATGCTGAAATCTATAGACTTTCATAATGCTAAAGTTATTATAGAACTAGGGCCCGGAACAGGTGTGTTTACTAAAGAAATTATAGCGCAATTAAATAAAGAAACGCAATTAATAGTTATTGAGCTTAATGATGCATTTTACGATGCTTTGAACAACAGATATCATGAGAGCAACCTGCACATTAAGCATGGCTCAGCTGCCGATATAAACATTATTCTTGAGCAGCTCAAACTGCCAAAAGCAGATTTTATTATTTCATCATTGCCTCTGTCTAATTTTTCTGTTGCACTTAGAGAAGAGGTTTTGGAAAAAATAAAATTGAACTTAAAATCAGAAGGGAAATACATTCAATTTCAATATACCCGTCAGCTCAAAAAATTATATAGCATTTATTTTAAAAAGGTCGCAATAGGATATACTCCACTTAACATTCCACCTGCATTCGTTTATACCTGCTCTAATAGCTGATGATTTTTTACCTATCTTTGCGCAAAAAAAATCGGCATGCTTTCTGTAACAAATCTCTCTTTACAATTTGGTAAACGCATACTTTTCGATGAAGTAAACGTAAAGTTTGTTAATGGCAACTGCTATGGTGTTATTGGAGCTAATGGTGCAGGAAAATCGACTTTTTTAAAAATTCTAACTGGTGAACAAGATGCCACAACAGGACACGTAGACTTGGAATCTGGCAAAAGAATGGCTGTTCTCAAACAAAATCACTTTGAATTTGATAAAGTACAAGTGTTACAGACCGTGATTATGGGACATAAGCGCTTATATGAAATCATGATAGAGAAGGATGCATTATATGCCAAGGAGGATTTCACAGATGCCGATGGTTTAAGAACAGCAGATCTTGAAGCAGAGTTTGCAGATTTAGAAGGATGGAATGCGGAAACTGATGCGGCCACCTTATTGAGCAATTTAGGGATTGATGAATCAAAACATGAACTTCTCATGGAAGAACTTTCCAATGAGTTAAAAGTTAGGGTTTTGCTCGCACAAGCACTTTTTGGAAATCCAGATGTGTTAATTCTCGATGAGCCAACCAATGATCTTGACCTAAAAACTATTTCTTGGCTCGAAGACTTTTTACTGGATTTTAGAAATACGGTGATTGTCGTTTCACATGATAGACACTTCCTAGATACGGTTTGTACACACATTTGCGATATAGATTTTAGTAAACTCAATTTGTTTACAGGAAATTATTCTTTTTGGTATCAATCATCGCAGCTGGCCGCCCGTCAGCGTGCTGATAAAAACAAAAAAGCTGAAGAAAAGAAAAAGGAATTAATGGAATTCATATCGCGCTTTTCAGCCAATGCAGCCAAATCTAAACAAGCCACTTCAAGAAGAAAAATGTTGGACAATCTTGACTTAGAGGAAATTAAACCATCTTCTAGGAGATACCCGGGGATTACTTTTCATCAAGAAAGAGATGCCGGTAATCAGATTTTAAGCATTGAAAACCTGAGTAAAAAACAAGAAGGTAAAACGCTTTTTAAAGATTTAAACATAACTGTAAACAAAGGTGATAAGATTGCATTTATTTCTAAAGATTCAGTTGCACTCTCTAATTTTTTTGAAATTATTGCTGGTAATTTAGATCCGGATACGGGCAATTTTACTTTTGGCACTACAATTACACACAGTTATTTGCCCAATGACAACCATCACTTTTTTGTTGAAAAGTTGAGTCTAATAGATTGGTTGAGACAGTACGCACATTCGGATGAAGAACGAGAAGAAGTTTACCTACGAACCTTTCTAGGGCGAATGTTATTTACAGGTGAAGAAGCAATGAAAATGGCTTCGGTATTATCGGGTGGTGAAAAAGTGCGATGTATGCTATCGAAAATGATGTTGGCAAAGGCAAATCTATTATTGATGGATGAACCAACAAACCATCTAGATCTAGAATCAATTACGGCGCTCAATAACGCCATGCAAGAATTTCAAGGCACTTTGCTGTTTACTTCACATGACCACGAATTAGTGAGCACGGTTGCAAATCGAATCATTGAACTTACACCTAAAGGAATTATTGATAAAATGATGCCTTACGATGATTACTTAGCTGACCCTAAAATTGCTCAAATACAAGCCGAATTTTACGCTTAAGAACATGATTCATTATGATATTTATTGTGAACAAGCCCACCTACGCTATATTCAATTCAAAGCTGTTTTCAGCTTAAAAGATCAAGTTACCTCCATACAACTGGAATTACCCAGTTGGCGTCCTGGGCGTTATGAAATTGCAAATTTTGCCAAAAACATAAAGGCTTTTAAGGCCTTCGGAAACAACAATGCGGCTCTAAAGTTTGAAAAAACCAATAAAGACGCTTGGCGAATTTTTTGTCAAGATCATGATCAAATTACCATCCAATACAGTTACTACGCAGCTGAACTCAATGCTGGTTCAAGTTTCTTAGATCCGACGCAACTTTACATTAATCCAATCAATTGTTTTTTGTTTGATGCTCAAAATGTAGACCAACCCTATTCGATTAATCTTCACATTCCTTCAAATTGGCAAATTGCATCGGCTCTTCATTTTGATTCCAAAAGAAATTGTGTTGTCCCGGATTTTGACACGCTAGTAGATAGCCCTTTTATATGCAGTTCGCAAATAGATAGACGGAGTTATCAAGTCAATGGCGTAGATTTTCATATTTGTTTTAATGAACAGAAATTCATTCCCTGGGAGCGCGTTCTTGATGATTTTAAAAAATTTACACAGCGACAATTACAAGATTTTGGAGAATTTCCAAACAATGAGTTTACGTTTTTAATTCAATCTTTACCTCACATAGCATATCACGGCGTAGAACACTTAAAAAGCACTGTAGTTGTTTTAGGGCCTTCAAGCCAAATGTTCAACGAACGATATTGGGAATTGCTCGGTGTTTGTTCTCATGAATTATTTCATGTTTGGAACATCAAAGCACTTCGACCTGCGGAAATGAAACCCTATGATTATAAAAAAGAGAATTATTCTTTTTCGGGCTTTATATATGAAGGTGTTACAACCTATATGGGCGATATATATTTGTTGCGCAGTGGTGTCTTTACTTTAGAACAATATCTCGAAGAATTTAGCAAACAAATCCAAAAGCACTTTGATAATCCGGCGCGATTTTCTATGAGTGTTGCAGATGCTTCCTTTGATACTTGGTTAGATGGTTATGTTGCGGGGGCTCCTGGTCGAAAAGTGTCAATTTATACCGAAGGTTGTCTATTGGCCTTTTATACTGACTACCGAATGCGCAAAGCAACGAATAATAAATATGGACTCGAGCATGTGATTAAAACGCTTTATTTCAATTTTAGCAACACAAATATAGGTTACACTACCCAAGACTATCAAGCCGTGCTTGAAAACTTGAGCGGAGAATCATTTGAATCATTTTTCAATGATTATGTGTTTTCTACAAAGGCCTATGAGGCATTATTGATTGAAGCCCTCGACTATTTTGGCTTGGAACTCAGCCAAAAACCTGTTGATAGTTACATTGAGGCTCGCTTAGGCGCAAAAGTGACAGCAGAAGGTAAAGAATGGCGCGTTATTTCAATTTTTCCTGGTTCTCCGGCAGATACGGGCGGCTTAGCGCTTGGCGATATGATTTTGGGGGTAAATAATCATCGTGCACTTCCAACATTAGATTATAGTCTTGCCTTTTTTGAAAGTCAACCTAAAACCTTGCTTGTTGAAAGAAATGGGAGCTTCCTTGAACTCTCAATTCCTGAAGTTGACCGTGTTTTTTATGTGGCAAATAAAGTGTTGCCAATTTCAAAGATGAGCACCAAACAACAAAAGGACCAAAATTTGTGGTGCAACTAATTATCGAAAAATTCTTCTGGAAAATTCAGCAATATTAATTTCTCACTAGCACGTGTAATAGCTGTATACAACCATCGAAGATACGCTTTATTCTTGCGATCTTCAGCAATAAATCCGTAATCAATGTAAACATGTGCCCATTGGCCACCTTGCGCTTTATGTACGGTTACGGCATGCGCATATTTCACTTGAAGCGCATTAAAATAGGGATTTTTCAAAATCTCTTTTCGACGTTTTTGTTTATTCTTGATATCTTCTAAAGAAGTTTCAATGGTCATATATAATTTCTTGAGCGTTTCGAGGTTTAAATTTGGGCCATCTGTATACAAACTTTGTATATGAACCAAACAACTCATTGCTCCTTGTTCTGGATAATCTACAAATTTCAAATCGAGTAGTGCAAAATCAAATCCATAAACATTTTCAAACTTTCTAACACCTTCGACCAAAGCAATTTCTCCGTTTGCGATAAAACCCATTTTTGATTCTTTATCCAACCAATAATAATTGTTCTTAACCACCATTAAGACATCGCCTTTTTCAAAAACCTCTTCTCTAAAAAACAATCGACTCCTAATCTCTAAATTCCATTGATTCGCCCTTTTATTTGAAAGCGTGAGTAAGATTGTTTCATCGGCCCCTACTTG
The DNA here is from genome assembly GCA_030830785.1 of Crocinitomicaceae bacterium. Taxonomy (GTDB): domain Bacteria; phylum Bacteroidota; class Bacteroidia; order Flavobacteriales_D; family Crocinitomicaceae; genus UBA952. The sequence goes on from JAURMI010000013.1 coordinate 23,481, forward strand.
CCTTATAGAATGCTCTAATTGGTCTTGAAAATCAATGCCACTAATTTTCATGACCGCAGCATTATTAGCAATACTAAATTTTGGAAGAATGGGTTGCTCAAAATGTGGTAGTTGACGCAAATGAGTTGCAACATTTAAAATATCCGATCCTGCGTCTACACGCACCACCTCTTTTAATTCGCTTTGCCAAATTTTCAAAGAAGAAAAATAGGATTGCATCATGGTAGAATTTAATGCTATACTATCTTTTTGACCAACGGGTGGCAATTGCCCATTATCTCCTATTAAAATTAAATGACAATTTTCACCACCGTAAACATATCGAATTAAATCGTCTAGTAGATTTGTTGTTTCAATTGATTCTGAAGAACTAAGCATTGAAGCTTCATCAATAAAAAACAATGTGTTTTTATGCAAGTTTTTAGCAAGTGTTAAACGCTGAGAACCTAACTCATCTGATGAAAAGTAGATATGCCTATGTATAGTACTTGCAGCAAATCCAGCATAATTAGAAAGCACCTTTGCCGCTCTTCCTGTTGGTGCAAGTAGTTTAAAATTAAGTCGCTCACGCTGCATTTGAGCAACGATATATGCCACTAAGGTTGACTTTCCTGTACCTGCATACCCTGTTAAAATCCATAATTTATGTGCTTGGTTTGCTCTTAAGAAAAGTAAGAACTGTTCAAAAGCATTTTTTTGTCCTTCGGTGAATTGAATTTGCTTTTCGGTGGTCATGTGGAAGTGATACTAACAAAATTAAATATTGTAGCTTTGTATTGAAGGTCTATTGGATTAGACTTATAAACAAAGCATGAAGTCTTTAGTACTATATTTTTCAGAGTCAAGCCTACAATTGATCCAAGTGGGATCAGAAAAACCGCTTTTGCGAAGCATTCCCATTGATATGGGTAAGCCTTTTGCACGAGACTATATTACTGAGGCAATCAAGGAAGTTTTAATAGATCATCAATTAGAGAAAATTCTTTGGTTTGGTGCCGATTACACCTTATTTCCGCTCGATCTATTTGATCCAAATAACCTTAATTCATATTATGAATTAAATCAAGGTCCGATTCCTGCCAATTGTACATTGACCTACCAAATATTAGAGAAAGCCGGTATTGTAATAATCTTTAGTGTGCCAATTTGGTTATATGACTATGCCAAATATGAACTGCAAACAACCCAATTAAATCATGTGGTATTAATGCCACTAATTCAAAGTTTTTACCAATTAAATGGCAACCTAGTTACTATAATTATAGAAAATCAACATTTTGTGCTTACGGTCTTAAAAGAAGGTAAATTGCAAAGTATTACGACCAACGATTATCAACAAAATCCAGATATTCTATATTTCTTACTGGCGCAACAGCAAAAAATTAAATTGGCGCAACCTGTTGAACTGCACATTTTTGATGCTACTGATCTATTTGATTCAGAGGCCTTTGGTGCGCTTCTCAAGCAGTTTAAAGATTTTGAAAATTATCATATCAATTTTCATTCTTGTTCCACTTATCAAAATCAAATTCTGTGCGCATCATTAGAGGTTCATTAAAAGGCAAACGTTTTGCCACACCTCCTGGCTTTCCATCTAGGCCGACTACGGATTTTGCCAAGGAAGGTCTTTTCAATATTCTAGACCATTTAATTGATTATTCAGATTTTAACATTCTGGATCTTTGTGCGGGAACAGGAAATATCTCCTTTGAATTTGTAAGCCGCGGCGTAGAAAAGCTCTTGGCCATTGACGATCATCCACGCTGTGTGCAATATCTCAAGCAAAACGTCAGTAGTTTAGGCATCTCAAATCAAATGGGGGTGTACAAATCAGATTGTATTGTCTATTGTCGCAATGCAAAAAATGTAAAATATAATCTAATTTTTGCCGATCCACCCTATCATCTAAAATTTCATGAGGAGCTCATAAATATTATTTTTGAAAAATCATTGCTAGAACCCGACGGGTTATTAATTATTGAACACGGCAAACAACATGACTTTTCAAATCTAAAATACTTTGATGTTTGTAGAAATTTTGGAAATGTTTATTTTAGTTTTTTTAAGCGCAAATAATGAAACGTTGTCTCTTTCCAGGAAGTTTTGATCCTTTCACAAAAGGTCACGAGGCTATCGTTGATCAGGCGCTAGAAGTTTTTGATGAAGTTTATATAGGCATTGGGGTCAATTCAAAAAAAACTGGACTTTTTTCCCTCAGCCAAAAAATCAATCATATTGGAACAATTTATAAAGATAATAGTCGTGTGTTTGTTTCATCATATGAGCATCTATCTGTTGTTTTTTGTAATGAGATTAATGCGACCCATATTGTTAGAGGTTTGAGAGATGTAAAAGATTTCGAATACGAAAGAAGTATTCGACATATGAATCATGCCATTTCCAAAATCGAAACAGTATTTTTTATTTCAGACCCTAAAAATAGCGCCGTAAACTCAAGTATTATTAGAGAATTATACCAAAATGGTGCTGACATCACGCAATTTGTAACCAGACCAGAATTACTCGTTTGAACCTCGTGCAATCCTTTTTATTTTTTTTAATAGTCGCATTGCCAGGGTTCTGCAAAGCCCAAGTAGAAATTTTTGGCCTATCGTTTTGGGATTCACCAAAACTAGAGATTTATGAGTTGGACAACCATTTAAGTAAAGAAAAAAATTTCTTAGCTACAGTTGAACCAGACTCTATGGGAATCTTTAAAACATTAATTGAATTAAATGAAATAAGCACTTTACAAATTTGTGATGAGCAACGATGTGGGTTTATATACGCCCAACCAAAAACACGATACCTCATTGAATTACCTTATGATAATAACTTAGAAAATTACAATGAAACGCAAAGAGAAATAGAATTGTTTTTTTATAAACTCGATAGCAATGATATAAACTATCAAATTTTGGGATTTGAGGCATGGATGGATAATTATCTTGCCGACATCTATCCTTTAAAAGATATCAAAAGCAATGAATTTATTATCAAAATAATGGAATTCAAAAATGAAGCAGCTCGCGTTTATGAAAATATTGAAAATCCTTTTTTGCTCAACTATATAAAATACAGCATTGGACTTACTATTGATAACTTTTCTATAGTTGGAGGCCCGTCTAAAGAGGATAAATATGACTTTTATTTACAAAATGATACCATTGATTATAGTCAACCAAAACTCATTGAATATGCACAACAGTTTTATCAGGCATACGAGGCCCAAGTAAACCAATTAATTGGTCAAGAAATAAATTATGCTTTTGCGGCTAGTAATGCTTCCCAACTTATCAGCGCGCTCATGAAGGATCCATACATTTACAATCAAAATTGGGCGGAATTTGTGGCTTTAGAACTCATTTTGGCATATGATCAACAAAACCGCATTGAAAAACAGCAATCAATAAAAATGCTGGAAGACTTGTCTTTTTATGGCCAGCAACCGGGATTAAGAAAGGCGGCTGCCTATTTTTTAAAATCTAAAAATAAATTGAGTAATGGTCAATATCTTCAACGAGGGCATTTGGAAAAAGATTTAGGCCTTTTATTAAACCAAGATGAATTGCTTTATTTACATCATTATGTCCCTGGCAATCAAAAATGTATCAATGAAATGGAAGCACTTAAACGCTTTGTCGCTCGATATAATGGAAAAGTCCAAGTAATTAGTTTTTTTTCTGATGAAATTCAATGGACAAACGCCGATAATAAAGCATTTGAAGCGGTAACTTGGCAACGCACAATATTACCAAAAACAGATACATTATGGGAGTTATTAGACTGGGGGGCTGCTCCTGGATATGTGTTGACAGATGAAAATCTTAAAATTCTCGAACTCAATGCTCTTGGGCCGCTTCCAAACGCAAGAACACAAACCATCGATTTAACTATTCAGCAATACTTATCAAATCATTAAACGAAAAGCTAATCTTCCAAATAATGTATTTCTAAGGCTCCTTGACCCACGGAAAATTGATAGTGATTTTGCTGTCTAAGCAACCAATCGGCAAATCCTCCGTTGATAATTTCTTCAAAAATCTTACTTGACGTTTTGCTTTTAAATGTAGCATTTCGCTTTCTTAAATCCTTCAAATAGAGTTGTTGCATTGACGTGAAGTCCGATTGCTTTTGGGTTGGAGAATAAACTATCGATTTATCCTCATTATAAACAAACACACCTACTCTATTGAGCCTTGTCAATTGTGATTGACAATCATCGCACTTCAGTTCATAACGGATTACTGGGTCTGGAGGTATAATTGTTTGCTTTTTTGGAATTTGCATCGTTTGAATCTCTTTTCCGAGCTCATTAGGAATGGTAACTATTTGCGTAAGCTCTACTTTAGTATCTATGAGGATGCCACTCTCTTTTAGGGCTTTTGCCTTGGCTAAGTCTATGCGTTGGCCTTCAAAATATGCGACAATAAAAGCATCTTTAATACCTTTAGCCACCGCCTCTTGTTGCCTTTTTTTAGCGGCATTCAAATCTTCGAATTTACCACTCGCATAACGGTATTGGCCTTTGTTGTTTCTTGCTTCTATTAAATCAGGAAGACCAAATGGTGCAGTACTCGTAAGCGGTTTATTGTATACACCAATCTGAACACTGTAAAATAAACCAACACCAGGTTCGGCAAATATTTTCTGATTTGTATTGGTACTTGTTTCTTTGGCTAAATCATTTTGCTCCAAAAGACGTCCTTGCCCTAAAGTTAATCGATCACAATTATTATAGGCCACAACAAAAGCATCGTTGTAACCAAGCGCTCGAATATTTTTTTGTTGAGCTAAAGCCTCTTTTGACGACCTAAAATAACCAGCCATATATACCGTTAGACCATTTTGAAGGACCCTACCATCAACAGGAGTAAAGTCGCGAAAACGATCTGAAGCTACAGGCTTTCGAAAAGCGCCTATTTGGACCCTAAAGACCAATCCATCGGGGCATGGCACATTAATCGGCAAGGGTTGGCTTATATCGATTTGTTTCTCAATTTTAAAAACGCTTGGGGCGCTTTTATTTGATTGCGCTTGTTCAACGTTTATTTTAGAAAGATCAATAACATACTCCTCTTGTATCAATGCCTCTAAAGTTTTTTGATTAGGGTATTGAGTAATTACTTCATGCTGATTTTCAAGTTTTTCGAGAAGTTCCTCTTGTTGGTTCATCAATATCAACAATTCTTCCTTCTTGGTTGTATCGAATTGATTATCTGCAATCATTTGCTGATTTTGTTGTAATTCAATTTTAAGTTGTTCAAATGACCAACGCAGTTGGATATAGTCAAGATAAGATCTTATTAAATCCTCTTGCTGTAGCATGTTTATTTTAAAATCTTCAACAGATTCGTTAGCCAAAGAAAATGTTACCCCATCCTCTAAAGCATTTAATTCTTTCGGGGTTAAGGCCAAGCCCTTAAATTCAGAATCTAAAATAAAAACATCTGCTGTTTGTGCATTAATCTTAGCCAACTCGACAAAAAAAGCATCGACCTTTTCGGCAACCTTTGCCTTGCTGTTAACTTGACTAAGAGAATTAAGCGCCTGAATTTCGGTCAAAACCTCTGTGTTTTCTGTGTTTTCTATCTCAATCAATGAGGCATTGTGACCAGCTATAGATTCTTGTTCAAGGCCATTATTCTCGTTTTGCTGTTCTGCTTGTGTAGTAAGGGCATTTGGATCTGTTTGTTCAATGATTTGTTCCCCTGCACGCTCTTCGCTTGCTAGAATTTCTGTGGGCGCTTGCTCAATTTCAGCAGTATTGTGTGTAGCTACGGATTCTTCTTCACGGCTATTATTCTCGTTTTTCTGCTCTGCTTGTGTAGTAAGGGCAATTGGATCTATCTGTTCAATGATTTGTTCCCCTGCACGCTCTTCGTTAGCTAGAATTTCTGTGGGCGCTTGCTCAATTTCAGCAGTATTTTGTGCAGCTACGGATTCTTGTTCAAGGCTATTATTCTCGTTTTTCTGCTCTGCTTGTGTAGTAAGGGCATTTGGATCTGTTTGTTCAATGATTTGTTCCCCTGCACGCTCTTCGTTAGCTTGAATTTCTGTGGGCGCTTGCTCAATTTCAGCAGTATTTTGTGCAGCTATGGATTCTTGTTCACGGCTATTATTCTCGTTTTGCTGCTCTGCTTGTGTAGTAAGGGCATTTGGATCTATCTGTTCAATGATTTGTTCCCCTGCACGCTCTTCGTTAGCTAGAATTTCTGTGGGCGCTTGCTCAATTTCAGCATTATTTTGTCTAGCTACGGATTCTTCTTCACGGCTATTATTCTCGTTTTTCTTTTCATTACCTTCCTCGGTTTTGGCAATTGCATCTAATTGCGCAAGTTGGTTATTAATTTGATTGTAAATAATATCCTGTTGGGCATACTCTGCAACTAATTCTTGAAAACTTGCATGTCCATCTAAATTTGGGGTTTTTTCATTTTCTGCTTTGGTCAGGTATTCATCAATGCGTTCATCTTGTTCAATAATTTGCAGTATTTGTTCTTGCATTTCCCTTTGAGCAGATAGCTGTTGCTCTATATCAATTAATAATATACGCTGATTTTCTAGATTTTCAATTGCTGATTTTCTCTGGGTTTGTTCCCTTTTTGATTGCAACTCAAAATTCGAATTTAATTGATTAACTTGCTCGTTTAGCCTTTGTAATTGTTCCTTGTTTGCCGCTTGGTCACGTAAAGTTTTTTGAAGTTCATATTGTTGACTTGTTTTTTGCGCTTCAAGCGCTTGTGTTGCATCAAAGGCAGCAATCTGCAGATATTGCTGAATTTTGCTTTGCTGTTCATTCCAGTTATCGATTAAGGAAAGTGTATCATTTTTTAGTAACTTGAATTGATTTTGTTCATTGAATTCTTTAATGTTTTTTAAAAGCACTAAATCGGGAATATTCGCATTTTGATTAATCTCAATCCAGAGCTTTGCCAATGACAATGCAGATTCAACTGCTTCTAACTCATTTTTAGTTTCTTGTAAGTCATCTCGTGGAGCATTGGTTTGAATTAATGTGCTTAATTCTACAAGCAATTTCTCCCTTTCATTTAATTTTTGTTCAAAATCATTTCTCAATATAGCGAGCAGACTCGCCTGATTCTCTAAACTTACTTCTGCGGCAATTAAGGTGTCGACGAGCTTGGAAACAAAGGCAGCCGTATCCTTGGCATTAATACCCCATTGTTGTTCAAGTGTAAATTGATCTAAAATGGTGTTGTCAACACTTTTCCTTTGTGGTTGTAGCAGAAGGCCTTGGGCCGCATTGAGTTGGATTTTTGATAAGCTCGACAGCGCCAATATATCATCATTTGGACGAATCTGATTTAGTACTTGCCATTGTTCTTTTCCCAACTCATCATTAAAATAACGAATTTGTTGATATAACATTGATCCGTTTTTTAATGTTGGCATTTCGAAACGAGTGAAATATGATCGCGAAGCGCCATCAACGTCAATTTCCATTTTATAAGGACCCGCGCCTAAAAGAACCACTTGATAATCTCCATTTTCGTCGGTTAAAAATGGACCAAAAACCTGATTACTTTTAATATCAATGAATTGAAGACTAAGCGCACTTGATCCAGGCTGTAATTCATCTGAAAAATGTCCGTAGAATACAAATGAAGGACTGATTTCTTGCTCAACTGCCAAGGTGTAAATTTCGTATTGACCTACAAGGCCCTGTCGATTGGTCGCAAAATATGCCTTTTCTTGCTTCCTATCGATGACGTAAAATAGATCGTTTACAGGACTTGAATATGGGTATGGCAATCTTTGAATATTACTTGCACTACCATTTCCAAGATTAAAATCGGCTTTAAAAATATCATGCCCCCCGATACTATTTGCAGTTGAACTAAAATACAAGCTTCCTGTTTGAGGGTCTATGAATCCAAAAGTTTCATCAGAAAATGGAGTATTAATTCCTCCTGAAATAAAAATCAATTCCCCCCAATTATTTTCCGCATCCTTAAGCTGTAAATATAAATCTAGTTGATCGCCTTTTGGACCGTAAGATGCCAAAATTCGATACTTCATTCCACGTTTATACGCATAAACAGGCACAAAATTATGTTTGGCGTTATTTTTAGTATGTAGCTCAGGGGCTTCATAAAAAGTATAATCATCAGAATTGAAAGGATAGGCATTATAGAATTTTTGATTCGTTATCGCATCTATAGATAAAAGAGGCAATTGCACATAAGCTTCAATCTCGTCTTTGGCTCTTTGACATTGCGCAATTAGCTTCTGCACATCTTTCGGATTTTTTATTTCTTGGCTCGCATCCCGATACATTTCAAAAAGCCTAATGGCAGGGGTAAAAAAGTACTGTTCCTGATAGATTAATCCACGATAATAAAAAATGAGTGGGTCAGCACTTTGATTAAGTCCAAGAACAACATCGAAGTATTTTGCCGCTTCTAAATGGTCTACTGCTTCGTAAAGACAAACACCGTATCGATAATTGTACAATGGATTTTGCTGATCTTTGGCCAATAACTGCCGGTAATCGACAAGCGCAACAGTATACTGCGATTTTGAAAAAGCTTGTTCTGCGTGTTTCTCTAAACTGGTTTGATTTTGGGCAATAACAAAATAAGATTGCCAAAAGAACAAAATAAATACGATGTAAAGATGTTTTTTATTAATAAACACAATGCACTGAACCTTTCTTTTTTTTACGTTTTTTTTGCAAAAAGGTTCATCCTATTCTCAGTACCATTAAGTAAACGCTTAATATTTTTATTATGAGCCCAAATTACAAGTACACCTAAAATTACTGTAAAAACTATCATGATCCTCGTATCATTTTCAATGATAAAATAGGAAACCATAGGAAAACAAAGTGCAGAAATTATTGCCCCTAAAGAAACAAAGCGTGTGCTGAGAAAAACAATTAAAAAAATGCTCAGACATACTATGGCTGCAGATGGGTTTATGCCAAGTACTATACCAAGTGAAGTAGCTACTCCTTTGCCGCCCTTAAAATTGGCAAAAACGGGAAAAACATGCCCAAAAACGGCAACGAAACCACCTATTAATTTTAAAATTAGCAATTCATCTTTAAATCCAAGAAACAATTCTGTTGGAATAAGATAAACCATTAGCACGGCAAACACCCCTTTTGTTACATCAATAAAAAGCACTGTCCATCCAGCGCGTTTACCCAAAACCCGAAAACTATTTGTGGCGCCTGCATTTTGACTACCATGCTCGCGAATATCAATTCCTTTGGTGAATTTTCCAAGCCAAACAGCAGTCGGAATTGATCCTAAAAGATAAGCGCCAAAAATTACCAATACAATTATCATTTTGCTTATTTATTTAAGGATAAAGACCGCAATTTAGCTAAAATTAATGAAGCCGTCTGTTCTTCTGTAGCTTGATAAATAAAGTTTTTAGCCTTTCTTTTATCTGGTTTTAAGGCTTCTAAATTTGTCATCATTTTACTATTTGAAGAATAAATTGAAAAGGATCCGTCCTTCTTTTGATGCGTGTATTGGAAAACATAGCGCGTTCCGTCAAAGGTTTCCATTAACCAATAAAATGCGGGTGAGCCTTCTTGTCCTAAACTTTGCACAAATGCCTGGGTAAAAGTTATGGGCTGAGCAATAGCTGTTCCATTTATTGAAATTAATCCTACTTGTTGGGCCTTACTAAGCAGCCCTTTATCCTGTTTTGCTGCATTGGGTTTATTAGCGCCAAAGCTTTCTAATACAATGCCACTTATGATGAATGTTTGGGAAAGCGTATTTGGCATCCGCTTAAGTTTTTCTTCATCAAAATCTTTGAATACATCTTGTGCATCTTTGCTATTTGACCATGCTATCATGCTAGAATAAAGTCCGTCAAGAGGTTTTTTAATATTGTATTCAGGAGCACCTTCCTGTCCTTTAATTTGATCTATGATATCTGCTAAAATTGCATTTTCTATTGGAATGCTAATTCGGGCATTGGCTGCGATACGCGTTGCCTTTGTAGTTTGTTCATAGCTAATTTTACCATCGTATTCAATGTCAATTGCACTGGTTTGGATCCCTAAAGTAATTTTACCATAACCTTCTAGGTTACAATTTTCGACATCTAAAACCAACAAGTTTGAAATACTATCTGCTCCATCTAATCTGGCTTTGGATCCAACTTCAAAACGCTTGTTTAATTGATCGTATTGCAAGTATCCTGATGCACTAAATAAGCTTGGATCCTCTTCTCCTTCTAATACAGATAAGAATGCCGGGTAGATTCTAAGGCTATCATTTCTGTCTGTATCGCGCCATAGAAAACCTAATGCCAATTTACGGCCAATTGCATCACTGGGCTCTGCAGGAATCGGAATTTGAATTTGCTCTGAATTTATCGTGTCTTTAAAGGTCATCCAAGATTTATTATAACTGCAAGGATGTGTCAATTTGGTAGAACCTTCTAAGAGCAAACCTTTTTGACTAGCGTCAATTTGTATTTTGCCGAAATAAGCAAATTCTGGACTCAAGCGAAATTCTTCTTTTTCTTCAATTTGTCCAATGGCAACCGTTTTGGTTTGAATATATGAAATTGAACTCATTGATATTATGCTTTTAGAACTATCGCGATCATAATACGGATAATTGCCTTTGCCCGTGTAGTTCAAACGACCCCCAATTTGAATATCCGCGTTTTCAAAGCGGTGAAATTTCGTAATGTAATTGGCTAAAACTTGGGCATTTTTTAAGGTGTCCATTACTGCTGCTTTTTGGATTCGGACGCGCGAAGAATCAGGAAAAATTCTTGCATCCCCAACTTGGACATATTCAACTGCATCACATAATATCAACTGCGTCTTCAAATCATACTTGGCGCTTAAAGATTTAAATTGTAATGAGTCTTGATTGATATTTGTCGAAAAGAAATTGTTTCTAGCCAGGTCTGCACCACTTTCAAAGGTAGTTTCACCACCTTTATTTTTCTTAAAGTCTAGAGATTCGCCGTCGATAAACCAAGTAAATTTATCCATTTGGCAATAGTATTCATTTGCCGGGAACATGATTCTCTTGGTGCCATTGGAATTGAATTGGCCAATACGCGTAGCAAAACTAATGTGTGTTTTCATTTCATCAGATTGGATGGCCAAAGGATTTTCACCGTAATTCGAAAAGCGATTACGAAGGGCAAATGCAGCATTTTCCGAGAAAATATCTTCATGCGTATAAGTGTACAATTCTGAAGAGAGCTGTGCCTCTTTGTAAAACATAGTGCCTCTTCCTGTCATCGCTTTTTTGTCGATTAAAATTTCTCCTTTTAAAAGCAGCTCCTCTTCAAAAAGCAATAAGGGCTCATCACCATATGAAGCGATGCGCAATCTATCCAAACGGGGTTCAAAACTCATGTAGGCCCTTTGAGATTTAGCTAAAGGGTAAAGGGTGGAAGTTTTTTGTACGGGTGCCCAAAAATTGACCAATCCGATTGTTGAATCAGGTAAAAAAGTAAGTTTTTTAGACTCAGCTGTTGTATGTATAAAGGAGATAATACCAGCACCTTGAAGCCCATTATGGGATAAATATATTTGATTTTTATATCGCGAATTAGTTTCATAAAATGGATAACCTTCTTCAGGAGCCCGAGTGATAAAACCAAAAGAATAATCATTCATGATGCGAACAGGATTTTCTATTCTTGGAAAAATCCCTGCTGAAAAGAGACTCCCGTTGAGTGCAAAGCTCTGTTCATCAAAATTGTCCAAACTATCCAATTCAAAAAGGTCTACTTCATAATAGAAACGAGTAGAATCATAGGCCCCATTTAGAATAGACTTATCACTATACAAAATCTTAGATTTAGCAACGGACTGGAGAATTGGAAAATCGGTACGCGCGCTCGGATTACCACCTTTATTTTCAGGTTCATCTATGTAGAGTATACCGCGCAATCCAGTGATGTCATTGACCATATCAATCTGTTGTGATCCATCCTCTTTACGAAGTGGATTCACCTTAAAATGTGTGGTTTTTGTCGTGAGCAAATTGACTAGAAAATTATCGTAATCAAATTTGGCATAAGCTGTTTTTAACTCACATTTTCCTGCCTTTAACCACCCAGAGAAGCCTATGTCTCGATTTTGATACATGGCAATAACAGAGGTGTCTGGAAAGATACTCACTCCTTGAGATGGAGAAAGCACAATTTGTTCTACATGATGAAAGTTCAATTCATTTTTTAGCAAATCAATTTTCGCATATGCGGCCTCATTTGTTTGTCTTAAATCACTCTGAATAGAAATATTATCAAAATCTCCTCTTCCTTTCACCGCGGCAGCATATGCAAGCAGCTTTGGACTTATTTGCCACTTTTTTGATTGCCCGTCTGAAATTAAAAATCCTGCACTTCCCATATCGACCAGTAAGGGCTTAATCTGATCAATGGTGCGTTGCAATGCACTTGCCAATTCACCTTCTGAAAATATTGTTCTTCCACTATTTTCGACAAGTTGAGAAAATTGAGAAAATGGATCTCTGTTGCCCATACCCGAAAACCTTTGATACAAGCTTCTGTCAAAATAATTCATCGATTCAAATCGAGCAATTTTTCGCTGTTGACCAGTCCCCACATCAAAGGTATAAAATGGATAATTGCTCCCTTTCTCCCATTTAAGAATAGGCGCATAGCAATACATTTTATAATAAGAATCGACAAACGGAATTAAATCTGAACCCCTTTGAATGGAGGCCAAGGTTAATTGTTGCAATTTTTCATCAAAGGTGAAAAAGCATTCCTTGATGCTCAAAGAATCTCCGTTATCGTAGCGCATTACTGCAGAAGCATCCCGTGCTAAAATCTGGTTAATTGTCATTTGAAAACCACTAGCGCTAACTTCAAATAATGTTTTTTCGTCTTTTTTAAAAATGAGTTTTGCGGCTTTTTCACGTCCACCTTGACCAATGAAGTCTGCGCCTTGTAGTGTGAAACTCCCTTCATAATCCATTTGTGGCCTAAGTTCCTTTATTTGAAGTCGCCTTTCGTAAGATACAAATTGTGGCGCCTTTTCTCCTTCAGACAGGTCAAGAATTGTCAAATCTGTCAATTTTCCGAGAATTGGTTGGGAAAAATAAGGTGTAGAAAGCAAAACTGTATCTGCTCGGAGCTTTGCAAGCTTCAAATCTGCCTTATAATTACTTAAAGCCGCATAAGTTTGTTCGCGTTGTAAACCAGCTTTTTCCCATGATATAATTCCATTATCACCTTTCCAACGCCTTGAAATTACATCTAGTTTACCCGAAGTTTTATAAATTACAATTGAATCGTTAGCATGCTTATTTGATCCTATTTGGGTACAGATTAAATCAACTTGATCGGCGTCGATATAAAGATTTTTTCCATCAACCCAATGTAGTATTCCACCTCGAATAGACCAAGTAAAATCACGCTCCTTGTAAAGCGATCCAAATCGGAAAAAATCAACTGAAAAATCGAGTAAACTGGTCAATTTATCATCGTTATTTTCTGCATATTGCGTCACGTAGTTAAACCATGGATTGGCAAGATCCTGACTTACTTTGTTCTCATAAATACCAATGCTAGCCTGTAAAAAATCAAAAATTTCTGGATAAATTGGCACGTCCTTTTTTTGCAATTCGTTGCAAAATTTTTGAATTTTTAAAAATTGCGTATCGTTTAGCGTCGAACCCTTGATGAGTTTTGGAAGGACATCTTTTAAGTAATGTTGTGCCTCATCATCACTTACGGATTGTTGCCAAGTTTTTACAAATTTATCGCGATCGGAAGGAAAGTTTTGAGAAAAACCCCATTGTTGACAGAAGATTAAAAAAAGAACAAATTGAAAAAATCTAATCATGTTATTTTTATTAAGTGCAAGGCCGCCCAATTTTCGCGCTCGTACAATCCGTGAAATTTAAATCCAATTTTCTCTGCGGCCGATACCAATTGGGGAGCATCTGACACAAAAAAACCGCTGAGCAATAGTATACCACCTCTTGTTAAAATATTGGCATAAGTTTTTAGATGTTCTAGTAGAATATTCTTATTAATGTTTGCCAAAACAATGTCGAATATTAATTCAGGAATACTTTCTAAGCCGCCATGTATTGCATTAATTCTTTTGCAATTATTTAAAACAATATTCTCGGCAATATTTTCTGCTGACCATTCTTCTATTTCTATTGCCACTATTTGATTTGCACCCAAAAACTCTGCCAAAATGGACAAAACGCCTGTTCCTGCTCCCATATCGAGCACTCTTTTGCCATTAAAATCCAAACTGAGCATTTGCTGACAAACGAGGTGAGTTGTTTGATGATGACCTGTCCCAAAACTCATTTTTGGTAGAATTTGTACTTCTAAACCATTGAAAGGAGCCAACTGATGAAATGGAGCCTTGATTCTAAGTTGATCAGAAATTAATACAGGCTCAAATTGAGTCTCCCAATCTTTATTCCAATTTTGTTGAACAATGACTTGCACATGGTATCCAACTAATGTTGCCCCTTTTGAAGCCAATTCAAAAATCAAATCATGGGTAGCTTTTGGATCAAAATTTTCTTCTTGAATATATGCTTTTAAACAAGCATTTTCTTCTACAAAACTCTCGTATTCAAGTTCGGCCAGATAGGCCACAAAAATATCTTTCCAGTGGTTAAAATCTTGAATTTCCAGCGTCAATTCATAATAATTCATGTGTTAAGCGCTTTCCAAAGTTCATAAAAAATAACTGGGTCTAGAGATGCCCCTCCAACTAAAGCGCCATCTACGTTTTCACAGCGAAAAATATCCTTTGCATTTGATTGATTTACACTACCACCGTATAATATTGGGACTTGATTAGCCACTGACCCAAAACGGTCTATCAAATAGCTACGAATAATGTTATGCATTTGCCCAATTTGTTCAATTGAAGCACTCTCTTCAGTGCCTATTGCCCAAATAGGTTCATAGGCAACAACTAATAAATGTAAATCTTTACTTGATAGGCCATTTAAATTACTCGTAAGTTGCCCAAGAATAAAATCATTTTGCGCATTTTGTTTTCGGCAAGAAAGTGTTTCGCCACAACAAAAAATAAATGGAAAATCTTCATTTACACAGGCCACAATTTTTTGAATAATATCATCATCACTCTCTTTGCATAGTTGGCGTCTTTCTGAGTGCCCGAGCAAAACTGATTTTGCTCCAACGCTTTTAAGTTGTCCAATAGACAATTCACCTGTAAAAGCACCTTCGGTTTGAGAAGCGATGTTTTGAGCACCGACATGTAGCCCTATTTTGAGTACATCTTTAATAAATAAAGCGCTTGGGTAAATGCGCAATTGTGAATTTGTATTAGGCAAATCATGTGACTGAAAATTTGACAACCATTCATCTACCTGAGGCTGTGTTAAATACATTTTCCAATTAGCGGCTAGAATTTGGTTTCGCATAAAACGAAAATAAGCCTTTTCTCAGCGCAATTTCTGCTTTTCTAATTGGGTTTTCAAGTCTGCCTTGTTGAAAGCTTCAGCTCCTTCTGGACTACTGTAAAACTTTACCACATTTCCATTCCAAAGATAGGCCACACCGGGCACATCACGATTATTGCCTAAAACCTGCCAAAACTCAATAATATCGAGTACCTTATGATTATAGGAGGCACCTGCAAATTCAAAGAATGATGGTATCTCTTCTGCTGCTTCATCCATGAATAAAATTTGAATTTGAGGAAAATCTGCCATACTATTTTTTAGTGCAGTTAACTGCTTGGCTGTTGCCCTACAATGGTCGCAACTTGGCGCAAAAAAACAAAGTATTTTTTTCCCCTGATTTATGTTGGCAAAATAGGTTTCAAACCCTGACTTTTTCATTTTTGGACCTGTTTCTATCGGCTTGGCATGTAAAGTTGTATCAACTTGTTTTGGTTCGATTCCATTTTGACTTGTATCTGCAACTTCTTCTTTTAAAGTAACATCCTCAGTAAGCGCAGGCTGCGAATTATTCGTTACAGTTGTGGCTTTAAAAGTTGGAATAAACACAAACATCAAAAGCATGGAAATGCTAATAATTGTTGTTAAAAACCAGAAATTTGATTTTTTGGATATGTCATCGCCATAACGCTTCCAAAGAATGAAGAGTAATCCAATTGATAATAAATTTTTCATAATAGCTTCTAAAGGGGTCATGGGTAAAAGCGCACCAAAACAACCACAGTTGCCGGAATTGCCAACGGTTAATATCTGAATTGCTAAATGAACAACAAAAATTGCAAGCATAGAAACCGTTGCAGGTATCACTATTTTTTTTAAGTCAAAAGGAAATAACATTAAGAATCCAAGACCAAATTCAATACCAATAAGGGCTCTTGAAAATATTTTTGCCCACTCAGTAGAAAATCCAAGAGGATGTAATTGCTTAATTTCAAACATTGAAATAGTGCCATAGGCCGAAGGGTCAGGATAGATCTTTCCATAGGCAGAAATAATAAATAAAGCTGCAATAATAATGCGAATACTCCATGGAAGATAGCGGTCAAGCGTTTGCATAGGATCTTTTTTCTAAATTACTTTTATTTTAAGAAATTTTAAATTCTTTAACAGGCCCTTAACATTTTTGCAAATGAATAAGCGCAAATACACTGTAATTTAACATATCAAAATAATTGCCTTGAACCCCTTCTGAAACATGAGTTTCGCCTCTATTATCTTCAATTTGTTTAATGCGCATAATTTTCGATAAGATGAGGTCAGTTAATGAGCTTACGCGCATGTCTCTCCAAGCTTCACCATAATCATGATTTTTTCTTTCCATCAAAGATTTGGCCTCATCAGCAATTTCATCATATAAAACAATGGCATCTTGCGCTTGCATACTGTCTTGAAAATCAGCAGGATTTCTGACCTGAATAATCGCCATGATACAATAATTCACAATGCCCTGAAAAGCATCCTCTAAGGATTCACCAACTAAGTTTTTTCCGGTTTGTTGAATTGTTCTAATACGCTGCGCCTTAATAAATAACTGATCTGTAAGCGAACTAGGCCTTAAAATTCGCCATGAGAGACCGTAGTCCAATGATTTTTTTTCAAAAATCTCTCGGCAAATAGTCATTACATTTGTGTATTCTAATTGTGTTTGTGTCATGAGTCAGTCAAACGAAATAGGTAGCTTTTTTCCTAAGAATCGGTTTTTGAATATCAAAGGCCAACTCTTTGACTTTAGCCGACCAAAGATAATGGGAATTTTGAACATTACACCAGACTCGTTTTACAAAAATAGCCGTGTTCAAACTAAAACACAACTCATAAAAAGCGCTGAACAATTGGTGCTTTCTGGTGCAGATATATTAGATATTGGTGCCAATTCAACAAGGCCTAATTCGACTATTTTAAGCCCTGCTATTGAATTGGAAAGATTAGGTGAGTCTATTCTTGCGCTCAGGAAAGAATTCCCAACTACGCTTTTATCTTTAGATACCTATTTTGGCGAAGTGGCTCAATTTGGGATTGATCAAGGAATAGATATTATTAATGATATTTCGGCTGGACAATTCGATCCAAACTTATTTAAGGTCCTTGCTAAAAACAAAATACCTTACATTTTGAGTTATAATCGAGCCAATGAAGACAATTCAACAGTATTTGAGCTAAATCAAAAAAGAATTGTTTCAGATGCCATTGCATTTCTCTCTAGAAAAAAAACAGCGCTTCAAGAATTAGGATGTACTGATATTATCATAGACCCTGGATTTGGATTTGGCAAGTCCTTAAATGAAAATCATGAATTACTGCGCAACATAGAACACTTGCACATTTTAGGCGCACCAATTATGCTTGGGATCTCTAGAAAATCTATGATTCAGAAAGTATTGAATTGCAATTCGAGCGAAGCATTGAATGGTACAACCGCACTACATGCACTAGCCCTAAGCAAAGGTGTGCAGATTTTTCGGGTACATGATTGTGCTCAAATGAAAGAAGTTATTCTTTTAATGGACCGTTAAGATTTGCAATAAATGAAACTTTTTTACGTACTTTCGTATGATTGTACAACATTAATAAGCATATGAGAGCTTTTACCTTATTCTTAGTACTTTGCTTTGCTTGGAATGGCCATGCACAGGCACCTTCTGCAAACTTTACTATTTCAGATCCTGACAACATTCTATGTGAAGGCGACTGTATTTTCGTAGTGAATAATTCATCAGGTGATGATCTCACCTATTTATGGACCTTTCAGAATGGAACACCCTCAACCTACATTGGCCAAAATCCTGGGCCCGTTTGTTTCAATACAGCAAGTACGGCAGGGCCATTTGCCATTTCTCTTTCGGCTACTAATGCCCAAGGGGCAGTAAGCACAAGCACCCAATTTGTAACGGTATTACCAATGCCAACAGTTACTAGCACGCTTTCAGATACTCTAGCCGGGGTTTATGTAGTTATATCAGATACAACAATAGATATGTTCCAAGAAGCATATTTATACGCCGAAGGGGCTCCAATGGGGGGTAATTTATCTTGGTATCCAAGTGGTGTAGTTGCAGATAGCATTCCTGGTTGTAGTGCATGCGTTGCTGGTGATTCTCTTACTGTAACGCCTTTTTATACCACGTATTATGTTGTTCAATATGGTTTAAATGGTTGTTATGCATATGATACTGTATTGGTGAATGTAAACTTTGCAAATCAAGTTCAGGTAGTATTGCCCAATTCATTTTCTCCAAATGGAGATGGCGAAAATGATTACTTTAAGGTCCTTACAAATGTAGATGCAGATGGTAATTTTACCAATGGCTTTGTTGAAGGAGGTGCGCTTGCCGAAATTGATTTGCGTATTTTTAATCGTTTTGGGCAGCAAGTTTTCCGTACAACAGATGTAAATGAAGGCTGGGATGGTACCCTTAAGGGAAAGGAAATGAATCCAGCTACTTATACTTATATTCTCAATTTTAGGACCATAGATGGCCGTTCAGGCTCTCGTAAAGGAAACGTGACTCTTTTTAGATAAGCATATGAAAAGTAAAATATTCTTAACGCTGACTTTTGCTGGCTCCTTGAGTGTAGCAGCGCAACACGACCGATTAATTTCAAATTGGTCACAGTCCCAAATGATCTATAATCCAGCAGCTGTTGCTGTTTCTGGAGCAGACATGAGTTTTTTCACAAACCACCGCTCCCAATGGCTTGCCATACCTGAAATGGGAATAGGAATGAGAAGCAATTATCTCAACGGCGAATTTAGAATTAAGGAAGAAGGCTTGGCCAATAGCAATAATTTTGGTGTTGGGTTCAGCGTTTTAAGTGATCAAACAGGTACAGCGAATCTTTCGACACTCAGCTTTTCAATTCCAATAAATTATACCATTGCCTTAGATCGTCAAAATAGTCTAAGTGTTGGACTTTCACCAGGATTTATACAACAGGCAACTGATCGAAATAGCCAAACTTGGGAAAATCAATGGAATGGCAGTATTTTCGACCCTTCAATTGGCGTTGAAAATAGCCTCAATGGATCATATGCGACAATGGATTTAGGTACTGGTATTTATTTTCAACATCAACTCAGTAGCCGGTCTACTTTTTATGCAGGCTATGCGCTTAATCACCTCATTAAACCTAAAATGGCATGGTCTTTTAGCGGAGACAAAATGTATATGCAAATGGTATTGCATGGTGGTGCAGATTTGGCAACGCGAAATCGAGATTTCAGGATTCAACCTAATTTGTTATTCTTCAGAGAGGGTAACACCAATTCACTTACAGCTGGTGTGAATTTTGAAAACACGATTAAAGAGGGTTCGAAAATCACTGGAATCAACAAATCTAATTGTGTAAATTACGGTGTTTACTATAGACATAAGGATGCAGTTGTTGCTACTTTTGGAATGAAAATTTCCCAATTTCGTTTTGGCTTATCATTCGATGCGAACACTTCAAAATTAAATAGTGCTACTGGTGGTATTGGCGGCGTTGAACTCTATTTTAAAGCATTGATGAATTACAAAAAAATAAATGCGCAGTCTAAAATGAAATAATTGCGAGCCCTAAAACAGTATTAAAAAGCCTACCTTTCGGTAGGCTTTTTTATTCCACCGGTATGGATGAACAAAATGGATCGTTGCTTAAAATTCAGCAGTTGATCTTGCAATGCAAAAAGCGCTTTGGCGGTATAAATAGACTCAATAGGAAATTGCGATGATGCATTAAATTTGCCAATAAATTCATTGAGCTCAGAAGAACTTTTGGCATATCCACCATGATGATATTGATCTAGAATTTTAAGTTGATCAAATGAAAAACGCAAATGCGCAGTAGCTGGTTCCTGTTTTGCCTTAGTTGCTAATTTTTGCATTTCTGTTAAAGTATTAAACCCTTTTAAGACGGGAACCACCAATAGGATTGTTGATTTTGGAATCGATGCCAAAATACCAAGACTCGTTGTGGTAGTACCTTGAGCAACGACCACTACATCAAAGTCCTTATATCCATTTTGGGCCACTGCCTCAGTATAGATTTCAGTACAACCTAAAATACCCTGAGGATTGGCTCCACCTTCAGGTATATACCATACGCTTTTGCCATTGGTATAACTAAGACCAGAACTTAACTTATGTTGATTATAAAGGTCCCGTTTTAAAAATTTTAATCCCATTCCTAACTTTCCACATTCCATAAGTAGGGTATTGCTTTTAGCATTGAGCTCCTCTCCCCTTACCCAACCATACATGCTTTGTTTGAGCTTTATTGAAACGGCAGCGCTAGCAAGTAAATGATTGGAATAAGCACCACCATAAGTGTGTATTTGTTCAACCGCTTCGCGCTGTGCAGCCAATAAATTATGTTCCAATTTTCTAATTTTGTTTCCAGATATATATGCATCAATTAAATCATCGCGTTTAACGAACAATTCTATACCATGCTTGTTAGAAGTGGGTAATTGAAAACGATGCAAAGTTGAATTGCGTTTTAAATTTTCAAACCATTGTTGCAATTCATTAATCATGAGCGATAACATTTCTGGATTTTCCAAAAGAAATCAACTTGATAAAGAGGATTATTACCTCAGTGAAGAGGGATATATTGTTTTTACTGCGCAATACCATCTGAAAAGAGGGTATTGTTGTAAAAGCGGTTGTAAACATTGTCCATACGGTTTTAATCCAAAAACTGGCCACATAAAAGTAACCCCTGGGAATTAGTCTATACCTAACTCAGGATATCGCCCTTTATACTGCTTCAAAACTTTTTTTATCGTCACTACGTCGGCTTCGACATCTTCAGATGGCCAAATTATGCTGTGGAACCCACCAGTTCTTGTGGAATAGTCTATATAAACAATGTAAATGGGGACTTCTGCTTGCTTGGCAACATAATAAAAACCTTTTTTCCAATTTGGATTATATTTTCTTGTTCCTTCGGGAGTAAATACCAGAAACATCGTTTCATTTTTTTTAAAATGATCTATGGAAGTTTTAGTTAAATTATTTTTATTCTTTCTATCTACAGGGATTCCACCCAAAGCCTTCAATATCCAACCTAGGGGCAACCAGAATAGTTCTTTTTTCATCAGGAACTTTCCTTTGACTCCAAATTGATAAAAGGCCAACCGGCCTAAAAAAAAATCCCAATTTGATGTGTGTGGCCCAACTACAACAACACATTTTTTTATGTTTTGAGGTGGTTTTGATACTACTTTCCAACCTAGAATCCAAAAAATAAATTTTGCAAATAGCTTCATTTCTTAAAGTTAATCAAATCAACTTTGATATATCTTTACATGGTGAAAATACTTAAAGAACTATTAATTGGATGCTTCATTCTCCCTGTAATATTTGGGTGTTTTTACTTAAGTGCATTTTTAGATATACGACCTACTCGAGAAATTGAAACACCGCATTTTAAAAATGAAGTGTTTCATTTCACCTTCAATCCACTTCAAGTAATGCAAAGTTGCTTGCTTGAATTAAACTTACAATCTAAGGATACTGAATTACAAAATACATTAATTACACTTTCAAATTCGTTTGGTAAACAAAAAGAGCGTGTTTTACAAAATTTTAGATTAAATATTCAGGGTGCCGCTGGGTTTTTCGCAGTAGAACATCCCAAGCGGCAATTTAGATTTGTGTTTTTACCAGGTTCTGGATTAAAATTGGGGTGGCTTAATTCAGATCATTTTGTGGTAGATCAGGGAGTTTATATTTTTTTCAATGAACAATTAAATTCAGTTGATAAAAAATATTTTGAAGAAATGGTTTCACAAATTGCTTATAAACCCACAAAATATGTTGCAAATCAGTATCAATTTACTATTCATGGCGCTCTTTATACTTTAAATTTGGACAGAAACAAAATCCAAATTCAGCTTCCAGAACAAAACACGCATAGCATTTTAATTCCCAAAGGATTCCACATAAGCTTGCCCAAACCGGTAAATATATTGCCTAAGCCATTCTCATTTTTAGCTCCAATTGACAACTGTTCAATAAACTATTACGGTGCCAAAATGAAGGACTTTAACACAATTGATTTGGAATTTGAAGCCCTGTTAGCATTTGAAAATACCCACCAAGCAGATGAATTTTTAAACGCGATTATTAATAAATTTCCTAATTGGAATTGGCAAAAAAACTATGTCAACGTAAATGGAACAGTGTATGCTTTAAAACGAGAAAATTCCAAAACGCTGTACATTTGTAGTAGCCCTAAAAAATACATCCAAAATGGAAAAATTCAAAAACAAAGTGTGAATGTTCCTATGGTGATCAGTGGCGATCCAAAATTAATTACCAATGTAGAACAAGCCGGGTGGGTAATCGCCCTATTAGAATCCATACCACTTTACAGCGCAATAACTGATTTAACATCAAAGACAAAATTAGTTAGTACAAATAATCATAAGATTGTTTGGGAGCTAGATAAGAAATACTTCGTATCAGGAGAAATTTTAAAATTGATTAATACAACATTAGATTAATAAAAAGCCCCGTTGCACGCAACGAGGCATAACCACTCAATATTACTCAAACTATCTATCTAATAAAAAGCAATTCTCTAAATTTAGGCAGTGGCCAAAGTTCATCTTCGACGAGTAGTTCAAGTTTATCCGCATGATAACGAATTTCATCAAAATGAACTTTAACATGGTCACAGTAATTCAAAGCTTTTTCTTGAGCACTTTCTAGTTTATTTGCTTTTTTGCGCTGTTCTAACATAGCATCAGATGCCTCTTTCATTTTATTGAGATGCAAGGACACCTTTTCCAATAATTCAATCTGGGATTTGGCGGCTAATTTCCCTGCTTTTTCGCCAAGAATATTAAGCAATCCTTGAACATTAGCAATTAATTTATTTTGGTATTCTACTGCAGCAGGAATAAAATAATTCTGTACCAAATCACCCATCAATCTAGATTCTATTTGGATTTTTAAAATGTAATTTTCAAATTCAATTTCTGCCCGTGCTTCAAGTTCTCGCGGGGTAAGAACTTCCATCTCATTAAATAGTTTCTCTACCGCTTTATTTTGCCAAACCTTCAATGCTCGCGGTGTATCTTTTAAATTTGAAAGCCCGCGTTGCTCGGCTTCCTTTACCCAAGCATCGCCATATCCATTCCCTTCAAATCTTATTTTCTTTGAAGTTTTTATTAACGATTGTAATTCTTTTAAAATTGCTTCATCCTTGGTTTCACCATTGTTTATACGCTTATCTACTGCTGCTTTGAACAATCTTAATTGTTTGGCCATAATTGTATTGAGAACAATCATTGCCGAACCACAATTTGCAGAAGACCCAACGGCCCGAAATTCAAACTTATTGCCTGTAAAAGCAAATGGAGAGGTGCGATTTCTATCCGTATTATCAAGTAAAATTTGTGGAATTTTACCAATATTTAGTTTTAATTCTGTTTTGTCTTGCGGAGTCATTTTTCCCGCCTTGATATTTTTTTCTAAATCATCCAAAACGCTAGATAACTGCGTACCGATAAAGGCAGAGATTATTGCAGGAGGCGCTTCATTTGCACCTAATCTATGATCGTTACCCGCAGAAGCAATTGCAGCACGAAGCAAATCAGCATTTTCATTAATTGCGGCAATTGTATTTACAAAAAAAGTTAAAAATTGTAAATTGGACTTCGGATTTTTTCCAGGTGCCAAGAGGTTAACACCGGTATTGGTTGCCAAAGACCAATTATTGTGTTTTCCCGAACCATTCACGCCTGCAAATGGTTTTTCATGTAGTAAGACTCTAAAATTATGTTTGCGTGCAATTTTTTCAAGTAAATCCATTAAAAGAAGGTTGTGATCATTGGCCAAATTACATTCTTCAAATATAGGGGCACATTCAAATTGATTTGGTGCCACCTCGTTATGTCGGGTTGTAACAGGTATGCCCAGTTTCAATGATTCCACCTCAAATTCACGCATAAATGCACTTACTCTTTCTGGAATTGATCCAAAGTAATGGTCTTCGAGTTGCTGACCTTTTGCCGGGGCATGACCAAATAAAGCACGACCGGTAAGCATTAAGTCTGGTCTTGCATTGAAAAGTGCCGTATCTATTAAGAAATATTCTTGTTCCCAACCTAAAGTTGCATTTACTTTAGATACATTTTTATCAAAATAATGACAAACGTCAACAGCGGCCTGATCCACGGCATGCAAGGCCTTTAGCAAGGGCATTTTATAATCAAGTGACTCACCAGTGTAGGAAATAAAAATTGTAGGAATACAAAGTGTTTTGCCAATTACAAAAGCAGGAGAGGATGGATCCCAAGCGGTATAGCCTCGGGCCTCAAAAGTATTTCTGATTCCGCCGTTGGGAAATGAAGATGCATCTGGTTCTTGCTGAACCAACATATCACCATCAAAACGCTCAATTGCCTTGCCTGGACCTATTGGTTTTAAAAACGCATCGTGTTTTTCAGCAGTAGCACCAGTGAGTGGCTGAAACCAATGTGTGTAATGGGTAGCACCTTTAGAAATCGCCCAATCTTTCATCGCACTGGCAACATGATCGGCATATTTTCGATCTAAACGCGTACCATTTTGTATAACCTCTATGATTACTTTGTAAGAATCAGAGGGGAGATATTCACGCATAACTTCCTGATGAAATACATTTTGACCAAACAAATCAGAAAGTTTTCCATTATAATCGATATGTCTTGGTTCGCGATTCAAAACATCTTGATACGCATTTAAACGTTTTTGTGCCATTTTTTTCTTTTTTTTTACAAAAGTACCTATTTTTTAGGGGGGTATTGATTAATTTTTTGATAAATTTATCAACATACCCCCCAAAAAATTAACAATACATATAAAATTTATAAAAATTTTTAAGTTTCAATAAGATTGTAGATATTTGAATAATGGATGAAAATTGGATTCTAAGTTGTTTAAAAAAGCCTCTGGGCGCAAAAGCTGCACATGAACCTTTTTTAAAAAACAGAATGGATCAAACATTTGGGCATTCAAAACAGAATGCGCGTCAAGCGGCTGTGGCAATACACCTATACCCAGAAAATGGAAACTGGTTTTTTATTTTAATAAAACGCAGTATTTATCAAGGATTTCATAGCGGGCAAATTGCCTTTCCAGGTGGAAAATATGATCGACAGGACCAAAATTTAGCATTCACTGCAAGACGAGAAACATACGAAGAGATAGGAATCGGAATAAATATTGGCAAACAAGTAAGAGCGCTTACCAAGGTGTGGATTCCAGTTTCTGGATTTGAAGTAAGTCCTTTTGTTTTTATTCATAAGTGCAAGCCTAAACTTGCTGCCAATGATCAGGAAGTTGCGCAAATTTTAATCATTTCTATTTCCAACTTAATTGATCCAAAAAGCATTAGTACAACAAACATTGTTTTAGAGAACGGTATGAAATTAGAGAACGTAGCTTGTTTTGAATTTAACAACGAAATTGTTTGGGGTGCTACAGCATTAATAATCAATGAGTTAAGAATGTTGTTTTCCGTGTAAAATAAGATCCCGACAATGAAATAAAAACAAAAAGAGGAACAAATTTTCTTTGTTCCTCTTTTTGCTAAACCATGCTAAAACTATAAAACTACAACTATGAACTGTAATTTCGGTGCAAATATACGCAGACTTTTTGCTTAAACAAGACATGGCTGATTAATTATTTGTTAATTTTTATTGCTCGCGTCATTTCTCGCTTTCCTATTGGACCAGGCAATGACTCTACTTTGTAACCGATATCTCTGAGATTCCTTTTAAATTCCCCTTGAGCACAATAGGTCACAAGAATTCCTCCGTCATCTAAGAGACCAAAAAGTTGTTCAAACAATGCATAGTGCCACATTTCTGGTTGTGCCCTCGGACCAAAAGCATCATAAAATACAACATCAAAGCGCTCTTGAGTTTCCCACTGTTGAACTTTGATTTCATTTTTTAATATTTTAAAATAAGGATGGATTGCAGACTCTTCTTCCCATGGACTAGACATCATATTAAAATACCATGACTTTTCATGTGACGTCTTGGAGTAAGAAATTTGTTGCCAAAGAGCCTTATCTAATGCATATGCCTCCAATCCTACATATTGAATCATTAATTGATTATCATGGGCATATTTAGCAGCTAGTAAAGCATTTAGTCCTGTACCAAAGCCAATTTCTAAGACCCTAAGTTGTTTATTGTCTTTAAAATATTTAAGACCGTTGTTTATAAATACATGATTTGCTTCCTGAATGCTTCCATGCATAGAATGATAACTTTCGTCTAATTGGGGGACATAAATAGTGGGTGAACCATCTTTGGTAATACAAAGTTCTTTTTTCATTCTTTTTTACTCATTGGAAGTTGCTTTATTTTTTTCGAATTAAATACAATCCATCCCGAATCGGAAGAAGCACCTTTTCAACACGTCCATCTATGCTAATTTTTTGATTTAATTCTCTAAGTAGCACAGTGTCTTTGTCTTGAAATTTTGAATCCAAAACCTTTCCAGACCAAAGAACATTATCTATTAAAATCACTCCCCCTGAATTGAGCTTCTTTAGAGAATTTTCATAATAAAGGGGGTATTGTTGCTTATCAGCATCAATAAAAATAAGATCAAATGCCTCTTTTAGTAAATCCATTTCTTTAGCTGCATCACCTATAATATATTCTATTTGATCTGAAAATTCGGATTGTGAGAAATATCCGCGTACGCGTTCTTCCAATTCTTCATTGATATCCAAAGTAATCAGTTTACCCTCTGGTGCCAAACCCTCTGCCAAACATAAGGCTGAATAACCCGTATATGTCCCAATTTCTAAAATTCTACTGGGCCTAATTAAA
Organism: Crocinitomicaceae bacterium; assembly: GCA_030830785.1. Lineage (GTDB taxonomy): Bacteria > Bacteroidota > Bacteroidia > Flavobacteriales_D > Crocinitomicaceae > UBA952. The sequence goes on from JAURMI010000013.1 coordinate 50,754, forward strand.
CTAGAAATCATACTCAACACACGACCCTGAAAATGCCCACTTAGCATTCGTGGTTGCAAAACTTCCAAGTGTGTTTCTCTTTCGATCTTTTCTAAAAGTGATGAATCTTGGGGGCTTTGCTGGTCGATATAATTTTGCAATTCTTGAGAAATAAAGTCCATAGCTTGCTTGAATTTACACAAAGATAGGTGAAGCTCGGCGCATTTTTCTAAATTTGTGGCTTGAGAATTTACAAATGACGGTATCAGAAATAAGACAGCAGTTTTTTGATTTTTTTAAAAATAAAGGTCATCAAATTGTAGCCTCGGCGCCAATGGTGGTCAAAAATGACCCTACACTGATGTTTACCAATGCCGGAATGAATCAATTTAAGGATTTTTTCTTGGGTCATCAAAGCGCAGAGGTAAAGAGAATTGCAAATGCACAGAAGTGTTTGCGCGTTTCTGGTAAGCACAATGATTTAGAAGAAGTGGGTGTCGATACCTACCATCATACGATGTTCGAAATGCTTGGAAATTGGTCTTTTGGGGATTATTTCAAAGAAGAGGCAATTGGCTGGGCCTGGGAACTACTCACAGAAGTTTACAAAATTCCAGTGAGTCAAATTTATGTTACTGTATTTGAAGGTGATATCAATGATGGTGTATTAAAAGACGAAGAAAGTTACCAAATATGGAAAAATTATATTGAAGAAGACCGCATCATTTTAGCGTCAAAAAAAGATAACTTTTGGGAAATGGGCGAAAGTGGCCCTTGTGGCCCTTGTACTGAAATACATGTTGATTTGCGCAGCGCTGATCAAAGAAATAAGGTGGATGGACGATCATTGGTAAATGCCGATCATCCTCAAGTAATTGAAATTTGGAATAATGTTTTTATGGAATTTAATCGCAAGGCTGATGGTAGCCTTGAGCCACTTCCATCAAAACATGTTGATACAGGGATGGGCCTAGAGCGACTGGCAATGGCACTTCAAGGCAAACAATCCAATTACGATACCGACCTTTTTCAAACACTCATCAATTATATTGCCGATAAGAGTGGTATTGCCTACGGCAGTTCAGAACAGACCGATATTGCACTTAGGGTCGTTTCAGATCACATTCGTGCCATCTCTTTTTCAATTGCAGACGGACAATTGCCTTCAAATAATGGTGCAGGCTATGTAATTCGACGGATACTCAGGCGTGCTGTCCGTTATGGTTATCAATCACTGGGGTTTAAAGAACCGTTTCTTTGCGAATTGGCTATGGTTTTGAGTAAGGAAATGGGCAATCCATATACAGAATTACTTGCTCAAAAAGAACTCATTTTTAAAGTAATAAAAGAGGAAGAATTAAGTTTTTTCAGGACTTTAGACCTCGGTATAAAAAGAATAGATGAACTCATTGTCTTAACAAAATCAGAAGGCAATCAGGTTATTTCGGGAATTTCAGCCTTCGAACTCTATGATACCTATGGTTTTCCTTTAGATTTGAGCTCCCTGATTGCCCGTGAAAACGGACTTAGCATAGATGAAAAGGGTTTTGACCAACAACTTCAAATACAAAAAGAGAGATCGAGGGCTGCAACAAACATTACCACAGATGATTGGATAGAATTGCGCCCTGATTTGTTCCACACCAAATTTATTGGCTATGATCAAAAAGAGGCTCAAGTTGAAATTGTTAAGTATAGACGAGTTAATCAAAAAGGCAAAGAATTTTATCAATTGGTATTTGATCAAACACCTTTTTATCCAGAAGGTGGCGGACAAATTGGAGATAGCGGCACCTTAGCGAATGAGCAAGAAACAATCACAATTTTCGATACCAAAAAAGAAAATAATTTAATTGTTCATCTAAGCTCCTCCCTACCGGTCAATCCCAATTCAAAATTTGAAGCGAAAATCGATTTAAACAAACAACAACACACTGCAAAAAATCACAGCGCAACCCATCTACTGCATCATGCATTAAGAGAATTATTAGGTGAACATGTAGAACAAAAAGGTTCACTTGTTAGCAACAAAGGTTTGCGTTTTGATTTTTCCCACTTCTCAAAAGTTGATGACAATCAACTTACAGAGATAGAAAATAAAGTTAATGAGGCAATTTCAAGTGCCATACCAATAAAAGAATACCGCGAATTAGACATCGATATTGCCAAACAAAAAGGAGCAATGGCGCTTTTTGGAGAAAAATACGGTAGCTTGGTTCGTGTTATAGAATTTGGGCGATCTGTAGAATTGTGTGGCGGGATCCATGTGGATAACACCAATCAAATTGGCGTTTTTAAATTAGTGGCTGAATCTGCCGTTGCTGCTGGAGTGAGGCGAATAGAAGCAATTACAGGAGATGCGGCAATGCAATTCTACAAACAAAAAGCAAATCAATTAGATAAAATTGAAGGTTTATTAAAAAAACCAAAAGATGTCCTAAAGGCGGTAGAAGCTTTACAACAAAGAAATATTGCCTTAGAGAAAGAACTTGAACGCAACGCAAAAAATCAAGCGCTGTATTTGAAAAATGAATTAAAAAAAGAGGTGCAAACACTTGATGCATATCACTTGTTAATCAAGGAAATAAATACTGATGCAGCTAGCGCCAAGGATATTTTATTTGGGCTCAGACAAGAATTCACTCCTTTTGTGGGCATTATTGGACACAAAGACGACCAAAAATGTGGTATCACCATTTTACTAGACGAATCTCTGGTTTCGGCAAATAAGTGGAGTGCCGCCAATTGGATTAAAGAAATTTCAACTATGATTCAAGGTGGCGGTGGAGGCCAAGCTTCATTTGCCACAGCAGGAGGAAAAAACCCGAAGGGTCTTGCAGATGCAATGCTGCATATTCAAAACAAATTAAGTGAGCAATAAGAGAATTCTTATTCTATCCTATTATTGGCCGCCAAGCGGAGGCACCGGTGTCCAACGTTGGCTTCATTTTAGTAGGTATTTGGAAGAATTAGGTTGGGAACCCATTATTTATACTCCATCCAATCCAGAGGCTCCGGTTCAAGACCATGCCTTACTTAAACTTATTGGCCCCAAAACCACCGTACTGCGTCAAGCAATATGGGAACCCACACAACTTTATAAAAAATTTAGCGGGAAAAAAGGAAAACAATTGCAAACTGGTTTTTTAAATGAGCAAGGCCAAAAAAAATCCGGAGGCATACAAAAACTTGCCATGTGGTTAAGGGCTAATATTTTTATTCCAGATGCAAAAATGGCCTGGATTAGACCCTCCGTTAAATTTTTAAAAACTGAACTTAAGAATAATCCTGTTGCCGCTATTATTTCTACAGGGCCTCCGCATTCACTACACCTTATTGCATATAAGCTAAAAAAGCAAACCAATACGCCATGGATTGCAGATTTTAGAGATCCCTGGACACAAATTGATTGGTTCGATCAGTTACCTCTAACAAAAATAAGTTTGCAAAAACATCAAAAACTGGAGGCTAATGTTTTATCAGAAGCTGATCAGTTAGTGGTTGTAAGTAGGGATATGAAACAACAAATGGAAGAACTTTGTGGAAGAAAAGCCCATATAATTTCAAATGGTTTTGCCCCTGAAGATTTTCAAAAATACGAAACACGTAAAGATCCATATTTTACTATTTTACATACCGGATCTATCAATAAAGATCGAAATCCAACACTTCTTTGGAAGACTTTAGGTGCCTTCGTTCAAGAAAATCCAAATTTTGCCAAGAGATTGCGCATTCGTTTGATTGGGGCTATAGACGTTAGCGTTACAAATGACTTACAACTCCATGGCTTAATGCCATATTCTCATATTGAAGGTTTTGTTCCTCATGAAAACGTCATAGATGAATTATCTTGTTGTAGCCTCCTAATTTTGCCATTAAACAATGTAAAAAGTCAGAAAGGCATAATAACAGGTAAATTATTTGAATACTTAGCTAGCCAGCAGCCCATCTTGGCCATTGGACCTAAAGACGGCGATGCAGCAACAATTTTAAAAACACAAGAAGGAACAACAGTTGTTGATTTTAATGAGCCTATTGATTGGAAAATAATAATTTCAATATGTGAGCATAAACCAATTAGAAATGAAAGCCTTCAACCCTATTCAAGAAAAGAACTTGCCAAACAATATGCATCATTACTGCAAGAAGTTATAACATCGTCTTATAATCAGAAATAGCATCCATATGACAAATGCCTTTGAAGACATATTACTAGAAATTGGACTTGGTTGGACCTTTGCTAAGTTCTTACCTTATTTTCTTTTAATTCTCCTAGGAATAGTTATTGCTTGGTACTTAAAAAAATGGAAACAATTACTGTGGTTAAAATTAATTATCATTTCCATTCTGAGCCTCAGCCCAGTTGCAACCTACTTTTTTTTCTTCCCAATTTATCAGGCGGATTTATCCAACATTACGTACAAACCGGCAGTAACACCTAAAATAACCGAAGATGAGGCTTTTTTGGCGGTTGTCGTTCTACCTGGATGTCCATATTGTGAAGGTTCTGTAAAAACGATGAACGCGTTGATGAAAAAAAATCCAAAATTACAAATTCATTACTATCTAGTTTCTGAAGATCCAATATCTGAAGCAAATTTCAAAAGGAAATTAAATGGCAAGATTAAAGTCATATACAGTCAAGATGCAACCCTCTGGCTGCTCGCCTCTGAAGGGATTTTCCCAAGTTATTTACTTTTTGACAAGGGCAAACTTAAGGCGGCTTGGCACAACACTACTTTTGGGGTTCGCTCTCTAGATTTTCTTTCTTCCTATAAGTAAACCCTACAACTACTAAACAGCCAAGTATTAAAATGGTAGATCCCAACATTGAAAGCGTTGTGCCTATTTGAATGCTATAGGGTTCAAATTTCCATTCAACGCGGTGATTGCCAGCAGGTATTATTGCCGCTCTCAACAAATAATTTGCCCGAAGGGTTTGCTTTATTTTTTTTCCATCGATGTAACAATTCCATCCATCTGGAAAGTATATTTCACTAAAAATTGCCAATTGTTTTGTTTTCGAATTTGACTGATAACGAATTTCAGACGGGTCGTAATTGATCATTTTTATTGTTGCCGTTGTATCTTTGTCAATTCCACTTAAGAGATTCTTAAATTCTTTATTAACCACCGCCCGCTTTTTGCTATCGTCTATAGAATCAAAACCCGAAGAAAGCATTTCCTGGTTATAATCATCTACGGTTTCAATTTCTGAAACTAACCACGCCTCACCATTGGCATTTGTATTTTTAAGTGCGGGCAATTTGGGATCAGTAATAATATATTTCGTATTGAGCATGTTTAGGTATGCATCTTGAAGTGAAATTTCAGTAATCTTCAAAGTATCAAAAACCTGTTGAAGCTGCGCCTGAGTATAGCCCACAGGCAAGGTGAGCGATCTAAATTTTTCATTCTTGGCTTTATTTATTGCTTCAATGATGGCATTGTATGCACCCTCAAAATGAAAATCATAAAATTCCTGATAGCGTTTTAATTTAGCGCCATGGTAACCCCCAATACTTTTATGAAAAAAACTCGTATTTGTTTCCGCCATCACATTATTGAGATTCAATACCCGATAGTTGCTAGATAGGTTTAGTGCTCCAAAGGCAGCATAGGCCTCTAAAGTTGCCTGATCATTCAAGTTTTTATAATAATCGAAATTTGCATAAGCACCGAGTAATTGCTGCTTAAACGCGGAGTTTGGCTTTTCGCTTTCCAAAATGCTCATATCTGCCCTCGAAACAGCATATGGAACACTGGCCTGATCTAGGGTTTGATACGCTTCTAAATCGCCGCTCACTTCATCAGTTTTATTGTTTAAATAACGCTTAGACACGCTCATTTGATCAGAAAGTACCAAAACGCCAGTAATAGCTAACAAAAGCAATGAATTCATTTTAGTTCTTAGAAATAAAACAATGATACCTAAAGCCAAAATAACCAAGAATAAGGAGCGTTGCATATCCGATTTATAAATACCAATTCTCGCATCTGCAAGCGGATTGCGAAGACCCATTGTCATATTATTAATGTATTGTTCATTATTCTGGTAGCCTTCAATTTTAGAGTTCAAAGAATCAATGGTTGTTTGACTAGTAGCACCTTGAGTTAATGCTTGCAATTGCCCCTTAACCATTTGGGCTGAGTCATTGAATTTTTTAGCATATTGTTGGTACGGCTCAAAATCCTTCATGACAACGAATTCACCAGATAATTGGGGACTTGTAAGTAATAGCAGACCACCAAAAATCAAAACCCCAATGGCAGTATACCAATATTTGAGAGACGGCCAGCCCCCCTCTTTTTTCATCAATTTATCTAACAGCATTATTCCCATTGTTGGAATCATGATTTGTAGAAGCACCAAGATCATTTTAGAATCCCTGAATTTATTATACATCGGGAATTTATGAATGAAGAAATCATTTAGAAAGTTCATCTCATTTGAGGCCAAAAAGAGCGCGAGAATACTCAATGCTAAAAATGGCCAACGCAAGGTGTCTTTTACAAAAATCAAACCTAGGATAAAAAAGATGAGCATCACCACACCAAAATAAAAAGCCCCGCCGCTAGCGCTCTGGCCTCCCCAATAATGATCCATTTGACCAACTTGCTCTATAAAAGATGCATCGATATTTTCGAGAGCTGTAGGGTCATTGGCTATGGGACCTTGCTTTCCACCCTTGGCATTTGGTGCATAGAGAGAAAGCCATTCTTTAGGTCCGTAGTTGTACTGTAGAATATAATCATCACTCAAACCATCTTTTGTTTGAGAAACCCCATTTGCGGGTTTTATAGTTAACTCGGAACTACCTCGCGTTGTCGCTTTGCTGTATTCTAAGGTTGTACTTAGCAAACTCGCATTGGAAAGCAATGCCAATATACTTGCCAAGGTGAGGCCTCCTAATGCATTTAGAAGGGGTTTGAATTCTTTGGCCATTGACAATCGAATAACTTCAGCCAAGGCCACCGCTCCAAGAAGAAATGATAAATAATAGGTCATTTGCAAGTGGTTGGCTGTAATGTTTAGTCCTAAGAATAAGGCAAAAACAGCTGAACCAAAAAGCCATTTACCTCTAAAGGCCAAAATAAGCCCTCCAAGTGCCGGCGCCATGTAGGCAATGGCATTTACTTTGGACATGTGGCCAGCACCTAAATAAAGAATGTTTATAGTAGAGAAACCGTAGCCTAATGCGCCAACCATTGATAACCACGGATTCACCCGCAAACAAAGACCTAAAATATAAAAACCGAGCATTGACATAAAAAGAACTCCTACTGGCCTTGGTAATCCCAGCTTGATCACTTGATCGATTTTTGTTAACCAATTGGCATTGTGTTCAACAGAAATCTGATAAGCGGGCATCCCAGAAAACATCGCGTTTGTCCAATAGGGTTGTTGGTTGTCATGAGTCAATTTATAATCAAATATCTCTTTTGACATTCCCTGAAATTGGCGTATATCGTTTTGCTTTAAAGCGTAACCCGTGTATAGCGGTGAAAAATAAATGGAGGGCAGCACAACAAATAAAAGTAAAGCAACCAAGTGCGGCAATATGGTTTTAAGTGAAAGTTTCATTTTCAAAATTTGAGTGAATTTAAAAATTATAGACTTGGGTTGGCATACCTCTTAACATCTATATTGGTAATATTATTATTAGAAAGGATTACCAAGCGTTCAATAACATTTCGTAATTCACGAATATTTCCAGTCCAATTGAGCGCTTGTAAGGAAACAACTGCTTCAGGTTCAATAGTTTTAGTTTGAATACCGTGATCCTGACAAACTAAATTTAAAAAATGTTCTACAAGCATCGGAATATCCGCTCTACGGTCGTTCAATGCGGGTACATGGATAAGAATTACAGCCAATCTATGAAATAAATCTTCTCTAAATCGCCCCTCGGCAATTTCTAATTTAAGGTCCTTATTTGTTGCTGCCACTACCCTACAATCAACTTTGATGTCTTTTTCACCTCCAACGCGCTGAATCACATTTTCTTGAAGGGCACGTAAAACTTTCGCTTGAGCAGCAAGAGACATATCGCCTATCTCATCTAAAAAAAGCGTACCGCCTGAAGCCAATTCAAATTTACCTTTACGATCTTTTACTGCTGAAGTAAATGCACCTTTTTCATGTCCAAACAACTCACTTTCAATGAGTTCTGCAGGTATTGCAGCACAATTAACCTCGATAAATGGCATTTTAGTGCGCTCTGATAGCTGATGTAAGGATCTGGCTACAAGTTCCTTACCTGTTCCATTAGATCCAGTTATGAGCACTCTGGCATCGGAAGGTGCAACTTTTTGAATCATCTCTTTGATTTGGGTAATCTTTTCACTTTCCCCAATAATTGATGTTCCTTTAATCTTTTTAACTACTTGCTTAAGTTGTTTGGTTTCAATAACCAATGAATTTCGATCTCGAACTTGTCTGAGCACAACTAAAATGCGGTTGAGATCAAGGGGTTTTTCAATGAAATCAAAAGCACCTTTTTTAATACATGCCACAGCAGTTTCAACCGTACCATGTCCAGATATCATGATCACAGGTGTTTCTATACCCTGATTTAATATTGAATCTAGTAACTCAATACCATCCATTTGGGGCATTTTTACATCGGAAAAAATCAAGTCGTAGGTGTGATCTTTTAACTTTTGAAGGGCTATCCTACCGTCCTCGGCTTCATCAATTTGGCAACCTTCAAATTCCAAAATTTCACGCAAAGCGCGGCGAATTGAGCGTTCATCGTCTATTAATAGTACTTGCATATTAATTTTTACTTTGCGTTTTTACCGTCCTTTCTAACATTGGTACAAATTTAAAAGTACCAAATTCTTGGGTATCTATTTGGCAAGATTCATTTTTTTGAATTCGCAACATTTTTTGTTCGCTTCCTTCCCCTACAGGTATAACCATGATTCCGCCTGGTTTTAACTGCTCTATGAGTACTGAAGGAATCTCAGGAGCCCCGCATGTAACGATGATTCGATCATAAGGGGCATACACGCGATTGCCTTTATAGCCATCTCCAAAAAATAAACTTGGATAAAATTTAAAATGAGCCAGCACTTGTTTTGCTTTCAAATGGAGCGGCTGATGGCGCTCTATTGAGTATACCTTTGCTCCTAATTGACAAAGTACAGCTGACTGAAAGCCAGATCCGGTTCCAATTTCCAACACTTTCATTCCCCGCTCAATTTCGAGTAATTGTGTCTGAAAGGCAACAGTATATGGATGAGAAATCGTTTGATTTGACCCAATTTGAAATGCCATGTTAGTGTATGCTTGTTCGTCAAAGGCCAAATCGAGAAAAAAATGTCTTGGGATTGCATCAAAGGCATTTAAAATGCGTTCATCGGCAATACCCATTTGGGCTAGCTCCATAATTAATTGTCTGCGCCTTCCTTTATGTTTAAACGTATCTTTGAATTGTTGCATTATATTTTAAGCTAATAACACACCAACTGGGCAATGATCGGAACCATATATATTATTGAAGATCTCAGCCGATTTAAGACTTGGCAACAGGGACTCACTTATTAAAAAATAATCGATACGCCAGCCAATATTTTTTTCTCTTGCCCCAGCACGATAGCTCCACCACGAGTATTTGACTTCGGAGGGTTGAAGTGCACGGAATGTGTCAATAAATTTAGCCTTCAAATACCCATCCATACCGTCTATTTCCTCTTGCATAAACCCTGCCGCTTTATTATAATTTTCTTTAGGCCGGGCTAAATCTATTGCTTTATGTGCAACATTAAAATCTCCACAAACAACAACGGGCTTCTTGTTTTCTAATTTTTTTAAATAAGCCAAAAAAGCCTTGTCCCATTTTTGGCGATAATTTAAACGCAATAATTCACTACCAGAATTAGGCACATAGACCGTTACTAGATAGAAACTTTCATATTCAGCACAAGTAACTCGCCCTTCTTGGTCATGTTCTTCAATATTTATGTCATAAGAAACGCTTATTGGCGCTATTTTTGTTAAAATCGCCGTCCCTGAATATCCTTTTCTTTGAGCGCTATTGGCAAAAACTTGATATTCTTCCAAAGGAGCAACCGCCAAAGCGACCTGCTCTGGTGTGGCTTTTGTCTCTTGCAAACATATCACATCTGGATTTTGAGCGCGCATGTCTTCTATGAAGGTTTTATTTACTGCAGCCCGAATACCATTGACATTAAATGAAATAATTTTCATGTTAAATCTTTAAAATCAAAAATAAGAAAAATTCAGGCGTTTTGTGCTATTTAGGCAGTACCTTTCCGGTGTTATATTCCGATTTTAAAATTTGACTCGGCACACCTAAATAATATAAATTTCCCGGGCCGTAAAGTTGTGCTTTGAGCAATGCGCTATCTACCATTACATAACTTGATAATGGTGAGGAACTACGAAATGATACTGAATCTGAAATTTTCAATTCGGCACAATTTAAACTCGCTGAACCATCAACATCAACAAATAGGGCCTGACAAATTCCTCTTAATTGAGTAGGCTGCCAACCATAATTATTTCGGATGTCTAACTTGCCTACATCTATGTTTAGTTCAATTTTTCCAACCCCTTCTTTTAAATGAACCAATAATTCATCTGCAGTCCATTTGCCATTAGTTAATATTTGCTCACTATTATACAAATGCAATTCCCGAATTACAGAAAAATGTAATTTAGCCTTGACATGGCCATTTGAATACCTTAAGAATTTACATCGATTGTTATTATTTAATATCAAGGTATCATGATCATAAGTTAAATTTAAAAATGAGGTCAAATTGGCACCTGCCTCCCACTCCAAAAAATTTAAGGAATCTTGAATTAATTCAATTTCGATATATGGCCCAACTTTTAAAAACGAAAAAGATTGTAATTCAAATGATTTTTGAACAATAGGCCCAGATGTCTTCCAACATGCTCTTTGGGAAGGCTTTTGACAGGCAAAAACGATCCATAGAAATGAAATTATTAGAAAAATCCTCATCGGTTCAAATGATAAATTAGACCAAGTTCCATGTAGTCTGCTTTTGCATAATGGGTTTTTAGCGTAAGCAAAGCCTCAAGCTCTTTTGTAAGCGCGTAACGACTTCCTAGACGAATGTAAATTGGAGCGTCGGGGCGCAATACATCTCTTAAATAAGTTCCCAAACCATAAATGAAATGAAGCCGATCAAAAGGCTGAACGTAACCAATAAACAAACCCACTTGTAGCGGATCACTCAACGAAGCATTCGGATAGCTCGGATGTGTCAATAATCCACTCTTGTAAATGATATCGATCGAAGTTTCTAATCCTAATTTTGGACCAAAATACTTTCTTCCATAAAAATTCATAGCATAAACTCCATGCCTTCCAACACCCACTGGGCGCATTTCTTTGGCACTTATAATCGCCGTAAATCCATAATTCCAATTTGATTGCTTGACAAAATTCTTTGAATGATTCGAATTAGGTGAATTAAAAAACCTTTGCGCCCCAAGTGATAAATAAGGAACGTTTATTCCCAGGTTTGGCATTTTAAAGCTAGCGTTGGAAAAATGTGTCAAATCCACGCCAAAGGTGATTGCTGTGTTTTTAATGCGTAGGCTTTGTTTAAAAGCAAAACACATCATGGCATTTATTTTTGAACCGATTGCCACATTTTGAGGATTGAGGATGGGGTCAAAGGGCCGATTTGTATAACCAAAGCCAGTTCCAAATCGGAAATCCATACGATAAGACTTTTGTTTTATTAGCGGTAATTCAACAAACCCATATAGACCAGAAAACTTTCCTAAAATATCAGTGTTTCCTACCGAACCATAAAAAAATGTTCCACCAATTGTTGGTTGTCGGTAGGCCTCGTGCCATGGTTTTGCACTCTCTGTACTAATCAAGAACGTAAATTCTGATGCAACAGCAGGTGTCTTTGGCAAATGAGCCATTAAGGCCCTATGCGCTAATAAAAATCCAAGTTTCTGTCGGTATTCTATTCCCGTTTGAGCAATCGACTTAAAACTAAGCCCTAGAACTAAAAAAACAAATACCGCAATGCGCATAGTCAAAATTAATGAAAAGCTCAACGCATCTATTAACTTTGTAACATGGATTCAAGACTTATCGCTTTTGAACGTTTGCTAACCATCATGGACGAGCTAAGAGAGGGCTGCCCCTGGGATCAAAAACAAACTTTTGAAACGCTTCGAAATTTAACCATTGAAGAAACATACGAAATGGCTGATGCAATTACTAGCAAAGATTACAAAAGCCTCGAAGGAGAATTGGGGGATCTATTTTTACATCTTGTTTTCTACAGTAAAATTGGAAGTGAGCAAGGGATTTTTGATGTTAGCAGTGTAATCAATAAAATTTGCGACAAACTCATATACAGACACCCCCATATTTATGGCGATACGAAAGCTGTTGATGAACAAACGGTTAAAGCCAATTGGGAAAAATTAAAATTACTGGAAGGTAAAAAATCAGTACTAGAAGGTGTGCCTAAAGCGCTACCCGCCATAGTAAAAGCCACACGAATTCAAGAAAAAGTAAAAGGCGTTGGATTTGAATTTGAGAATACCGATCAAATATGGCAAAAGGTTCAAGAAGAATTAACAGAGTTCAAAAATGAAATGCAAAAACAAAGTGATCAAATTGAAGCTGAATTTGGAGATCTCTTGTTTTCATTGGTGAATTTGGCGCGATTTCTAAATATTTCTGCTGAAAATGCCTTGTCACTAACAAATCAAAAGTTTATTCAACGTTTTGAACACATGGAAAATCTTTTAATCCAGGATGGCTTGTTTATTGCCGATCAATCTCAAGATATACTAGATCAATATTGGGAAAAAGCCAAAAAGCAGCTAAAAAATTAGCGCGGATAACACAAGAAATATTTTTCTACTGGAGTGGCTAAGGCAGAAATATTCAAGTTATCAGAAGCTTTGGACAATTCCTGTATTTGCCCGTTTTTAAACAACAAATTGATATTGTGAAACTCTTCGTTATATGCTTTATTGGTTAGCACATCAGCATAAATGAAATAAGACAAATCCTTATCAGATAAATTGTGTTCAGACTTAATTCGATTTTGCTCTTTTGCAATTCTCTGGGCTGTAAATGGCGTTTTAGAAATTTCTATTTTGAAAAGTTGCCTATTTACTAACCCAGAACAAATGGTTGCCAAAATATAATCTGGCTCATATTGCCAAACTTTCATGGCTCCCCATATATCATAGTCATCAAGGCGTGCAAAATGGGTTAAAACCATTGGGTCTTGTTCAAAGTGTTCCGAGCGAATATCCTGCGAAAGGAAAAATTTTAATGCCGGACTGGCAAATAAGTCATGACCTTCTTTTGTGAGTTCTTTTGCCCTTCTCAATGCATGTATGAGCATGTGTTCGGCAGCTACAACCGTTTTGTGTAAATATACCTGCCAATACATGAGGCGTCTGGCTACCAAAAACTTTTCTACGGAATAAATTCCTTTTTGCTCAAGCACCAAATGACCATCATGCACATTAAGCATTTCAATAAGCCGCTCTGTTCCTATGACACCTTCAGAAACTCCAGAGTAAAAACTATCTCGATTGAGGTAATCCAACCTGTCCATATCCATTTGGGAACTTACAAGCTGGTGTAAAAATGGACGTGGGTAGGTATTGTTGAAAATTTGTAAGGCAATCTCTAAGTCATGACCGTATTCAACAGAAAGTTCCGCTATAAAAAAACCAGAGATTTTTTCATGACTTACACCGCAGACTATATCATATTCAAGGGCATGGCTAAAAGGGCCATGGCCAATGTCATGCAACAAAATAGCTAAACAAACTGCGCGTTCTTCATCTGGACTAATTGCATGGCCTTTCCTTCTTATACTTGCCACCGCCTGGATCATTAAATGCATCGCCCCTAAAACATGATTGAAACGCGTATGATTTGCACCAGGATAAACTAAATTACTCATGCCTAATTGCTGAATACGTCTTAGTCTTTGCAAATAAGGATGCTCGAGAATATCAAAAATAATTTCGTGTGGTAAGGTAATAAAACCGTAAACTGGATCGTTAATTATTTTCTTTTTGTTATGAAATAAGATATTCTCTGACAAGTTGCTAACTTTAATTATTCATCAAAGCTATAAAATTTAGATAAATGCAAGATAAAATTCTTTGGGCAGACGACGAAATTGAATTACTTAAACCGCATGTACTTTTCTTAGAATCAAAAGGATACTCAGTTGTAACAGCGACCAATGGCCAAGATGCTATTGAAAAAGTCCACAATGAGCACTTTGACATCATTTTTTTAGATGAAAATATGCCGGGTTTAAGTGGATTAGAAACCCTTGCACAAATCAAAGAACACAGTGCCTTGGTTCCCGTTGTGATGATTACCAAAAGTGAGGAGGAAAAAATTATGGAAGAGGCTATCGGATCAAAAATTGCCGATTATTTGATTAAGCCTGTTAATCCCAATCAGATTCTGCTGAGCATAAAAAAGAATTTAGATCAGAGCAAACTTGTGAGTCAAAAGACAAATGCAAGCTATCAGCAAGAATTTCGCCAATTAGGAATGCAATTATCCTCACGACTAAATGCAGAAGAATGGAAGGAGCTTTACACCAAACTCGTTTTTTGGGAATTGCAGCTCGATCAAATTGAAGATAGCGCCATGCGCGAAATATTTGAAATGCAAAAGAAAGAGGCCAATAAGCTATTTTGCGACTTTATCGAAAACAATTATTTAGAGTGGACAAGTGGTGAAAATGATCCACCAAGTATGATACATACGCTCATAAAAGAGCGAATTGCCCCACATATAGGCAATGAAAAATTAGCCGTTTTGGTTATAGATAATTTGAGGTTTGATCAGTGGAAAACTATTGAATCCATAGTAAGTCGGTATTTTCAAAAAGAGGAAGAGGACATTGTTTATTCAATTCTACCAACTGCCACCCATTATGCCCGCAATGCGCTATTTGCCGGATTGTTACCATCAGAAATCGAAAGGCGTTTCCCAACACTTTGGAAAAATGAAGAAGATGAAGGTGGAAAAAACATGCACGAAAAAGAATTTTTAGAGGCCCAGCTAAAGCGCTTAGGAAAGCATGTAAAATGGTCTTATAACAAAATCACCAACGTAGAAGCAGGTAAAAAACTAGCCGATCAATTTCATCAACTGAAACAAAATGATGTGAATTTCATTGTCTATAATTTTGTAGATATGCTCTCTCATGCGCGTACAGAAATGGAAGTAATTAGAGAGCTAGCAGACAATGAAGCTGCCTATCGCTCCATTACAACAAGTTGGCTAGAACATTCTCCACTATTGGATATACTTAAAAAAATCTCAGAGGCCAAACACAGATTAATCATCACCACAGACCACGGCACAATAAAGGTGAATAATCCTGTGCGCATTATTGGAGAACGCAATACCAATACTAATTTAAGATACAAGGCAGGTCGAGGACTAAGTTATGATGAAAAGAAAGTTTTTGTAGTTAAAAATCCACAAGAAGCCCAGCTTCCTAAATTGAAATTGTCTGCTGAATTTGTCTTTGCACGTGAACAAGACTTTTTTGTTTATCCCAACAACTACAATCATTTTGTAAATTATTACAGCCAAACATTTCAACACGGAGGGGTATCCTTGGAAGAAATTCTAATACCTTTTATAAATTTAAAAGCCAAGTAATAAATCTCAAAAATAGGATTTGATTGACTTTTTGCTTCTTTAGAACCATTCAAAATAAGGAAAAACCTTAATTTTGCTAAAAATTCTATTAATGGGTCTGCCTATATTTTCAGTTCATTCATTGCGCGAGGAATTTCCTGCTCTAAAACAGCAAGTTTTTGGCAAAGAGCTCATTTACTTTGACAATGCAGCGACTTCCCAGAAACCACGAATAGTTTTAGATACACTTTCTAAATTTTACGCCCTTGAGAATGCGAATATTCACCGCGGAGTTCATCACCTTAGTCAAGAAGCGACTATGGCATATGAAAACGCACGCATTTCAATTCAAAAATTTATTGGGGCGAAAACTAATCGAGAAATCATTTTCACTAAAGGTACTACTGATGGGATCAATTTAGTAGCCTTCTGCTTAGGAGAAGAACTAAAAACTGGGGATGAAATTTTAATTTCGGCGATGGAACACCATTCAAATATTGTTCCATGGCAAATGTTATGTGAGCGTAAAGGATGTAAATTAAAGGTAGTCCCAATTTCAAAAAAAGGCGAATTAGATCAAGAAGCGTTCGATAAAATGCTAAACGAACGCACTAAGCTATTGGCAATTACACATATTTCTAATACACTTGGAACAATCAATCCAATTAAAAAACTTATTGATAAAGCACATCATGTTGGTGCCAAGGTATTGATCGATGGAGCACAAAGTATTCAACATGTGCAAATTGATGTAAGCCAACTCAATTGTGATTTCTTTGTTTTTTCAGGACATAAAGTATTCGGACCTACAGGAATTGGAGTTCTTTACGGTAAAGAGGAAATTCTCGAACAACTTCCTCCTTATCAAGGTGGCGGTGACATGATTTCTAAAGTAACTTTTGAACAGACCACTTACAATACTTTGCCCCTGAAATTTGAAGCAGGAACGCCACACATAGCAGGTGCGATTGGTTTGGGTAGTGCTATCGAATTTTTGAAGTCCATTGATCTAGAGGGTGCCGCTATCTACGAACAGCAATTGACTCAATATGCCCAAAATAAGTTGGCGCAATTAAAAGGGATACAACTCATTGGCACAGCAGATGAAAAAACAAGTGTTGTTTCATTTATCATTGACAATTTGCATCCTTTTGATATTGGAACACTTTTAGACAAGCAAGGCATCGCTGTGCGAACAGGACACCATTGCACACAGCCACTTATGGATTTTTATCAAATTGTAGGAACCGTGCGTGCTTCATTTGCTTTTTATAACACACACCAAGAAATTGACACCTTTATTGATGCTTTAAAACGCAGTATGAAAATATTAGCATAATGAACATTAGAGAAAAACAGCTTCAAATCATCGATGAATTTGCCATTTTCGAAGACTGGATGGATAAGTACGAATATATCATTGAATTGGGTAAGGGTGTTCCTACTTTAGCACCAGACTTAAAGACAAAAGATCGCATCATTGAAGGATGCCAATCAAATGTTTGGCTTGAAACTCAATTTCGAGATGATAAATTGTATTTTTTTGCTGATTCAGATGCCATTATAACAAAAGGAATTATTGGTTTACTCATTCAAGTCTACAATGGGGAAAATCCAGCGTCAATTTTACAAAATGATTTATTCTTTATTCAAGAAATTGGCCTAACTGAGCATTTGTCGCCAACAAGAGCAAATGGCCTGTTGAGTATGGTCCAGAGAATTAAAAATGAAGCCTTAAAAAGCCTGTCCAAATGAATGATTTAGAAGACCGTATTGTCGAAATGTTAAAAACCATTTATGATCCGGAAATTCCGGTTGACATATTTGAACTCGGGCTGATTTATGAGGTAGACATACAAGAAGACAACCATGTTCTAATTGACATGACCCTTACCTCACCCAATTGCCCAGTTGCAGAATCTTTACCAAAAGAAGTAGAAGATAAAGTAGCAACTGTAGATGGCGTCAACAGCGCTAAAGTAAAAATCGTTTTTGACCCACCTTGGGACAAAGATATGATGAGCGAGGAAGCCAAACTTGAATTGGGCTTTTTATAATTATCAAAGGATTTTTTTATCTAGAGCAACTAAATCGTTTAAGTCTATATTGTAGATAATCGTAATATTCAAAAGTTAGTTGATGTTTGGTAAGCATAATAATTTTAGCCTGTAGGGTGTCTGTCAATCTTGCAATTGATAGTACCTCGCCATCAGCACTTAAGCTACATTGAGCTTGGTTAAAATTAACCGAATCACTTACCCAATACTGTCCAAAATAAGAATAGGTGTAGTTGGCCTTTCCATTGATTAAAGAACCATCAATCAAAAACCAACCTGAGGGCACGTAATCGTAAAATAAAAATCCTTCTCCGTCTTCTATACGCACCATGTCAATTGTCCATGAGCCGGGTAGTCTCCTATTATTTACCTTATTTTTACTGCAAGAAAATAAAAGTATAAGAACGAGAAATAAGTTTATTGTCTTCATGAAAGTGCAATTGCCACCATACTTCTAATACCAATTTCAAGCGCATGCTCATCAATATCAAAATTTGGATGATGCACAGCATGCACTATTCCTTTTTGCGTGTTTCCCGTACCTAATCTAAAAAAACAAATTGGACGATGTTGACCATAAAAGGAAAAGTCTTCTGCAGTCATGCGTAAAGGCAATTTCTCGATATTTTCTTGCCCTAATTCTCGACTTAGAATACCACTTACCCTCTGAGTTAAATCGGGATCATTTTTTAAGAAAGGATAACCTTCAGATAAATTAAGATGAATTTTTCCGCCAAACTTTTTAGCAATAATTTCTGCCTCTCTATGAAGAATTTTTTTGGCTTCAGTACGAAATGCTTCATTCATGGTGCGAAATGTTCCTTTGATGATTGCTGTATTACTAACTACATTTGTACTACCAAGCGCTTCGAAACGGCCAAAAGTCAGCACGTGTGGAAGCTCGTGTGGGCATGCCAATGCTATTTTATGCTTGCAAGTTTCCATCCAAGATATACCTATTTCTATTGGATTAATAAATCTTTCAACCAAAGCCCCGTGCCCCCCAATCCCTTCAACTTCAACATGTATTTCATCGCTTGAAGCCATGTACAATCCTTGCTTAAGCCCTACCTTTCCTACTTGTAACTCGGGATAAACATGTAATGCTACGAGTTCTTCAACAATTGGGTTGTCTAAAATACCTGCTTCAATCATTAGCGTTGCTCCGCCTGGATTTTTCTCTTCTCCGGGCTGAAAAATAAGTTTCACCGGTCGCTTTAATTTCTCGCGATTTGATTGTAAATAAACCGCAACACCCAATAAAATACTTGTGTGTACATCATGGCCACAGGCATGCATCCAACCCTTATTTTTGCTCCGATAGGAAACTTCATTCAATTCTTGGATTGGAAGGGCGTCTAAATCAGCACGCAAGGCCAAACATGGAGAATTAGCGCTATGTTTTGAACTAGCGATAAGTGCAACTACACCTGTACCAGCAACCCCTTTATGATGAACAATTTCATTCTTAGATAAAATTTGACTTACAAATTCCATCGTTTGTATTTCTTCAAAAGATGGTTCCGGATACATATGTAAATGCCGACGCCATAAGCGCACATCTTTAATTAAAGTCTCTGGAAGTGATATCTTCATTTTTTTCTAGACCTAATCATGTTTAATCCCTTGATAGCCAGCCAAAATAAGTTGGATAGAAACGTAGGCCATTAATAAGCCAAATAGCAATTTTACCCATGCCTCAGGTAGTTTCAATGTTAATTTTGAACCCAAAAAGGCTCCAACTATAAAGGTACTTGCAATTACTAATCCAAAACGCCAATTCACATTTCCTGTTTTCCAATAATTTACAACTGCTAATAATAAAACAGGAAGGGAAAGGATAAATAATGAAGTGCCTTGGGCTTCGTGCTGACTTAGGCCAAGTAGGAAAACCAACGCGGGAACAATGACCACACCTCCCCCTATTCCAACCATCCCGCTTAACATACCTGCGGCTAATCCAATTAGGCCAAGAATTAATATCGTTTGAACAGACATCCTAAACAAATTTAAAAAGAATTCCTTATGCGCTATTTTTAAGCTTTTAATTCTAAAGTAGATTCTGTATAATAAATATATTAATCAACAAGCAGATTACAACCCCTGATATCTGAGGCTGCAAGCCTTCCTTCTAAGCTAAATCCATCGCTATGCAATCTGCCAAGATCATCAGTTTGAATAAATGAACAACTGTTTTGATTGGCTAAATCGATGACATTAATCCCCCCTTTTTGTCCAATTGACACTTCTGAAAAAGGATCATATGCATCGCGCAAGCGAATCTGCATCCATGGTGGACACTTAAATAATGTTCCATCAATACAATAAGCCTGAGATAATAATTCAGTCATGCCATATTCAGAATAGATTCTTGGCACTTGCAATCCTTTTTGAAGTTTCTGATGTAAAACTGTTTTTGAAAGTTCTTGGCGCCTACCTTTCATGCCGCCTGTTTCTAAGATAATTGCTTCAGAAAGATTAATTTCTTGTTGTGATAAATCTAAAAGCGCATAGGATACGCCAAAAACAAATGGTTTTTTATGACTAAGCAGTGCCTTTTGATATACTTCTAACACGTTTTGCTTGTGATCGAGATAATACCCAGAAAGATCAGTGCCACTTTTTTTTATAAGACAATCCACCATATAGATGAGACTAGAATCGCCATTTTGAAGGTAGGATGGCAAGAGACCAATAAAAACAAAGTCTTTAACCGATCCAAAAATCCTTTCAAATCCCAAGATAAGTGAGGCCTCATAAAAACTTAGATCGCTTACATGGTGTTTGCTACGTATTTGCTGCGTTGTTCCGCTAGACAGAAAGGTGCTTTGTATTTGCGCATTTGTAGGTAAAACCTTGTGGCTTTTAAAAAATTCAATTGGCAAAAACGTAATTTGTGACAGCGTTTTTGGATTTGAACGACCCAAAGAATTAACATATTGATTATATATGGGGATTTGCTTATACTGACGCTCAAATGTCTGCAGTGCTATTTCTTCAAAATTCGCACTATTTATTTGCATTAAAAATTGATCTGCTAACACAAGACAAAGTTAAGTTATTGTGGGCGCATTAGCGAATTAATGGGTAATTTTGAACAAAGAAAAATCCAATTTGTTGGACACTTTGATATGAAAAAAACCGGCGTCTTACTCATTCAACTTGGTACACCAGACTCACCTCGTGTAGCTGATGTGCGAAGTTACTTGACAGAATTTTTAAATGACCCACGCGTTATTGATATTCCATATTTTTTAAGAACCATCTTGGTTAATGGAATCATCGTGCCTTTCAGAGCACCCAAATCAGCGAAAATTTATAAGGAACTTTGGCAATTAGGTGGCGGGGCCTCGCCTTTGCTTACCCACAGCCAAAAACTAAAAGAATTACTTCAAGAAGAATTCAAGGATTCGCAGGTTACATTTGAATTGGCCATGCGCTATAAAAACCCCTCGTTAAATGAGGTGTTAAATAGAATGAGCAAAGCCAATTACGATAGAATAATCATCCTCCCTCTTTTTCCGCAATATGCCTCGGCGTCATCTGGTTCTGCCATAGAAAAAGTAATGAAAATTATTAGTAAATGGTGGGTTATACCAGAATTAAAAATCGTAAGCCAATTTTATGACAATGAAGGTTATATAGATTCTATTGTTTCAAATGCCCAGCAATTTGATCTCAATGCGTATGACCACATATTATTCTCTTATCACGGCCTACCTGAAAGACAAGTCGATAAGGTGTATGAGGGGACAGACTTGTGTAATGAGCAGCCTTGCGAAAGCGAACTAAATGATTACAATAAGTTTTGCTATAAGGCTACTTGTTATGCTACTACGCGCATCATAGCCGAAAAATTAAAATTAAAAAAAGAGGACTACACGGTTTGTTTTCAATCGAGACTCGATAAAAAATGGCTTACGCCGTTTTCAGACAAAATAGTTGAAGAATGGGGAAAGAAAGGAGCAAAAAAAATATTGGTTTTTAGCCCTGCATTTGTTGCAGACTGCCTTGAAACGCTCATTGAAATTGGTGAAGAATACCAAGAGATTTTTGAAAGCCATGGTGGTGAAAAGGTCCAACTTGTACCGAGTTCAAATACGCATCCTTTATTTGTTAAAGGTTTAAAAGCATTGATAGAAAATCAGCTTCATTAATCCTTGAATAGCATTTAGAAACGACGTACATTTGCAAACAATTTTTGAATAAAGTTATGAATCAAACACAAAATCACACATACAAAGTCAAAGACATCAGTCTTGCAGACTGGGGTCGAAAAGAAATTAAATTAGCTGAAGCCGAAATGCCGGGTCTTATGGCTTTACGAGAAGAATATGGCAACAGCAAACCCTTGGCTGGAGCGCGAATTGCAGGCTGTCTTCACATGACCATTCAAACTGCTGTTTTAATTGAAACACTTGTCGAATTAGGAGCGCAAGTGTCTTGGTCTTCTTGTAATATTTTTTCAACCCAAGACCATGCAGCAGCAGCTATTGCAGCTGCTGGAATACCAGTTTTTGCATGGAAAGGGATGAATGAAGAGGAGTTTGATTGGTGTATTGAACAAACTTTATTTGCATTTGAGGACAATAAAGCGCTCAACATGATCCTCGATGATGGTGGCGATCTTACCAACATGGTTTTTGATCGTTTTCCAGAACTTACCGCAGATATAAAAGGACTCTCTGAAGAAACTACAACTGGTGTGCATCGTTTGTACGAACGAATGAAAAATGGCACTTTGGTAATGCCTGCCATCAACGTCAATGATTCTGTAACAAAATCTAAATTTGATAATAAATACGGATGTAAAGAATCATTAGTAGACGCCATCAGAAGAGCGACAGATGTAATGCTAGCTGGAAAAGTAGCTGTAGTTTGCGGATATGGGGACGTTGGAAAAGGCTCAGCTGCTTCACTTCAAGGAGCTGGTGCAAGGGTCATTGTGACTGAAATCGATCCTATATGTGCCTTGCAAGCTGCAATGGATGGCTTTGAAGTTAAACCACTTGATAAAGTAGTTCAACTTGCCGATATCGTGGTCACAGCGACTGGTAACAAAAGTATTGTCGTAGGGCGCCATTTTGAAGCTATGAAGGACAAAACTATCGTCTGTAATATTGGTCATTTTGATAATGAAATCGACATGGCTTGGTTAAATAGCCAATATGGAAAAGATAAAATGGAAATTAAACCACAAGTTGACCTTTATAACGTAAAGGGCAATGATATCATTGTGCTAGCCGAAGGACGCTTGGTAAATTTAGGATGTGCAACAGGGCATCCATCATTTGTTATGTCAAACTCCTTTACAAATCAGACCTTAGCGCAAATTGAACTTTGGAATAACAGCGCTAATTATGCAAATGAAGTATACACCTTACCAAAACACCTGGACGAAAAAGTAGCGCGCTTACATTTAGCTAAAATTGGTGTGGAACTCGAAACTCTTTCTAGTGACCAAGCCTCCTACATAGGCGTTACGGTTGAAGGCCCATACAAATCCGAGCACTATCGCTATTAATATAGGCTTTGATTATGAAATTTTGAATTCAACTACAAAGGCGGACTTTTTGTTCGCCTTTTTTATGAATTATATCCTGTAAGTAAAAGCCAATTGAAAGATTGGTCCGCCAATACCGAGCTCACCACCCAAAGCAAAGTTATAATCAAAAAAATAACGAAACCCGTAACAGGCCCTTAATGAAATTGGGACATTTATATCATTGGGATTATTATCTTGACTTATCAATAGACCATCTTGATACACTTTTCTGAATTTGTAATTGGAACCAACAGCAAATCCAATATATTGATCCAAATTAGGGTCAAGTGAATTAAGGTGCATATCCATACGTATTTGCGGCCTAAATTGTTTTTTCTGAATAGAATAATTTGTAGATAAAATTTGCCATTGACCATTGTAAAATGCACTATCGCTTTGTAGAATATTTGCATTAACAGCACTATAAATCAAATCTACACCCACACTAATATCGTCGGCAACCATATACATAAATCTCAAACCAGAAGGGGCAATTCCTTTGTAGTCCAAAGTTCCATTTGCTGCAACTGGCTCGGAAAGCGGAATGCTCACAGCCATCAAATTTGGATAACCTGTATACCCATTGCAAAAGAAACTACCTCGATATACTCCTTGAGCCCAAGTCAGATTATAAAAAACACACAGAAAAAGGGCTCCAAAAAGTTTCACGATCGACTTAGGCTTCCATCATTTTAATAAGGTTTAATGCTGAACCAGCTTTAAACCATTCAATTTGAGATGCATTGTACGTGTGATTAACTAAAATTTCCTCGAAGGTCCCATTACTATGATTGATTCGAATAGTTAATTGTTTTTCAGGAGCAAAGGAAGCTAAATCAACAAAGTCAAAAGTATCATCCTCTAAGATTTTATCGTAGTCTAATTCGTTGGCAAAGGTCAGGCCTAACATTCCTTGTTTTTTAAGATTTGTTTCGTGAATTCGAGCAAATGATTTTACTAGGACTGCCTTTACACCAAGATGTCGCGGTTCCATAGCTGCATGTTCACGTGAAGAACCTTCACCATAATTGTGATCACCTACTACAATTGAAGGAATTCCAGCAGCTTTATAGGCGCGCTGAACAGCCGGAACCTCACCGTAAGAACCTGTGAGCTGATTTTTCACTTTATTTACCTCACCATTGAAAGCATTTTCTGCTCCAATTAACATGTTATTTGAAATATTATCTAAATGGCCTCTATATCGCAACCATGGACCTGCCATTGAAATATGATCGGTAGTACATTTACCTTTGGCTTTGATGAGCAGGCGGGCACCCATTATATTATTGTTGTCCCATGCCGGGAAATTTTCAAGTAATTGAAGTCTTTGAGAGTCTGCTGCTACTACTACTTCAACCATACTCCCATCAGCAGCAGGGGCTTGATAACCATTATTTTCAACGGCAAATCCACTTGTAGGCAATTCGTCACCTTGTGGTGCATTGAGTTTTATTTGCTCTCCTTTATTATTGGTGAGTGTATCAGTGAGCGGATTAAAACCTAAATTTCCAGCAATAGCCAATGCTGCGACCATTTCTGGACTAGTAACAAAGGCGTGGGTATTTGGATTGCCATCAGCGCGTTTTGAAAAATTTCGATTGAAAGAATGTACAATTGTATTTTTCTCTTGCCGATCTGCTCCTTCACGAGCCCATTGTCCAATACATGGACCACACGCATTGGTAAATACTTTTGTGCCCATTTTTTCAAAGTCTGCAAGAATTCCGTCGCGCTCTGCAGTATATCGTACTTGTTCAGAACCAGGGTTAATACCAAACTCTGCTTTTGGAGTAATGCCATGTGAAACTGCCTGCTGAACAATTGATGCGGCTCGAGCTAGATCTTCATAGGAAGAATTTGTACAAGAGCCAATTAAGCCCCACTCCACTGCTAAAGGCCATCCGTTGGCAATAGCCTCTTCGCGCATTTTTGAAACCGGTGTTCCTCTATCTGGCGTAAACGGACCGTTAATATGCGGCTCTAGTTCACTCAAGTTGATTTCTATGAGTTGATCAAAGTACTTTTCAGGTTCCTCATAAACTTGGGCATCACCTGTGAGATGTTCTGAAATAGCGTCAGCAGCATCTACAACCTCTTTACGCCCTGTAGCAATAAGGTATCGGCGCATCGATTCATCATAGCCAAAAGTTGAAGTGGTGGCTCCAATTTCAGCACCCATATTACAAATTGTGCCTTTACCTGTACATGATAAAGACAGGGCACCTTCACCAAAATATTCTACTATTGCACCAGTTCCGCCTTTTACCGTTAGAATGTCCGCTACTTTTAAAATGACGTCTTTGGCCGAAGTCCAACCATTTAATTTACCTGTTAGTTTTACACCAATTAACTTAGGAAATTTCAATTCCCAAGCCATACCAGCCATAACATCAACAGCATCTGCACCTCCAACACCAATTGCAACCATACCGAGGCCGCCAGCATTCACGGTGTGAGAGTCGGTCCCAATCATCATTCCTCCTGGAAAAGCATAATTTTCGAGAACTACTTGATGAATGATTCCTGCGCCTGGCTTCCAAAAGCCAATGCCATATTTATTGGAAATGGATGATAAAAAATTAAATACTTCATTGTTCTGATTCAAAGACTCTTGCAAATCTTTACTTGCCCCTACTCTTGCCTGAATTAGGTGATCAGCATGAACTGTTGATGGCACTGCAACACGTTTTTTGCCGGCTTGCATAAATTGCAATAAGGCCATCTGTGCAGTTGCATCTTGCATTGCCACACGATCAGGTGTAAAATCTACATAAGATTTACCGCGTTCAAAAGAAACTTTAGCCTCCCCATCCCATAGGTGCGCATAGAGTATTTTTTCAGATAGTGTTAAGGGTTTGCCTACAACGCGGCGCGCGGCAGCAATACGATCTGGAAAACGCTCGTAAACGCGTTTAATCATGTCGAGGTCAAAAACTTTCATAGTATTTAAATAGGTAAAATAATGCGCTCCAAATTTACGAATTTTAAACCATTTAATTTTTATAAATTGACTAATATTTGGTTAACTGTTTTGACTTTTTAATGAGAGCCGATAGCACTTCTTACAACTTTTTACGGCAATAAAAACCTATTTTTGTTTCAGATGAGTACAAAACCATTAAAACATCTTAAAATCATCGACCTCTCCACAGTTCTTGCTGGACCTGCAGTTGGTACTTTTTTTGCAGAATTGGGCGCTCAAGTAATCAAAATAGAGCACCCTATAAATAGGGACATCACAAATACCTGGAGGCTAGCCTCAGAATCACAACAAACACATCAGAGCGCTTATTATTCAAGTGTCAATTACCTCAAAGAAATCTTAGCGCTTGATTTATCTAACCAGGCGCATTATGGGAAGTTTTTGAAACTCTTAAAAAATGCAGACGTTCTAATCATGAATTTCAAAAAAGGAGATGATAAAAAATTAAAGGTGACCACCCGAGACCTTTGGAAGGTCAATCCTGGTCTAATTATTGGAAAAATAACTGGTTTTGGCTCCAATAACGACCGCATTGCTTACGACCTTATTTTACAAGCCGAATCTGGCTTCATGGCCATGAACGGCACAAAAGAAAGTGGTCCAACTAAAATGCCAGTAGCCCTCATTGATATATTAGCAGCACATCAACTTAAAGAAGGAATTCTGCTGGCATTGCTTAAAAGACAAAAAAATATTGGACAAGTGGTCTCCGTTTCACTTTACGATGCTGCCATTTGTAGCTTGGCCAATCAAGCCTCCAATTTTTTAATGGCAGGTCATATACCAGAACGTATTGGTAGCTTACATCCCAATATTGCACCATACGGCGAAATTTTTTACACCAACGATGGCCAAATAATCACGCTTGCAATTGGCTCCGATTCACATTTTAAAAAACTCGTAAATTGCCTGAAACTGTCTAAACTTGAAACTGACGAACAGTTTAAATCTAACATACTTAGGGTGAGACATCGATTTGAGTTACAAAAAATCCTACAACAAAGTATTAGTAAAATAAGTTGCCGTTCACTTTTAGAACAATTGATGGAACTAAATGTGCCTGTAGCGCAAATTAAAACATTGGATTCTGTTTTTGATGAAGGCCAAGCTAAATCACTAGTTAGGACAGAATTAGTGAATGGGCAAATGACTAAACGGGTGAGCCAAGTTGCATTTAAATTTGAAAGATGATAAGAAGCCCTCTTAACGATTCAGAATGGGAAGCCTACTTTAATTTACGATTTGAGTTATTAAGGGCTCCTTGGAATCAGCCAAAAGGATCTGAACAAACCATAGACGAAAAAGTGCATAAACATTTTGCTTATTTTAATCTCAAAAATGAAATAATAGGTGTTGGACGATTGGACAAAATCGATGAATATACTTCACAAATTAGATTTATGGCCACACTAAAAACCCAGCAAAGACAAGGAATTGGTAGCGCATTGATCAATAAAATTGAACTATCTGCAAAACAGGACGGAAGCAATCAAATATTCTTGCATGCGCGTGAAAATGCACTTGATTTTTATTTAAAGCTAGGTTATAAGACCGATTCGATGTCTTATATTCTCTTTGATCGAATTCAACACTATTTGATGATAAAATCAATTTAGCATGACTGAAAATGAATATTTACTTCAAGCCTTCTATCAAATTATTACACCTCACAAAAAGGAACTCTTTGAACGCGTTGCTTCTCAAAGAACGAGACATTTGGTTGTAGCATTGGAAAATATTCAACAAGATCACAATGCATCTGCAATAATGCGCAGTATGGACTGCTTGGGTTTTCATGAATTGCATCTAATCGAAAAGCACAACAAATATGAGTTTCAGCGCGATATTGCACTCGGCGCTGCGCGTTGGTTAAACATTGTTCAACATCATCAATCTGACCAACCTATTTTAGATGCAATTAAAAAATTAAGAACTCAAGGATATAGAATTGTTGCCACTTCTCCTCACACAAAACAAAATACGCTTATGGAAATCCCTATAGACAAACCGGTCGCATTGTTTTTTGGAGCAGAAAAAAATGGAATTTCAGAGCAACTAAAGAACAATGCTGATACAATTATTCAAATTCCGATGTATGGTTTTACTGAAAGTCTAAATTTATCGGTTAGCGTGGCTTTGCTTCTTAACATGTATAGATCTAGATTGGCATCAAGCAAGTTAAATTGGCTTATGAGTAATGATGAGCAAACCGAAATTAAATTGTTATGGTGCCAAAAAATATTGAACGGTGGTTCAGAACTTGCAGAAAAATTTAGATCGGAATATAAAAAAGTTTGATACCTTTGAATGTAATAGAATATAAAGAAATACTTATGGGAAAAGGAGATAAAAAAACGACCAAAGGCAAACGCGCTAGGGGTTCATATGGGAAAACCAGAAAACGAAAAGAATCGGCACCCATCGTAAAAGTAAAAAAAGAAAAGCCAGTAAAGGCTGAACCAAAGAAAAAAGCAACTACCGCGAAAAAAACAACCACTAAAAAAGCGACTACAAAAAAATCGAATTAATCTAAGAGCTGCCTTGGCAGCTCTTTTTTTTTGAACTTTGTACAATAATTAATCATATTTAGTTTTTATGAAACATAATTTTGGCGCAGGGCCATGTATATTACCCCAGGAAGTATTTAAAGAAGCTGCTGAAGCAGTTATAAATTTTAATGGCTTATCTATCCTTGAAGTTTCTCATAGACACAAGGATTTTGTCGCAGTAATGGAAGAGGCAATGGATCTTGTAAAAAAGGCCTTGGGTATCCCGGCTGGTTATTCTGTCGCATTTATCCAAGGTGGTGCAACCTTAGGATTTACAATTGCAGCACTCAATATGCAACGAACCAATTGTAAAGCTGGTTATATCAATACAGGCACCTGGGCTAGTGGGGCTATTAAGGAAGCCAAAAAAGTAGGCATTGATGTGATAGAAATTGCCTCTTCTGCTGATAGAAACTTTACCTACATACCCAAAGATTTTAAAATACCCGAAGACATAGACTACCTTCATTACACGAGTAACAATACGATTTACGGAACGCAATTCAAGGAAGTTCCCAAAGGTAAAATTCCGTTAGTTTGCGATATGTCATCGGATATCTTTTCCAAAGAAATAAATGTCGCAGACTACGACTTTATTTATGCAGGTGCTCAAAAAAACCTGGGGCCAGCTGGCGCAACTTTGTATATTGTGAAAGACGAGATTTTAGACAAAAGTAGCGCTACCTTTCTGCCAACCTATTTAGACTTGAAACAACATATTGATAAGGAATCAATGCTCAATACGCCTCCTGTTTTTAGTGTTTATGTTTCCATGCTTAATCTGAGATATTTATTGGCAAAGGGAGGTGTTTTGGCACAACAAAAACTTAATGAGTCCAAGGCTGCATTGCTTTACCAAGAAATCGATTCAAACCCATCGTTTCAAGGAGCTGTTGCTAAAGAAGACAGGTCATTGATGAATATTACATTCTTACTAAGCGATCCAAAGCGAAGTGAGCAGTTTGATTCAATGTGGAAAGAAGCAGGAATTGTTGGATTGCCAGGGCATCGTTCAGTTGGAGGTTATCGGGCTTCAATGTATAATGCGCTTCCAATAGAAAGCGTTCAAATACTTGTAGATGTAATGAATGAATTCAATAGAATAGGATAAAATGAAGATTTTAGCAAACGATGGTATTTCGACCTTAGGCAAGTCCCTGCTTGAAGCGCAAGGGCATATGGTAAGTACTGATAAAGTGAGCCAAGATAAACTAATAGAAACCATTAACAATATAGGATTTGATGCCGTATTGGTGCGCAGTGCCACAACTGTGAGAAAAGAGGTAATCGATTCTTGTCCAGGCCTTAAACTTATCGGAAGAGGTGGTGTAGGCATGGATAATATTGATGTGGCCTACGCCCGTGAAAAAAATCTTACCGTAATTAATACGCCCGCTTCATCTTCTCAATCAGTAGCTGAATTGGTGATGGGGCAGCTTTTTTCAATTTCTCGCTTTTTAAACGATTCATATAAAAATATTGAAACAGGTGATTTTACTAGCTTAAAAAAAAATTATTCAAAAGGCGTTGAGCTTAGAGGCAAAACACTGGGAATAATTGGTTTTGGCAGGATTGGTCAAAGTCTAGCAGCATATGCTCTAGGAGTTGGAATGAAGGTGGTTGCTATTGAACGGCGTCCACGCGTTCAACCGATACAACTGAAAATTGCAGGTCAAATCCTCGAGGTACCCGTTAAGGTGGTAGATAATATTTTAGACGTGATTAAAGAGCTAGATTATATTTCTATTCATGTACCAAAGCAAACTAATGGAGCCTCCGTAATTGGCCCAAAGGAATTCTCTTTAATGAAAAAGGGGGTGAGATTAGTTAACACGGCTCGCGGAGGAGTTATTGAAGAAGACGCTTTGCTAAAAGCGCTTGAAGATGGTACAGTTGCAGCGGCGGCGCTAGATGTTTACGAAAACGAACCCAATCCTATGCCTGAACTCTTAACACATCCAAAGATTGCTTGCACACCACATATTGGTGCAGCAACTTTGGAAGCACAAGACAGAATTGGTGTAGAACTTGCCGAGCTGATTATCGCTTTTGCAAATGAACACGGAATTTAAGTGTGTGTGATCAACTAAAGGATTGTTGTCCTTTTTTTTGAATTAATCTCTAATTTCGATGCGATCAATTGTATCGCCTTCGCGAATTGCGTCAAGTACGTCTAGGCCAACTATAACTTTACCAAAAACCGTGTGATTTCCATCTAAATGAGCAGTTTGCCTCCTAGAATGACAAATGAAAAACTGAGAACCACCAGTATTACGCCCGGCATGCGCCATTGATAAAACACCTCGGTCATGGTATTGATTTTCACCGCTTAATTCGCAATCTATTTGATAACCTGGGCCTCCAGTTCCAGGAGCTCCTGAAGCTCCTTCTCGGGTATTTGGACACCCCCCTTGAATTACAAAATCATTAATGACGCGGTGCCATTTTAAAGCGTTGTAATAACCATCCTTAGATAGCTTAACAAAATTGGCAACCGTGTTAGGGGCATCATTTTCGAAGAATTCCACTTCCATTTCACCTTTATTGGTCGAAATCACTGCTTTCATGTTTTTTAATTGCAAATTTAAACTTATTGAGGAAAGTTTATGTTGAAAACTACGTTGATAAAGCACAAATCATTGAAGTTACACTAGATAGTGCACCTATTAAATTTGTATATAAAGAATTTTGAACGCTAATGTTTAGCTCATTTACAAAGAAAAAATTATCTGACAATCAAGTAGCCAACGTTTTTATCAACGGCATTTTTGATAGTGTAGACAATGGATTTGCTGAAGTGGCAGCAATGATCAACGAGGATAGCGCCTTTATGAGTAGTCCCAATATTAATACTTCTAACTCAGGCGAATTTGGATTGATTGTTATTGTTGGAAATTTATCTTTTCTTGAAAGTACTTTTGAAGCAGAGCAAGCAGCACGTGTTGAACAACTAATTTTTGATAAACTAGGACCTATTTACCAAATGAGTAGTGCCGATTTTCAAAAAATGATTCGTGATTATCAGCGTTATATTATGAAAGTGAATCACCCATCCAAAAACTGGATTTATGGCATGAGTAAAGCCGTCTTTCATAAATATGGTCTCAATGAATTCCAAGACGACTACTTTAAAAGAATGCAAGCACCAAATCCATTGTTTTTGAAACGTATGGATGAAGTAATGGGCAACTTTATATGGAATTGGGATGCATTTTTTAAAAAGTTTCGCATTTAAACCATTCCCTCTATTTGAAGCTCTTCGTGTGCATGAATTGGTTTACGAAATACAATTTTTCCATCGAACATATCCATAACGACGTTTTGACTCTTTTCTAACTTTTGAGAAAGGATAGCCTTTGACAATTCGTTTAGCACTTCCTTTTGGATTACCCTTTTAACAGGACGAGCTCCAAAAAACGGATCATAACCTAATTGGACAATGTGCTCAAAAGCATCTTGAGAAACAACTAAATGAATGGAAGACTCGAGTAAATTATTTTTAAGCTCGTTTAATTGTAAACTTACAATTTGCTCAATTTCATTTTTACTTAAAGGATGGAAAAAAATGGATTCATCAATTCTATTTAAAAACTCTGGCTTAATGGTATGCCTGAGTAATTCAAATACTTCCTCTTTTGTTTTTAATGCAAGCTCGGCATATTCTTTCTGATCTGCATTTTCAAAGCGTTCGTAAATAAGCTGGGCGCCTAAATTCGAAGTCATGATGATCAAGGTATTTTTAAAATTTACCAAGCGACCTTTATTATCTGTAAGTCTGCCATCATCCAAAACTTGTAGAAGAATGTTGAATACATCCGGATGGGCCTTCTCAATTTCATCTAATAAAATTATAGAATAGGGTTTTCTGCGCACAGCCTCGGTCAATTGCCCGCCTTCTTCATAGCCAATATATCCTGGAGGAGCACCAACTAAGCGACTAACGGTATGTTTTTCTTGATATTCACTCATATCTATTCTCGTCATGGACTTTTCGTCATTAAATAAATATGCAGCGAGTGCCTTGGCCAATTCAGTTTTTCCTACACCTGTAGTACCTAAAAATATAAACGATCCAATCGGTCTTTTAGGGTCTTGAAGACCAGCTCGACTGCGCCGAATGGCATCGCTAAGTGAGCTTATAGCTTCATGTTGTCCAATGACACGTTTATGTAGCTCCTGCTCTAAATTCAATAATTTAGCAAGTTCACTTTCCAGCATCTTACCCACAGGTATGCCTGTCCATTTAGAAACCACTTCTGCGATTTCAGCTACATCAACCTCTTCTTTAATCATTTTATTTTGCGACTCTAATGACTGCTGCTTTTCTTTCATTTTTGTAAGCGCTGCTTGTGCTTCTTTAATCTTACCATAGCGCAGTTCTGCAACCTTGCCATAGTCACCATTGCGTTCTGCAAGTTCCGCCTGAAAATTAAGGTTGTCAATTTCTTCTTTTAAAATTTGAACTCCCTCAATAATATCTTTTTCAGACTGCCAACGGCTCTGTAATGCCAATCTTTTTTCTTGATGAATTGCCAACTCTTTTTCTACGTGTTGAATGCGTTTTTGATCGTCTTCTCTTATCAAGGCAGCCTTTTCGATTTCCAATTGCATAATTTTTCGTTCGACCTCATCGAGTTGCTCTGGTTTAGAATTGATTTCCATTCTTAATTTTGCAGCTGCCTCATCGATTAAATCAATTGCTTTATCGGGCAAGTGCCTTTCGGTCAGATATCTTTGAGAAAGCTCAACTGCAGAAATTATTGCAGCATCTTTAATCATAACTTTATGATGGTTTTCATATTTTTCTTTTACCCCTCTTAAGATAGAAATAGCATCCTCTGTGCTGGGTTCATCGATGAGTACAGTCTGAAAACGCCTAACTAAAGCTTTATCTTTCTCAAAATATTTTTGATATTCGTTTAGCGTTGTTGCACCAACTGCTCGTAATTCACCGCGGGCTAATGCCGGTTTTAAAATATTTGCAGCATCCATAGCACCTTCTCCTCCCCCAGCACCTACGAGAGTATGAATTTCATCAATGAATAAAATAATTTGCCCATCGGCAGCGACCACCTCTTTTACAACTGATTTTAGCCGCTCCTCAAATTCTCCTTTATATTTTGCCCCAGCAACCAAAGATCCCATATCCAAAGAATATACAATCTTGGATTTCAAATTGTCGGGAACATCACCAGCAATTATTCGATGGGCTAATCCTTCGGCAATTGCCGTTTTACCAACACCAGGCTCACCAATAAGAATAGGGTTGTTTTTAGTCCGACGTGTGAGTATTTGTAAAACGCGTCTGATCTCGTCATCGCGGCCAATCACAGGGTCGAGTTTTCCTTCCTTGGCCATGGTATTTAAATTCTTAGCGTAACGTTCTAAAGAATTGTAATTTGCATCTTGATTTTCAGTTTTCACTTTTTGGCCATTTCTTAGTTCCATAATTTGATTGATAAGGGTTGATTCTTTTAATTTTAAGTCTTTGAGATAGCTCGCAACTGCATTTTTTCCGTCGAGCAATGATAAAAACAAGACCTCTATTGAAATATATTGATCGCCTAGTTTTGTTTTGAGCTGAACTGCAATTTTTAGGCAATGTTGCAAATCCTGACTTGCAAATGGTTGTAGGTTGTCGCCACTAACTCTTGGATAAATATTTACAAGTGCCTCGGCCCCTTTTGCTACTTGTTCAATGATAAGGTTATTTTTTTGTAAAAGAAATCCAATAACAGCCTGGTCATTTTTGATCAAAGTAGCCAAGAGGTGTGCTGGTTCAATGGCTTGCTGCTGATTACTCAATGCAAGCTCTTGACTTTTTTGAAGCATTTCTTTAGCGCGATGCGTAAATTGGTCAAAATCCATTTGAATTTTATTTTTTGATTCAATTAGAAATCTCAAATGCTGCACCACATTTAATTTTCAAGACATTTTTTCCGAATTATATATCAACGTGCTGTCAAAAAGTCTTATTTATGGCTTATTTACACAATTAATTGCGGCATATGTAACCTCTTTGAGCATGCAATCGTTTAAAGGAGAATAAAAAAATTGTTCCGGACAACGGACTAAAGATGTTCTTGCACATAGGCCGCATGGTGCCTGCAAGAATTGTTTGTTGTTTGTTTGAAAGTCTCGCCTAGCGGGACTTTCTTTTTTTTGCAAAACAATTTACTCAGTACATTCAATGATTTGCTCGAACCATTTAACTTTTTGTTTATCGGAAAGTTGCTCTCCTTTTTGGGCACAAGCTTCCATTAATTTCTGATCTTGTAGGCTATTGGCTTTTGCTAATTCTTGGCCACATGAACATGCACTTGGATCTAATGAAGAACAACTATAAAGTCCAAAGGTGACACAAATGAAGAATGCCATAAGTTTCATCCTCTAAAATTAAACATTTAAATTGCTTTTCGTATTTTCGCACGCATGTCTAAGCTAATTTATTTTCTCTGCATCTTGGCATCCTCTAATTTTCAGGCTTTTGGACATGATTATTATTTTGCCTATGCTGAATTAACTTATAATCAGTTAACAAGTCAATTGGAAGGCACCGTGATATTTTCTACCCATGATTTAGAGCGTGCCATTGAACCAAATGGCTCTTTAATTGGGAAGTTTGAGAAAGTATCCCAAACAGATTCACAATTCAAACTTATCGAAAATTATATCAATCAACATTTGGTGCTTAATTATGGCTGTGCAAAAGATTCCAATGCTGTCGATGTTTTTTGCATGAGTTCTTTTACTTTAGAGGGGCTCGTAACACAGCTAAACGGGACCATTGAATGTTACATTTCTATGCCAGTCAATGCAATTTATGCCCCCGTATACTGCCAATTCGATGCCTTGATGGAGCAGTTTCCCTTACAGCAAAACAAACTCACTTTTACTTACCGGCAAGTTAAAGAAACGGTAAATTTTATAGCCATAGATACCCAACACACCTTAAAACTCCAATGAAAAAACATCTCTATTTGACAATTTTTGCCTTCGCAATCAGCTCCTTATCAGCACAAACTAAGTTTGCTCAACTTGGTCAAGAATTGCCTACGGCAAATGCATACCGTACCGCATCTGGCGCGCCCGGCCATGAGTATTACCAACAAAAAGCCGATTACAAAATGGATATTGTACTAGACGACAATAAACAACGTCTTGACGGATTTGAGACCATCACTTATACCAATAATTCTCCAGACCGACTCGACTACCTTTGGTTGCAACTCGATCAAAATCTCTTCGAAGAGCATTCAGATACCAAATTAATTGAAATCGAAAAAATGGAGAATTTTAAAAGTGTTGGGGATTTGCGTAAAAGAGACTTTAAATACGATGGTGGATTTAAAATCGAACAAGTTACAAGCACAAGCGGACAAGCCCTGAAGTATTTCATTAATAAAACCATGCTTCGTATAGACTTGGCCAAGCCACTTTTACCCGGTCAAAGTATTTCATTTCAAGTGAAATGGTGGTATAACATCAATGACCGTATGCAAGTTGGCGGTAGATCAGGCTATGAGTATTTTGATACAGACCAGAACTACCTCTATACGATTGCGCAATTTTTTCCACGTATGTGTGTCTACAATGACGTTACAGGTTGGCAGAATAAACAATTTTTAGGCCGAGGTGAATTCACTTTGCCTTTTGGTGACTACCAAGTGAATATTACCGTACCTGCAGATCATATTGTCGGTGCAACAGGTGAGTGTCAAAACTATTCAAGTATTCTAACGGCCGATCAGCGCAAGCGATTCGAATTGGCTAAAAAATCTGATTCGCCAGTATTAATAGTTACTCAATTGGAAGCTGAGGCAGCAGAAAAGCAGCATGCACAGCATACCAAAACTTGGACCTTCAAGGCAACAAATGTTCGCGATTTTGCTTTTGCCTCTTCTCGTAAATTCATTTGGGATGCGCAAAAACAATCTGTTGGGAACAAAGATGTATTATGTATGAGTTATTACCCGAAAGAAGGCAACCCACTTTGGGAAAGATATTCTACTAAGCTTGTTGCACATACAATAAAAACCTATTCCAAATACACCATAGACTATCCGTATCCTGTTGCTATTTCAGTGCATTCAAAGTGGATAGGAATGGAATATCCAATGATTTGTTTTAATGGAGGAAGACCTGAAGCGGATGGAACGTATTCTGAAGGAGAAAAATATGGCATGTGGGGTGTTATTATCCATGAGGTAGGCCATAACTTTTTCCCAATGATTATAAATTCGGATGAACGCCAATGGACCTGGATGGACGAAGGCCTTAACACTTTTGTCCAATACCTTACGGAACAAGAATGGGAACGCAATTACCCAAGTAGAAGGGGGCCAGCATATCTCATTGCCGATTATATGAGAGGCGATGTTAGTGGTATTTCTCCTATTATGACCAATTCTGAATCTATCAAACAATTTGGCAACAATGCATACGGCAAACCTGCTACAGCACTCAATATTTTACGTGAAACCATTATGGGTCGTGAGCTCTTTGATTTCGCCTTTAAAACCTATTGTCAACGCTGGGCATTTAAACACCCAACACCGGCAGACTTTTTCCGTACCATGGAAGACGCTTCTGCTGTAGACCTCGATTGGTTTTGGCGCGGATGGTTTTACACGACCGAACATGTGGATATTGCCTTGAGCGATGTGAAGTGGTTTGAACTCAATACGCAAAATCCAGATATTGAGAAAGCCTTTTTGCAGCAAAAAGATGCGCAAAAAGATCAGTTTATTGGCGATCAGCGCAACCGCACATCCATAGAACAAACAGTCAATGAAAAAGACCCTAAAATAAATGACTTTTATGCGACTAGAAAAGTTTTTGAAGTCGATGCTTTAGATAGAGTTGCCTATGCGAATTTTGTTGCCAATAATGACACTGCGCTTATCGACTATCTTAACGCCAACAAACAATTTTATGAACTGAGTTTTGAAAACATAGGGGGTTTGGTTATGCCACTAATTATTGAAGTTACCTTTATTGATGGCAGTAAAAAAGTGGAACGGATTCCTGCAGAAATTTGGCGAATTCAAGAGCAGAATGTAAGCAAAGTATTCGTTTATGATCAACCTGTGCTTAGCTTTAGATTGGATCCATTTTTAGAAACTGCCGATACAGACTTAGACAATAATACTTGGCCTAGAATTTTACAACCTTCCAGATATCAAATGTTCAAACAACAACAGACGCGTGAGAATCCAATGCAGCGTCAACAACGATTAGAACAATTGCAGCAAGGTAACTAGTTTATAACTTTTGAAATCTAACTAATTGATTAAATTGGCCCGATTTAATCATATAGAAGTATGTACCGGAGCTAAGATTTTGAACCTCAAAACTCAGATTTTGCTCAGACGCAGTTAATTGCTTATCCAATACCTTATAAAGCATTTTTCCAACGCTATCCAATAGGTAAATTTCATAGTGTTCGTTTCTTGCGTTAAACCGCAACTGATGTTGGCCTAAACTTGGATTGGGATAAACCAGTGCATTTAACGCGCCGCTAGGCTCGGATTCAACAATAGAATTGGTACAACCCTGCAAAATATCATAATAAGTTATATTCTGTTCGAATAATCCTTGTATTACATTGGGGTCGACTTCAAACCAATCTTTTAGAATGCTGGCATAAATATCTCTAAAATCAATCTGCATTGAAAC
This sequence comes from Crocinitomicaceae bacterium, assembly GCA_030830785.1. GTDB lineage: Bacteria > Bacteroidota > Bacteroidia > Flavobacteriales_D > Crocinitomicaceae > UBA952. The sequence continues at coordinate 89,219 of JAURMI010000013.1, forward strand.
ACCAGCCTGATTATTGACTTGATCGGGAATGATTGGATTGTTTCCAATAATACCGTTGCTTATACAAGATCCGAACATGAGAAGCGGAGCGGCATCGCCGTGGTCAGTTCCCATGCTTCCATTGCTCGCAATTTGCCTGCCAAATTCAGAAAATGTAAATCCTGCAACGCGCTGCTCAAGCCCCATAAGCTGCAAATCATCTTGAAAGGCATGCACTGCATCAGAAATACGTTGTAGTAAGTTCGCATGTACTCCTTCACTAAGATTATTTTGATCCACTTGACCATCATGCGTATCAAATCCACCCACATTCAAAATATAGACTTTCGTTTTCAAACCACCCGAGATCATTTGAGCAATATATTTCAATTGAACGGCCAAAGAATTATTCGGGTCGTACAAATTTGACAATGAATTACCTGAACTAGCAGCATTGCTTATTTGCTGACCATATTCATTGGTTTGATTAATTAAAGTAGAAATGTATTCAATCTGCCCACCATAGTATGTTCCGTCATTGGTAACCGAAGTGAGTAACAAATTGGAAGCATTAAAAGGATTTGAAACGGTATGGCTAAAATTTCCCATCAACCCCTGACACGTTGTGGATACCTCTGAACCGAGTGAAATAGCAAAAGGATCCGGGAAATCTACATTGGGATAATCATCTGGAAAATTTGGAAATTCGCTATCGAAATATCGCCCTAACCAACCACTAGTCTGGTTAATGTCTAAAGCGCCGGTTGTCCAGATGTCCATTGACCTAAAATGAGACCTATTTGGCTCTGGATAACCCACGTTTTGAATTACACTTAACTTACCTTCATTGAATAGCGTTTGAAGTCCTGTCATTTTCGGGTGCAAACCTACACTTGAGCTAAGCGGTAAAATTTGATTTTCTGGAATTAAAATATTGGCGCGCTGAACAAGTAATTCTGCATATTGATCTGTAGGAAAAACCATATTCAAGCCATCGTTTCCGCCATTCATTCTTATTATAATCAAAACTTTATCCTCTGCATTTTTTGGCACATCAAACAATTTTTTCGATATGGCCTGCATCGAAAGCCCATTTTGAACAAAGGGTAAAGAAAGACTGGCTAAGGCGCCTTTTTGGAGGAAGGATCTTCTTTTCATTAACAAACGTGAAATTGTGGCATTTTAAACATTACGTTCAGCACGGCCTGCATTCGCGATTCAACCGGAACATAAAAAACTGGATTTGTTGGGTCCGCTAAGTATTCATTGTATTGAATAGTCCACTCAAAATCGGGCAAGCCATTGGTCAATATATCTTTAATTAAAAGTTTATCTGCAGCGGGTATATCTTTTGGAAAAAATATCAAACAAAGATCATCAATAACTTGTGCAGCGACAGATGGAGCGGACAAGCCATTTAATAAATCAACGACTTGAATTTTAAATTGATTTCCATTAACATTAAATGCATTTGAAGTCAAAATATTGGCAACGTCAAAACGCTTTTTTATGTACGTTGAATTTATCCAAAGCCTATAAAAGGCAGGTGCTTGGTAATAGGCGGTCCAGCCTGCAACACTTGGTGGTGCAGCATAGGTTTGTCCCATTTGATCTGCTAAACCATACATCGATAAATAAATCTGATAGGTTGTCTGCAAATCAAAGTTTGCAAATGTGTCAGAGGTATTGAGCATGGCCATGAGCATTTCAATTGGCGATCGAATAATTGCACCTCGAACCTCCATATCGAAAAAATGTTCGCTGGATAATAACTCTTGTAAAACAGGTGCAATTTCATAGTTGTTAGCTGCAAAGGTAAGCGCCATATCTGCAATGATATTCTGCTCTACCCAAGGGGTGATTTCATAATTAACAAAATACCTATACAATTTTCTACATAAATATGTGGCCGTATCAGCTTGATTGAAAACAACATCAATATAATCGGCATATTCATTTGCACCAGCAGCGCTAATGGTTTGATTTGAAAAATGATAGGATAGAATTTTTGTTGTGTTATCATGTAAATTTGGCATAAATTGACTACTAACCTGAGTGAGGGTATCGCTACGCACACCTTGAACCTTGTAACCGGTAAAAATTTTTGCAGCACAGGCAACATCTTGTTCAGTGAAGGTACTGTAATCGCCGGCCGCCAGTTGAGTGCCTTTACCAACTGTAAATAATTCTAGCAATTCGCGACCATAATTTTCATTAGGAGAAAAAACCGTATTCGATGATCCGTTTAAGAATAACAACATACAAGGATCTATAGTTACATCCTTTACCAATTGCTTAACATTACCCAAAGAATGCTGTCTCAATAATTCTAAATATTGATACATAGCGCGTGCATCTCCTGAGGTAGTTACACCAAAGTGATTTTGCCAAAAAAACAACATTTTCTCAGTCAAACTCAAACTCTCTTGGTTTAAATTTTTAGCTATCCAAGCACCCAAGGATTTCATGCGTGCCCCTTCGGTTTGTTGGTTTGCTGTAGTGTCTTGAGGATATACAGCTGCAACCCAAGTTTCTCCTAAATTGACAATTTGTTCAGCAGCGTCATAAGCAAGAGGTGGATCAATCACAGAAGGAATGAACAGGTCAATAAGTGTTTGAGATAATCCGTTATTGACGGCATTTTGAATATCTTGAAAAGTGGCACCAAAAGTACTTCTTCTAAGTAGATGAGCAGCTTCAGCTGCAGTCCAAGGGCCAGAATAAGGAGTCATTGGCAATGAATTTAGGCACAAATTACATTTTTTTCTTCCTACAAGCAACCCTAAACAATAAAAATCGTTTCAATTAAATTATATTTAATATAAATTTGCCTACCTATTAACCTACAAGATATGTTCAAGAAGATTCTCTTCACACTACTATTAATTTCATCATTTCAAATTCAGGCCCAACAGTCTGTCACCTTCAATTATACCGGTGCAATTCAAACCTGGACAGTTCCACCTTGTGTTTACAATATTCAAGTTGATGTTCGCGGTGCAAAAGGAGGTGGCGTATTAGCGACGCCTTTTGTAGGATCTGGTCAAGGAGGTAATGGAGCTAGGGTACAGCACCCAAGTATCGCTGTAACACCTGGCCAGGTGCTTGAAATAAGAGTTGGAGGAAACCCTACTGGCCCAACTGGCGGCTGGAATGGTGGTGGCAATGGGCACGCTTGTACATCTAATGCACAGTATGAATCTAAAGGCGGCGGTGGTGCATCGGATATTCGCGTATCGCCATTTGCCATGAATAACCGCATCGTTGTTGCCGGTGGAGGCGGTGGAAGAGCTGGAGGCTCAGGTCAGACAAACTATCAAGCAACGGCTGGTCAAGGTGGTTGTGCAACTGGACAAAATGGTACAGGTTCGCCATTCACAGGCACTGGTGGAGCAGGCGGAACACAAATTGCCGGAGGAAATGGCGGCCCACCTTGGGGTGGAGGTCAACCTGGCTTTGTTGGTACTATTGGTCAAGGAGGTAATGGAGGTTTTTACGTCACGGCATCTGGCGGCGGTGGCGGCGGTGGCTATTTTGGCGGTGGCGGTGGCGGTGCAGACAATTGTTGTGCTGGTGCCAATGGTGGCGGCGGTGGCGGCGGTGGTTCTAGTTACTATCCTGCTGGAGGCACATGTACGCAAGGTTTTCAGACGGGTCACGGCCAAGTGGTAATTACTTATACTGCTGGTTCAACTATGATTACCGTAGCCAACAATGGGCCTTATTGTGTAGGCGATCAAATAGATTTAACAGCCACAACGGGTGCACCTGCATACACTTGGACTGGTCCAAATAGTTTTAATTCTACGCTTCAAAACCCTTCGATACCGAATGCTACAGCGGCAATGGCTGGAACCTATACAGTAACATATGATGCTGGTGGATGTATTTCCACTGCAACAACGAATGTTGTAGTCAATACCCCAACGCTTCCTACTTTTAATCAAATCAATCCGATTTGTCAGGATGCAACGCCTCCAAATTTACCCACTTTTTCCACAAATAATCCTTCAATTGCAGGTACATGGAATCCTTCTGTAATCAATACAACTGTTGCTGGAACGAGCACCTATACTTTTACTCCTAATGCGGGAATTTGTGCTACGCAAAACACGATGGATATCATTATTGTTGCCAATGAGCAAGCCACCTTCAATCAAATTCCAGATTTGTGTATTAACGACGTAGCGCCGGCATTTTCAAATACTTCGACGAATACTTATCCCTATACAGGTACTTGGTCGCCGGCAACGATTAGTACGGCCAATGCCGGTACTTTTACTTACACCTTTACACCAAATCCTGGTGAATGTGCCTTTCCTGCAACCATGGATATTGTTATTCATGCATTGACTACTCCACAATTTAATCCAATGGGGCAAATCTGTCAGTACATGACCAATGTAGTAATTCCATCAACAGCCATTAACACAAGTAGCTATTTAGGAGGTCCACTCATTACGGGAGCATGGAATAGCCCAACGGTGAATACAGCAGCACCTGGAACCGTTAATTATACATTTACACCAGATCCAAATCAATGTGCCTCACCTGTCACGATTCCAATTACGGTTGATCCTCTCATTGTACCGCAATTCACGCAAATTGCACAATTATGTCAGGATGATGCCAATCCTATTTTTCCAACAACATCCAACAATGTACCGGGCATTACCGGATCTTGGAGTCCACCAAACATTGACACTTCAATTCCGAGTATAACGGTGCACACCTTTTACCCAGATCCTGGGCAATGTGGGGATACAGTAGACATGACCATTACAATTGTTCCTGCCGTTCCACCTGTTTTTGTTGCAGATACGCTATCTGGGTGCAACCCATTATTAGTAAATCTAAGTACAATTGGAGCTGTACAAGGAGCAGTTTATACTTGGTATTGGGGAGGCAATCCAATTGGTCAGGGTAGCAATTTGTCCTACACCTTCGATGCAAGTGGATATCATGATATCACCTTGGAATATAATTTATTGGGTTGTATCGAAACAACTACATACAATGATTATATCTACATGGAAAGTTATCCAAGTGCCTCTTTCGCTGCCCTACCAGGAGCCTTAACAGAAGGTACCATGCCAATTCAGTTTGTCAATAATACTGTTGGTGCAATAAATTATGTATGGGATTTTGATGACAACACCACAAGTACTGAAGAAAATCCAAATCATATGTATGTAGGGGTAACTGAGAATTTATTAGTTACGCTTACTGCCTATACCTCACTTGGTTGCTCCGATGAGTATCAATTGAACTTACCAGTTATAGCAGAACCAATCTATTATGTGCCCAATACCTTCACTCCAGATGAGGATGAGCACAACCAAACATGGCAAGCTATTTTCACAACAGGTTTTGATCCGCATTCTTTCCATTTAGCAGTATTTGATAGATGGGGCGAAATCATCTGGGAAACCTATGATGCAACACAGGCATGGGATGGAACTTACGGCCAAGAAGGCAAAAAAGCACCAACTGGCATGTATACGTGGAAGTTACATTTTGAGACCAAAGAAAATGACTATCGTAAAATAGTCACTGGGCACTTAAATCTAATTAGATAAAGCCCAAACTCTTATCAAAAAAAAGCGAGCCTAGCTCGCTTTTTTTATGTGATTGGACATCCTTATTTCTTGCGAAAGAAAATACGCAACGGGACCCCCTCAAAATCAAAACGTTCTCTCAATCGGTTTTCCAAAAACCGCTTGTATGAATCATTGAGATACTGGGGCAAATTACAGAAAAACGCAAAGGATGGTGCATGCGTTGGCAATTGAGTGACAAACTTTATTCTAATATACTTTCCTTTAACTGCCGGAGGAGGCGTTTGGGCAATTATATCGAGCATAACCTCATTGAGTTCATGAGTTGGAATCTTCTTAGTCCTATTTTCATAAACGCGCAAAGCCGTTTCTAGCGATCGATGAATGCGCTGTTTTTCTATTGCAGAGGTAAAAATTATTGGCACATCATTGAAAGGTGCTAGTTGCTCGCGCAATTCAGCTTCAAATTTAATCATCGTATTTTGGTCTTTTTCAATGAGATCCCATTTATTGACCAAAACCACTACACCCTTAGCATTTTTCTCAATCATGTAGTAAATACTCAAATCTTGCTTTTGAATACCTTCTGAAGCATCTATCATAAAAAGACAAACATCTGAATTTTCAATGGTCCGAACTGAACGCAAAACCGAATAATATTCTATGTCTTCAGTTACCTTAGCTTTTTTTCGAATTCCAGCGGTATCGATGAGTAAAAAATCAAAACCAAAGGATTTATAACGGGTATGGATGGCATCTCGGGTTGTACCAGAAATATCAGTAACAATGTTTCTTTCTTGACCTGTAAGCGCATTTACCATCGATGACTTCCCAACATTTGGGCGCCCAACTATTGCGAGACGTGGTAGATTTTCTTGTTCCAGTATGGAATCATCCTCCTTATTAAAGAATTTAATTATTTCATCCAAGATTTCTCCTGTTCCACTGCCATTGGTTGCACTCAAGTCAAAAACATTTCCCAATCCAAATGCGTAAAATTCAGATGATAATCCTAAACGCTCCGTATTGTCTACCTTATTGGCTGCAATGATTACAGGCTTTTTGCTTTTTCTCAATAATTGAGCAACAATTTGATCCATTTCAACAATACCTGTCATTACGTCAACCATAAAAACAATAACCGTTGCTTCCTCTATCGCTATTTGTACTTGTTTTCTAATTTCCGATTCAAAGATGTCTTCTTTTGTCGTGGCATAACCTCCGGTATCAATAACCGAAAATTGAAAGCCATTCCATTCACCTTTCCCATAAATGCGATCTCGAGTGACGCCGCTCACTTCTTTTACGATAGCATCACGCGATTCTGTTAGCCGATTAAACAAGGTTGACTTTCCTACATTGGGTCGTCCGACAATGGCAACTATATTACTCATATTCTGTGCTTAATATCCGTATTTCTTAAGTTTAGCATCTGAATGGCGCCAATCTTTGTCCACTTTAACATAGTTTTCTAAAAAAACTTTAGATTCAAGGAATTTTTCCATGTCAATTCTGGCCTCGCGACCTATTCTTTTAAGCATTTCTCCACCTCTACCAATGATAATTCCTCTTTGAGAATCGCGTTCTACAATAATATTTGCTCTTATGCGTATAAGCCCTGGCTCTTCATTGTAAGCTTCAATTTCCACTTGAGTACTGTAAGGAATTTCTTTTTGACAGTGAATAAAAATTTTTTCTCGAATAATTTCTGAAATAAAAAATCTCATCGGCCGATCAGATAATTCCTCTTTATCGTAATACGGAGGACTTTCAGGGATAAGCCTAAGAATTTCTTCCCAGACAGCATCGATATTGAAATTATGTAAGGCAGAAACTGCAAATATTTTGGCCATTGGGAGTTTTGTTTGCCAATAGTCAACACGTTCCATGACCTTGGCTTGGTCTGATTGGTCAATTTTATTAATTAAACAAAAGACCGGTACCTTTAAGCGCTGAATTCTTGAAAGGGTTTCTTTATGATTCATTTCATTTTCATGCGTATCGGTCATAAAGATCAACACATCGGCATCTTGAATTGAGGAGTTGACGTATTCCATCATGTTTTCGTGCAGTTTGTATGCTGCATTGACCACCCCTGGTGTATCGGAAAATACGATTTGATAATTTTCATCATTAACAATTCCCAATATTCGATGACGCGTAGTCTGGGCCTTGGAAGTCACAATGGAAAGTTTCTCCCCTACCAATTGATTCATCAATGTTGATTTGCCAACATTTGGTGATCCTACGATATTAACAAAGCCAGATTTGTGCGCCATTACCCTTTAAAAATGCAAAAGTACAATTATTTGACGGGATGCTTCCCATGCTAAACAATGACAGCAACTCAAAAATTTTATAATTTCGTTATTGAAACCACCTTTTAAATAACAAAAGCGAATTTACCAAGTGAAACCACTTAAGTACTTACTGGTCTTTTTACTTCCAATCAGCGTGGGAATTTCCTTTAATACCACTGGTTGGATGAGTTATCTTCCGCTATATATTTTTTTTGGTATCGTACCTTTTTTAGAATTGATAATTCCCAAAAAATGGAATACCAACCAAGCCAGTGAACAATCCCTAAACGCTCACAGTTTCTTTTACAACGCATTGTTGTATGTATTGGTTGTAGTGCAATGGTTTTTTGTTTTTGCCTTTATTATAAAGTATGATCAACATGTGGATTCCCTTACTTGGTGGGGGCGCGCCATCTCAATGGGAATAATGTGTGGAGTAATTGGCATCAATGTCGGGCATGAATTAGGCCATCGAAAAAATAAGTACGAACGTTTTTTAGGTGAACTACTCTTATTGAGCTCTTTAGAGAATCATTTTCTACCTTATCATAATCGCGGACATCACACCAATGTAGCAACCCCACAAGATCCTGCTAGCGCTCGAAAAAATGAAACTGTATTTGCATTTTGGTTCCGTTCACAGATTGGGAGTTATTTTCAAGCTTGGCAAATCGAGATAAATCGAATGCTCATCATGGGCAAGTCTAAATTCTCATTACATAACAAAATGCTCGTATATAGTGCTACTCACTTGTTTCTCCTATTTGGAATCTATTGGTATTTCGAAATAGCCTCCTTGGTCTCTTTTTTAGTTGCCGCCCTCATTGGAATCCTGCTCTTAGAAACAGTAAATTATATAGAGCATTACGGATTATTGCGAAAATTAAACGAAAATGGTCGCTATGAACACGTTAAGGGAAAACATTCATGGAATAGCAATCATCTATTAGGAAGACTAATCCTTTTTGAATTAAGCCGACATAGCGAGCATCATTTTAAACCAGATAAAGTCTATCAACTCCTTAGTTCAAGGCCAGAGGTCCCTACCATGCCCACGGGTTATCCAGGCATGATGCTACTTTCAATAATTCCACCCTTATTTTTTAAAATTATGAATCCAAAAGTGGAAAATGTGACCAATAGCTAAAATAAAGTGCTTAATACAACTTTTGGCGTTTGAGTAAATATTGCAAAAGTACTTGATCATAACCCTTTTCAATAGGCGAAGGCATAAAATCTATACCTAAATTCAAACAACGCAATTGAATTTCATTGAAATAAGACCCAATTGCATCGATATACTTTTCTCGTACCTCTCCAGGCCTAAGCTGCATGCGTTCACCTGTCTCCATATCGATAAGCCTATATGGTCGATCCTCCAGCTCAAACGAAAACTCCAAAGATTCGTGATAAACATGAAATAAAATTACTTCATGTTTATTGTGTTTAAGATGTTGCAAGGCGTCAAAAAATAAATTAATTTGAGTAGGATCGTCTAAAAGATCAGTAAATATGACTACCAAACTTCGCTTATGAGTAAGTTCTGCGATGTCGTGAATAGCCTTTATAGTCTGTGTTTGACGCTTTATTTTTTCTTGATAGTTTACCAAATTGTTTTCAAGCTGGCTATATAAATACCGATGATGCGCAACCGAAGATTTAGCTGCAGTATGTAAGGTCAATTCAGCATCAAATAAACTAAGGCCAACAGCATCGCGTTGACGTTTGAGTAATTCACTCAAACTAGCAGCTGCATAAACTGCAAATTCGAATTTACTCACCCCTGTTTGGGGGAAAAGCATAGAACTCGAGTTGTCTATTACCAATTGACAACGAAGGTTGGTCTCCTCTTCGTATTTTTTAGTAAAAAGTTTATTAGAGCGACCGTATAAGCGCCAATCTATATTTTTGGTCGATTCTCCGGGATTATAAAGCCGATGTTCAGCAAATTCAACAGAGAATCCATAAAAAGGACTTTTGTGCAAACCGGTAATAAAACCCTCTACCACTTGCTTGGCAAGCAATTCTAAATTACCAAACTGTGCCAAACGCAAACGGTCAATTGTCTTCATCAAGAACAAAGTTAATAAAGTAGCCTTAGACAAAAGCAACCATTTAAGGATAGTTGGCGTTATAATTAAAAAACGAAGATTATGAAACGCTCTCTTACGCTATTACTCGGTATTGTTGCTTTTGTTCCAGCTTACTTTGGTCAAGTAACTGGATTTGCACTAACCGGTCTTTCCTTATCTCCTAACACTGTTTTGGTATCTTGTGATCAAGAAGTCAATATAGGTTTTTCTGCCGTAACTCCTGCCACAAATAGCACTGTAAGTTATGATTTGCCTTATACCATACTTGGAAACAATTTCAATGGATTTCAATTTCAGGCAGTTGTAGATTGGGGCGATGGTTCCAATACCTTATCGGGTGGCGGCACCTCTACTACAGGAACAAACATTAGCATGAATCCACCGTTGAGCCACTTGTATAGCGCTCCAGGTTCTTATGTAATTACTACCTCAATTTATAATCCTGCGAATCAAACTTATGTCTTTGATAGTTTGTACTACACTGTAGGTTCTTGTACCTATCAAGCCTATGCAGCAGTTGGTTTAGATTGTAATAACGACGGGACAATAGAACAAAATCTACAAAACGTACCCTTTCAATTGATTGGTAGTAACGGTCAAGTTTACCAAAACAATAATCAAACAAGTGGGATGCTACAATTTACAAACCTTGCACCCGGCACCTACAACTTACAGATAGACCCATCATGGCTTGCTGCTTCGGGTTATATTGTATCGAGCAGTTTTCCAAGTGGGCCTATTACATTGCCAAATCCTGGGGTAACGACCTATATGTTTACTTTAATTTGTAATCAAGGTGCAGTCCAGCTTTGCGTTGGAGGCACTGTCTTTTGCGATGCAAACAACAACGGAATCTTTGATTCGAATGAAGCCACCCTCAACAATGTTCCAGTTGTTGTCAATGGCATAACCACCTATAGCAATGCAAATGGCCAGTATAATATTTCATTTGCAGGAGTTGCAAATCAATATTATCCGATACAAATCAATCCTAATTATTTGGCCAATACCAACAACAGCATTTCGTCAAGTGCTCCTGATTCAGTGCTTGCGTACCCTTGTGTAATTGGCGCACCACCAATTGCAACAAACATTCCATTTAATTGCATTAGTCCAAGTACAGTCTTTTGCTACGGTGGATACGTATTTTGCGATGATAACGGCAACGGCGTGTTCGATGCCAATGAAAGCCCAATCGCATTTGCACCCGTTATTTTATACACTCAAAATTCTACTTCAAATTCAGTAACTGTTTACACCGATTCTCTCGGATACTTCAGCTACTGCGGAAGCTTTGCCAATACAAGCAACGTCATTATGGCCCAAGTAAGTTCTACATGGTTGGCTTACAACGGCATTGCGACCTCACCAATCATTACCTTGCTGGGCTCTAATAATGGGCAGATGAATTACGGTTTAATCGCAATTAATTGCGGCGGCCAAGCCACCACTTGTGCCGACATGTGGACTACAGTTACGCCTTGGATTGGTTATTATCAAGGATCTACGGCCTATATCAAGCTAAACTGGGGAAATTACGGCCCACAAGCTGCAAATAATTATACACTAACGCTAACTTACCCTGCAGGAGTTACACTCAATACGAGTTCTATCCAAAACTCTGGCTACACAATTAGCGGCAATACTATTACTTGGAATTTAAACAATGCCAGCACCTTTTTTAGCACCTATGATGTCATTACTTTTCAAGTTCCATCGGGCTTGGCCTCTGGCACCCAACATATCTTTAGTTCTACAATAAACCCTACGGGTAGCAATACGGATTGTGCACAATTCAATAACCAAGGCAGTTTACTTCAGATTGTCGGCAATAGTTATGACCCCAATGATAAAACAGCTGCAACTTCATACAACTTCGAAGGGAGTGTGTTTCCACCAGATTATTTAGATTATACCATCATTGATCCTTTGACTTATACGATCCGTTTTCAAAATACTGGAACGGCTCCTGCTCAAAATATTTATATCATTGATACTTTAAGCCCAAATCTCGATATAAATACCTTTACGCTGCTTGAATCCACGCACCCTATTCAAGTGATAAATTTAGGGAATGGCGTTTTCCGTTTTGAATTCAATCAAATTTGGCTGCCAGATTCAAGCACGAATGAACCCGCAAGCCATGGACATTTTACATACAGGATAATAGAGTCAGCTAGCAATCAATTTGGTACTGAAATAGACAATACCGCCTATATATATTTTGATTGGAATGACCCAATCATTACCAATACCACACATCATGTCAATAGCCAATTAGAAAGTGTTCAAGAACTCAATGGTGCATTGAAAATACATCCTAATCCTTCAAATAAATATATTGATTTAAGTCTTGAAAGTCCAAATGAGGTTCTAATCAAAGATATCAATGGAAAAACGGTTTTTCATGAACTCGTATTTCCAAATCAAATCATTGATATTGAACATTTAAAAAATGGGATCTATTTCATTGAAAGCGATAACAAATATGGCAAACTGATAAAAAATTAAAAGTTTGGCATCGAATTTGTAATAAACGTAAATGTAGTAGTTTATAGTTAGGTTATGGATAGCGGCGGTCCACCTGCCCTATCCTAAAAAGCGGCCCTCTTCGGGCCGCTTTTTGCTTTGGTTTTAATTAGCCTTTTTGTTTTATTTGCGAATACCCTGCATTGAGTAAGATCTCAAAAATTTTCTGTTTGAAATTACCTTGAATTAAGATTTCGTTGTCTTTGACACTTCCACCGACTCCACACTTGCTTTTGAGTAACTTTCCTAATTCTTTAAGATCCTCTTCCATGCCAACAAACCCTTCGACAAGAGTAACCTCCTTTCCTGCGCGGTGTTTGCGATCAATACTTACATAAAGTCTTTGCTGCTGAGGCGGTAGCGTCTCTATTTGATCAAAATGTTCCAATTCATAATTAAAATTAGGATTGGTACTGTACACTACATTCTGAAACTTTTGTTTCTTTTTTGACATAAAGCAAAGATATACATTCCAAGCTTTCATCTACTACCCTTCATTTTCAGAGATAATGGCTATTTTAGCAACATCGTTTAAGGCCAACGCTTGCATGTCTAAAAAGAAAATACTTACTGTAATTGGGGCAAGACCTCAAATTATAAAAGCGGCTGCATTGAGCCGTGCAATTGAACAACATTTTTCGAGCGAACTAGTCGAAATTTTGGTTCATACTGGTCAACATTACGATCAAAATATGTCTGAGGTTTTTTTTACAGAATTAGGTATTCCTCAACCCCATTATAATTTAGCTGTAGGAAGTGGTACACATGGTCATATGACAGCGGCCATGATCAGTGGACTTGAAGATATTATTCTTGAAGAAAAACCGAATGCGGTAGTGATTTATGGCGATACCAATTCTACAATTGCAGCGGCTATTGCCGCGGCTAAAATCCACGTCCCTGTGGTGCATATAGAGGCGGGTTTGCGCAGTTTTAACAAGGCCATGCCCGAAGAGTTAAATCGCATTGCTGCAGATCATATGAGCACCCTACTTTTTGTACCAACCCATGCCGGAATGGCTAACTTGCTCAAAGAGGGCTTTGATATGGAAATTAAAAACAAAGCAACTATAGATGCTCCTAACGTGTATCACTGTGGCGACATAATGTATGACAATAGCTTATATTTTGCCAATCTAAATAAAGGTCGAAAGGGTATTTTATCTCAATTGGAGCTCAATAATAAGCCTTATATACTCAGTACGATTCACCGCGATTCAAATACCGACAATCCAACTGCATTAGAACATATTTTCGAGGCTCTTATGCAAATTATTGAGCAAACGAAGCTCCACATTGTATTGCCGATTCATCCTAGAACGACCGCAAAAATGAAATCCATTTTGAGCCTAGCCTTTTTAGAAAAAATCACTGCCAATCAACATCTTATCCTATGTCCGCCGGCAGGCTTTCTAGATATGATTTGCCTGGAACAAAATGCATCACTTATTATTACAGATAGCGGTGGTGTTCAAAAAGAAGCATACTTCTTTGAAAAACCATGTGTTATTTTGCGTGAACAAACCGAATGGATAGAGGTTGTAGAGGCAGGTGCGGCCCAACTTTGTGGGTCAGATAAAGATAAAATAATTGATGCAGCGCTGCGTTTATTGAAGACTCAAATTCAAACAAACCCAACAATTTTTGGCGATGGAAATGCCGCGCTGTTTATATGTGAAAAAATAATTTCTGACCTCTAGTGCTTATTTACGTCGAATATATTACTGAACGCTTGCTATATACGCTCTCGTTTGTTTTAGCCGATCGAGAAATTGCCTATACAATTACAAATGACAGCGCTCAATTTTTAGCCTCAGAAGAACCCAAACTAAATTATTCAGATTTTTCATTTGAAGGAATTCTACAAATAAATCCCGCCACCGTATTGTTTGAGGATGAATTATTGACTTATCAGCCACACCAAGGCTCTTTTAAGGATATGCCATGCTTGCAATTTGAAGACAGACCAGATTTGCTGGCTTCCATTTTTTATGTATTGAGCCGAATGGAAGAATACAACAGTGCTGCTTTAGATAATATGAATCGTTTTAAGTCAAGCGCTTCTGTGCTCAGTAAGTTTGGCTGGCTCCAAAATCCAATTTGTGATCTTTGGAGCCAACAATTTATCTCATTTTTAGAAAACGCGCTAAAAATTGATTTAAAAGCTAAAAAACTTCCATTTATTTTTCAACCCACATTTGATATAGACAATGCATTTGCATATAAAAACAAGAACAACATACGAAGTACATTAGCAGTAATTAAAGATGCATTGTACAATAGAAAACAGCGCGTTCGAGACCGCAGAATGGTGCGTAAAGGCCTACAGAAAGACCCCTATGACACCTATGATCAAATAATGCACATTTGCCAAAAATATCCTCAAACAAAAGTTTTTTGGTTACTTGGAAACTATACAAAACTCGATAAAAATTTATCTCATCTCAACCTTGCTCAGCAAAATGTGATGACACTCTTTGAAAAAGTTACCGAAATTGGCATCCATTATAGTTCATTGACCAGTAACAACTTACAACAAATGCAAACAGAAGCCAAGCGCTTTATGAGCATCACTGGTTTTGCACCAAAAGCCAACCGTCAACATTATTTAATGATGACACTGCCGCAAACCTATAAATTATTAATAAAGGCTGACATATTAGTTGATTACACAATGGGCTATGCAGAGCAAACAGGGTTTAGGGCTGGTACTGCCCGGCAATTCAAGTGGTTTGATTTACAGAAAAATGTAATTACAAATTTGTTAATCCAACCCTTTGCATATATGGATGGAACACTTAAAGAATACCTTAAATTAGATCCAAAACAGGCAATTAAACGCATTCAAGAACTTTTTAAAGCGGTTGAAACAAGTGGCGGATACTTTACTTTTTTATGGCACAACGAAACCATAGGTGGCTATGAACAATGGTCAGATTATCGATCTGTTTTTGAAGAAAATTTTACGCTCTTCGAAAATTCGAAGAATAGCCTTAAATCCAAATAGATTAGATTAATAAAAACAACTGCCTTTTTTACCCAAACGCATTGTAAAAGTTAGGCCGGTATAAACATACCAATCCTTAGTACTACTCGTTCCTCGCTTCCCGAATCGATTGCCATCTAGGCTCATATTGGATATAGTAGCCGATAAATCCGAAACCTCATCCTCCAAAATCTGAGCATCAAAATATGAGTCGGAACCAACGTCATCAAGATAATCTGTAAAGGTTTTTCTGATGGCAATATCTAGATTTAATGTTGCCATTTTACCTAAACTCACCTTCATTCCCATGCCTAGCGGAAGACAAATCTGAAATAAACTGTATGGTCTCTTATTGTTCAAGGAGGTACCCTGACCTTCTGTTGCTAAGACCTGCAAATCTTGCCATGCATTATTATAAAAAATTTGAGGATTCATGTGAAAGACCCCCAATTGAGCAATAAGATAAGCCGTAGCAGGATACCTACTGCTACCAAATTGAAAAGGGACATAATGAAACTCAAGCCCTGCTGCAACTTCGTGAATTTTCGACTGAAAGCTCAAGTTTCTATTGACCAACAAGGGATAAGGCGATGTGGAATCAGCAGCAGAAACTTTTCCGTTTAAATAAGTACAACGCAAGGTCAAGCGATTATTAAAATTATAACGATACAAAGCACCTATTGCATTGTGCGCATTTTTAAATTGTTGATAAGGATTTAAGTCACCTAAATAATAAGTTTTACCTACATTAAGACCTAATTCTGAACGAGAGAGAAAAGATTTGGGTTGCCCTAGCCCATTAAACGCCAAGAATACCAAAGTGAAACTTAATACTTTTCTCATTTGCAAAAACAACGTAAAGTTGGCAAAAATATTACACTTTCCCTGCTCTTTTGCGGTCTGTTTCTTTGAGTAATATTTTACGAATCCGTAATTTTTTAGGTGTAACTTCTACATACTCATCGGATTGAATGTACTCTAAACATTCCTCTAGACTAAATACCTTAGGCGGAGCCAATCTGACTTTGTCATCGGATCCTGATGCACGCATGTTGGTTAATTTTTTTGTTTTGGTCACATTCACACACAAATCACCTGATCGCGAATTTTCTCCAATGACTTGCCCTTCGTAAATATCCTCATTGGGCGCGACGAAAAATTTCCCGCGCTCCTGAAGGTTATTGAGTGAAAATGGAATCGAAGTTCCTTGTTCTAAAGAGATAAGTGAACCATTCTGTCTGCCTGGAATCTCGCCTTTTAAAGGTTGATACTCTAAAAATCGGTGGTTCATAATCGCTTCTCCAGCGGTCTGGGTAAGTAAAAAATTTCTCAAGCCGATAATGCCTCTAGATGGAATTTGAAAAGTAACTGTCATCCTATCTCCTTTAGGGACCATATTGGTCATTTCCCCTTTACGACGAGTAACAGCTTCAACAGCAGTTCCGCTATGTTCTTCTGGCAAATCAATGGTGAGTTCTTCAACTGGTTCACATTTTATACCATCGATTTCTTTAATAATCACTTGAGGTTGCCCAACTTGAATTTCAAATCCTTCTCTACGCATTGTTTCTATCAATACGGAAAGATGCAAAACTCCACGCCCAAAAACCATCCACTTATCTGCTTTATCTGTTTCATTTACGCGAAGCGCTAGATTTTTCTCTAATTCTTTAGTTAGGCGGTCTGCAATATGACGGGAGGTTACATATTTACCTTCTTTTCCAAAAAATGGAGAATCGTTTATGGAAAAAAGCATACTCATGGTAGGCTCATCCAATTTTATAGTTGGAAGTGGCTCTGGTTGATCTGCATCGCATATAGAATCGCCAATTTCAAAACCTTCTATTCCAGTTATTGCACATAGATCTCCAGCTTGAATTTCTTTTACTTTAACGCGTTCAATACCTTCAAAAACAAAAACTTCCTTGATACGGTGTTTTTGTTGACTCCCATCGGACTTAGAGAGCACAATGGGTTGATTTTCATAAATACGGCCTCTAGATAAACGACCAATTGCAATTCGGCCCACGTATGAAGAAAAATCAAGTGAGGTAATCAACATTTGTGTATTTCCTTGCTCAATTTGGCGAGGAGGAAAATAATCTAAAATTTGGTCCAACAAGGGGCTAATGCTGGTTGTGGGTTGCTTCCAATCTGTGGACATCCATCCATTTTTTGCAGAACCATAGATGGTTGGAAAATCTAATTGATCCTCATTGGCATCAAGTTCAAACATCAAATCAAAGACTTTTTCGTGAACCTCATCAGGGGTACAGTTGTCTTTATCAACCTTATTTATTACGAGTAAAGGCTTGATTCCCATAGATAAGGCCTTACCTAACACAAAACGCGTCTGAGGCATTGGGCCTTCGAAAGCATCCACGAGCAAACAAACGCCATCAGCCATATTTAGGACACGCTCTACTTCTCCCCCAAAGTCGGCATGGCCCGGTGTATCAATTATATTGATTTTGGTACCCTTATAAGAAACCGATACATTTTTTGATACGATGGTGATTCCACGCTCGCGCTCAAGGTCATTATTATCCATGATGAGTTCCCCAGTCATGCGATTTCTTTCATTAAGCACTTGGCCTGCCTCTATCATTTTATCAACCAGGGTGGTTTTACCGTGGTCAACGTGGGCAATGATAGCAATATTTCTAATTTCCATAGGAAAAGTTGTAAAGCAAGAAGATATTAATATTTGTTGCGTTTTGATCCAAAATTTCTTTGGCGCTCAAAACCACCAGATCGCTTTGTATCAAAGCCACCTCTCTTTTCAAAACTTGGTTTTTTGGCACCACCAAATGAACCTGGTCCTTTTTTTGATCCTGCACCTCGACTAAATTTACGATCGCGACCACCGTCCGATGATCCTTTTGATGGTGCAGTTACTTCAATAGATACTTTATGGCCTTCAAATTCGTAACCATCAACTAACTTGAGTATTTTTTGCGTATGCGCTTCATCGGCTTCTACAAATGAAAAAGATGTCATGATATCGATGCGACCAATAGATTTGGATTTAAGGCTTGTTGCGTCGCAAATAATTCGGACCAATGCACCTGGATTTAATCCATCTCTTCTGCCTAAATTGACAAAGAAACGCGTCTTGCCTTCTTCACGTGCACGAGCAGAACGGTCGTTCTTTCGATCAGAATTGGCCTCCTTACTTGCAGCCGCATTAAGATCACCTGCGCGCTCATAATATTCGATAAAGCGATTAAATTCAGCCGATACAAATTTCTTTATGACCTCTTCTTTGCTCAAATTATCAAAAGATGCCAATATTTGTTCCATAAAAGGCGCAATATCTTCTTCCTTAACTTGCGTTGCAATGGTATTCTCTATGAGTTTATTGAGTTGGATTTCACAAATCTCAGCTGGATTTGGGATTTTTCCCTGAGTAAAAGTCATGCGCATCTGACGTTCTATGGCTTTGATTTTGACATTTTCTCGGGTATTGACTAAAACTAATGATTGCCCAGTTTTTCCGGCACGTGCTGTACGTCCACTGCGGTGAGTATAATTCTCAATATCATCTGGCAAGTTATAATTTATTACATGGGTAATGTTATTGATATCCAGACCACGTGCAGCCACGTCTGTTGCAACAAGAATCTGAAGTTCTTTTGAACGAAAGCGCTCCATAACACGATCGCGCATTGCTTGTGTAAGGTCGCCGTGAAGGGGTTCAGCATTGTACCCATCTCTTGCCAGTTTCATGGCAACTGTGGCCGTTTCATTTTTGGTTCTACAAAAAATTAATCCATAAATATTCGGATTAAAATCTATTAGGCGTTTCACAGCATCATATCGATCGCGCTCTTTTACAGCGTAGTAGATGTGCTCAATATTTTCATTACTCTGGTTTTTATGCCCAATGGAAACTTCTAATGGATCGTGCATGTAGGTGCGTGCTATGCGAGCAACCTCGTTGGGCATTGTAGCTGAAAATAACCACACATTTTTTTCTATCGGTGTCTGATCCAAAATGGCGTCAATATCCTCTTTAAAGCCCATATTGAGCATCTCGTCGGCCTCGTCCAATATAACATATTGAACTTCACCAAGCTGAACAACCTTTCTATTGATCAAATCCACCAAACGACCCGGCGTGGCCACTATAATTGATGTTCCTT
Organism: Crocinitomicaceae bacterium; assembly: GCA_030830785.1. Lineage (GTDB taxonomy): Bacteria > Bacteroidota > Bacteroidia > Flavobacteriales_D > Crocinitomicaceae > UBA952. Next base: position 108,809 of record JAURMI010000013.1, read on the forward strand.
TCTTTACACTAGAAATTTGGGTCCGAATATCTGTTCCTCCATAAACGGCAGTTACGTTGCCTTGAAGGTATTTAGAATAAACTGTTAGATCTTTTGTTATTTGCAAACAAAGCTCTCTTGTGGGGCAAATAATGAGCCCTTGAGGAAGCCTTGCAGCATTGTTGATGTTATTAATTAAGGGCAAGCCAAAAGCTGCCGTTTTCCCTGTACCGGTCTGCGCCAGACCGACAAAATCACAATCTTCTCCTAATAGGTAAGGGATTGCTTGTTCTTGGATAGGGGTCGGTGCTTCAAAACCCAATTCTTTTAACGACTTCAGCACCTCGCTCCGTAATCCGAGCTCTTCAAATGTCATGTATGTTTTTTTAAAATTCGTGCAAAGGTACGCATATAAAAAGGATTTCGTGATAATAAGTACTTGCTTACGGTTATTTTTCTAATTTTGACAACTCAAAATAAAATTCGTATGATGAAACTAAGCGGGATTATTTCTATTTCAGGGCGCCCTGGTTTATTTAAAGTTATTACTCAAGGTAAGAATAGTGTTATTGTCGAATCGATGATAGATAAAAAGCGTTTTCCGGCTTATTCCTCAGAACGTATTTCTGCACTAGATGATATTAGTGTATTTACCATAGAAGAGGATATTAAGCTAAATGAAATCTTTGAAAAAATGCTCCCTTTCTATCCTACTGAAGCCCCTTCGCACAAATCAGATATAAAAGAATTAGAGGCAGCATTAGCACAATTTTTACCCAATTGGGATCGCGATCGTGTCTACCCTTCAGACGTAAGAAAAATATTTCAATGGTATAATCTTTTGATTAATGCAGGTGTTTTTAAAACCCATGAAGAGGAAAATACTTTAAAATCAAAAGAAGTAAAAACAGCAAAAGCCAAAAACACAAAGCTGGCTAGCTCAAAAAGCAAACCCACGGCTAAAGTTGCCAAACCTGCTGCTGCAAAGAAACCAGTTGCAGTGAAAACAGGTTCATCTCGGGGTAAGTAAAATGATTATAAAAAAACCAACGCGAAAGTTTATACCGAAGGTATTTGCAATTGGCGATTTTAAGCATTTAAAAAGTTATTACGATGATTTACTTCAAAGAGAGGTAAAAACTGTGGAAGCTTTTGATAAATGGCTTGCAGATCGATCAGAATTAGAAGCCGTTTTAGAGGAAGATTTGGCATGGCGTTACATTAAAATGAGTATTGATACTGCCGATGAAAAACACAGAGAAGCATATTCCCAATTTGTTACGCAAATTCAACCCAATTTAGCGCCTTTAGAAGATAAGCTGAATCAAAAAATGATGGGGCTCCCATTTATTAAAAGCAAATCAGACCCTGCGCACCAGATTTATTTTCGTTCAATCGGAACAGCATTAAAAATTTACAGGACTGAAAACATTGAAATTGAAGCTGCCTTAAATGAAGAGGCACAACAATTTGGCGCCATTAGTGCTGCTCAAAGCATTACCCATCGAGACCAGACGCTCACCATGCAACAAGCTGCTTTGTTGCTCAAAGAACAAGACGAGCACCTGCGTAAGGAGATTTTTGAGAAAATGGCCCAGGTTAGAAGGAGAGACAAAGATCAATTAGATGATTTATTTACTTCTTTGATAAAAAAACGGCACCAACTGGCCCTTAATGCTGGCTTTGGCAATTTTCGGGATTATAAGTTTTTGGCAATGGGCCGATTTGACTACAGCAAAGAGGATTGTTTTGCCTTCCATAAAGCCATAAAAGAGCACATTGTACCGTTGGTTAAGACAATTCAAGAAAACAAATTATCCCTTTTAGGCAAGGAAAAATTTAAACCCTGGGATTTGGATGTTGATCCTGAGGGCAAGGCTGCCCTAAAACCATTTGAAAATGGCAATCAAATGCTTAAGGGTACCATTGCAATGTTTCAAAGAATTGATCCTTATTTTGGCCAGTGTTTAAAAATCATGGATGAACTTGGGCACCTTGATCTCGATTCAAAATCAGGTAAGGCACCGGGAGGTTATAATTATCCACTTTACGAAATAGGTGTGCCCTTTATTTTTATGAATGCCGTTGGTTCGCAACGAGACCTCGAAACTATGGTGCACGAAGGAGGCCATGCCATTCATTCTTTCTTAAGTAGAGACCTCGCATTAACAGCTTTTAAAAATATCCCTTCTGAAGTGGCAGAATTGGCCTCTATGTCAATGGAATTACTCAGCATGCCTCAATGGTCAGAATTTTACAACGAGCAAGATCACAAACGCGCTATGCGTGAACAACTCGAAGGCACGCTAAAAGTGCTTCCTTGGATTGCTCAAATTGATGCCTTCCAGCATTGGATTTATGAAAATCCGGACCACACCATTGATCAAAGAACAGCATATTGGCGACAGCTTTCTAAAGATTTTGGCACAGGACTCACCGATTGGGATTCCTATGAAGACCTTATGGAAAGTTCTTGGCAACGCCAATTACATCTATTTGAAGTACCATTTTATTACATTGAATATGGAATTGCCCAGTTAGGTGCATTGGGCGTGTGGAAAAATAGCTTAGAAAATTATGGGCTTGCCATAGAAAATTATAAAAAAGCCTTGGCCTTGGGTTACTCGCAGCCCATGAATGTGATTTATGAAACTGCGGGTGTTCCATTTGATTTTTCATCTGATCGTTTGCAAACACTTTGCGTTTTAATCAATGAAGAATTAGAAAAATTGAATTAGAATATAATTGAGCATATGAAAAAATAATTTTCTGCTTATATTTGCAGCCGCACATGGCGAGATAGCTCAGTTGGTTAGAGCGTAGGATTCATAACCCTAAGGTCCCGAGTTCAACTCTCGGTCTCGCTACTTAAAGCCCAGTTTTCACTGGGCTTTTTTTATTTCAAATTGTGCATTTGCGAAATTCGCAAGACAGTGCCTTTCGCATGGTTAAATTCATTTTTACTAATGCTTGTTTTAAGCCTACCTTTGAATCAAATTAGAACCTATGAAAAAATTTATTCTCTTAACTGCGTTTCTTGTATTTTTGACAGAGGGTGTCTCGGCTCAAACGAATGCTGATCGTACTTATTTAGAAATCAATGGTGGTCTAGCTAAGACATTTGTTGGGTTTGATTATTTTCCCGGGGTATCGTTTCTCATAGGTAAACAGAAATTCATAGCGCCTCAAACCTTTTTGGAATACCAAGTTGGCCTAGCCCTTCCTTCAATAGCCACAGCCAAAATTGGTATTGGCTACCAAGGAGAAAAAATTGGCATCAGTACTGGTGTAAGGATATTTCCAAGTTATATTTATGGACAAATGCATACCAAGACCAATAAAGGTCAAGTGAGCATCTCCTTTGAAAAATCTCCATTTAGTAACGCAAATTTTGAAATTGGCCCGTCGTTTGGCACCAGCCATATTTTTACCATAGGTTACCAATGGCATATTGGCAAAAGTCGGGCATTGAATAGAAGTTGATAGCCCCTTAAATTTTTAAGAAGGATGCTAAGGATGCTTTTAAATAGGATTCAATTTAAGTCTATCATATCTTTATGTCTATAAATAGCATTAGGACCCCATAGACACATCAATATTATTTCTACATTTAAGCAAATGTTGAAATACTCACTGATAATTTCATTTTGCTTACTTGGTTTTACAAGTAAAATCCAAACAGATGAAGTGAAATCATTTGAACTGGGTTCAAGATTATGCAAAGTCATAATTAAAGGGGAATCAGAAAATGAAGCCATCTTTGTTTCGCTACATGACAATGAAAACACTTCGGTCATTGCATTTAAAGAAGTTAGTGAACAAATAAATAGGCCGATTTTGATAGAATTACAACAAAATGGTGGGCGAAATTTAAAATATGGGTTTAATGGAAAAGATTATTTGATCGATCCAAATAGAATTTTTTCAGAAATTGGATTGGAAAACTCATTGAAAAAGAACAATAATACCTATCCAAAAGAAATTATAGCGCCAATTAAAGATTTTGCTTCAAAGTTATTAGCCATAATCCTACCTAAAAGTAGGCTCAACTATATTGTTGCAATTCATAATAACTCCAATGACAATTTTTCTGTTAGATACTACGCCCATAGTTCGATTGCTGAAAAAACCTACATAAACCCCAATGAAGATGTCGATGATTTTTTTTATGTGACCGAGCGCTCAGACTTTGAATTTTTTAAGTCTAAAAAAAGGAATGTGATATTACAAAGTAAAAATGTTTTCGATGATGGATCCTTATCCGTATATTGTGGTCGTAATAATTTACCTTACATAAATATTGAAGCCCAAGATGGCCATAAGGAAGTTCAAAAACAAATGATAAAAGAAGCTTATTTTTTAATTAAATCTAAACAACCATGAAATTCACAATTTTTACTTTTCTATTATTTTTTATACCCTTTGGATTCAAGGCACAAAGCAAAACTTATTATGGTGAGCTTGCTGGAAATGATATAAAAGGAACCTTGACTTTTAATAAGGATGAAACCGTTTCTGGAAGTTACTATTACACATCGAGTCCTAGCCGTGTTTACAAAATAACCGGTACTAATTTTGTTCAGGGAGAAATTGAAATGAACGTTTATTATGCGGGTAGGCGTGTAAGTAGTGGCACAATTACTAAAACCTTAACTGAGTCTTATGTCATTTGGGAGGGTGAGCTTTGGCTTGAAGATAGCAATGGAGAAAATAGATATTTTATTTTCAAGCGCCATCTTTAAGAAAATCAAAAACAGCTTATAATCCAGGATAATCCTCCTTTACACAACGCGCCACAATTTTTGCACTATTGATGGCCAGTGGTATGCCACCGCCGGGGTGCACAGTTACACCGGCAAAATATAAACCTTTGAGTTGCTTTGAGAAATTTGGATGCCTTAAAAAAGCAGCAAATTTATTGTTCGAGGCATTACCATAAATTGAACCTTGTTTGCCACTGTATTTAGCGTCAATCAAACGCGGTTCATTGATTTGTTCTAATTCGATAAGTGGTTCAATTTGTGTGTGCAAAGCTTTAGACAGCTTATGAACAATTCGTTTTCTGAGCAGTTGTATTTCACTATCCCAATCTTGGCCCACATCGATGGGAGCATTCACCATTACAAACCAATTTTCTTTTCCCTCTGGCGCGTCAGTAGTTTCGACTTTTGAACTAATATGAACATATATGGTAGGGTCATCAAAAAGCGTTTTGGTTTCAAAAATGGCCTTGAATTCTTCTTTATAATTTTCGGCAAAAAAGATATTGTGTACCCCAAGCTGATCAAAGCACTTATTGATACCCCAATAAAAAACCACTGCAGAGCTAGATTTTTCCTGTTTGAGTAAGCGCCTTGGCGCTTTTAAATGTGGTAATAATTTCTCATAAGTATAATGGATATCCATATTAGATACCACGATGTCAAAAGTGTAGGAATTCTTTAGAGTTTGCAAACCCACAACTCTTTGATTGCGGTGCTGTATGCTTGTTACGCGCTCATTGGTATAAAACCGCACACCATGCGCTGCAGCCAATTCATGCGCTCTTTTAGTAATCTGCGCCATTCCACCTTTAGGAAGCGCAGGCCCAAGGTTAAATTCGAGTTGAGAAATAATGTTCAACATGGCTGGTGCGGCATATGGAGAGCTTCCATTGTAGGTAGCAAGCCGATCAAAAATTTGAATGGTCTTTGGATTAACAAAATATCTTTTATTCTGTTGGTGCATAGTTTGGTGCAAACCATATTTAAACAATCGACCCAATGCGCTCAAAAGCGGCTTAGAAATTAAATGACGCCAACGATGCAAAGAAATTTTAATAAAAACAGGATAGATGGCCCTATAATTTTTTTCTACACGATTTAAATAACCTGTTACAGCACTTCGGTTTTCATTCAATTCATTTACTAGCGTATTGCCTACACGCTCTTTTTGGGTGGGCATTTTTATTTGGCTGCCATCGTTAAAGAAATATCGACAAGATTCATCTAGAAGATGATATTCAAAAATGACATTTTGATCGAGCCCTTTTAGCAAGTCTAACAATAATTCTGGCTCAGTAAATACGGACGGCCCCATATCAAAACGAAAACCTTCAAGACGCTCTTCAACAATTTTTCCGCCAATTTGATCATTTGCCTCAAAGACACTTACTTCAAGTCCTAGTTTTCTTAACTCTATTGCCGTTGCAAGCGCTCCAATTCCAGAACCAATAATACCGACCTTCATACGCATAGTACAAATTTGTGTTAAAAATGTTCCCAAAGTCTAATATTGACGGGCTTTTTACGTGGCTTTATCAACAAAATTGCTGTTTTTTCAACATTTTAGCACATTTTTATTACTCAAACCGTTGTGCGCATTGATATTCAGATATATTTGTTCCGATAATTAATTATTAACAAATTAAAACTAACTTATTATGAACAAGGCGGAATTAATTGACGCAATGGCTGCATCTGCAGGATTGTCAAAAGCTGATGCAAAACGTGCATTAGACGGATTTGTAAGCGCAACTACAGGCGCATTGTCTAAAGGAGAATCTATTTCTTTAGTAGGTTTTGGATCTTTCGGTATTTCTAGAAGAAATGCACGCAATGGTCGCAACCCTAAGACAGGTGCAGTTATCAAAATTGCTGCTAAAAACACAGTTCGCTTCAAGGCTGGTGCAGACCTTTCTAAAAGTGTAAACTAATTCAGAATTTCTGAAATTGAAAAGGCCGTCTGTTTAGACGGCCTTTTTTTTATTTCATTAATTTTTCAAGTAGCAGGTTGTTTAGGTATTATCTTCCAAAATAATTTTGGGAAAAACCGTTTGAGGTGCACTGCAATTAATTCTTTTCTACCAATAAGCACTTCTCTTTTTTTCTTGTGCAAGGCATGAAGCATGAATTGAACACACTGCTCAACTGGCATTCCAGCTGATTGATTGTGATCCATGATGCCATGGGCTTGCCCCTGGGCTGTAAGGGCACTTAAGGAGATCGGCGTATTGATTTTTCCAGGAAATACAAGTGTCACATGAACTCCATTTGGAGCTTCTTCCATCGACAAACTTTCATAATATCCAACTAATGCTGATTTTGAAGCGCTATAAATGGACCGCAAATGGAATCCAAATTTACCAGCAATGCTGCTAACAATAAGGAATTGACCGCTTCTTTGTTTTCTAAAAATGGGCAACACGGCTTTAGCTAAGGCAATATTTCCGAAAAAATTGACTTCCATCAGCTGCCTATTAACCTCCATTGAAGACTCATAAGCACTGGCTCTTTGAGATACGCCACCGTTATTAATTAAGATATCTATACGCTGATATTTTTCCATTATTTGTGAGATTTTATCACCTAGGTTCGAAAGATTTGCTAAATCTAGAGGAAAAACCATGTGTTGGTTATGATTCTCTAATTTATCCTGTAGCGCGTTTAGTTTATCCTCGTTGCGTGCAGACAAGATAAGTTTGGCACCCGCTCTGGCTAATTGTATGGCAAGTTCTTCACCGATACCTGATGAAGCACCTGTAATCCAGATGACTTTATTTTGGAAATAATCTCTGTATTTCATTACTCAAAGATAAAAGTTTCATTGGGCGCATTAACACGAATTATTAATTTAGAGGAAAATTTAAATATGACTACTGACCTTATTTCTGCCCAATTTAATCATGCCAAGCAAACGCTAGAAGCGTTTAGTACAGCCGAAAATATGCAAAAAATTGTCAGTGGGATTGAAATAATGTACACTGCACTTAGTAAAGGAAATAAAATCATGAGTTGCGGCAATGGTGGTTCTATGTGCGATGCTATGCATTTTGCCGAGGAGTTATCTGGCCGCTTTCGCAAGAACCGCCCAGGGCTTGCTGCATTATCAATTTCAGACCCTTCGCATTTAACGTGCGTTGCAAATGACTTTGGCTATGATTTCGTTTTCTCAAGATATGTGGAAGCTATAGGGCAAGCTGGCGATGTTTTATTGGGTATCTCAACCTCGGGAAATTCCAACAATGTCATTCATGCTGTAGAATCGGCAAAAGCAAAAGGCATCCGAACTATTGTTTTAACAGGTAAAGACGGAGGTGCATTGGCCCAGATAGCTGATTTAGAAATTCGTGCTCCTTACAGCGATTTTTCCGATAGAGCTCAAGAAATTCACATTAAGGTCATTCATTCATTTATTTTGGGAATAGAACATCGCTTTGGTTATTGATCTGGGTTATCTGGATTCAATTTTGAATGCTTTCTGCTATAACCAAAATAAATAACTAGACCGATGAGCAGCCAAATGAAAAAGTAAATCCAATTTTGCAAAGGAATCTCACTCATCATATAAAGACAGCTCAGTAAGCCAAGTGTCGGGATTAAAGACAATTTTTTGGCAATACTCATAATCGTTAAGAAAAGTGCAATCGACCAAAAAATTATTGCGGGTATTTTTTGCCCAAACTCCAGAAGATTTTTAAATCTGAAGAACTCGAATAAATCTTTTGAAAGATAGAAATAGATTATTGCGCCTAAAAATAGAACGGGTAGCACATAGGCAGCATTCACATAAGGCGTTCTAAAAGATCCACGAGGGATGTCTTTTTTATTTTGCAGTATTAAAACACCGCCACAGACCAATACAAATGCAAATAAGGTGCCTATTGAACACAAATCAGTTACCATCGTGAGATTCATAAAAAGAGCAGGTATGGCAACAACAAAACCCACCACAATAGTAGCAAACGAAGGCGTTTTGTATTTAGGATGAATTTTAGAAAAGCGCTTGGGCAACAAACCATCGCGACTCATACTTAACCAAATTCGGGGTTGTCCCATTTGAAAAACGAGTAGCACTGAAGCCATTGCAATCACCGCTGAAATGGATATAATAAAAGTCATTTTAGGCATATCGATTTGCTTGAATACAAAAGCCAAGGGTTCTCCAACTCCCAATTGATCATAAGAAACAATCCCAGTTAAAACCAAGGCAATAACTATATACAAGACCGTACAAATAATGATTGCCCACATCATTCCTCTAGGAAGATCGCGTTGTGGATTTTCACATTCTTCTGCAGTTGTAGAAATCGCATCAAAACCAATATATGCAAAGAATACAGCAGAAACACCTTTTAGAACACCGCTTAGGCCATTTGGGGCAAACGGAGACCAATTATTCATGTCGATATAAAAGGCGCCAATACAAATGACCAATAAGATAATTGCAAGTTTGATAACAACCATAGCATTTGATGCATTGCGGCTTTCTTTGATTCCTCGATAAACCAACCACGTAATTAAAACGATGATGAACAAAGCTGGAAGATCCAACACCAAATGGAAGGAGCCAAGCTGGGGAGCACTCGTCCATGCGCTATATGCTTGAGCTAAGGAAGGCTCCAATGATTCAAAAGACGTTCCATTTTTAAGCATTTCTTGAGCAGCATGGTACCCGTTAGAAGCACTCAAATAATCCATTTGCATCCAATCCGGAAGATGTATTCCTTTTATATTAAATGCTTGAATATGAATTTGTTCAAGCATATCAGTTAAATAATCACTCCAAGAAATTGCTACGGTTATATTGCCTATTGCATATTCCATTATTAAGGCCCAACCAATTATCCAAGCAATAAGTTCCCCAAAAGCAACATATGAGTAAGTGTAGGCCGAACCAGAAACTGGCACCATTGAGGCAAACTCAGCATAGGCAAATGCTGCAAAGCCACTTGCCAATGCCGTAAATAAAAATAAAAAAATCACTGCCGGACCGCCGTCAGCAGACGCCTGCCCAATTGTGGAAAAAATACCCGCACCAATAATTGCAGCAATACCAAAGGACACTAAATCGCGTACTTTTAAATGTTTATTGAGCGAAGGAGATTGAGAATCACCACCCTTGTTTGATTCTATTTGCGCTAAAATAGATGCAATGGTTTTTTTTCTGAATAAGGTGTTTTTGGACATTGAATTATTTTTAGACCTCTAAAAGTAAAGAAATTTTACTTTTGCATATGGAAAAATTTATCACGGTTAAAGGTGCTCGCGAACACAACTTGAAGGGCATTAATGTGCGCATTGCGCATGGTAAATTAACTGTGATAACTGGCGTTTCTGGATCTGGGAAATCGAGCCTAGCATTTGATACCATTTATGCAGAAGGCCAGCGAAGGTTTATTGAAAGCATGTCGGCCTATGCACGACAGTTTTTAGGCCGCTTAGACAAACCCGCCGTCCATGGCATAAAAGGCCTTGCACCTGCTATTGCTATTCAACAAAAAGTTGGAACTGGCAATCCAAGATCGACGGTAGGAACGAGCACTGAAATATATGATTACCTAAAATTATTTTTTGCTAGGATTGGGCAAACCTTTTCACCAATATCTAACCAAGAGGTAAGAAAAGAACACACAAAAGATGTATTAAACTTCTTAGATACAAATTGGGAAAATGAGGCTTTTGCAGTTCTCTTTCGATTAAATTTTAATTCAATTGATAAATTAAATAAAAAACTTCAAATATCTCATAAAGAAGGTTTTATAAGAGTTTTTATTGATGATGAATTTCATTTAATTCAAGAGATTTTACCATTGCCGGAAATTCCGAAAAATGTATATATCGTTGTCGATAGACTTAAAAATGAAACGAGAAATGCAGATCAAACAAGTCGGCTGAGTGAAAGTATTAGTGTGGCATTTGTTGAAGGACAGGGGAATTGTCATCTCTTTAACGCAAATCAAAAAATTTGGCGGCAGTTCAATGACAGACTTGAAGCCGATGGCATGCAATTTGAAATTCCTCAACCTCATTTATTTGCCTTTAATAATCCATTTGGAGCATGTAAAGTATGTGAAGGTTATGGGCAAACGCTTGGAATTGATGAAGATTTAGTTATTCCTGATCGCAACAAGAGTATTTTTCAGGGAGCTATTGCCCCATGGAGAGGTGAAAGCATGCAAGAATATTTAGAGCAGTTTATATTACATGCAAGTGATTTTAATTTTCCTATTCATAGGCCAATTGCAGCACTAAGCGAAGATCAATACCGTTTAATTTGGCAAGGAAATTCCTATTTTATTGGACTAAATGATTTTTTCAAGCAAATAGAAAGCCAGACCTATAAAATCCAATACAGAGTTTTACTTTCTCGTTATCGAGCTAAAACTACCTGTCCTGATTGTCATGGCACGCGTTTACGTAAAGATGCCTCCTATGTAAAAGTTAATGGTAAAAGTATTCAAGATATTGTATTAATGAATTTGGATGAGGCCCTTGATTTTTTTGAATCCCTGAAGCTTACAAACCATCAAAAAGAGATTTGTAAACATATTTTACCAGAAATAAAAAGTAGGTTGGCTTATTTGCAGCAAGTTGGTCTCGGATATTTAACACTCAACAGGAATTCTAACACACTCTCAGGAGGAGAAACACAACGCATACAATTAGCAACGTCCATCGGTTCAAGCTTGGTTGGTTCTCTTTATATTTTGGACGAACCCTCTATAGGATTGCATACAAAAGATACCAAACAACTAATAACTGTACTTCACAAGCTAAAGGAGCAAGGAAATACGGTAATTGTGGTTGAACACGATGAAGAAATTATGCAGTCTGCCGACGAAATTTTGGATATAGGCCCTTTGGCAGGCCAACTTGGTGGAGAACTCGTATTCCAAGGAAAATTTAATGAATTAATACACAGTGACGCACTCACAGCTAAATACCTTTCAGGTAGAAAAAATATTCCCCTACCTAAAAATTCTAGAAAAGCTATTGGCCAATTAATAATCAAAGGAGCACGTCAAAATAATTTAAAAAATATCGATGTAAAATTCCCCTTAGGACAATTGGTAGGCATAAGTGGTGTTTCGGGTTCAGGCAAATCAACCCTAGTTAAGAAATTGCTATACCCCCTTGTTAAAAAAGAATTAGGATTGAGTAGTGAATTAATTGGTAAATGCAACGGATTGAGCGGAGATCTTCAAAAAATTGAATTTGTTGAATTTATTGACCAACACCCGATTGGTAAATCATCTCGAAGCAACCCAATAACGTATGTAAAAGCATTCGACGATGTTCGCGAATTATTTGCACGCCAACCCCTTTCTAAGTTAAGGGGATATAAACCAGGTTTTTTTTCATTTAATGTTTCTGGGGGTCGATGTGAAATGTGTGAAGGGGAAGGCACTATTAATGTTTCTATGCAGTTTATGGCCGATGTGCAACTTCCGTGTAAACATTGCCAAAGTAGCCGATACAAAACAGAAACCTTAGAAGTGCTTTATCGAAGAAAATCAATAGCTGATATTCTCAACCTAACACTTCAAGAGGCCCTTGACTTTTTCAAAGAAGACGCGCAAAAACTTGCCCAACGTGTGGTTGAAAAAATACAGCCATTGATTGATGTAGGACTTGGGTATCTCAACGTTGGACAGTCGTCTAGTACTATGTCTGGTGGCGAAGCACAACGAATAAAACTGGCCTCATTTTTGAGCAAAGGACAACAATATGCGCCAACCCTTTTTATTTTCGATGAGCCAACAACTGGCCTTCATTTCTACGATATTGAAAAATTACTAATGGCTTTCAATGCCTTACTTGATAAAGGGCACTCTTTGGTGGTAATCGAACACAATTTAGAAATATTGAAATGCGCCGACCACCTTATTGATTTGGGCCCAACAGGGGGTGCAAATGGAGGGTTTTTACTCTTTGAAGGGCCTCCCAAAAACATATTGGCTTTAAAAAATAACGCTACGGCCCAAGCTTTAAAGGGTAAGTTTGTTAAAAATTAAGAAGGCCGAATGTGTTTTAGCATTGATATTCAATTACCTTTGCAAAAAAAATTGTCGCATGTCAGCAGATATTTTCGAAAAAATCAAGGCTAATCGCGGACCACTTGGAATGCACGCCAAAGAATCTCATGGATATTTCACCTTTCCAAAATTAGAAGGAGAAATCGGACCTCACATGGTTTTTCGAGGTAAAGAAAAACTGAACTGGTCATTAAATAATTATCTCGGTTTAGCAAACCATCCGGAGGTTCGCAAGACCGATATGCAAGCAGCATCTGATTATGGTTTTGGATTGCCAATGGGTGCGAGAATGATGTCCGGTAATTCAAATTACCACGAAGAACTCGAAAACGAACTTTCCAATTTTGTTAGTAAGGAAGATACTATCCTTGCTAATTTTGGTTATCAGGCTGTAGTTTCGGCAATTGATTGCCTTGTAGACCGCCATGATGTAATTGTTTACGATGCTGAATCTCATGCTTGTATATTAGACGGCGTTCGTTTACATATGGGTAAACGGTTTGTGTTTAAACACAATGACGTCGAGGATTGCCAAAAACAACTTGAGAGAGCCACTAAATTAGCAGTAGAAACAGGAGGTGCTATTTTGGTAATTACCGAAGGTGTATTTGGAATGCGAGGCGATCAAGGTAAACTCAAAGAAATTGTAGCACTCAAAGAGAAATTTAACTTTCGCTTATTTGTCGACGATGCACACGGTATAGGTGTTCTTGGTGCTACAGGAGCTGGCACCGGTGAAGAACAAGGTTGTCAGGATGGAATTGATATTTACTTTGGAACTTTTGCCAAATCTTTTGCACTGATTGGTGGTTTTATATCATCTGATGCACAAGTAGTTGAATATTTAAGATATAACATGCGCTCTCAGATTTTTGCAAAGGCTATGCCACTTGCTCTAGTTAAAGGACTCTTAAAGCGCTTAGAATTAATGAGAAACCATCCTGAATTCAAGGAAAAGTTATGGGAAAACACCAATGCACTTCAAAGTGGTTTAATAGCTGCAGGCTTTGAAATAGGCCCCACAAATAGTTGCGTTACACCGGTATATTTAAGTGGTTCAATTCCAGAAGCAACCAACCTCATATTCGATCTACGTGAAAACTATAATGTTTTTTGCTCCATGGTCGTTTACCCAGTTGTGCCTAAAGGAATGATAATTTTACGCCTTATACCTACTGCTGTGCATACCTTAGACGATGTAGCTTATACCATCGATTGCTTTTCCAAAATAGTTGGTAAGCTCAAGGCAGGTGAATATATGTCAGATAAAATTGCGGCTATTTAAGCCACTGATTTAACAAACCAAATTAAAAATACGGGTTACTGGACTCGTATTTTTTTTGCAATCAGTTTTTCTATGGCTTTAAAATATTTGTAGTCATCTGGCTCACAAAATATAATAGAACGACCATCCCTTCCTGCCCTACCCGTTCTCCCGATACGGTGCACATAGGTTTCGGCAACCGTAGGAACGTCTGTATTTACAACTAAATCAAGCCCAGAAATATCAATACCTCGTGCGGCAATGTCAGTGGCTACCAAAATACGTATCTTCCCCTGTTTGAATTGGTTCAAGGCCAGTTGCCTTGCATTTTGAGATTTATTGCCATGTATAGCCATTGCTTGAAGCTTATTTTTTGAAAGAATGCGAACCAATTTATCGGCACCATGTTTTGTTCTTGAAAAAACCAATACACTTTCTGCAGGGTCATTGGCTAATAGCGCCACTAATGAACCTTCTTTATGCTTTCTGTCTGCAACTTGAATCATAGATTGATCAATTCGATCTACAGTAGAGGATACAGGCGTCACGGTTACCTCTTGTGGATTAATTAACAACCGTTGCGCAAGAGTTTTGACTTCATTGGGCATAGTGGCCGAAAAAAGTAATGTTTGCCTTTGCTTTGGCAATAAATTAACAATCCGCTTCACATCATGAATAAAACCCATGTCTAACATGCGGTCAGCTTCATCTAAAACGAAAATGGACAGTAACTTAAGGTTAATGAATCCTTGCTGATGCAAATCGAGTAAACGACCCGGCGTAGCAATCAAAATGGCAGGTTTCTGTTTTAGCGTTTGTATTTGTGCATGCGGCTTTACACCACCGAAAATCACTAAAGAACGCATTCCCAAATGCTTGCCATAAGCCTTGAAATTCTCTTCAATTTGTATGGCTAGCTCCCTTGTAGGCGTAACAATTAAAGCTTGTATATGTCCACTAAGCGGCTTTTTATCGTGGAGCAATTGCAGAATTGGAATGGCAAAAGCCGCGGTTTTTCCAGTACCTGTTTGCGCAAGGCCTATGAGATCTTTTTTTGCTAAGATTATTGGAATCGATTTTTCTTGTATTGGGGTTGCATTTTTATAGCCTTTTTCAGCAATGGCTCCAAGGAGCAATGGCTCCAAATGTAATTCATTAAATAACATGTAATTAGATGGATTGTACGTTTTAAAAAACGTTTTTAAAAACGACAATCTTTGACAAAGTTAAGTATTAAAAGAAGTGAGAATACTATATAGCAGATAAGATGCGTTTTAACTTAGACTCGCTAACCCTTAATATGGTTTCAGAAAATGCAGAATCTTCATCTAAAAGAACTTTTTGTGTGGCAGAAAAATGAATGCCTGAAAGCCCATTTATATCAGCTAATTTATGAATGTTTCCCGCATTAACTCCACCACCAGCCATGATTTCAATGTTATTCTTGGCGTAAGCGCACATTTCACTTAATTCTGCTATCCCCAATTCAACATTGGATGCAAATCCCGAAGTTAGGACACGATTAAAACCAATATCAATCAAAACCTCTAAAGAATGCTTCCAATCTATAGATTCATCGAAGGCACGATGAAAAGTCCACTCTAGTTCTGGTGCACATTCTTTTAGGCTTTTGAGAATCAATTTATCAACATTATAATTTTCCATTAATATACCCACAACAACACCATGCGCGCCTATTCGCCGGCAATTATCTATTTCGCGTTGAATTATTGTCAATTCCTTATGACTATAACAAAATCCGCCGGCCCGAGGCCGGATTAACACATGCGTACTTAGGCCTAAATTTAAAGCATAATCCACTAGCCCCGCTGAAGGTGTAAGCCCACCTTGTTCTAAACTCTGACACAGTTCAATGCGGTCAAAACCATATTTTGAAGCCAAATCAATTGCTTCAACAGAGGCTACACAAAGTTCAAGCTTTAGTCCGTTCATTAAGGGCAAAATTGCATAATTTACTTCAAAAATCAGGCCCAATTTCTGTATATTTGTGGGTAATCAGCTTAAAATGGCCAAAGAAAAAAAAGAAACAGCAGCCGAACACCTCAATTTTCAATCATTCCAAGAACAAGTACTCGAAGACTATGCACTTGCTTGTCTTTCTCGAGAAGCCTCATTACTTGGTCGAAAAGAGGTGTTAACAGGTAAAGCAAAGTTTGGCATTTTTGGGGATGGTAAAGAGTTGGCTCAAATAGCGCTCGCCAAACAATTTCAAAATGGGGACTTTCGATCGGGCTACTATCGAGATCAAACTTTAATGATGGCCATTTCTGCCCTAACGATCGAACAATATTTTTCTGGGCTTTATGCGCACACCGATGAGCAGATTGAACCTCAATCAGCGGGAAGGCAAATGGGTGGTCATTATGCAACAAGAAATCTCGATAAGGATGGCAATTGGAAAAATTTAAGTGATCAAAAAAATAGCTCTTCAGATATTTCTCCAACAAGTGGACAGATGCCGCGATTATTGGGCTTAGCACAAGCCTCTAAAGTATACCGCAATCTTCCTGATTTAAATAATATTGAAGCATTTAAAAAATTTAGTGTTTCAGGAAATGAGGTGGCTTTTGGAACTATTGGCGACGCCTCTACCTCTGAGGGATCATTCTGGGAATCGATGAATGCTGCCGGAGTTCTTCAGGTGCCAATGGTGTTATCGGTCTGGGATGATGGCTACGGGATTTCTGTACCTAGAGATCTTCAAACCACAAAAGGTAGTATCTCAGAAGCATTAGCTGGCTTTCAACGAAATTTAGAAAAACCTGGTTTTGAGATATTCGTTACGAAAGGTTGGGACTACCCGCACTTGTGCGAAACTTACGAAAAAGCAGTTCAGATAGCGCGCAAAGAACATGTGCCAGTTTTAGTTCATGTTCAAGAGGTAAATCAGCCGCAAGGTCACTCGACTTCGGGTTCACACGAAAGATACAAGTCAAAAGAAAGGCTTCAATGGGAAAATGACTTTGATTGCATTGTAAAATTTAAAGAATGGATTTTATCTTTCAGTAAAAAAGGTTTAGAATTAGCCACCCAAGATCAGCTTGACCAAATTGAAAACGAGGCTAAAGAAAGAGTTAAAAAGGCAAAAAACATCGCTTGGCAATCCTATACCCAAGACATTGAACAAGATAAGAAGAATTTACTCGACATCTTGGCTAGTTTTGATGCCAACCATCCAAAACACGATTTAGCCCAAGCGAGCCTCAATCAACTCTCAAAAGAAAAAGACAACATTCGAAAAGATTTAATGAGCCATGCACGCAAATTATTGCGTCAGAGTTTAAATGACGCTTCTAGTGAGCTCAATGAATTGAGAAATTGGATTGTAAAAATGCGGTTAAAGGCACAGGAGCGCTATAGTTCACACTTACATTCAAATTCAAGCCAACAGATTGCAAATATTGGTAAAGTTCCCGTGGCATATGGAAACGAAACACAAAACGAAGACGGGAGGATCATTCTTAGGGAAAATTTTAGAAAGATCTTGGCGACACGGCCAGAAGTTTTGGTTTTTGGCGAGGATGCGGGTAAAATAGGTGGTGTAAACCAAAGTTTTGAAGGCCTTCAAGAGCAATTTGGTGCATTAAGGGTGTCAGATACAGGAATTCGCGAATGCACAATTATTGGGCAAGGTATAGGAATGGCTATGCGCGGACTCAGACCAATTGCAGAAATTCAATATTTAGACTATCTTTTGTATGGCCTTCAAATCATGTCCGATGATTTGGCAACTGTACAATATAGGACAAAAGGTGGTCAGAAAGCTCCATTAATTGTTTCTACAAGAGGACATCGTTTAGAAGGTATTTGGCACAGCGGCTCGCCTATGGGAATGATAGTAAATGCACTGCGCGGTGTTCATGTGTGTGTGCCGCGGAATATGACCAAGGCCGCAGCATTTTATAATACTTTACTACAGGCCGACGAACCGGCATTGGTTATTGAACCACTTAATGGTTATCGCACAAAAGAACGTATGCCAATTAATTTTGGAGAATTTACAGAACCTTTAGGGATTCCAGAAATTGTTGTTGAAGGAACAGATCTGACAATGGTGTCCTATGGATCTACATTTAATATCTGTGAGCAAGCAGTTGAGCAACTAGGAGAATTAGGCGTTTGTGTTGAACTTATTGATGTTCAGACGCTTTTACCTTTTGATATTGAACATATTATTAGCAAATCATTGTCCAAAACAAATGCTTTGCTCATTGTAGATGAAGATGTAAGTAGTGGCGCTAGCGCGTTTATTTTAGATCAAATTTTGGTTAAGCAAAATGGCTATCAATACTTAGATGTGTCGCCACAAACGCTTACTGCCAAAGACCACAGACCAGCTTACGGTTCTGATGGAGATTACTTTAGCAAACCAAATTTGGACGATATAGTAGAAAAAGCATTAGAAATGATGCGCCAAATTGACCCATTAAAATACCCTAAACTTTTTTAAACTTTTAGAAATAAAAAAGGGAAGCACGAATGCTTCCCCCTTTTATTAACTATTGGAACAGAAAACTCTTTAAGCTTTAGAATCAGATTTTGCCAATGCATAAATCACTAAACCGAATCCGATTTTATTGACAGCATCACCAATATTGTAGACAACATTCATCCACGCGCCAGATTCCTCACCTCCAAAGGTGACACCGAATAAACCACCTGGTGTACCGAGAATATAACCCAATGGATATATTGCCCAACCTACAAGAACAAACCATGCGAGAATGCGCGTGGCTTTAGCAACCGCAGGGCCAGCAGATTCAGCCAATTTGGCAACTTCTCCAAACCACACCAAATAAGCAATATAGAAGTAGGCGAGGCCTGAAAGCACACCCCACATCACACTATTGTCACGGTCTACGGCCTCTCCAAAATAGCCGGTTACGAGCATAACAACTGACGCGAAAATCAATTTCCATAACAAACCAATTTTGGCACCAGCCTTTTTAGTTATAAGGTAGAACTCTACACACATTAATGGAACAGTTAGCATCCAATCGACATAACGAAAGAAAGTAGGAGACTCTTTAGTTTCGGTGTAATAATCCCGCATGTAGTAGTAATGCACTGCTGCAATAAAGGTAATCAGACCTGAAACCAAAATGGAGGTTCTCCATTTGTCTTCCATGTTGCGCATTTCCATGAAGAAAAATGCTGCTGCGGCCATCATGGCCATTGTTCCAATGAAGAAAGTAAATGCCGTATAGGTATTTACATCCCCATTTTTAAAAATTGCCGCCACTTGTTGGGCACTAGATAAAGATATTAGCATATAAATAGGTTTTAGTTTTCCTACTCTTTTCTGGCTTTTCGGAAACCGCCGTTAAACAATTATTAAACAATTATAGTAAAATTTTGTTTAGAAAATGGAAAAAAACTTTAAACAAAGTTTAACAAAAAACTAGATCTTTTTGTTAATTAGTACCTGAATATCAGCAAAATCAATGGATTCGAAGGACGAAAGGCAAGCGCATTTGGATGCCCTTCATTTGAATAATTTGCGCAAATTTTTCAAAATAGCTTAAAAAATATCCGATCGACATTTTAGAATCTGAGAAATCATCCTCTAATTGCTCATCGAGAATGGAAAGAAACATATCTATGGTATTTGGCTTTTTCTTTGGATAAAATACGACCTTTTCAATACCCAATTCTTTTTGAAGCTCTGAAATGGTTTTTTGTAAACCGCCCATAGCATCCACCAATCCTAATTTTAGCGCTGATGATCCAGACCAAACCCTACCTCTAGCTATTTTTTGAACTTCATCCTTGGAAATTTTTCTACCCCCAGAAACACGCTTTACAAAAAGTTGATAGATTGTATCAATTTCAGTCTGGATCATTTGGATTTCTGTTTCATTTGGTCTTCGGGTTAAAGACAATTCTCCGAATTGATGGGTAAGAACTTCATCGGTATTGATGCCCAATTTATTCTGCATAAAATCTCCGCCGTAAGGCAATAACCCAAATACACCAATAGATCCAGTTATGGTCATGGGTGATGCAAAAATCTTGTTGGCAGGTGTCGCTATATAATAACCACCAGATGCCGCATAATCACCCATGGAAACATATAATTTCTTTTTGGCTGCTGTAAGTGAAATTTCTTTCCAAATTTCTTCACTTGCCATTGCAGAACCTCCCGGACTATTTATTCTTAAAACAACGCCTTTAATTTGATCATTTTCTCGAACCTCCTTGAGTAATCGCATCATTCGAACCGTGCTAACTTGAGGGCCTTCTGATTGAACTTCACCTTGAGCATTGATAACCGCAATGTGATTTTTTTGAGCAGCTATTTTCTGATTGTCTTCAAATGCTTCTTTTGCATATTTTTTAAATTTTTGTAAACGCAGCGTAGCATTATCCTCAATTCCTGCCTTTTTCTTAATTAGGTATAAGACTTCGTGTCTATATAAATTCTTATCGATGAGTCTAAACCTTTTTGCATGTGTTAAATTTCGAATATTAAGGTTATAGGCAAGAGAGTCTAAATAGGCAGTATCAGTGGCTGTGCTCTTGGCAACATCATTTCTGACATTTGACCATAAATTGTCCAATAATTCCTTTGTTTGATGCCGAGATGAGTCCGACATTTGATTCAAATAAAACGGTTCTACGGCACTTTTAAAATCGTTTTCTTTTCCTCTAACCACAATAACACTCATTTGTAATTCGTCGAGCAGTTTTTTAAAAAAATAGCTTTCGGCTTGCAATCCATGCCATAGAAAAGTGGCTCCATGCATTCCATAAACCTCATTGCAAACACTACTGACATAATAATCCCTTTGGCTCACTTGTTCTCCTGCCAAATATGCTACCACAAATTTTCCAGAATGCTGAAAATCTTCAATGGCAGATCTTAATTCATTGGCAGTTGCCATTCCCATTTCAGGATTTTTCATTTCTAAAAAAATCCCTTTAATTTTCTTGTCATTGGCTGCCTTCTGCAAGCCAATTATAATTTCAGCTATATTAAGAGACTTATCAACTTTCAAAGTATAGGGATCTAAAGATTCAGTTTCAATATCAGAAATTGTTCCTGATAATTTTACATGAAGAACAGTATTGTCCTTAAGGTTGAGTGGCTGCGGGCCAAAATCACCAAATGAACCTATAATTCCGCCGATTACTAAAAAAAACAGTAACATGCCAATAAGGCCCGCAATTAATACTGCTAAAAAACTTGGCCAAAATAACTTGGAAAATGAAATTCGATTCTCTGACATATTATGAATTTAAAAGTGTATGAAGACCGATGCGATTTACAGGATTGATGCGCAATGTGAAACGTATTTTTTGAGCGTAATTTTTAAATAATTCATCGGCAATAAAATTGCCTTCAGGCCCCGCATTGGAACCCGACATTAGAGGGAAGTATAATCCAAATACCTTGCCAAATCGAAGCGCGAGGCCAGAATTGTAGTATGAATCCATTGTTTTGAATACACCAGCACCCATGCCGTAATCGACAAAAGCACCCAAAATATTTGGCTTGATTGGCAGTTGTGCATAAACTGTTGCAGTAGTTAACCAATTGATATTGCTACCAGCCGCGTTTGCGGTGTGGAATTGCCCCTGAGCGTTCATACGCTGTTGTGACCAAAAACCACTTGTTTCAGATCTTCCAAAATTATAATCTTCCAAAAATAAATCTTGCTGCCCTTGTAAGCCATTTATGGACCAAAACAAACGACTTGGATCCAAATTATTCGAAAACTGTCTAGCGAAGGTATAACCGCCAAATAAATTGAGTTCAATATTACGATCTAAAGTACCGACTCGATAATTGAAAG
The DNA here is from genome assembly GCA_030830785.1 of Crocinitomicaceae bacterium. Classification (GTDB taxonomy): domain Bacteria; phylum Bacteroidota; class Bacteroidia; order Flavobacteriales_D; family Crocinitomicaceae; genus UBA952. Next base: position 130,665 of record JAURMI010000013.1, read on the forward strand.
ATTGCTTCAAATTAGACCAAATGCGAGAAGTAAATTGTTGGTCATTTGGGCTAATTTTTTGCTCAAAGTACTCGTATCGATTGATCCACTGTGCCTGATAAGCAGGTTTTCTAAAATTAATAGTATGCTGCACAAAGAAGCCACGTTCTTTTGAAAATAGAGACTCCACATTGCTTTTTGCAAGCCCTTGTATCAATAAATCATAATGCACAGAGTGACGTGCTTGGCGATCACCATAATTGAGTGCCAAATACGGTGATAAGGAAAGAAAATAATCTTTATTATTTACCCGATCAGTGCCAAATGATTTAACTGAGAGACCCAAACGCATGAGCTCGATGGCTTTGGTAGGTAAAATTTGATAAGAAAATTCAGCGATACCAGCTGGGCGTATGCGCGCTGTACTGAGCATCGGGCTCATTAAATAAGTAAATTTCTTAGGCGCTAAACCGATATTATGCAGCGTAATACCAGCCATGAGGCCATCATAAACATTGCCACCGAGCATTGGAGTCCAGAAAATTGCCGTTTGATCTTTTTGATGATCGCCAAATAAGAATTCAAATTTAATTGGTTCAAATCTATGAAAGGTCTGATTTTTGACCCAAAGGTTATTCTGACGATTAAGTTCTGGAATATCATTATTGCGATCAATTTCCACCTTGGTGATGTCTCCGATTGGTGTTTTTGCTGTAACTGATTTTTGCCCTGGCTCAGCCCATATTGTTTCAAGCTGTCCATTTTTTCCATAAACATTTACTTCCACAGGGCCGTTTATTTGGCCTTTGTTTATCAAGTTAATTACCGTGCCATTCTTGGCCATCTGAACCGACTTCAGCTTGTAATCTAGGTGTTTGGTTGTTTGAATGAGGTCATTGAATAACCAACCTAAATCTTTACCCGTTTGAGTTTCCAAAACTTTGCGGAGATCTGCAGGTTGTGGGTGTTTGAATTTCCATTGTTGATAATAGGCAGACATGGCCGCATCAAATTTTTCTGCACCTAAATAATCCATCAAATAGTAGAAAACCACACCCGTTTTTTGATACATGATTGCTCCATAATTTAGACTAGAAAAGTCATCAGAATGCAATTCAAGAGGCTGATCTAGTCCAAAACTTGCCAAACTACGGTAGGTAATGTCACCAGCATCATGGTGATCGAGCTCATTAAGGTGAAAGCGGCCACCTGCTACCATATCAGAAAAACGCGTATTATTTGGATATTTAGTTTGTACGTAGCGCATTTCATTGAGTGTATTTAGGCCTTCATCCATCCAACCATGAATGCGTTCGTTGGATCCTAAAATACCATAAAACCAATTGTGGCCGACCTCGTGCACAATAACTACTTCTAAATCTTCTTTAGAACTGGCATTTCCAATTACTGTTATCATAGGATATTCCATACCACCTCCTGCACTGATAGTGCCATCAATGGCTGTAACGTGCTTGTATGGATAGTCACCGTTCCAAAGAGAATAATAATACGTCCCGTCATTGATATATTCCAATGAATTGGACCATAGCCTTGCATTTTGAGGGGTAAACATAGCCCAACTCGTTACAGTATCCTTGGAATGAGGTAAAACAACCTCGCCCTTGAGCACCAAAAAGCGTTTGTCTGCAAACCATGCAAAATCATGCACGCGATCTTGTTTATATTGTATAGTTTTGAATGTACTTGCCGATTCAGGAAAATTTTTTGAACGATTGGACGGCTCGTTTTTTTAATTTCTCTAATTTCTTTTGGCTTTCAGCCACCTTTTCGTTTAAAAAAATAATTTCTGAAGACGTTTGTAATTCACCAGTTGCGCCAACCACATAATTTGCCGGAACAGTAATTTTAACATCAAAACTTCCATATTCTGAATAAAACTCACCTTGATTGAGGTAAGGCATGGGGTTCCATCCATTTTGATCATATACTGCCGGTTTTGGGTACCATTGTGTAATTTGATATGACTGCCCAATATGGCCTAATCTTGAAATAGTTCCCGATGGAATAGTTACTTTGAAGGGGGTTGTAATGCGTAAGGATTGTCCAGGTAGTAATGGATTTTCTAAACGAAGTATGGCGATATCGATATGCTCAGAACTATATTCCCAATTTGAACTTGCCCCATTGATTTTAAAATCTAAAGAATCTATATAGCCCAAATCGGCTGCATCTGCCTTGGCAAGCTTATCGCCCTCATTTCGCTTTAATTGCTTGGCCAATGCTGTTTTGTCGTTTTTATATGCATTTGGCCAAAGATGCATGTAAATCTCATTGAGAGGAGTTTTTGAGTTGTTCTTATATGTTATGGCTTCATTCCCTCTTAAAATATGATTATAATCATCAAGTTTAACCTCAATCTGGTAACTCACTTCTTGTTGAAAATATTGAGAGAATCCTGTAAATGGCAAAAATAAAAAAGCAAATTTTTTCATGTTGGAGATTTAATTTAAAGTTAAGAACTTTCAGGTAATAAAAAAGCCACTCGAAAGTGGCTTTTTTATTACAACTTACTTAAAATTCCGTATTTAAAATTTAACAATTCTTTGAATGCTTTGAGCTGCATCGCTTTTAATCGATATTAAATAGGTGCCTGCTTTCAAAGAGGATAAATCCAAAAGATAATCATTGCCATCTAAAGCAAAGTCCAACATTACTTTTCCACTCAAATCAGCAACAATTATGTTTGCCGAAATTTGTTTGTTGAAAGAAAGTTTAACCATACCAGAAGTTGGATTAGGTGATAGTTGTGCAAGCAACTCTTGTGCTTCCAAACCGAGTATACCATCTACTCCATCGCAGTTTTCATCAATTCCATTGCCCTCTGTATCTGGTGCACCAGGATAAGCCATGTTGTTGCTATCGTCACAATCACCATTTTGAGTGGCATATCCAGCTATTGGTTCACAAGAAACCGTTGGATTACCAATACCAAAACCATCACCATCGCCGTCGAAATAATAATTCAAGAAAGTTAGACCTTCGTCTACCTGACCATCGCAATTGTTATCTAAACCATCGCATATTTCTGTTGCACCCGGGTAAATAGTGTTATCCATATCATCACAGTCTCCACCAATTGCCACTGTATTTGGCGGCTGTACGCAGGCTTCTGTGCCTGTAGCATCATCACCAAAACCATCTTGATCAGCATCAACGTAATACATTATTGGAGCTATTATATTTGGATCTGTATCGTCGCAATCTCCATCAGCTAACACATAACCAGTGGGTTGATTACATCCAGTAATGGTTACATTATCATTACCTACTTGATCATTGTCTAAATCCTGATACCAAATTGTATTTGGATTGATCGCTGCATTCGCATCATCACAATCTAAGTTATTTGCAACAAAACCTACTGGAGCATTACATATAAGGGTGTCCATTGATGGATCGCCAAAGCCATCGCCATCAGCGTCAACGTAAAATAATGTTGGTACGCTAATTATTGAATTCCCCCAAATAGAAACATTGTCCATCCTCAAGGTAGAGGTTGCAGTTGCCTGATTGGTTACATAAAATCTAAAAGTAACGCTTGCAAGGTTGGCAAAAGCTGCAGGTAAATTAACTGTATCAGCTAAAAACACATTACCATTCCATGCTGTTCCAATCGTATCTATGTCTGTTGCAAAGTTGTCAAGGCTTGAGCGCAAGTGAATGGTTGGCGTACCACCAGTAGAGCTCGTTCGGTGATTGAGGGCTAATTTAGAAAGATTTAAATTCGTACAATTGGCACCACTTAGGGAAAACTCGTTGTATTGGTTTAAATCTATAACTGCGCTTTGATTCCAACCACTTCGATTAAAGATTCCTCCACCAGCAGCACATGTGGTTCCTGTAGCCATAAAATCAGAAAACACCCAATTTGAAGAGGCATTTGTTGCTGCAACATCCTGAACGGAGCAATCCGTCGTTCCAGCAAATTCGTAAATTCCGAGCTGCAACGGTGCATCAAAACCGTTGCAATCCTCATCAATTCCGTTTCCTGGTATATCGATAGCCCCTGGGTTAATGGCGCTATTGCTATCATCACAATCCAAATCGTTAGTGACGTATCCAGCAATTGGGTTGCAACCCAATTGGGATACCGCAGGGTTGCCATATCCATCGCTATCCAAATCTTCATAATAGAGTAAAGACCCTACAATATTTAAATTTAAGGTGATGGTACTATCACAACCATTGATATTTTGAGTCATTTGCGTATAAGTACCTGATGCTGTGTAGGTTTGACCATTAAGCGTATAGTCTCCACAATTAGTGATATTTAATGTAGAACTAGTCGCATTGTTTATTGTCAAATTTAAATTTATGACCGAGTCGCAACCTGCTGCATTGGCATTTGCCAAAGTCTGTGTGTAGGTACCGGACGAAGTATATGTTTGTGCGTTTAATGTATAACTAGAACAAGCCGTTGCACTCATTGTATTGTAGGTAATACAAGATGAAGCGGAAGAGGGAGTAACCGAAGCCCAGGTTTCTCCTGCGCGTATTTCATCAATTTCAAATGTTCCGATACCCGTTGCTTGACGCAAAGCTACTGATTGAATGCCATTGGCAGGCCAAGAAGAACTGCCCTGAGAATTGGTAGCACCAGCTACAGGTTCAGCAGCTCCTGGTATTGGATTTAACCAAAGACTTGCATCTATCCCCCCTGTGGCATTTTGAGTTGCTTTTGCAACAACAAAATAGGTTGTATTGGGGATTAAATCTTGAGCAATGTAGCTGGGAGTAACTGTTCCACCACTCGTATTCAATATTCCTAAATTAAAGGTATTTGGTGTTGCACCTAAACATATATATAACCTCGGGAAATATATGGTCACAGACGTGCCTGCCGTACCTCCAAAAGCCATTAAATAGCTACCTGTGGCCGTCATATTGGTCAAATCTGTTACATTGATTAGAAATGAAACGTAGCCTTCATTCCCGGTGGTGGTAAAAGGTTTATTAATATCTTGTGAAACTGATGCAGACATTCCTACTCTATTGCCAACAGATGCGGGTAAACCTGGATAAGACAAACTATTGCCACTACCCGATGGTGTAGTTATTGCTGTAATTGGCCCTGTTGAGCCACTATGCACTGTCCAACCGTTGGCAGATGCTTCACCAGTAAAGTTAAAAGATTCAAATGTTTGAGCAAAGGAGAAAAAGGAAAAGAAGCAAAGAAAACAAAGTAATAATTTATTCATAATTTTTTTTAACTATAAAAATAAGCATTTGATTCGGAATCGATATTAATTTGATATGAACAAAACATTAAAAAAGGCGAAGTTTCCCCCGCCTTTATCTCTTTTAGATATTGATCTATTCTTTAGTGTTTGGCTCTTGAGAAGGCCTTTCTGGACGAGGCAATAAAACTTTGCGAGAAAGCTTCCATTTTTTCGTTTTAGGATCCTTGCCTATAACTTTAAAGGTGAGCATTTCCCCTTCCTTAACCACATCATCCATTTTAGCTGTTTTCTCCCATGCAAATTCAGAAATGTGTATCAAACCATCAGTACCTGGAACAATCTCAACAAAGCAGCCAAAATCCTTGACAGATTTTACTTTTCCTTCATACGTTGCACCATCTTCAACCTGAGGTGGGAATGCAATTTGGCGGAGTAATCTAATGGCTTCTGCCATATCATTACCATTGTTAGAAAGTACTTGCACTCGGCCTTCGCCATTTGGCAACTCTTCTATGGTAATTGTTGTATTGGTTTCCTTTTGTAGTCCTTGAATTATTTTACCTCCAGGGCCGATAATGGCACCTATCATTTCATTTGGAACATTAAATGCTTCTAAACGTGGGGTTTGCGGTTTCAATTCCGGACGAGGGGCTGCCATTGTTTCTGTAATTTTTCCCAAAATGTGCATCCTTCCAGCTTTGGACTGTTCTAGTGCCTGAGTAAGAACCTCGTAAGGCAATCCATCTACTTTAATGTCCATTTGACATGCTGTGATCCCATTGGCTGTACCCGTAACCTTGAAATCCATATCTCCTAAGTGGTCTTCATCACCTAAAATATCGGACAAAACTGCAAACTTACCTTCATCGGCAACCAAGCCCATTGCAATCCCAGAAACGGGTGCCTTAATAGGAACACCACCATCCATTAAAGCCAGGGTGCCTGCACAAACTGTTGCCATTGAAGAAGATCCATTTGATTCTAATATGTCAGATACAATGCGTACTGCGTAAGGGTAGTCATCTGGTAAAACAGGTTTAAGAGCTCGAAGTGCTAAATTTCCATGGCCAATTTCTCGTCTTGAAGTTCCACGTAGTGGTTTTGCTTCTCCTGTAGAGAATGGCGGGAAATTATAGTGTAACAAAAATTTTTCAGTTCCTTGAAAGGTTGCTCCATCTATGAGTTGCTCGTCCATTTTGCCCCCCAGAGTGAGGGTAGTAAGTGACTGGGTTTCACCACGAGTAAATACTGCCGAACCATGCACCATTGGAAGGTAATCTACCTCTGCCCAAATCGGACGGATTTCATCAAATTGGCGGCCATCAAGACGCTTTCTATCATTTAACATTACCCAACGCACTGCCTTTTTCTTTACCTGTGAAAAGTAAACTGAAATGAATTTAGATGCATTTTCTAGTTCTTCTTCAGAAAATGAAGCTTTAACTTCCTCTTTAATTGCATCAAACAATTCAGTGCGTTTTGCCTTATTTGCAAGACCCATTCGCGCTACTTCCTTACATTTTTCCATGGCCAAGTCAAAAACTCTATTGCGCACCTCCTCATCGTGAACTTCATGAGAATATTCACGCTTAGGGCTAGATGTAGAAATTTTTGCTGCCAATTCTAATTGAAAATTACATTGCTCAATAATTGCGGCATGAGCCAATTTAATAACTTCTACAAGTTCATCTTCAGAAATTTCTTGCATTTCGCCTTCGAGCATATTGATGTCTTTGGCAGTTCCTGCAATCATCACATCGATATCTGATTGGGCCATTTCGGCCATTGTTGGATTAATGATAAATTCACCATTAACTCTCCCAACACGCACCTCTGACATTGGCCCATTAAATGGAATGTCTGAAACTGCAATTGCAGCAGAGGCTGCAAAACCGCAAAGCGAATCTGGGTTGTTAACTCCATCATAAGACATGAGTTGGATCATCACCTGAACTTCTGCATGGTAATCGTCTGGAAATAGAGGTCGCAATGCACGATCCACCAAACGCATTACAAGAATCTCCGTTTCAGATGGTCGCGCCTCTCGGCGGAAAAACCCACCTGGAAAACGACCCGCAGCTGCATATTTTTCTCGGTAATCGACTGTTAATGGAAGAAAATCGACGCCTTCCTTTGCGTCTGGGGCTGCTACTACAGTAGCCAGCAACATGGTGTCGCCCATGCGCACCACAACAGATCCATCTGCCTGTTTTGCCAATTTACCAGTTTCGACATAGATTTCTTTGCCGCCTGTAGTCATTGACATTCTTGTTCCTATATTCATCTTTATTTATTTACAACTTTTAAAACAAAAGAAGGGGCTTTCGATACAATCGAAGCCCCCTCTCCCATAAAATTTCCAAACTTGAATAAAACTTAACGACGCAGTCCTAAATCTTTAATCAATGCTCGGTATTTCTCAATATCTTTCGCTTTCAAGTAGTCTAATAAACTTCTGCGTTTTCCTACCAATAACTGAAGCGCACGTTGCGTTCCATAGTCTTTTCGGTTCTTTTTCAAATGCTCAGTAAGATGGGCAATTCGAAATGTGAACAACGCGATTTGACCTTCCGTCGATCCTGTATTTGCTTCAGAACCACCGTGTTTAGCGAAGATTTCTTTCTTTTTATTTGAATCTAAATACATGCCAATATTTGTGTAAATGATTATTATGTAAACTGACCACTTTGATCAATATGGGTGCAAAGATACAAACTCTTTTTAAAACAACAAAAAAGCCGCTTCATACGAAACGGCTTTATAAATTTTACAAATTATTCTGACTAATCATTCTTTGTTCGAATGGCAATTGGCAAGGCCAACCTGGGAATAAAACGAATTAAGGCATGTGCCATGCTAAGGGCATAATTATAAATTTGTTTTAAAGCATAAAAATAAATCAAGTATAAAAAGGAGGTGACAATTATCATAATTGCTCCCTGCATTTCTGGACCAAAATTGTCATAGGACCCTGCTACCATTTTTGCCATTGGATTTTCTGCGCTTAAACTTGTAACCATATCTAGACCTGGCGAGGATAAACTCATTACCATATTCATTATAGTATCCCATAAATCAACTATAGGAGCATAAGCATAGGAACCTACTAAAGTTGCACAAATCTGCATTAATCCCATATAGAAAAATAACGTAAACCCTATTTCACCAATTAGTGTAATCAACCTAGGAAATAATGTTCCAGTTAAATACTCAAGTAAACCGTTGTATTCATGTTCCTCTAATTGACTGGTTCGTTTTTTTACGAGACTATACAAAAACCAAGCGCAAACCAAACTGATCACTACGCCGAGTATGAGCCCAACAATGGCTCCTGCTTTTTGGCCTCCAGATAAGCCATCACCATCTAGTAATTTAAGGAAACCTTCATCTCCGGCTATGCCTGCAAAGGTTAAGTAAATACCCCCTAGTAATAAAGCATAAGAGAGTAGTCTCCAAATCAAAACAATGACCCATTTAAATAAGTGTCCATTGTCTATTTTACCCAAGAAAGGTAAAACGCGGTTGTTGTAATTATCATCGATAATTCCAACTTTTACAAAAGGTAAATTCTGTTCCATAGCAATAATTTTTTATAGTTAATACCCCTAACGTAGTAAAAAAGAATCAATTAGCGGTTTTTAACTAAAGAATTTTTTGAACATTTTTTTAAAAAAAAATAAAAAAAAGACCCAAAAAATGGGTCTTTGGAAAACGATTCACCAAATCGCTTCAATGTCTAATTTAAGATTATAAATCGCCGTCCTCTAAATCTAAATTATCAAATGATTCATCATAATTGTAATTCATGTTATCTAACTCGTCCATTGTATTGTCAAATTCTGATGCCGCCTTTGAAACTGCATACCACTGAAAAGCTGAAATTCCTATACCTACAACGGAACAAGCTAATCCGGCAATAGCAAATCCTTTTTTCAATTTGGTAATTCCAATAATACTAAATATTAAGGCTATTACACCTAAAAATATAGCGAAAACACCGATTAGGGGAATTAAAGAAATAAGGAGGGTCAAAATCCCTACAATCATTCCGACTAAACCAAATGCATTTAATTTTTCATTATCATTTTCCATAGTTTGTAAAATTTAAAATTCGCTTAAAAATAAAAATTAAAATAATAAAATTTTATTCTCGAACCTTACGTTTCAATTTTATTTAATTTTGTAATGTTATTTGGTGCTTGCCAATCAAGCTTAATAAGGAATCCGGTTAAATTCCGGAGCTGTATCTGCAGCTGTAAGTTTCTCAAAATGAGTTTTATAATGCCACTGGTTTTCGGGAAGGCAAAACTCAAAAAGAAACGAGCCAGAAGACTTGCCTCATAATTGCGTAATAACTTCAGATTAAAGTTTATAGCGCCTTGGGATTATTATGCCCTAGATGCATCACTTTTTTCAAAGTTGGAATATGAATTTTAAAATTTTATTTATGAAAAAAGTATCATTTTTTTTATCACTGTGTTTTTTACCCGGTATTTTTGCCCAGCAATATACCCATCAAGTTTTAATTGCCAACGAAGGTTATTTTGATTTTCAAACCAATTCTATAATCGAGCCGGCAACGATTGGTAGCTATAACCCCATTAATCAAGTATATTTCGTGGTCGACACGCTTTTTGGACAGCGTTTTAGTTCCGATATACTCATAGATAACGATAGTTATTTTGTTGCCGCGGATACCAAAATATTCAAGTTTGATTTAAACTCACATCAGCAAATCGGGAGTATTGAGCTTCCCGGAGTTCGGAATTTAGCAATTTGGGGAGATTACTTGATAGCCACCAGAGGTGAGTATTTACAGGCCTTCGATTCTTACTTACAAGTTTTTAATAAATCAAACCTTCAACTAATTGTAGCTTTCGATACGATTACTGGACCGAAATGGTCTACTCAAAATATGATTGTATTAAACGATATTGCATATGTAGCCGTAAACAACGCGTATGAATGGGGAAATGAAAAAGGATTAATTGGGCAACTCGACTTAAATACCCTGGCGTATGGCTCTGAAATTGATTTAGGGCAGGATGGGAAAAATCCTGATAATATGTTTCTATATAACAATGAAATTTACACCGTCAATAATAAAGATTGGTCAGGGACATCAATTTCTAAAATTGATATTAACGGAAATGTTCAGACACAAAATATAGCAAATGCCACTACGGGTTGTGGCACTTCAGCGCTTCGCGATGACAAAATTGTTTTTCAACTCTCCATGGACAATATTTTAAATAATTTCAATATAGCCGCCTTGAATAATGAAGGTCCGATAAATGGGATTGTCAATAATTTTTATGAATTAGCTCAAGACCCAAGCTCTGGTTTTCTTTACACGAGTGCTACTGACTTCTTTTCAGAAGGTAAAATTTTTGTTTATGATGCAAACAACGACCTTCAAAATCAATTCGATGTAGGTGTTTCTCCAGGTACAATTGTATTTGATGTACGTTCTAGTGCTTTGATAAATGAAAATGAAAACGATACTAAAATTTATCCAAACCCTTCAAGTGGTGTTTTTAGTTTGATGGGTGGTGTACGCTCAAATCCATACCACATTTTCAACATTGCAGGGCAAGAGATTTTAACGGGCATGGAGGCTCAAATTGATTTAAGCCCTTTTGAAAACGGTGTGTATTTTTTATTCGATGAAAAAACGTGCCTGAAACTTATCAAAAAATAAGCTCGAATTTTAGTTTAAAAAAGGCCGCACCTGTATGCGGCCTTTTTAGTGTTTATATATCTTTGTTCTATGCAAACTATTCTCGATAAAAAGCAAATAGACCAAAAAATAATAAGACTAGGGCACCAGCTCATCGAAGAGGCCTTTGATCAAGAAGAAATTTATTTAGGTGGTATTGTTGGCAACGGATACATTTTTGCTCAAAAGTTAGCTGAAGTAATCCAACAAAATAGCAATCTGAAAATAGTGTGTTTCGAAATTAAAATTAATAAGGACGAACCATGGAGCGAAACCATTCTTTTTTCAATTGATCAAAAGTTACTTAAAAATTCGTACGTCATTTTGGCTGACGACGTTGTGAATAGTGGCAAAACCATGCAGTATGCCTTGCTTAAATTTTTAGAGCAAGCAACAAAAGCAATTAAAACTGTAGCATTGATAGACAGACAACATCGTCGTTATCCTATTAAAACTGATTTTACAGGCCTAAGCCTTTCTACAACACTGAAAAATCACGTTGAAGTTGACTTCAATAATAAAGATCCCAAAGTTTTCTTGTACTAAATGAATAAAATAACAGAATCTACTTCAGTTTTTGATCACCTTGAGCTAATGAGCACTGCACAATTACTCGACTCAATCAACTCACAAGATAAACTTGTTCCTTTAGCGGTTTCAAAAATAATTCCTGAAATTGAATTATTTATTAATGATTGCTTTAAAAGAATGAAAAAAGGCGGCAGGTTATTTTACATAGGCGCTGGTACGAGCGGACGCTTAGGGATTGTAGATGCGAGCGAATGCCCACCAACCTTTGGTGTCGAACACGGCAGGGTTGTTGGTTTAATAGCAGGCGGTGATAAGGCCATTCGAAAAGCAGTTGAATTTGCAGAAGATGATATAACACAAGGATGGAAGGATATTTTAGAGTTCAATCCAACTCCATTAGATACAATTGTTGGCATTGCCGCCTCAGGAACAACCCCTTATGTATTGGGTGCCATCAAGTCAGCTAAAGAATTTGGACTCCTTACTGCAGGGTTATCCTGTAATCCGGATTCTCCTCTTGCCGAAGTTTCTCAGCATGCCTTAACTCCAATTGTTGGGCCAGAATTCATTACAGGGAGTACCAGAATGAAATCTGGTACGGCCCAAAAGCTTGTTCTCAATATGATATCGACAAGCCTCATGATCAAACTAGGCCATATAAAGGGAAATCTTATGGTGGATATGCAACTCTCTAATGACAAACTTGTCGAGCGGGGCTCGATTATGGTAGCAAAGGAACTCCAAATTAATCCTCATATGGCTCAAAAATGGTTGCTAAAGCATGGTTCAGTACGCAAAGCCATAGAAGCATTTAAAAAACAATCAGAAAATGAGCAACTTTGATCCAAATGGCGTAGGAATAGCCAATGGAAATATTTTTGGATTTCCTTGTAACGAAGAGGGTGCAGATATTGTTCTAGTACCTGTACCGTGGGATGCCACTGCATCTTATGGAAAAGGAACAAGTAAGGGGCCACAAGCCATTCTAGAAGCTTCAACTCAACTTGATTTTTTTCATCCCGAATTACCGAAAGCATACCAAACCAAAGTTTTTATGACAGCAGTGTCTGAAGAATGGTTGGAATTAAATGAGCAGCTCAGTAGTGAATCGAAGAAATATCTTTCTTACATAGAAGAATTTGGAGAAAATAAAGCAAAGGAAAAGTTTGGTTATATTATTGAACAAATCAATTTAGCTCAAAGTGCACTTTGTGAAAATTTGAAAGAGCGGTGTTTAGCTTTATTGAGAAATGATAAAACACCATGTGTTTTGGGGGGCGAACACTCAAGCCCTCTTGGATTGTTACTTGCCCTTGATGAAGTTTATGAAGAATTTGGGATTTTGCAAATCGATGCCCATGCAGATTTAAGACAAGCCTATGAAGGATTTGAGCAATCGCATGCAAGTATCATGTATAATGCCTTAAATAAGCTAAAACATTTAATTGGACTCACACAAGTTGGAATTCGAGATCTGTCACAAAATGAGGTTGATTTAGCAATACAAGATTGGCGCGTCCACACCTTTTTTGATTGGGAATTAAAAAATGCTCAATTTCAAGGTAAAACTTGGACTGAGCAAGTAAATAACATTATCGACTCCTTACCTCAAAAAGTTTATATATCCTTTGACATAGATGGCCTTAAGCCAAATCTGTGCCCAAATACTGGCACACCAGTACCAGGTGGTTTTGAAATGCATGAAATCGTGTTCTTAATTTTTCAACTTGTAAAGAGTGGTAGACAAATTATTGGGTTTGATTTGTGTGAAGTTGCGCCAGGTTCAGTTAATGATTGGGATGCAAACGTTGGTGCACGCGTTCTATGGAATCTAGTTTGTGCGACACAAATTTCAAGAAGAACACTTAAATGAAAATAACTCAAAAAAAAATAGCCTCGATTTTAAGTATCGTCTTTGGACTCCTAAGCCTACTAAGTTTTTGGAATAGCTATAATTGGAATATATTAGGTTGGGGTAGCCAATTATTTTTATTCCCTTTTTTGGCCCTTATTAGTTTTATGGCCAAATTGAGCCCAAACAAACCCAAAAAATGGATTTATATACAATTTGCGCTCCTACTTTTACACACAACAATTTATATTATGGTATGGTATTTACAAAATCCATATCGACCTAATTTACTATTGCTTTTAGTACCAGTTTTGTGCTCAACTGCCGTTTTGATTTGGTCAAAAATTTCTCGTTTAGGCAATGATGCAGACCAACAAAAATTATTGCTTCAAAAAAAAGGCATTTATTTCACATTGCTGATCGCAATGCTGCTTTATACTTCGATGGGTATTTTTGTTCAGTTAAAGCTTGTCCTCCCAGGAATAATTTTTGAAACGATTGGATTGATTGGCTATTTCTACTTATTAATCAAATACAGCGATTAAGGTTTTAATACCCTTCCATAGCCCACAAGACGTTGTTGCCAATAGGATGAATTCTCTAAATCAGTAACAATAATTCCTTTAGAAGAGCTTGCATGGATCATTTTTTTTGGCATTCCTTCTGCCGACACAATGATTCCCACATGACTTACCTCCTGCCCTTCTGCAAAAAAAACCAGATCCCCAGGCCTGACATTCGCACTTATCACTTTTTGACAGAACTCATACTGAAGCACAGCCCTCCTCGGTAAGTTTTGTCCGTTTTTTTCAAAAACGTAACACACAAAACCGCTACAATCAAATCCATTTGTGTCATTACCCCCGTATTTATATGGTATGCCTAAGTGATTTTGTGCCTCTTGGATTATAGCTTGGGTTTGATCGATTCTTTTGGGCATCCATTCAATTTCAAAAGCATGTCGTTGGACCCAATGGGCCCAATGAATATCTTTGGACAGTTCTTGCGCGGCCAAAATTCTATAATTAGACAGCTCTTGATTGTTTTCATAGCTTGGGTTCATCATTAAACGACCTGCCCTTCTATAAACCATTTTATAATGTCCTTGTTTGTATAAGGTTTTTAACTTCTCAATTTTAACATCTTGAGCTTTAAAATCTCCAATCCATAAAATAAAAAAAATTGGAATCGTATACCTCATAATTAATTTGAATAGATTCGACCATCGGAGAAAACAATCGAATTCAGATTGGGAAGTTTTACTAAAACTTTGTTCCCATAAATTTCAAAATCTGCATTTTGCATATTGGTGATTTCTTGTAAAACTCCATCAACCAAAGCGCTAGTTCCACCAATAATATTTCGAAATACTAAAACATTATTTTTCAACAGATAAGATTGAGGCAAATAAGTTGAAACTTGAATGCGTTCTTGATTTGTATAAGCAAAAAAGTAAGAGTTTTCTAACCAAACACAGATGTCGTCTTTCACATCCCAATGATCGGTAGAAAAGTTTGATAAGGCCGTCTTTAGCCCATCCTGATAATGCCAGAGGTTTCCATTTAAATCTTCGTAAACTATAAATCCTCTACCAGCTTTATATTTTTTAATAGGAAAGGTTTCTAATTCTATAAATTCCCCACGGTCGAAAACAAAGAAAGACTGCGTGTAAGGATCCTTAAAGCAAAATACATCTGTGCCTAGTTGGAAGTCTAGTACCTCTTCATTGTATGTTCCAATTTCATATTTTTGACCTCGCCAAAACACAAAATACGTGTTGCTATTGTCTTTGAAAACAACCAAATTTTCACCTAGAATTGCATTCATGGAAAGGCCATTTGTCAGCGTTACTAAGCTTTCTATTTTTTGATTCCAATATATTTTTAATGCTTGATAACGGGTATCCTCAAAAACAATGATACTGTCTTTTACACTAAACTCTCGACCAAAATTTGTCAATTCAGTGAATTTGCCATTGTCCCACATTCTTAAACCGTTTGCAATTTTGTAAGCCATTAAATGGTCGGAAACTTGATAGTTGACATTAAGTGTTGTAACATCTATGCGCGATTTTCCATCAAATAGCTTAAGGTTGCCCCTGGTATCAATGTAAGCAATGATTTCATCACCAGCTTTATAATTCACGATTGGTTGAATCTCAATTTGTCGAAAAAAACCATCTTGAAAAGCAACGAAAAAATTATTGAAATCTAAGGTTGGGACAAGGCCTTGTGAGTAGCACCCTGTTGTATTTAGTATTATCAAAAAAATACAAGAAATAAATCTTTTAAAAGGCATCTTTCAAAGTTATCAAAATTTGAGCCAATAAATGTAACTTAGGACCACTTATCAAACAGGTTATGAAAAATTCGATAGAATTCTAAAATGAACAAACTTTCATTAACACTCCTGCTATGGCTAATTATGACATTGCACGCCAATGCGCAAAATGTATTGGTTTCAACAGGCGCTCTTTTTGAAGGTGAACCTTTTCTTGCAGTTAATCCTAATAATAACCAACATCTTGTTGCTGCCTGGATGGGTTTTCAATTCAATCAAAAAATAGTGATAAAAAGTTGCTTTTCATTGGATGGTGGAAATACTTGGAGCACTCCTAATTGGCAATCCCATCAGCAAAGCGGCAACACAAGTGCTGATGTTTCGTTGGCATTCAATTCAAATGGAGCGCTTTTTATGAGTTATGTAGATTATGACAATGTAAATTTTAGTAATGGAAACATTATCTGCCGAAAGTCTTTGGATGGAGGAAATAGTTGGGGCATAGCCGTAGTTGTTTGTGATGTCTCGATTTGTCCAGATCAATTATGCATAGACCGTCCTTGGATGACGATAAATCCTTTTAATGATGAAATTGTCGTTACCAGCATGAATGCCGATCAACCAAGTTTAATTCAAGCACCATATCACCCATATATATCTACCTCAACAGATAATGGCAATAGCTTCACGACCCAAATTTTAGATAATGTTCCTTTTTTATCTGGAAGTGTAATTAATCAACCTATGCCCTCCCCTGCTTTTTCGAACGATGGGATCTTTATGGCAATTTATCCCAGTTACGAGCCGTCTCAAAGTCTTTTGCCAAGGTTGATTGAGGTGCAAAAAAACCCTGGGTTAAATCCTTTTAGTTATCAAATGGCATATCAAGGAGTAGGTTTTGGCACTTCAAATGATACCCTTAAAAGTGCGCCTCACTTGACCTTAGACCCTAACAATAGCGGACGTGCTGCTTACTTGTTCGTTACAGGAGCTTTTGGTGATCCTGATATTGCCTTAATCGAAAAAAACAATAGCATTTGGAGTGCACCTCAGCGCATCAATGAGGATGCCCAAAATAATGGCGTTGTGCAAGATTTAGTCTGGGCAGATTATGACAATGATGGGGATTTAGGTATCTGCTGGCGCGATCGTAGAATGGGTAGTCCTAGTACCTATCAAACTTCGAGCGAAATTTATTGTCGAATCAAAAAAGCTGAAGTGTGGGAACCAGAATTTGTTATCAGCCCGATAGTTGCACACGATTCAATCTTACTTGAAAATGGAAATGATTTTTTAAACGTACAGTTTCAGAACAATTATTTATATACAATTTGGGGCGATGTTAGAACTGGAACGCTTAAAATTTACCTCAACAAATTTAACCAAAACACCGGTAGCATATCATTGCATGAAATTCCAACATCAAACACATTTTATCCCAATCCAAGTACAAGATTTTTCCAAGTACCAATAAACTTACAGTCAAAACCATACTACATTGTCGATTCAAATGGGCAATTAATAATAAATGGAAACTTATCTGAACAAATTGATTTAAATCATGTTGCCAAAGGATCTTACTTTCTTTTTGTAGAAGGTGATCAATACAAATTATTAAAAAATTAAAATGTGTTGATATCTTCAGTATACTACAAAAGAAAAATAGCGGTATCTTTGAAATATGAGTGAATTTGTAGTTTCGGCACGCAAATACCGCCCCCAAACATTTGATACCGTTGTTGGGCAACAAGCCATAACTGGCACACTCAAAAATGCGATTAAAAATGCGCATTTGGCACAAGCATTTCTTTTCTGTGGCTCAAGAGGTGTAGGAAAAACAACTACCGCACGTATTCTGGCTAAAACAATCAATTGTTTTGAACCTACTTCTGCAATTGAAGCCTGCGATAAATGTGATTCATGTATATCCTTTCATACTGGTAATTCGCTTAACATCTATGAATTAGATGCCGCTTCGAACAATTCAGTTGACGATATTCGAAATCTCATAGATCAGGTGCGTATTGCTCCTCAATTAGGCACCCATAAAGTGTACATTATTGACGAGGTACACATGCTCTCTTCCAATGCCTTTAATGCTTTTTTAAAAACACTTGAAGAACCGCCAAAGCATGCCATTTTTATATTAGCTACTACAGAAAAGCATAAAATTATTCCAACAATACTTTCTCGGTGTCAGATTTTTGATTTTCAAAGAATTCGCGTGAAAGACATTGCCGATCATCTTGCTACTGTTGCTAGCAAAGAAGGTGTATCCGCTGATCCAGAAGCATTACACCAAATTGCCTTGAAAGCGGATGGTGCATTACGCGACGCTTTGTCCATTTTTGATCAAATAGTTACTTTCGCTGGCAACACACTTACCTACAATGATGTACTGGCCAATCTTCACATTTTAGATTATGAATATTACTTTAAAATAATTCATGCAACAGAGAGTGAGGATATTCCAACTTCTTTGTTAATCTTAAATGAAATTTTAGAACTTGGGTTTGATGCGCACCAATTTGTAATTGGATTGGCTGAACATTTACGCAATCTCTTGGTCTGTAAAGACGAAAAGACAGCCAATTTATTAGAAGTGCCCGACACCATTAAACAACGCTATATCGAACAAGCCAACCAAGTGCATGGCAATCGTTTGCTACGAGCCTTGAATGTTCTTTCTAAAACAGATGTAGATTTTAAAGCGTCTAAAAATAAACGCTTGTTGATCGAGGTAGCCCTCATGCAACTCTGTTCATTGAAGCAAGAGGAAGAAAAAAAAAAAGCCTAACGGATAGAGTAGACATTTTGCCTTCAGCGTTAAAATCTCTTAGGAGGTCAAGTCCGATTCCCAAAAAAAGTAGCCCCAAAGATCTAGTTTTAGAAAGAAACCAAGCGATTAAAATCACGCAAAAGCAAACTAGTATAAGTTCCTCAATTATTTCTATCAAAGAAACGCTGCTTAAAGATGAAAAATCGAAGAACGAACTCAGAAAAGAGGACTTGCCTCGTGAAGTATTACACATTGATCACATTAAGATGTATTGGAAACAGTATGCCTTTCAGCTCAAAGAAGATGGAATGGAAACCTTCTACAATGCACTGATCAAGAGAGATCCGATATTAATTTCAGACGAAACTATAGAATTGACCGTAGACAATTTAGTTCAATTCAACTATATCAATACACACTTAATTACATTCAAGGATTTTATGCGAAAACAACTAAATAATCATTTTTTAGATATTGTTTTAGTGCAGGCCCCACCCAGTGAAAATGAAGATAAATTTTTAACGGGTAAAGATAAATTTGCTGCAATGGCCAAAAAAAATCCAGAGCTGAACACACTTAAAAATCGTTTTAATTTAGACATAGACTATTGATGCATCCTAAATGGCATATTGAGAAATTAAATTCCAGTATGGAGCAAGCGCTAGAAGATTTTTTACATCGTTGGCAAAATAATTTGAGTTTCGAATTGAAAAGCTCTGGAACAACTGGAAAACCTAAAATTTTTAAATTTTCTAAAGAGCAATTGATCCAATCTGCCCGCTCTAGTATTAAGGCCTTTAATCTTCACGCATCATCAAAAGTTTTACTATGTTTACCGCTAAGCAGTGTAGGTGGGCTCATGCAGCTAGCCAGAGCAATGGTTGGAAATTTCAATTTGTACATTGTAAATCCATCCTCAAGACCGCTTGAACAATTTAATGAATCCTTTGATTTTGTTTCAATGGTACCGACACAATTACATCAAAGTCTTAGAATGGATGCATTTAAATTAATGCAAATAGATAAAATTTTGATTGGTGGTGGGCCAATGAACGATGCACTTCTGAGGGAATGTTGGAAAGAAAAAATAAATGTCTGGCATAGTTTTGGAATGAGTGAAACATTATCTCATGTCGCACTTAGAAAAGTGAGCCCTATTGAATCAAAATATTTTGATTCCTTACCTGGCATTTCATTTTCTGTCGAAAACTCGTGTTTGGTCATAAACTATCCTGCGCTTCAAATTCATCAATTGAAAACCAAGGATATTGTAGAATTAGTAGATTCACACTCATTTAAATGGTTAGGGCGTGCA
This sequence comes from Crocinitomicaceae bacterium, assembly GCA_030830785.1. GTDB lineage: Bacteria > Bacteroidota > Bacteroidia > Flavobacteriales_D > Crocinitomicaceae > UBA952. The sequence goes on from JAURMI010000013.1 coordinate 150,321, forward strand.
GATAATGCAATTAATTCTGGCGGTTTTAAAATAATCCCTGAATTGCTCGAAGAAAAGTTGCAGCAACACTTAAAAATACCTTTTTTTATCACTGGTGTTGTGGATCAAAAATGGGGTCAAACTATTGGACTTCTCATTGAAAGTTCGAATGAGCCTGACATGTCATTTATAGATCAATTGGATTTTCTACCACATGAGACACCTAAAAAATACTTTTGGTTAAAACAGTTCAAGCGCACCATAAATAACAAAATAAAGCGTAACGCTACCACCAAAATGGTTAAAGATGCAGATTGGAGATCCATATAAAGTTTTAGGTGTTGATGCTAATGCAACAGCATCAGAAATTCGAAAGGCATATCGATCTTTGGTTAAAAAATACCACCCTGATAAAAATAAAAGCCCTTCAGCAGCCAAGCAATTTTTAGCCATCCAGACCGCTTATGAGCAAATTTGCAATGGTGTTACCACTGAATTTGAAACCAACTCTGTTAGGCATAAAGAAACGCAGTTTGAACAAGATTTAGAAAAGTACAAACAACGACGCCAAGCGGCAAGAGAAAAACTCCGTCACAAAAAGCGCCAAGAAGAAGCCTACAGACTAGCGTTTATAAAACGTTTGAAATCTGGAAAAATTAAATTATGGCATTTGTCAATTGCTTATTTTGGGATGCTTTTATTTGGGGTAGTTTGGATAGATTTTTTTATGGGTGAATCTCAGCAGGAAATTGTCGTAAAGTCATATGGAATTCGGACTTATGGCAGTATTGATGATCACAGTGTTCAACTATTACAAAGCACTGATAATCGTTATTTTTGGTGTGCAGATTTCAAAAGTGAGCAACTTCAAAAAGTTCAGTCCTTAAAAGCAATAGAAACACCTTGGTTACATCAAGTAAAGGCGCTTTCTTTTAATGATGGTATCTATAAAAAATCAATTGCCGTTCACTTTAGTTTTTATTGGGCGCAAATTTGGTTGAGTTTTCTTTTTCTAATTCCGCTTGTCAGTTGGTATTTTGCAAGTGCGGATATCCTTTTTGTTGCAGGATCTTTCATATCTCGTTACTTTATTTTAGCCTTCATTTTATGGTTTTTAATCAGTGAGAATCGATTTATTCACCTTTTTAGTTTTGGTCTGTTATGATGTCTAAGAAAGAAAAAGCTGCATTTTTAATAGATACCTTAGAGAATCTTTATCCAGAAACGCCAATTCCATTGGACCATAAAGATCCATTTACGCTGTTAGTTGCCGTTTTACTTTCAGCCCAATGTACCGATGCACGAGTAAATACGGTGACACCAAATCTTTTTGCCCTTGCAGACAACCCTTTTGATATGTCAAAAATTCCTGCCGCTACCATACAACAAATCATTCGACCCTGCGGACTTGCTCCCAAAAAAGCAATAGCCATAAGTGAACTTTCGAAGATTTTAGTCGAACGATATAACGGTATTGTTCCTCAAAATTATACTGATTTAGAGGCATTGCCAGGGGTCGGACATAAAACTGCTTCTGTTGTAATGTCTCAAGGTTTTGGATTCGCGGCATTTCCTGTTGACACCCATATTCATAGGCTACTCACACGTTGGGGTTTAACTGAGGGTAAAAATGTTGTACAAACTGAACGCGACGCAAAGAAATTGTTTGAAGAAAAATATTGGAACAAACTTCATTTGCAAATCATTTTTTATGGCCGGGAATATGCCCCTGCAAGAAGTCCTAAACGTGAAAAAGATTTCATTACGCTAAAAATTGGCACGCCTAAAGCTATTGCTGAATTAAAGTGATATTAACAATTGTTCATAACCCACCTTTACAACTTTTTCATAATTAAGCCAACTTGGCTATTTTGGTTCCCAAGACCTTTCGCTATATTTGTTCTATGGATGCCCCAGATAACAATCGTAAAGCTATTTCACGTGTAAAGAATGCTCCTCAGCCATTTACTGATTTAGGGCGAATTCCACCCCAAGCCACTGACATCGAACAAGTGGTGCTCGGAGCCATGATGCTTGAAAGCCGCGCTATTAACGACACAATTGATATACTCACAGAGAAAACGTTTTATGATGTCAAACATCAATATATTTTTAAGGCAATTAGAACCCTTTTTGGAGCAACTAAGCCAATTGATTTAGTCACTGTCAGCACACAACTCCAAAAAAATGGCGAATTAGAGCTTGCAGGTGGAGCTGCCTATGTGAGTTCGCTTACTACAAGAGTTGCAAGTGCTGCCCACGTCCAACACCATGCACGGATTCTTGCTGAAAAATTTATTAAAAGAGAATTAATCAATGTGAGTTCTCAAATTATTCGGGATGCCTACGACGATACTCGAGATGTTTTTGATTTGCTAAATGACGCAGAATCAGATCTTTTTAGCATAGCTGAAAACACCATGTCAAAACAAGTTGGCGCAATGTCATACATTGTTCAAGAAGCGATTCATGAAATTGAGTTGGCCTCAAAAAATACCGATGGAGTTTCTGGGATACCGACTGGTTTTCATGAATTAGATAAGGTCACTTCAGGTTGGCAGCGCTCAGATATGATTGTAATCGCCGCTAGACCTGGAATGGGGAAAACGGCCTTTGTCTTATCAATGGCCCGCAATACTGCAGTCGACTACAAGAAAGGTGTGGCGATTTTTTCTCTGGAAATGTCATCGGTGCAATTGGTTAAAAGACTTATTGCAAGTGAGTCAAGACTTTCTGGAGAAAAACTAAGAAAAGGAGACCTTAAAGAACATGAATTTCAACAATTGCATACGCGCATTAGTAAATTAGCCGAAGCACCGATTTTTATTGACGATACTCCCGGGATAAACGTATTTGATTTCAGGGCGAAATGTCGAAGATTAAAAGCCCAACACCATATAGACTTAATTATTATTGACTACCTCCAACTCATGAGTTCAAAAGATTCAAAAAGTGGGGGCAACAGAGAACAAGAAATTTCAACAATTTCTCGTTCAATTAAAGAAATTGCCAAAGAACTCAATGTGCCTATCATCGCACTTTCCCAGTTGAGTCGTTCAGTAGAAAATAGAGGTGGAGAAAAACGTCCTATGTTATCAGATTTAAGGGAATCTGGCGCTATAGAACAAGATGCAGATATTGTTTCCTTTATTTATCGCCCTGAATATTATGATTTAACACAAGATTCAGATGGGAATTCCACCTTAGGGATCGGTGAGATAATCATAGCAAAACATCGAAATGGAGCGCTTAGGAATGTGCGTCTGCGTTTTGTTCCAGATTTTGCACGCTTTGAAAACCTAGACGAAATGGAGCCTTTAGATATTCACGGAACCTCTAATGCCGGGCTAGCACAATTCAATGAAGCCTTTTCTACTTACACCATTAAAAGTAAAATGGATGACAATGAAGAAGATATTTTTGGCAAAGACGACAATGAACAAGAGCCATTTTAAGCTACTTTTTTGCATTACAATTTTTTGTTTTTCTTTTCAATATAAAGCGAGCCAAATTTTGGTCCCTATGGATCAAAGCCAAAGAGATCACCTCAAGGCATATGGGGTTGCATATTGGGCATTAGAAAATCAAGTTACGATAGAATGGTTGCTCAATTACCGAGGTGGTAGTTTTTTAATTCCTCATTTACAACGCATAGAAGAAGAACTTTTGTTGCGAAATGTAAGTTACCAAGTTTTAGCCGATGGACAAGTCAACAAGATTAAGACAGAAATTGCCGATCCAGAAATCAATATGGAAGTGGTTCAGTTGGAAAAAGCACCCAAAATTGCAGTTTATACCCCTCCCAACAAACTTCCTTGGGATGATGCAGTAACCCTAGTACTGACCTATGCTGAAATAAAATATGATCAAATCTATGACTCGGCTATTGTAAATGGAGTGTTACCAAAATACGATTGGTTGCATCTTCATCACGAGGACTTCACAGGACAATATGGTAAATTTTACGGGTCTGCTCGATTTCAAAGTTGGTATCAACAAGAAGTAAAACGCTCTGAAGCAACAGCTGCTCAATTAGGTTTTTCATCAACGGCCGCATTAAAAAGATCTGTTGCATTAAACATTCGAAATTTTGTCATCGGTGGAGGTTTTTTATTTACCATGTGTTCTGGCACGGATTCTTTTGACATTGCCTTAGCCGCTCAGAATGTAGATATACAAGAGGCGGTTTTCGACAAAACGCCCTCTGATGCTCGCGCTCAAGAGAAGCTAAATTTCGATGAGACTTTTGCATTTAAGGACTTTCATATAATTAAAGATCCCATGGTTTATGAATACAGTGACATAGATGCTACGGATTTAAGAAATCAGCGACTGATAACTGAAAAATCAGATCAATTCACACTTTTTGATTTTTCAGCAAAATGGGATATTGTTCCAACGATGCTTACCCAATGTCATGTGGATGTGATTAATGGATTCATGGGGCAAACTACTGATTTCCACAAGGAATTTATTAAGCCCAATGTTTTAATATTAGGCGAGAATAAGGCAGCCAATATTGCAAAATATATACATGGTGAATATGGACAAGGCACTTGGACTTTTTACGGTGGACATGACCCAGAAGACTACCAGCATCTCGTTGGTGACCCTCCTACTGATCTCAATTTACATCCAAATTCTCCAGGTTATAGGCTCATTCTCAATAACATATTATTTCCTGCCGCAAAAAAGCAAAAACGCAAGACATAGTTTTGTAAAAAAAAGTTAAGATTTATCAAAATTTTACTTAAACTTGCATCACAATTCAAATCTCCCCAGCTAGGGATTCTCCAAAAATCATTACATAAGACCCCATTAATGGATATTAAAACTCTAGAGAGTAAAAAAATCTCAGATCTGCGTGTAATAGCGCAAAGCTTTGGCATCGATGCCAACGGCATGAAAAAAAATGAAATCATTGAAGCCTTAACTTCTGGTGGTTCTTCTCAAATTTCTGAAGCAGAGTCTAAAAACGATTTAACCTTGCCAAAAGCAGAAAGTCATGAAGGCCCAAAGAAATCTAAGCGTACTGAAACTACTCGTGAATTGGAAAATACTACAGCTTCAAGCGAGAAAGTGTTTGAAAGTGAAAATACTTCAGACCAATCAACGCAAGAGAATGCAGACAAGCATCAAAGTAAAGCAGATGCAGATCGTATTGATCATTCCAATAGACAAAAACGTCAAGATCAACAGCAGCAACAGCAACAACAACGTCAAGAACAAGCTATTAAGGAAGAATTATTCGACCTTGTTGGAATCGTTACAGCTGAAGGTGTTCTTGAAGTCATACAGGACGGATACGGTTTCTTGCGTTCATCAGATTACAATTATCTTCCATCTCCCGATGATATTTACGTTTCACAGCATCAAATAAAACTCTACGGATTAAAAACGGGCGACACTGTTAAAGCAACCATTAGACCGCCTCGAGAAGGAGAGAAATTTTTCCCTTTGGTTAAAGTTGAATCGATCAATGGACGAGATCCATCATACATTAGAGATAGGGTTCCTTTCCAGTATCTCACCCCGCTTTTCCCATCAGAAAAATTCAAATTAACCGGACATAGTCAAGAGACTTTGTCAACACGTGTTATGGATTTATTTGCGCCTATTGGCAAAGGACAACGCGGTATGATAGTTGCACAACCTAAAACGGGAAAGACAATGTTATTAAAGGATGTCGCCAATGCTATTGCGGCAAATCATCCCGAAACTTATCTTATTGTTCTACTCATTGATGAACGTCCTGAAGAAGTTACCGATATGGCGAGATCTGTAAAAGCAGAAGTCATTGCATCTACCTTTGATGAACCTGCAGACCGCCATGTAAAAGTTGCAAATATGGTCCTTGAAAAAGCCAAACGCATGGTAGAATGTGGCCATGATGTATGTATTCTTTTGGACTCGATAACGCGTCTTGCAAGGGCCTACAATACTGTATCTCCTGCATCTGGAAAAGTTTTATCCGGAGGAGTTGATGCAAATGCCTTACACAAACCAAAAAGATTCTTTGGCTCAGCGCGTAAAATTGAAAATGGTGGTTCATTATCAATCCTGGCAACTGCCCTCACAGAGACTGGTTCTAAAATGGATGAGGTTATTTTTGAACAATTTAAAGGGACGGGTAATATGGAATTACAACTCGATCGAAAAATATCCAATCGTCGCATTTATCCAGCCATTGATATAACGGCTTCTGGGACACGTCGTGAGGATTTATTGGTGAGCAAAGATGTGTTGCAACGTGTATGGTTGATTCGAAAGTTCATTGCGGATATGAACCCAGTCGAGGCGATGGAATTCATGAAATCTCATATGGAGAATACGCTCTCTAATGAAGAATTTCTTGTATCAATGAATAGTTGATGAAAAGCGGTTGGTTTTACGCGCTTGTTTTCAGCTCTTTATGGATAACTATAAAGATGATTGCTTTTGCAGTGCAATGGAATCTTGATGATATACAATATTTCGTACTACTCAATATGGCGTTGCTCACCGCAAGTATTGCTTTGTTTATGTATCGTCAAAAAAGACTTCAAACGGAAAGTAATGTTTTAAGTGATACGAAAATAGGTCTGAAAGTTGGCCTACCCTACACCCTAATCATAAGTTTTTTCTTGTTCTTCTATTATCGAGATATCTATCCAGAATTTAATGTAAACAAACGTGCTGCAATAGAACAAAATATGGACACTCCAGAAAAAATTGCAAAAATCAGAAAAGCAAACAACGCTTTAGAAAATAAAACCGATAAGGAAATTATTGAGCTAGCAAGAAAAAATAATGAGTTAATGTTTAGCCCTAATTTTACGCTTAGCATTAGCTTATTAGCGCTCTTAGTTTACAGCACCTTAAATAGTTTGCTTATAGCAGTAATTTATAGAAAAGTTGTTTTTAGAGATTAGAAATCAGATCTTGACCTAAGTCTTCAAAATTAATTCCATCAAAATTTCCACTAGACATCATGAGCAAAACCTTGTTTTTCCAGTCATGTTGATGAATTACTTCTAAAACTTCAGCAGTTTGCGTAAGCACCTGCACACCACCTCCGAATCCTTTTTCAACATCTTTATTGGATAAGGTTGGTAACTTTTTGTGAGCCACTACCTCTGGGCTATAATACACTATAGCATAATCTGCTGCCTCCATGGCAAGGTTATACTGTGGTAAGAAATGTTTTTGAAGAGAACTATAAGTATGTAATTCCATACAGGCTACGAGCTCTCGATTTGGGTATTGTTGCTTAACAGCGGCAGTTGTGGCTTTTAATTTGGAAGGAGAATGTGCAAAATCCTTATACATGACAAAAGTTGGCGCCTCGGCAACCTTCTGAAGTCTCTTGCCTGCACCTGTAAAATCATTCATCGCATTTAAAAAAACTTCTGGACTGATTTCCATCTGTTGGGCAACACGCATTGCACCCATTAAATTTTGAAGATTGTGCGCACCAAAAATTAACAAATCAAATTGCCTCCCCTCGAAAAAAACGCGGGTGCCATTGGGTGTTGGCTCAAACTCGGGTGTATAATATGGGATTATTTTTAATTCTGGTGAATTGTCGGCTAGATCTACCAGTACGGCATCTTCTCTATTATAGATTAACGCACCATTGCCTTCAATGAGCCTAATAAATTGTCTGAATTGATCAGTATAATTTTCAAAAGTAGGAAACACATTGATATGATCCCAGGCAATCCCTGAAAGTAAGGCAATATGTGGTTTGTAGAGATGAAATTTGGGTCTTGAATCGAGCGGTGAACTTAAATATTCATCGCCCTCCAAGATCATATATTTGGCCGTTTGCGACAATCGCACCATACAATCGTAACCTTCAAGTTGGGCACCAACCATATAATCTACTTCGAGATTTAGCTTGGCCATTACATGCAAAAGCATTGAAGTAATTGTGGTCTTACCATGACTTCCTCCAATTACTACTCTAATTTTATCTTTACTTTGCTCGTATAGGTATTCTGGATAACTAAAAATTGGAATATTTAATTTTTTGGCCGCTGCTAACTCTGGGTTATCTGCTCTTGCATGCATTCCTAATATTACAGCCGATAATCTGCTGTGAATTCGGCTCTCATCCCAGCCAATATTTTCAGGTAAAATACCTTGTTTTTGTAATCGAGATTTTGAGGGTTCAAAAATTTCGTCATCCGAACCAGTTACTTGAATTCCCTTTCTAGATAAAGCAATGGCCAAGTTGTGCATGGCACTACCTCCAATTGCAATAAAATGAACATGCATGTATCTTATTTTATCAAAACGTTGGCACCAGTGGAATCGTTAAACCAGACATATTCGGTACTCACTTGACCATCTCGTGTGAAATAAGTTTTGCCATGCTCATCGGTGGTTTGTTCATATACGACACCATAACCATTGGCATCTACCACAACACGCCTAATAATTACCTTGATTACATATCCTTCCTTATTGGTAATTTGATAGGTTTTCTCCGTCATTGTGTTCGGAGGAAAAAGCACGCCATTTTCGTCCCTGATATAATTAGGCGTCGTTTTAAGCTCTACCTTCGATGCAGCAACTTGTTGAATTTGCACATATTGCTCCATCCCACCCTTAATTGCTTGTTCTTCCTGAACTTGTTTATGAAATTCAACATCTTGACTTCGTTGATTCAATTCTCTAACATTTTGCTCTGCAATCAAGTTGTCTTGCGCCGATTTTAAATCCTTTTGATTTTGAATGATATTTAATCTATCTAATTCATACTGTTGACGCTCTTCTGCTGCCTTTTGATCAGTGATGTTTTTATAATCTTTCTCGTCTTTCCAGGCATTTAGATTTTCAGCGTTTTCTTGTTGACGCTGACTAGTTGCAGCGCTTCGAGCCTCAATAGCGACCTCGGTTGCTTGGGCAATATGCTGCTGATCTAATTGTAATTGGGCCTGAGTATTAACCGCCTCGTTAGATTTTATTTCCCGTTGAGATTTGATCAACTCCAATTGTGCCGAAGTCTCAAAAGAGCCAATTTGGGCGTTTTGTCCAGCAAAGTAATTTCGATATTCAACTTCAGTTCGAATTTGTTGTTGAATTTGATAGGGCGCTTCTTTTTTTGCTTCTTGAGTTTGGCTCAAACTATTAAATGACATAGAATTATCAGCAGTAACTAGTTGGCCAGGAGCGCTTAAACTTATTCCTGTTGGAGGAGTAGGAGTTGTAACTTTAACGATTTTCATGTCTGCCGGCATCTTTAAAGCCCTTAAGGAATCTGCACTTTTTTTAAGCGCAGTAAATGCTTCTGAAGCAATGTAGTTTTGATATTTTTGACCTTTCGCATAAACATTCTCAAGTGCCTTCAAAGCAGCTTCATTATCTTTGGATTTAACTAAAGAATAGGCATTTTTTCGATCTGCATAAAACGATTCCATTGCACTAATCTTTTCTTTTAATTCAATGACTTCAATCTCGTTTTGTTTGCTCTTCATAGGATCGGAGTTAAGAATATTTTTAGCCACCGAATAAAATTGTGGCCCTTTTAAAAAGTTTTCGTTCGCTTTGGCCAATTGATCCTGATAGACCTGAGAAACCGAATTTATTGCGGCAGTTACACGACTTAAACCCGTTTGCAATTCTTTTGAATAGTTATCTATAAGCGTTTGTTTATGAAAAAGAGCAATTTGCTTATCGGCTTTCTTATAGGATTCTAAGGCAAGGTCGTATTTTTTTTGAACGTATTGATCGTTTGCCAATTTCATCAATTTTTTCAATTCAGTTTCTGTTAAAATATCTTGTTTTATTTCTCTAATCCTTCTTAATTCAACTTCTACTTGATCCTTCTGACTTGGCTGAATTTGTAGGGCTTCATTCAATTTTTTAATGGCCTCATCATAGCGTTTAGAATTAATTAATGATGTCGCTGCTTGCATTGCCTTTTGAAAGGCCTGAGATTTAACTTTATTTTGTTCTGATTCAACCTTCTTTTGTTCAATTGCTGCCAATTGTTTTTGAATGTATTGATTACCAGGTAGAATGGCGTCTGCCTCTTTATATTTGATTCGAGCCAAATTATAATCCTGCTCAAGCATAGCGGCATTAGCCTGATCTAATAAAGCGGACTGCTTGGCTTTATTTTCAGACAATTGTTCTGCGTCGCGTTGTGCATCGAGAATTTTTTGCTTTTGATTTAGCGCTTGAGCATCGTTGGGCCGAATTTGTAGAATGGAGTCTAGATAGACAATTGCCATTGCTTGGTTTTGCTGGGCAATCTGTTCGGAATATTTTTGCTGGAATTGCGCACATTTTTTTTGATCGATGGCTTGCTGATAAGCTGCACTGGCTTTTGCATCTGCATCTGATTTGACTGCAACAATTTGATCAATTCGGGCCGATGCGTCTGACCAAACATATTTATCGGTTGGAATATTCTTGGCAAAACCTAAATCGACATCGGATAAAATAGGGTATAATTCGGCAACAAGATTTCTGTTCAATTTTAAACCATAGGCAGATTGCGTTTGCCCCTTTAATGAAGAGAGGTCTATTGCAATTAATTTTGTTAAATATGCCCCTTTGGTAAATCGCAATTGGATATCTTGACCTTGAACAATTCTGGCTGAAACGTAGTATTGTCCACTTTCATCCGCTAAGACTTTGGTTAAAACGGCATCATTTTGAATTAAATCTACATTTACACCGTAGATCGGTTTTTTATCTAAGAAATTCTGCGTACTGCCCTCGATGACAACAAGCAAGTCGCGCTGCGCCAAAAGCTGCAATGGTAGCACAAACAACAACAAGAATAATTTAGTCATGATGATTCTAGGTTAATCAAATATGGTTAGAACGCAAATTGGTACATTTGTTTCAATCACAAATTTGCTAAAAATCAACGAGTAAAAAAAATGCTTTTTTTTGAACAACTAAGCTTTTGGGAACGACAACAGTATATTGAAAATAACACTTTTGTAATTATAGGAGCTGGGATTGTTGGTATGTCTACAGCCCTCTCTCTTCACGAGCGTTTTCCAAAGGAGAAGATCCTAATCATTGAACGTGGTTATTTACCAACTGGGGCGAGTACGAAAAATGCCGGTTTTACTTGTTTTGGCAGTCCGACTGAACTTATTGATGATATTAATTTAATAGGAGAGGATAAAATGTGGCAAACAGTTGCTTTACGTTTAGAGGGCTTAGCACTGCTAAAAAAAAGAATATCTAAACGCGAAATGGAACTAAAGGAAAGTGGGTCTTGGGATTTAATTTCAGCTAATCAGTCATTAATCGATAAGGATATTTTGGATTATTTGAATAAAGAATTTCTTCTCCAATTTGGGTTAAAAGATGTCTATAGCATAGATAATCAGATTATTGCACAATCAAAATTCTTCGGCATCAAAGAGGCTTGTAAAAATCAGTATGAAGGAAGTGTTAATCCTGGCAAACTAATGCATGCCCTTTATCATAAATGCATAAGCGCTAAAATTCAATTTTTATTTGCTACAGAAATGCTCGAATGGACTTCAAGTGCAAATGAAGTAAATATTCTTACCAATTTTGGTGAACTTAAAGCCAAACAAATGTTTTTATGCACAAACGGCTTTGCCTCTAAGTATTTCTCACAAGAATTAAAACCGGCCAGGGCACAAGTTTTAGTAACCAAACCCCTTAGACATTCTATTTCAGGAACTTTTCATAGCGACAGGGGTTACTATTACTTTCGAGATATTGGCAATTGCATTTTGATAGGCGGTGGTAGAAATTTGGATTTTCATGGTGAAACGACTACAAAATTTGAAAAAAATCAGCGCATACGTCAAGCTATTTTAGATAAATTGACGCATGAATTATTGCCCAATCAACCATTTGAAATTGCTTATGAATGGTCTGGAATCATGGGCGTGGGAAGTGAAAAAACACCACTAATTCGCTCTTTGAACAAAAATGTACACGCAGGTGTTCGAATGGGAGGAATGGGCCTGGCAATCGGATCTGCTGTTGGGGCTGAACTCAGTAAACTTGCATGAGTATGACAAATAATGAGGATAAAAAGAAAAAAATTGTCAATCCAATTGACATAGACAAAATTGCCATAAATCCGCATTTATTGCCCTATGCGCACAGCGTTGGTGGAGCCTCAATTAAACCAGAAGATAAGGGAAAACTAAAAGGAAGGGCACTTAGTGCAATGAATCAACAGACCGATATGCAGCTCTCTCAAATATACGAGCAGATGCAATTGTTGGCAACCCAAGCACAAAAAATTCAAACTCGTAAAGTAATATCGGACTACATATACCAAACCGAATTGCGTTTTGAACCACTAATCAATCATGTATATCACTTATATAAAAAGGCAGATCAAAAGTTAATGCTTTCCTTGATTGAAAAAAATGCTTGGGGAAAATCTGGTTCAAGCCTCCATTTTTTAGCCAGTGTTAAATTACTTGCCGATCATACTTGGGAATTGATAGACCAAGACCCAGATTTTGATTTCTTTGAGCAAAACAGTTAACGAGTAAAGCACCAAGAAGTATCAGAAGAAATTTCGGCATTAAAACGATAACCCAATAAATCGAATTTTTTAATTTCTTCAGTTTCATGAATTTGTTGCTGTGCACACCATTTTAACATAGCGCCCCTTCCTTGTTTTGAAAAAACGGAAATCGTTTTTAATTGTCCATTTTTATTTTCTAAAAAAGATGGAGTAATCATACGCTCATTCAACGATGAATCAACAATAACATTGCTATATTCGGAGCTTGCTAGGTTCACTATTTTTTGATTTGACTTTAAGTATTTATGCATATAAACATTTAAGGGCTTTTTCCAAAAGGAATACAATGAAGTTCCTTTAGTGAGCAAGCCACTTTGCGCCATTTCTAATCTATAGGGTTGGACACCATCCATTGGATTTAAGGCGCCATAAAGTGCTGAAAGAATGATTAAGCGTTCTTGAAGATATTGCAGTTCATGCTGCTGTAAATTGGCTGCATCCAATGATTTATAGGCCTCTCCGATATAGCTAAAAATTGCTGGTGCACCATTTATTTTATTTGATTGTTTTCCCCAAGCACTTATTATTTGATGGGTCTCTTCAGCCTTTTGGACGGATAACTTCATTTGGGTCATTATTTTTTCTACGGACCACTTTTTAAGTTCCTTCATCAAAAAAAAAGATTCTTTTTTAAATTTCAAATTAAGGCTTGATTGTAAGTGATAAGCGCGCATTTGTTTAGCGGGTGAAAACAAGAATACCATAAGCGTAAAATTAATGTTTCGCCTCCTTATTTAAAAAAGTTTAATAAATTCATTGTACGCTTTAATCCATATTAACTATGAAACTCATTTATCTTCTATCTTTTTTAATAATAATTGATAGCATCTCAGCCCAACAGTCTGAATTTTATGGCTATTTTGAGCCTACAATTAGTGTGTTAATTGAAGCTGAAAACCAAGCCGTTAATAAAAAAGATTTAATTGTTCCAAATTTCAAAGGCAGAGAAATACCCCAATCTGTACAGAGCAACAACCATCATTTAGACTGGGTTTGGCAACAACATCAAAATTCACAAAAATCAACTTCGGCTAGCTTGCTTTGGCAAGTTCAAGGAATTGGCAATGGCATTTCGCCGCCAGATCCTAGTGGCGAGGCAGATTCAACTGTATACATTCAAGGAACGAATGCTGGAAGCGGGGGCTCTTTTAAAATTTTTAACAAGACAACTGGCGCCTCAGTTAGCGGTGCATTGGTTATGTCTTCTTTGGGAAGTCCAAATGTTACTGGTCTAGGTGATCCAGTGGTTCTTTATTATAAAACGGCCAAGCGTTGGATTATTACCCAATTTTCGACCCAATCTCAGAAAAAACTTTTGGTCTATATTTCCCAAACAAGCAATCCTCAAGGGGCTTATTATTTCTATCAGTTTACCTGCCCGAATTTCCCAGATTATCCTAAATGGAGTATTTGTGAAACATCAGATGCCATTTTAGCAACCACAAATGAAGGAGGGCCACCCAGAGTATATGCAATGAAATTGAGCGCCATGCTCTCAGGAGCTACTTCGCCATTTATTGGTGTACCAATTGGATATACACTCAATGGATTTGGATTCCAATCAATAACCCCAGTTGATCTTGAAGGGGACCTCCCTGCTCCCACTGGTCAAAAACCGCTATTTGTGCGGCATCGAGATGATGAAAAGCACAGCAATGGTTCACCAGATAGCCCAACAAACGATTGGATTGAAATTTGGGAAATGAATATCAATTGGACAAATAATACGGGCAGTGTATCAAAAATTCAAGATGTCCCTATCGCAGAAATAGATTCAGATTTGTGCGGATTAACGAGTTTTTCGTGTATTCCTCAGCCTGGAACAACTGTCAAACTAGACCCCTTACGTGAATGTGTAATGTACAAAGCACCAATGCGGGTTTTTTCTGATCATCAAGCAATGGTGCTTTGCTTAGCCACAGATGTCAATGGAAATAATCGCGCAGGTGTGCGCTGGTTAGAGTTGCGGCGGCCAACAGGTAGCACCGGGTCTTGGAGTCTACATCAGGAAGGGACCTTTGCGCCGGGCACATCACTTAATCGATGGATGCCCGCCATTAACATTGATAAATTCGGCAACATTATGATGGCCTATTCTACATCGAGTAATACTGCGCCTGATTACCCATCCATTCAAATGACTGGCCGAAAGGCTTGTGATCCTTTAGGGCAAATGACCTTACCCGAAATGGTTATCAAGCAAGGTCTGTCATCTAGGACATCCAATACCAGATGGGGAGATTACCACCATATGTGCATCGATGATTACGATGGCCTGACCTTTTACTACACTGGCGTTGTGATGAATAATAGCAATAATATTGTAACCAATATTTCGGCATTCAAAATGGACCCTGACACCTTAGATTTAGCGATTTTAGGTGCATTTACGACCCAAAATGGTGGTATATGTGGCTCATCTACACAATTAGGCGTTATCGTAGAAAACAGAGGCTTGAATGGTGTGAGTTCCTTTGAATTGAATTCGACAATTGGAACTGCAACAAGTGCAAATCAGACTTTTACTAGTTTAAACCTTTCAAATTATCAATCTATAGATACGATTTATTATACTGTTGTAGGGCTACAACCTGGTTGGAATACGATATTGCTCAATCTGGCCAATATCAATGGCATGGGTGATGATCAAAACACTTGTGACGACCAATTTAACATTGAAATTCAAGTCACAGGATCATTGGCCATTAATGTTGTTCCTCTAATTCTTCAACAGCCAACTTGCAATGGCAATGACGGAACCATTGACCTTAATGTATCTGGTAGTACAGGATCTTTAACTTATCAATTAGGTTCACTTCCAACACAGAATACATCCTTATTTAACGGGTTGGCGGCAGGCAACTATACCTATACCGTAGAGGATTCCTCAGGCTGCGCTGTGTCCGGTTCGGTTGATTTGATCTCAAGTACAGTAATTAATTCTTCGGTTAATTTATTGACTGAAAATGCATGTGCCGGAGACCAAACCGCTTCTATAGAAGTTTTACCGGCCAGTGGTAATGCCCCTTATAGTTTCAGCATCAATAACGGAGCAAGCCAACCAAGCAATACCTTTGTCAATTTAGGTGCCGGTACCTATAACATTGGCATTTTGGATGCCAATGGCTGCACGGCTCAAATTGAGTACGTGGTGAGCGCTCCACAGCCGATCATTGTAAATCTAATCCCTACTATGATAAGTTGTAATAGTGCAAACGACGGTATGCTCTCAAGTCAGGTAACAGGAGGAACTTCACCTTATAGTTATGAGCTCAATGGGGTTGTTTCAAGCAATGTTGTATTCAATAATTTGGCTCCAGGAACCTATACTTTATTGGCAACCGATGCCAATGGTTGTCAGCAGTCTTTTACCTCTACAATTATTGAACCCGATCCACTTGTTTTAACGGCAAATGCAACTGTGGCTAATGCAAACGATGGTACCATTTCAATGAGCGCAAGCGGAGGAAATTCACCTTATAGTTATTCAATTGATGGAAATGCATATTACAGTGGTTCATTCTTTTCTAATCTAAGTGTAGGCACCTATACGTGTTATGTAAAGGATAATAACGGTTGTATAACAACTCTTGAAGTAACTGTAAATAGCTCCTCATTGACAGAACTAAGTTTTGAGAATTTGATATTATATCCAAACCCAAACAATGGAAAATTTGAAATTCACATAGACGGTATCTCTGGATCTAATGTAGAATTAAAATTATTTTCAATACTTGGGCAACACATCAGTAGCTATAATTTAGTGGCGGAAAATGGCACTGTTCATAAATCAATAGAATTAAGTCCGAAAATTGCCGCAGGGACTTACTATTTAGGTATCTACGACTCTAAACATTCAGCTGTACTTGAATTTATTAAAAAGTAAATTAAAGTTAAACGCATAAAAAAAGCCGCTTACCGCGGCTTTTTTTTATACGTTTTATTTTTAATCACGCAGACGTTTTGAAAAGTCTAATAAAATTGGTGTTGCCACACAAAGTGATGAATACGTTCCGATTAATACACCCACCAATAAGGCAAATAAGAATCCTTTGATGGCTGGGCCACCAAAAATGAACATAATCAATACAACAACGAATAAAATCATTGAAGTATTAAATGTTCTTGAAAGAGTACGGTTCAAAGAACTATTAATAATGTCCACATGATTATCATCAGGTTTACTTTTGCGTAGATTTTCTCGGATGCGGTCAAAAACAATGACCGTATCATTCATGGAGTAGCCAATTACCGTAAGGATTGCCGCTATGAACGCTTGGTTAACATCCAAGGAAAAAGGAAGAAATCCGTGGAGTAAAGAAAAAATAGATACTACAAAAAAGGCATCGTGGGCCAAACCAACAATTGCACCCAAAGAATATTGCCAATGTCCGAAACGAATAAAGATATAAGCAAAAATAGCCAGTAAAGCAATGGTGATGGCGATGGTTGAAGATTTCCAGAGTTCACTAGAAATAGACTCTGAAATTGAACGCGACCCTTCAATATCATAAGATCCCATTTTGTCCTTGCAAGCATTGAGGCCTTCTTTTAGTTTTTCATTAACTTGATCTGTTGCACCATCATTATTTGACAAATAATTCGTAACGATTTCAACGTTGTAATCATTCGATTTTGTCTTAAGGTCTATAGAAGCAGGTTCGCCATTTTCTATAAAAACCTTACTTAATTCAGTTCGAATTTTTTCAATATCCGCTTTATTCTCAAACTTCACAGAAAAGGAACGGCCACCCGTAAACTCGACACTTTGTTTTAAACCACGCGTAGTAATAGAAACAACCCCAGCAATGGTCACAATTATTGAGAAAATATAGAAATACTTTCTTTTGCCCATCCAATTGAAATTGAAGTTTTGGAAAAGGCCTTTAGAATATTTCGTGTGAAATGATACCGCCTTTCCTTTGGCCAACCAAGTATGAATTGCCAATTCAGCAATTACCAAAGCAGAAAACAATGAGGTGAAAATTCCTATAATCAAGGTGGTTGCAAAAGATGCAACTTCACCTGTTCCAAATACTTTCAAAATAACGGCCACCAACAAGTGAGTCACATTGGCATCAATAATAGAAGGCAAGGCTTTTCGGAAACCTGTTCTAATTGCAGTTTGAGTATCGGCCCCTAGAGCTTGTTCTTCTCGAACGCGCTCGAATATCAGGATGTTAGCATCTACGGCCGTACCAATGGTTAAAACAATACCAGCTATTCCAGCAAGTGTAAGCACCGCACCAAAGGAAGCCAGCGTTCCAATAAGAAATATTACATTGACTAACAAGGCAATATTGGCTGCCTGGCCTGCTTTTCCATAGTAGAACATCATGTATATTAATACAGCAATAAATGCTACTCCAAATGAGATTAAACCGGCCCTTGAATTTTCAGCACCAATGGTTGGCCCTACTTTTTGAAGGTCCTTAATAACACATGGTACTGGCAAGGCACCTCCATTCAATAAGCCAGCTAAATCTTCTGCTTCTTGAAATGAAAAACTTCCTGAAATTTGCGTATTACCATTGGTAATTGCATTGATTACACGCGGAGCACTATAGACCAAACTATCCATCGAAATGGCGATGATACGGTCTTTGTTTTCGGTAGTCATGCGGCCCCACTCATCAGCACCCTCGTCAGTCATAGAAAGGCTTACAATAATGCTTCCATCAGTTTGATCATAATCGACTTTTGCATTTTTAATGTGTTCTCCACGAACACGTGCCTTGCCATTGTCAGGTATGCGACAAGCATATAGAAAATAAGCTGTCTTCTTGGTTTTATTATCGACACTTTCAGGTTTTGCAGACCACATGAATTTGAGGTCTTGTGGAAAGGCATTTTGAACGTCTTTACGACGCAATATTTTCTCTACATTGGCCTTGTCGTTGGCATTCACGTACCCGATTGCATAACCACCAACTGGCGTTAACAATTCTGCTAAACTTTTTTTAGAGGCATTGGGTATTGAGGCTTGTGCATTAATACTTTGGGCTTGTTCAGCACTATCTTTAGCTATTGCTGTGCTATCCGAAGTAGTGTCTTCAATTTCCGTTGAAACAATTTCATTTAGTTTACTAAGCCTTGTAGCCTCTGCCCATTGGGTCTGAATTTGTTCAGGCAAGTAAGTTTCATAAAATTCCAAGTTAGCCGTAGAGCGAATTTTTCTTGAAACGGTTTCTTCATCTTGCACACCAGGAAGTTCAATAAAAAGACGGTTAGTGGATTTATCACGCTGAATATTTGGCTGTGCAACACCAAATTGATTGATTCGACGACCAATGATATCTTCAATTCCCTTCATTGAAGAAGCGACCAGATTGCGAAGATAGTTTTCTACTTCTGCATCTGGAGTTTTAATACCAAATGACTGGCCACGAATAATATAGCTTAATGGCAGCGACCCATTGGCTTTCTTGTAAGCCGAAATGAAAGTAGCAATGAAATCGCCACCGTCTTTGTTGTAGGTTGCCAAAGCCCTGTTAAATGGTTTTAAAAACTTTGGATCTGAAATACTCTTTACTTGGCCTTTAAGCAAATCTGGATAGGAAATTTCAACTGTAACGCTCATCCCTCCAACGAGGTCCAGACCAAAAGCCAGTGACATTTTTTTAACCTGGGCAAAAGTTGAACCCAAAACAGGATAGACTGGTTTTTCTCCTTTTTGTCGCAAGATTTCATTGAGAAAAGCGGCTTTCGCCAATTCTATGGCTTCAGGATCGCTGAAATCCACCTCTGTATTATTGGGTAATATTGCTTTTCCACCTGTGGCTTTAGCTTCGTCTCGAAGCATTTGCACCTTCAGATTTGCTTCTTTTGCAGCCTTGTTTTCAACGTTGTTTGCTACCCATGTAAAAGAGAGCTGATATACACATACAGCGGTCAGAAGTATAGACAGGAACCAAAAAAATCCTTTTAAACGCATTTTCTAGAATATTTGAAATTTAATTAAGGTTGCAAATATAGGATTTTGCAACTTTAAATTCAAATAAAATATCTAGGCTTGTTTGGCTAATTTAACTAGACCTTCAGCGAATTGTTCCCAAGCGCCTTCAAGATCTAATTCATTGGTTAAAAGTTGTGTATTGCACTTTTGAATTTCGCCCGATTCAAATAGCGACTTAATGCGTTTAAAAAAATGTGTTTTCTCTGTATCCTCTAATACAAATCCTTGAGCAGCTTTTTCCAAATTTTCAGCCAATCCGCCGACATTTGTGCATAATAACGCTCGTTTTTGACTCAATGCAAGTGCGCGAACACCAGATTGAGTAGCGCTTTGATAAGGCAGCACAACTAAGTCACAGGCTTTAAAATATAAAGCCACTTTATCTTCAGCAATAAATGTTTGATCAAAACGCCAATTTTTAAAGGGTAGTTGGTTTAACTTATCCCAATAAACTTGGTTGTTGCCATATACCTCCCCAGCAATTAAAAGTTGGTAATCGTCTTCGAGTAAACTGAATGCATCAATTAAGGTTTCGAGTCCTTTGTAGGGTCTAATTAGCCCAAAAAATAAAAGTGTTTTTTTAGTTGCCTCTAAGCCCAATTCCATACATGCCTGTTCTTTTGTCAATTCTTGATTGTCTAATTGATACGGCGGATGATGCAAAACACTTATAAGGGCCTTGGGTTTGAGGGTTAAAACTTGTTGTTTAACTGCATCGGAGAGCACCACAAAACCGTCATAAGCATTTAAAAACATCTTATTAAACCATCGATCGAAAAAACGCTGCTCATGAGGTATTAGGTTGTGTATAATAGCTATTTTCTTAGTGTTTTTAGGTAAAAACCATGTCCAAAAAACCATCATTGGCGCCATAAATGTCATCCAATATGTTGTTATAAAAACAGTGGGCTTTTCTCTTCTAAGTCGTAGGGCCGAAGACACATAACTCAATGGATTAAATGTAGAGACGATACCTTCATTAGGAGCGCTTGAAGCCGAATAATCAAATTGACTTGTGCCGGGAAAAAGCCAATTTGGGTACTGTTTTTTAAAGGTATAGGCCTTAACTTCTTGAATTTTGGTCAGCGCACTAAGTGTCTTGGCACTAAATTTCGAAATCCCCCCCCTAAAAGGTGGCAATGCAGAAAAGAAAATCCACTTGGACTGATTTTGTTTCATAGATTGGGATCTTGGTTATGTGCACGACACCAATTCAAAAACTCACTAAGTTCTTTTTCTGAAAGTGCTCTACCCTTTCTATACATTATTTTGTTTTTTACTTCGCCTGATTTGTCAAAATAGGTCGCCCAACCATGTTGAAGGTTATTTTTATAATTTATCGTTACCATTTGCTCACCTGAATTATAATATTCTGTCCAAAGGCCATTTTTTTCACCCTCCGTGTAAGAACCACTCATTTTAAGATTACCGTTGTAAAAATATTCTTGGTAAGTACCATTTGGCTCTCCATTATGGAAGTGTGTAATTTGTTGAATCTGTAACTTATTTTCTAAATATTGTCCCTCCTTAAAATAGTAAACGCATTTACCTTCAAGCACATCATTTTTATAGTTTTCAGCACAAATCAGTTCACCACTGATGGCATAGCTATACCATAACGAATCTTTACGCCCATGTTTGTAGAATCCGTCACTTAGAATTTGTCCATTCTCAAAATACAACATGACAGCCGCGGTATTATTTGGCAATCCGTGTTTAATTTCAGCTTTTTTTTGGCCAGATTCAAAGTAGTAAATGAAGATTCCAATGGGTAAATCATCCAAAAACTGCCCCGTGTATTGTGGCACATTTGATCCCGGGTAATTTTTTTGCCATGCACCTTGTTTCTTACCATTCCTATCAATTTGGTTAGGTTGGGCATTTAAGTTAAAGCCTATACATATTTGCAAAAGAACAAGAAAAATATTTTTCATAAGTATGCGCTTAACTGGGCCAAATGTCCAATCTTAAAGTCTGGAATTTCCTTGATTAGTTCTTCAGATTCCACTAAGATAGTGAACATTCCGAGTCGCTTACCAAATTGTATATCTGTGTTGGTGTCGCCAATCATGATAGACCGACTAAAGTCAATGTCAGGAAACATGGCCTTTGCCTCAAATCCCATTGTTGTGTTTGGCTTTCTTCGCTGCTCAATTCCATTTTTATATTCCGTTGCCGCAAGGACGGCATCGATCTTCATACCAACGCTCTGAAGTGCCTCGACCATACTTTTATGAATTGTATCAAGCTCAAACTGCTTAATTAAACCCTTAGCAACGCATTGCTGATTGGTAACCACCACAATTTTATCAAAAGCTTTGCCAATAATTGGAGCCGCGTCCATTAAACCCGGAGTAAATTCAAATGAGGACCAATCGAGAATATAGTTGTTAAAGGTGCGTTTATTGATGACGCCATCACGGTCTAGAAAAAGCGTCCACCCACCATTTATTTTCGGGAATTCTATCATTGACCAATCTTGCCTGTGATCAGGTAATGGTTTCGGGAACTTGAATTGCGGCCAATCAATTCTGCAACGAATCCTGCCATGAAAAATTGAACTCCAATAATCATTGCAACCAATGCAACATAAAAATCTGTTCGCGATGCAAGCCTTTCTGCGGTATGATGAATAAATACCTTATCAATACCCATGTAGGCAAACAAGCCAAAACCGACAAAAAACATAAATACGCCTATTGCACCAAAAAAGTGCATCGGCTTTTTTCCGAATTTACCCATAAATGCCACCGTCATTAGGTCTAATGGGCCATTTAAAAATCGATTGAGTCCAAATTTCGTTACGCCATATTGCCGTGCCCGGTGTACGACTACCTTTTCACCAATTTTTTGATATCCGGCATATTTTGCTAAAGCAGGAATGTAGCGATGCATGTCGCCATATAATTCTATACTTTTTACTACCTCACTTTTATACGCCTTAAGTCCACAATTAAAGTCGTGAAGATGTATACCTGTAATTCGACGTGCCGCCCAATTGTATAATTTGGTTGGAATTGTTTTTGAAAGAGGGTCATGGCGCACCTTCTTCCAACCCGATACTACATCGAAATCCTCTTGGGTAACCATGCGATATAATTCTGGAATTTCATCAGGTGAATCTTGTAAATCGGCATCCATAGTAATCACAACCTGACCTTTTGCAGCCTCAAAACCTACATGCAGGGCTGCCGACTTGCCATAGTTTCGCTGAAATTTTAACCCTTTAATTGAAGCATTTTTTTTACTCAACTCAACGATGACATCCCATGAACTATCCTTGCTACCATCGTCTATGAATAAAAGTTCATAACTTAATTGATTGTCGCGCATAACACGATCAATCCACTCGTGCAAATCGGGTAATGATTCTGCTTCATTAAATAAGGGAACTACAATTGAAATCTGCATGGGTCAAAAATGAAATTCAAAAATACGTTTTATTGTCTGGTTTTAATCCAAGAAAGTCTTTTACCAGCAATATCCACAAAATAAAAGCCATTTGGCAAATAACTTGTATCAACAGTATTCACAGTAGGTGAAAGCAGTCCATGGGCACATATTTTTCCATCTAGTTGAGAAATTTCATAAGCATATTCTCTGTCAATTCCTTGAATCTTTAGTTGATCATGACCAGGATTTGGATACAGTTTAATGTTTTGTCCAATTTCGAGATTCGTTGCCGACAATACCGACGCATTGGTTATACTGAAATGGTCAAAAGCAGCCTCTGTAATGTTGGGATTACCCGGATAGTCTGCAATACTCAAACTTAACATCATTGTATTAGTGAAGGGAATGAGGCCATTGAGTTCAATGCTCTTGTACTCCCATTGCATAGGATTACCCTCAGGGCCTATAATTTGCTCAATAAGTACGGTTTGTAAACCATTAGAAAGCCAAATTGATAGTGTATCGTCAAAGTTTCCGGGCCCGTGAAAACAGAAAAAAGATCGCGCATAATTGAGGTATGGTGTGCTAAGGCCATTTAAATCAAAAATTGGCGAAATTAAGGACGTTGAACCATTATCGACATCATTTTGATCGGGATTAAGGTTAGTCCCGTTACCTGTAACCATACAAATATCGAAGCAGTCATATTGAGCATCATAGTCAAAGACTGTATTGGTTGTTGGATTGGGAATTGCACGTTCCCAATTTCCTGTTTGTGCATTAGCAAGAACAGACCAGCCAAAATCAAAAGTAAAATCATCATAATAACCTTTCTTCAAATAAACAGTTAACTGCTGTGTGGTGGCATCGATCTGAGGATTCAGACATTTCGTCTCATAAGACCACTTACCAATGACTAATTCATAGGTATCTTGATAAAATAGCGTAAAATCTTCTTGGCCAATACCATTTGATACACCTTGATGAACAATTTGGGGATGTACCAATTTAATTTGTGCATTCGATATCGGTGCATTAGTAGACTCGTCAAGTACGGTAACTTGCAAAGTGTATGGAGGAATGGCTAATAGATTAAAATTTTGGATGGTTGTAGTTCCTTCTGTCAAGGAAACTTGTAACGTCTGTGGATAATATCCCGGCTTATTGACTTCAACTATATAATTTCCCGAAAAGGCCATTCCAGTTTTATAGACACCTTGTGCATTGGTCAATTCTGACATGGCTGCTCCAAGCAAATCAACACTAACTCCTGAGAGAACCTGCCCAGTGGCTAAATCTTTTACTACTCCAATCAAACTAGCCGCCGGAGAATAATTTATCTGAAGCACGTAAAGCCCTTCTGTTATGTCTGCTGCAACAGCTTTGTTTGAGTTGAAAAATGGAAAAACACCCCAGCAACCATCAAAACCAGGAGTTTGACCTGGGTAGGTATCATAACGGCCAAGTTGAATTAAATTTGAAGGGTCATGTGCGTCATGTACCACAATACCATCACTATAATAGCTTGTAATCAAATAATCACCTTTTACATGTGTGTTGTGCGGAATTACGCTCGTCCCTTGGGTGGTTTGAACGCGATCTATCTCCGTAATTTGTTGTAAATCGCTAATGTCAAAAGCCGCTACGAAAGCACCAGATATTTCATCTGTAGTATAAACCGTTTGACCGTCCGAACTTGGCCAAATATTGTGTGTAAAAAAGTTGGGCGTATTGTGCGTTGCTAAAAGTACTGGATTACTATGATTGGAAACATCCACGATGCAAAAATAGCCATCATAAATATGTGCAGTGTAAAGGGTGTCATTGCGTTCATAACCATCATGCACATAAGAAATATCGAAAACCCCAACTTCCTGGGGCTGCATAGGATTGTTATTTAAATCTAGGATAATGACCCCCTGATTGTCGCGATTGGCCCCAAAAATATATCCATAGCCACTCTCAGATGTGAAACAAGTGTGGGCACTTTGCCATGGATTGGATGCAGGGCCTGTATAAATGGCTGTCGGTAGGTTGGTGGACTGTGGCAGTGGGCTAAGATCAATAATCAACAGACCGTCTTCGGCCTCTGTTGTGACGTAGGCAAAATCACCAAACACACATGGGTCTCGCCAGATGGATTCTGTGCCTGCCAGCCAAAAAACCTCTTGAGGTTGGGCGCCATTAGTAATATCGACAATCGACGTGCCTTTAGAGGTACCAACTATGGCGTATTCATTGCCTAGTTCATCTGTATAACCCCAAACATCATTGAGGTTGGCACCGTGCAATGCCTGATAGTCGATGTGCGAAAGGGAATCAATAGAAAATTGACTATGTGCTTTAGAAAAAAATGCGCATTGAAAAACAAAAAGGATCCGTAATAAATTCATTATTAAGGTTTAATTAATTTTTGATTGTGAATGCCAAGTGTAGTCTCAATTTGAATTAAGTAAGTACCTGAGGGGTAAGCACTCATATCTATAAAACTTTCAGCAAATTGGGCAGATGCATTCATGTCTTCTTGGTAGAGTTGCCGACCCATTAAATCGAGCAATTTAAGTTTTGCACTACCGTTAATTTGGCCACTTAATTCTATGGTTGTGAGACCAATTGTTGGGTTGGGATAAATTTTAATTTCTGGAGTTTGATTTAATTCTGGTACGTCTAAGGTAAAACCTACCGTAAAATCATAGCGGTGATAGTGGCCAAAATCACCAGGAAAAAATTCTATGTAGCTCCCCCCTACTTTTCTCAGGCGCATCTGACCAGCAGTTTCTCCTTCTACTTGGGCTGAATACCAGAACGACAAACCGTCATGGTCTGTATCCTCAATTATTATAGAATAACAACCTGGAGCCAAGTCAAAAGTGTCTTTGTATTGCGTAGAATTCTGTAGGTTGCTGCGTTCAAATAATACATTTCCTGCGTGGTCTAAAAGTTGATAGCTATTTTCTACGGCCTTGTTGTTTGTGGTAAGCCACACAAAAAACGGTCCATCGATGCGTTCAGGGGCATCGTACTTTACAGTCATCAAACTATTCTGATTATATAAATCCGGACCAATATTTCCATTGACATCGGCAACCCAAGCAGTAAAGGTGTAGGAGCTATCTTGCTCATACCACCAGTTCATGTCTGTTACGGGAATTTCTACTACCGTCTGATCCAAAAAGTCCAAGTATCCGGTCCAGTCATAAACCAGATTTTCACCATAATCTAACCAACAAAATATTCTACACGCGGTAAGCGGCGCCAAGCCCGTATTTTTGAGAATAATCCTAGGGTTTTGACATGTAGGATTCCACTTGGAATAATACTCATAGTTATTTGGGTTGAGGACATCAACAATGGCAGCATCATACTCAAAATTTGGTGCAGAGTAAGAAATTAGATCGTAGGCAGCAATGTAATTACCCCCAGCCTGCCCCGGATCATTGGCAGGTACAGCATTGACTGCATAATCCAATTCAACAGTATCACCCGGTGTAACATATGGAGTGAGTTCAAATTCAAAATCCTTGACCATATCACCTGGGCACCAACCTTCTCTGGCATAAGGCCAAGTTCCACCTTGCCCAATATTGGGGTTGTCTCCGCATGCCATCGCATCCCAAATACTCCAATTGAATCTAGGTATACCATCTACTTTGATTTGATGACTATTATTTACCCATTCGCAACAGGCGTAGTCTCCAACTTGGCCATGGCCAGACATGCGTGTTTTAATTTTAAACATTTCGGCGCTATCCGATAGCACCACTGGCTTAGATTGTAAAACCCCATCTGCAGCCATTTGGCCAAAATTATATGACCTGGACTCTGCCCATATCGGTTCTCTTTTAACAACATCTCTCGGTGGTGTTCCTTTAATGAAGGCAAACTTAAGGTCCAATAATTCTTGTGTATTGTGAGCGGAAAGGTCAACAAGACCATGTAAATATTGTTGGTAGTCTGTAACGTCGTAAATCCACGTAAATCCGTTCGGGCCTAAATCAAATTGGATACCATAGGGTGTAATGTAACGAGCAATCTCCACATTATTGATGACTTCATATGGTGGGTTGTAGACTACAATGGGTTGGTTATTCAAGGAAAGCGTAGTTTGCACTGGTGTTGAACTTAGAACATTTCCATTAGCATCTATGACTGCTTGCACACCCTCAGGTGCGCCAATATAGGTTTCAACTAATTGAAAATGCCTGTTTAATGGGGCCTGTTCAAATACAACAACGGGTTCTTTAAGAATGGGTTGATTCACCAAGGTGGTGGTCATGCCTTGGGCAATATCTTGACCGATTTTCAGGACAGGCCTTAAATTAAGTACCTGAGTACCTGCATAGACTCCAAAGATAGGGTCTGGTGCTACCATCCCAAATTCAGAGGGCATGAGGGTATGGCCGTTTCCACTTAAATCATAAGCATAACGGAGGTTATCAAAATCATGGTACAGCACCAAATCATTCCAATTCGGATGCGTGTTATCCACCTTTTGTTGGTAGAAAGTGGCAATAGTAGATTCGTTCAAAGCCGCCTTGTAAATGCGGAGTTCGTCTAATTTACCAGACCAAAAATTTGCAGCATTGCCATTAGCGCCAATGATGAATTTTTGTATATAACCTATTTCTCTATTTTTATTCGTGCCGCTATGCCAAAGCGTGCCATTTTTATAAATAAACATTTCACCATTGGCTTGGTCTTTTACAAAAGCCCAATGGTTCCATTGGTAATCACCAATATCATTACTTGTAGCAACCTTATTAATGCGGTCATAGCCCGTTTCGTCTCCAGCATCAAAATAAATATTGTTATTGCTCCATGGCATGTGAATATTGAACACCCTGCGGCCTGCACTGTCAAATGCTTCCATAATGCTTGTATTTACACCCATATTGAACTCTGAACGCGCCCAAAATTCGACCGTAAAAGCGCCTCCAATTTCTTCATTAACAAAAGAAGACATCGTATAATTTGAACCCGAAAGCGTGAGTGTGCCGTTTCGGCTTCCATAGGCAACAGACATGGGGTTTGGGGTCTGCTCCATGAGGAATTCCAAGTTTTGACTCGCTGGAAAATCATTGTTGTTTTGACCAAATTGCACCAAGATATTGGACGTGCCATCCCAAACAAAATCTTGAAAAAATACAAAGGTATTCCAACCCGCAACTAAGGGTGCATTTGCCATACCCGGGCCAAAGGAAGCATTAAAAACACCTAAAAATGGCGCTTGAATAAACTCCGTCAGGGTAGTTTGCTGAGTATGGGCCATCTGTATGCTGGGCCACTGTAATTCTCCTCCTGTTACAAGATTGAGTTGTATTGAACTAATCGGCCCAGCTTGAATTCCCGCCGCATTTAGTTCTGCAGCCGTCATGATGAACTGATAACGGCTACCTTGAACACTATTGACAAAAGGTTTTGTTGACACAACACTTCCGTTATTAAAGGCTATATGACTCAAAGGAGCCCCAGAGGCATTTGTTTCAGGCCGTGTATATACTGGCATTTGATATTGATCCACTTCAGTGTATGGAAGCGGTTTTAAATTTATTTGAACAGGACTTGAGCAATTTGCTAAAAATTGCATGCCATTGATGGCAACTGAATCAAAAGCACCGGTATGGTCATAAACTTTCGTGTAAGTGAGGTAATCCCATTCTCCGCAGTTGTATTGATCCCAGGTGGTGAGCGGTGAGCACTTGAGTTTATAGTACATCTGTACTTTCTCAAAACGTTCTGTATCTAAAGAAGCAGGGAATTGAAAATTCGCCCGACGTGTCGTGATTGAATCAAAAGTAAATGTTTGTACCCAGGTAGTATCTTGGGCAAAAATCGATAATTGACTGAGGAGAATAAAAACAAAAAGTAGGTATTTCATAGTGAGGATAAATAGTCCTCTAAAATACAAACTATTTAATTCTAATTGAAAAACAATTGCAACGACAAGCCCAGGGTTTCTCTAAGTTGTGTGCGGTCAATAATATAATCTAAGAAACCGTGCTCTAATAAAAACTCACTTGTTTGAAATCCTTCTGGCAAGTCTCGGCCAATTGTTTCTTTAACCACACGAGGGCCGGCAAATCCAATGAGTGCGCCAGGTTCTGCAATATTGATATCGCCGAGCATCGCAAACGATGCGGTAACCCCACCAGTGGTAGGGTCTGTGAGGTAAGAAATATAAGGCAATTTTGCTTCGGCCAATTGACCTAATTTTCCCGAAACCTTGGCCATTTGCATTAAGGAAAAACCTGCTTCCATCATACGTGCCCCACCAGATTTTGAAATAATCATAAATGCTGACTTTTCTGCAATGGCAACATCAATTGCTCTGGCAATTTTTTCTCCCATTACTGAACCCATAGAGCCGCCAATAAAATTAAAGTCCATGGCTGCTACCACCAACTTATGACCGTTAAGGGTTCCTTTTGCCGTTCTAATGGCATCTTTTAAGCCCGTATTTTTTTGTGTTGATACAATGCGGTCGACATATTTTTTTGTGTCTTCGAAACCCAAGGGATCACCAGATGAGAGCTTGGTATCTAATTCCTTAAATTTTTGATCGTCGAAAAGCAATCTAAAATACGCTTCAGCACCAATGCGTTCATGGTGAGAGCAGCGATTGCAGACATAGCTACTTGCCAAAAGATCCTCACTGGTATATAAGGTTTTGCAATTTGAACAGCGTACCCACAATCCTTCAGGTACCTCCATTTTTTCGGAGGTTGCAGTTGTAATTCCTTCTTTGTTTCTTTTAAACCAAGCCATATTTAAATCAAAGTATTGATATTTTTTAGATCCACAAAAGTTTGCTCCAATCGCTTTATAAAATTCATTTCACCAGCACGCAAAATATTGCGTGGATCATAGTATTTTTTGTTGGGTTGGTCTTCCCCGTCGGGATTTCCAATTTGGGTACGAAGATAATGCATTTTGTCTTCGATGTAGTCTCTAAGGCCTGCGCTGTACGCAAATTGCATGTCTGTATCTATATTCATTTTGACCACACCGTAGCTAATTGCTTCATGAATTTCTTCAATGCTAGAGCCCGATCCACCATGGAAGACGAAGTCAATGGGATTATATTTAGTGTGAAATTTTTCCTGAATATAATTTTGAGAATTTTTCAAAATAACTGGAGTTAATTGGACATTTCCCGGTTTGTAAACGCCATGCACGTTTCCAAAAGAAGCAGCAATGGTAAAGCGATGAGAGATAGCATTTAAGGCCTCATATGCAGCAGCTACCTCTTGGGGCTGTGTATAAAGTTTTGAATTATCAATTTCTGTGTTGTCGACGCCATCTTCTTCGCCACCTGTAATACCCAATTCAATCTCAAGTGTCATATCTATTTTTGACATACGGCGCAAATAGTCTTTACAAATTCGCAGATTTTCTTCGAGTGGCTCCTCACTTAAATCAATCATGTGTGAACTAAACAAGGGTTTTCCTGTTTCAGCAAAAAATTTTTCTCCTTCATCGAGTAAAGCGTCAATCCAAGGCAATAAGTTCTTGGCACAATGGTCCGTATGTAAAATAACTGTTGCGCCATAAGTTTCGGCCAAGGCATGGATGTGCTTTGCACCAACTATTGAACCTAAAATTGCGGCCTGATGGCTTGTATTTGATAGACCTTTACCTGCCATGAATTGCCCTCCTCCATTAGAGAATTGTATAATAACGGGAGCATGAAGTTTGGCTGCGGTTTCCATAACTGCATTTATTGTACTGCTACTCGTTACATTGACGGCTGGTAATGCAAAGCCTTTTAATTTAGCTAACTCAAATATGGCTTGAACGTCATTACCTGTGGCCACACCGGACTTGATCATGTCGATTTTTTGTTGTTGATTGATAGTACAAAATTAGAAATTATCTACGATATAATATTTCCACAAAAGTTGCGTTATAAAAGAAAGAATTTACTGCCTATGATTAAAAATACTTACCCAACACATCCCAAGCGGACAAAATCATTTCTTCCCAATCCACAGGTCCTGGACTTTTTAAAAAAATACAGTGCTTCAATAGAAGTTCTTAAAGGAAAAAAGAACATTATTTTGATCCAAAAAAATTAATTGAGCGCCTTAGGGCGCTTTTTTATTGCCTACTTTGTAGATAGTTGAGCATCTCTTCAATTAAATCCAATGGGAAACTAGCATCAAGAGGTAATTGCAATGCGCCTTTTGAAAATTTCAAGCCTCTTCTCTCGAATTCGCTTGTGAATTTAGATATTGTTTTTGCTCCAGGATAAAGGCCAATGTGTTTTGAATACCCGGCATAATGGATAAAATTTTTTCCGTTGCGCTCAAAAGTTGGAATTCCATAACTTATTTTTTGATTTAGGCCCGAAACTTTAGCATTGATAAAATTATGCAATTCCTTTAATTTGACTTGTGTATGCAGAGGGAACTGCCCAATGTGTTTTTCAATTTCTCGGTGCATTATTTTTCACAATAAGCTTTAAAATGATCTAATATGGCCTGCCAACCGTTTTGCTGCAATTCTCTTGGGTTCATGCCCTCTGGTTCAAAACGCTGGTCTAGTCTTATGCCATTTTCTATTGAGGTGAATAACACTTCAACTTTTCTTCCATCCTCCAATTCTGATGCAATAAACTTATTGGTATCAATTTGTCTGAAAGTAGCATTGAGATCAAAACCCATTGAGCCATCTTTGGCTTCCATTCTATAACTAGACTTACCTCCTACTCTTAAATCACTTATTGCCCTTGGACAACACCATGATTCGTGCGCAAAATTCCAATGAACAACGTGTACTTCTTGTGTCCATTTTTCCCATATTTGATCAATAGGTGCAGCTATAATAGCCGAAACTTCAATCCATTGATTATTTTCCATAAAACAAATATAAAATGAAGACCATTAAAATTGGTAATTTTGATCCATGCAATTTGAGCTTGTTTCCCAATACCAACCAACCGGTGATCAGCCCCAAGCAATTAGGCAGCTCATCGATGGATTAAAGTCACAAACAAGCCATCAAACGCTTCTAGGAGTAACGGGAAGTGGCAAAACTTTTAGTGTGGCCAATGTTATTTCAGAAATTCAACGACCTACGCTGATTTTATCGCATAATAAAACTTTGGCAGCCCAACTTTATGGCGAATTCAAAGGGTTTTTTCCCAATAACGCCGTAGAATATTTTGTATCTTATTACGATTACTACCAACCTGAAGCCTATATTCCTTCCACAGGAACTTTCATTGAAAAGGATTTGCAGATTAACGACGAAATTGAAAAATTGCGCTTGGCTGCTACATCGGCCTTGTTAAGCGGAAGGCGCGACGTTATTGTGGTGGCCTCAGTAAGTTGTATTTATGGAATTGGCAACCCAACCGAATTTAAAAATAGCATTATACATTTGCGTATTGGACAAGTTCTAGTACGCAACAAATTTTTATTCAATTTAGTCGAGAATTTATATCAGCGCACCGATAAGACGCTTGAACGCGGTCAATTTCGTGTAATTGGTGACACTGTCGATATTTTTTTGGCATACGCTGACTATGCCATTAGAATTTGTTTTTGGGCCGATGAGATAGAGCAAATTTTAGCCATTGATCCCGAAAGTGGAGCTACTATAGATAGTTTTGAGACGATTGATATTTTTGCCGCAAATCTTTTTGTTTCTAGTCCAGAAAATACACGGCAGGCCATCACAAAAATACAAGATGATCTAGTGGTGCAGGTCGCAAATTTTAGGGCCGAAGGCAAATTAGAAGAAGCCAATAGACTTGAAGAACGCGTGAACTATGATTTAGAAATGATTCGAGAACTTGGTTATTGTTCTGGGATAGAGAATTATTCGAGATACTTTGACAGACGTGAGCCTGGAGAGCGTCCATTTTGCTTATTGGATTATTTTCCTGACGATTTTCTCATGGTTATTGATGAAAGCCATGTGACTTTACCACAAGTAAGGGGCATGTACCAAGGAGACCGCTCGAGAAAAATTAATCTTGTCGATTACGGCTTTCGATTGCAAGCGGCAATTGATAACAGACCCTTACAATTTAATGAATTTGAAGGGTTTTTAAAAAATGTAATTTATGTTTCTGCAACGCCGGCTGATTACGAGATGCAAATGTCAGAAGGCATATTAGTTGAACAACTCATCAGACCCACAGGTTTGCTTGATCCGCTAATAGAAGTACACCCGAGTTTAAATCAAATTGATCACTTGATTGAGCAGATCCAGCAAAGACGGCAGAAAAATGAGCGGACTCTAGTGACTACGCTAACCAAGCGCATGGCCGAAGAACTGCAAAAATATTTAGACCGATTGGGCATTCCTTGTAGGTATATCCATTCTGAAATTGATACGATAGAACGAGTGGAGATATTACGCCAATTGCGTTTAGGAAATTTTGATGTTTTGATAGGGGTAAATCTTTTACGCGAAGGATTGGACCTACCAGAGGTTTCCTTAGTAGCCATTTTAGATGCAGATAAAGAAGGATTCTTGCGCAATGAGCGCTCTTTGGTTCAAACTGTGGGGCGTGCGGCAAGAAATGTGAATGGTAAAGTAATAATGTATGCAGATAAAGTCACAGACTCTATGCAGCGTACCATAGATGAAACCGCCAGACGGCGTC
This sequence comes from Crocinitomicaceae bacterium, assembly GCA_030830785.1. Taxonomy (GTDB): domain Bacteria; phylum Bacteroidota; class Bacteroidia; order Flavobacteriales_D; family Crocinitomicaceae; genus UBA952. The sequence goes on from JAURMI010000013.1 coordinate 183,792, forward strand.
AAAAGCAAGAAGCTTACAATTTAGCACACAATCAAGTTCCACGACCCTTGATAAAAACCAAAGACAAAATTTTAGAAAGCACAAAGGTTGCCGATGGCGATCAAGCCACCAGACTTGCACGAGCAATGCTTAAAGAGAATAATGCAGCACAACCAACGATTGAATTAACTGATCTAAGCCGCGAAGAATTTCAAAAAGAAATTAAAGTGCTTAAAAAAGAAATGCAACGCGCAGCCAAAGAATTAGATTTTATTGAAGCTGCCCGCATCCGTGACCTTATTAAAAATTTAGAACAACAATACACATGAAGCCGATTGATCTATTTCGAATAGCAGCCATTGGTGAAGGATTTTCTTGGCTGGCCCTTTTGCTTACCATGTTTTTAAAATATGGTTTGCAGCTACCAAATCCAAATATTTGGGTTGGTTACATACATGGTGGCCTATTTCTTTTTTACTGTTTAATTATTGCCTATTTCTTTTTAAAAGAAAAATGGCGCGTTTCTATCTGTTTAATTTTGTTCATTACGGCCTTTGTTCCGTTTGGCACTTTCTGGGCAGAAAAGAAATATTTACGTCATTGATTTGATGTTTTTTTCTATCTTGTTTACTTAATTTAAATTTCAATCATATGCTTAAATTTTTAAAACGTATTTTTATTTTAATTGGCCTTATCATTGGAGTAGTGCTTATTGTTGCTTTGTTCATCCCCACTGAATTTGATGTAAAACGTGAATTGGTTATTACACAACCCAAAGACATTGTATTTAATTATATCGTTGAGTTAAAAAATCAAGAAAATTACGGCGTATGGTGGAAAGCAGACCCAAAAATTAAAATTAGCTACAGTGGTACAGACGGACAGCCTGGATTCATTACCAAATGGAAAAGCAAAAAAGAGGAAGTAGGATCTGGCCAACAAAAAATTATTTCTCTTACCCAAGGAGAACGCATTGACCTCGAACTAAAATTCATAGAACCATTTGAAAGCACCAATAAATCTTTTATGGCAACAAAACAAATTGACGAATCATCTACGCGTGTATCCTGGGGTATAAGTGGAGAAATGCCTTATCCGATGAATATCATGACACTTTTTATTAATATGGATGATCAATTGGGATCAGACCTCGAAAAGGGATTAAAAAACTTAAAAAATATCCTCGAAAAATAAAGTTGTTAACTTTGTCCAAAAATTGAAGCACATGTCAAATGAATTACTAAAAGGGAAAAGAGGCATCATATTTGGTGCATTAAATAATCAAAGTATTGCTTGGAAAGTTGCCCAACGAGCTCATGAAGAAGGCGCAACTTTTGTTTTAACCAATGCTCCTATTGCAATGCGAATGGGAGAAATAAATGAATTGGCTGCCCAGACAGGTAGTCAAGTTATCCCTGCAGATGCAACCAACCTTGCTGATTTAGAAAATCTGGTTACTAAGGCTCAAGAAATATTGGGAGGAAAAATTGATTTCGTATTGCATTCCATTGGCATGTCTCCAAATGTGCGCAAAGGCAAACATTATACAGAAAATGATTATAATTATTATGGGCAAACTATGGATGTTTCGGCCATGTCTTTGCACAAAACCTTGGCCACCCTCTACAAACATGACGCTATGAATGAATGGGGATCTGTAATTGCCCTTTCCTATATTGCAGCGCAACGAATTTTCCCTGACTACAATGATATGGCCGATGCTAAGTCATTATTGGAATCTATCGCGCGTTCATTTGGTTATCATTACGGTATTAAAAAGAAGGTACGCATCAATACCATTTCGCAATCGCCTACAGTCACAACAGCTGGCCAAGGCATCAAGGGATTCACTGAGTTCATTAATTTCTCAGAACAAATGTCGCCGCTAGGTAATGCCAGTGCAGTTGCATGCGCAGACTATTGCATTAGTATGTTTTCTGACCTCACGAAATATGTTACGATGCAAAATCTTTTTCATGATGGTGGATTTTCCAACACAGGAGTTACCCAACAAGTCATTGAACGATTCGGGGACGAATAAAATAATAATAGATAAAAAAAGGCCGCGCATGCGGCCTTTTTTGTTTGGTTAAGAATTTTATTCCCCTTCTTTCCAATTCAATCGATACTTGGTGTAAGGAATATTTGCGTTTTCTAGCGCATTTTGCAAGGCTTCAATGCGTTTTTGATAAGCACTGAGCAATTCTTTGAACTGTCCGTATTCTTGCTCTACCATTTGCACCGTAGCGCGGTGGGTTGCTGTTACTGAGGTAGTATTTTCAGAGAGTTGGTATTCAAGTAGCCCCAATCGACTTGTAAACGATGGCGCAGTCTCAAACTCGTGTCTGGCGCGCAGTTCATCGCCATAGAGCTGCTCTTTAAGTTGTGCTTTTATTATCTTAAGTTCACGAATATCTTTAAGCAATTGTAGATCTGTATTGGGATAATTCAGCACGGCTTTTTCAATTAAAATGAGTTCATCGTTGAGATCTGAATAAAGCATCTGTGAACCACTTACCTTCCGATTAAGTTCTGCTACCGATACCCTAAAGGCATCTAGCCCAGGTTGATCTTTAGCAATCAGCGTTTGGTTGTTTAAGCCTTTTACAACAAAGGAGGTGTTGCTTATTAACTCATTAAGTTCTCCATTGTGCACCATTACAACGCGTAAGAAGTAGGTGCCTGGCACCACCAAAGTACCTTGTCCGCCATGACCAATCGGGTTGGTACTTGTTTTGCGTAAATTCCAGTTTTGTCTTACAAGGCCCTTTTGTGCATCAGTTGTAATTCTTTTTATTTCATTGCCTTTTTCATCGGAAATAATCCAAATAAGTTGAGCGTTTTCTTCGAGCTGTTCTGCTTTAAGTTCATCGAAGCTTGGATAGCGAACATCCTTTTTGTCTTTTTCAAGTTCTTTTTCCTTTTTTTGACGTTCACTTTTAAGTGATTGTGGAACTTCTTTGACATGTAAAGTGAATGTGGCGCCAAAACTTGGATTTTTTGCAGACCACATGTTATGGCCCTGAAACCCTGTCCCCTCTAAACCTAAAGGATCCGCTTCGATATAGAGTAATGCATCTTTAATAGGAAATAAATGCGCTTTTTTCTCTAGGTTTTCTTTACTCAAAGTACGCAGTGGGCTGTAGTTATCCAATACATAAAAACCGCGGCCAAAGGTTGCCGCCACCAAGTCTACTTCTCTTTCTTGAATATCTAGATCATAAACAGAAGTGGTAGGTAATCCTGCAAGTTTTGTCCAGTTGATTCCTCCATCTGTACTAAAATAAGCACCAAATTCCGTGCCGACAAACAATAAATTCTCAACCACTGGATCTTGTTTAAGACAGTAAACGGTGCCTCTATCGGGTAAATTACCGGCGATACTTGTCCAAGTTTTTCCCTTATCGGAAGACTTTAATAAATAAGGCTTAAAATTACCTTGACGCTGGGCATTGAAACAAGCGTAAACTACATTTTCATCATGCGCAGAGGCACTCAGCATATTAACTCTTGTATTGATAGGAATACCAGAAAATGAATTGTATCGCGTCCAAGTTTTTCCGTCGTCTTCAGAAACCTGAATAAGACCATCATCAGTGCCTACATAGAGTAAACCTTTTTTCTTTGGCGATTCGTCCAAAGCCACAATATTTCCATAAATAGTTGTTGATGCATTCTTCATGACGGCATCAATGGTCCAGACTTGGCCCATTACTTCAATTTCGTTGCGATCTATTTGTTGGGTTAAATCAGGGCTAATTGTTTGCCAATCATCTCCCCTATTGGTAGACTTGAAAAGTTTATTTGCAGCAAAATAAAGCGTGCTGGCATCGTGCTTAGATACAATTAAAGGCGCATCCCAATTCCAACGATAAGCAGGTTCACCAAGTCCAGGCATGGGCTGTATTGGCACTTTCTCGCCAGAAGCCCGGTCATATCGAACCAACCAACCATATTGTGCTTGGGCATAAGTTATATTGGGGTTAGACCAATCTGTAGCCGATTCAAAACCATCTCCACCATTGGTTATGAACCAGTCGGTATTGATAATGCCCGAAACATTCTTTGTAGCCGATGGCCCCCCCATGGAATTATTATCTTGGGTGCCACCGTAAATATTGTAGAAAGGTGAGGCATTGTCTGTCACTACCTTATAGAATTGAATAATTGGCAAATTGCCATAAAAACTCCATTCCTTGGCATGTGTGTATGTTTCATATAAACCCCCATCACAGCCCACCAACCAATGGTCAGTATTGTTGGGATCTATCCATATACAATGATTGTCTACGTGTTTATTTTTCTCACCAGTACGCACAAATGTTTTTCCGCCATCGGTACTGTGGTGCATATAGGTATCCATGGCAAAAACCTTTTGCACATCTTTGGGATCACAAAAGATTTCCTGATAGTAATTGCCACTTGTTGAATATGACCCTTGCTTAGTCCAACTTTCACCCTTGTTGTCTGATCGGTATACGCCACCTTTATCATAGCGCGCTTCAACGATTGCATAAACAACATTAGGGTTGGCTGGCGAAACAGCCAAGCCAATACGGCCCATGTCTCTTTTAGGCAATCCATTATTGATTTCTACCCATGTTTGGCCGCCATCTGTAGATTTATAAAGCCCTGATTCTGGGCCACCACCAACATAGGTATATTCTTGTCGGCGGCGCTGATGCGCTGCGGCATATAATATCTCTGGGTTGGTCGGATCTATCGCAATTTCTGAAACACCTGTGTTTTCTGAAATAGTTAATGTTTGAGTCCAAGTTTTACCGCCATCGATTGATTTGAAAACACCGCGATCTCCACCTTTACTCCAAAGCGGACCATAAGCAGCCACCCAAATGATGTTTTCATTGGTGGGATGAACAATAATTTTTCCAATATGCTCACTATTTTTAAGCCCCATATTGGTAAAAGATTTTCCGCCATCTACAGATTTATAGACCCCATCTCCATAAGAAACCGAGCGTTGGTTATTGTTTTCTCCAGACCCGACCCAAACTGTATTGGGATTTGAAGGGGCAAGCGTTACGCAACCCAATGAATACGACGCGTAATTATCAAAGATAGGCTCGAAGGTAATACCGTGATTTTTAGTAAGCCATAAGCCCCCAGATGCAGCTGCCACATACCAAGTATCTTTTTGATTTGGATCAACAGCAATATCGACTACACGCCCAGAGGTGAGCGCTGGTCCAACCATTCTAAATTTCAGTGCGCTCACCGTACTGGCATCGAAGGGTAAGACTGGAGCACTTTGGGTGGTTTTTTTCTGTGCCTGGGCCACGCCAACACACAGCAACAGAATACTTGCTAAATACTTCATTGTTATCTTTTTTTGCTAAAAATACGTTAAATTCGTGCAACCTCAAACCCCAAGTTTTCGTCTTATTTATTTAGGCCTAACCCTACTGCTATGTTAAAATCCATCTTATTCTTGCTTCTCGTTTGTTTCTTTTCGAGTCTCGAAGCCCAAGTTGTTACGGACTCTCCGCTCTACCAACAATTAAAGGCATCTGGACAGTTAGGCACCGTAAATGTTCAAGCAAATACGAGTATACAGACGCCTGTGGCAAGCGTACAACCGGCAACTTACAATAAAGCAAATGCATGTAATTGCTACATTGAGCCCGACTCAACTTACATTTTGGCAATGGCACCAAATGATGATGGATCTTCGGGCCTCATTCCGATTCCTTTTACTTTTAACTTATACGGGCAATCCTACAACTCTATCTATATTAATAACAACGGGAATTTAACCTTTGATGGCCCGATGGCTACATTCTCAGCAACGGCTTTTCCTTCAGTGGGAAATGGAATTGTTGCTCCTTTTTGGGGCGATGTAGATACCCGAAATGGAAACGGACAAGTGCTCTATAAAATTACGCCTACGGCAGTTTATGTCAATTGGGTAGCCGTAGGTTATTATGCTTTTCATGGAGATAAACTCAATACCTTTCAACTGATCATTACAAATGGTTCGGACCCAGTCATTGACGGTGGTAATGTTGCATTTTGTTATCAAAACATGGACTGGACCACTGGTGATGCCTCACAAGGAATCAACGGTTTTTACGGTATTCCAGCCACTTGTGGCGCCAATAAAGGAGACGGCATTGCCTATTTTTTAATCTCGCGTTTTGACCACCCAGGCAATGACTTCGACGGCGCATTAGGCAACCCAGATGGCATTGATTGGCTCGATTATAAAAGTTTTGCCTTTGATGCTTCTAATTCCGGCAACATCCCTCCAATACCTGAAGGAATTGCTTCATGCGATACTTTTAAAATTTGCGCTCTAGGCGATTCTGCAGATTTCAGTATAAATTTCTTATCGCCGGAGATAAACCAAACAACGAGCATTACTTATTCAAATGGGGGGCTCACCACGCTTCAGGAGATTTCAAACACGCCTGGTAATACGGCAAATATTGTTTTGCGCGCAATTGGTTCATTGGCTACAATGGGCACTTATGACATCACAGTTACGGCCACCGACGATAATTTACCCAATCCGGGTGTTACGGCGCTCACCTTTGTTGTAGTAATAGACACTATCGTCAATAACCTGGATTCGGCAATTTTACTCACTACGAATTCATGCGGGGTAATTGACTTGAGTGTTTCTAATGGCCCTTATGATAGTTACCTCTGGGATGACTTTTCTGTTTTGCCAACGAGCAGTGTCAATTTTGATCAAATTTACGGGGTAACGGTTAGTAAAGATGGGTGCTATAAACACATCGCAGATACCTTTGATGTAATAAATCCACTAGCCGTTAATTTACAAGGCCCAATGGCTTTTTGTCCTCCTGATACTTCAGTAGTACTTACCATTCCCGATTCAGTAGCCTATTCAACTGTGAGTTGGGGGCTGAATGATCCTGTTTTAAATGCTCAATTTGTCAATATTCTTGGGCCCGGGACATACACCATCAATTTAATAGATTCTTCAGGACTTTGCTACACAGATACCACTTTTACGGTTTTTGGCACAACAGCCTCCTCAATTTTTAACGACACAACCCTTTGTCAGAATACTTACCAAGTGTTTGGGACCAATTCTCCTGGAGGAACATGGAGCGCCTCGTCTTCGAATATTTCTTTTAGCAGCAACATCGCGCTTAATCCTTTGATTTCTATTGGAGCACCTGGAATATATATGGTTTCATTTACAGATGATATTTGTCAGCAGACCTTAAATGCAACACTCACTTTACCCGAAAACCCAGAAATCTTTGCAGATTCAGCGCTATGTCAATTGGATTTTCAAGTCTTGGGAACAATAGTAGATTCAAACGGTGGTTATTGGTCTTATACTTCTAATAATCCACTAGCCACGCTAAATTTTACACCAAACAACAGCGCAATAAACCCCTTATTAAATGCAAGTGAATCTGGAATATTTACCTTAACCTTTACAGATTCTATTTGTAATCATGCTACAACGACTAATCTAGAATTGTATGCCGAGCCCTACATACATTTAGACAGCATTGGCTGTGACTATCAAGCACAAATCATCGGGACTCTTTCTGCCTTAGGCGGAACATGGTCTTGCCCTGACACTACTATAGAATTTTCTGATATTCACGCTGAGAATCCATTAATAACTAGTTTCTATGCCGGAGTATACCCAATTAGTTTTACAGACAGTGCTTGTGGTGTAACGCTTACAGAGTTTATTGAATTTCCGCCTTACATTTATATACAACTACTCGATACAAATATTTGTCAAGGCACAAGTTTTGAATTAAATCCCTATCAACTCAATGTTCCAAAAGACAGCACGCTTACAGAGTGGACGCTTCAAAGCAATTATAATCCTGTTTCATTAGGCTATTGGGCAGATGGAAATACGGACAATCCGCGCGTCATTTCTGCTGTTGGAGACTACATTTATACCATAACAAATTCTTGTTATAGTTATTCGGATACTGCCACTATTGGCTTTAAACCCTGCGACATTATTGCCCCTAATATAATCGTGTTGTCTTCTGCCATTGGCAATAGCACCTTTTATGTACAATATAGTGGTATTGCAGAATTTGAGTGCACCATTGTCAATAGGTGGGGCAATACTATTTATCGTTATACTGACCCCGCTGGATCTTGGAATGGGTATACTCAAAGTGGTGACAAAGTGGAAGAAGGCACTTACTTTTATGTGATCAAAGCGATTTATGAAGGTGGAATTCCAATAGAGAAACACGGTTATGTGCAGGTGAAGTATTAACTTTACCCCATGAAAACTGCCTGTATCCGTTATTTAGGAGACCTTCGTACGGAGTGTACACATTTGGCCTCAGGCACTACAATTGTTACTGACGCTCCTGTTGACAACCACGGGAAGGGCCAAGCATTTTCTCCCACAGACCTCGTTGCCACTTCTCTAGCTTCATGCGTTATAACTATCATTGGTATCTATTGTCAAAGCCGAAATATTGCATTCAACTTTGCCGAGGCAACTATAGAAAAACAAATGTCTGCCAACCCAAGAAAAATAGCTAAAATTATTTTGGACCTCGATTTAAGAGGCAACAACTGGGATGAGCTCACCAAAAAGAAAGTGCTCGCTGTGGCCAAGGCTTGTCCCGTAGAGCGCACACTAAAAGGCAACGTTGCCTTAGAAATTAATATCAATTAATGGAAGAAAATCAAACAAACCGTGTGCGTACAGAACGCCATGATAAGCCCTACAAGCGCAAAGAAAGAAACGATATCATTTTTGGCATTCGTGCAGTTATTGAGGCCATTAATGCCGATAAAGAGCTCAATAAAATATTAATTCAAAAGGGTATCAATAAGGCACTGTTTGAAGAATTGCGCACAGCGCTCATTGGTAAAAACTATTTTTTACAATATGTGCCCAGTCAAAAATTGGATTCACTAACCTCGGGCAATCACCAAGGGGTAGTAGCTATGGTTCCGCCAATTGCCTACCAAGAAATTGAACCCTTGATTGACCAATGGTTAGAAGAAGGTAAGAAACCAAGTGTTCTGGTGTTAGACCGCATTACTGACGTTCGAAATTTCGGGGCAATTGTGCGCAGTGCAGAATGCATGGGCATGGATGCGATTCTTATTCCAAGTAAAGGGTCTGCATTGGCAACCTCAGATGCCATGAAGGCCTCAGCTGGTGCATTAAATCGAATTCCTATTTGCAAAACAGAACAACTTAAGCAATCGTTATTTTATTTGCAACAATCTGGCCTACGAATTGTGGCCTGTACAGAAAAAGCAATGGTTCCGCTACAAGAAACGAATTTGCGCGGCAGTGTGGCGATTATTATGGGCTCTGAAGAATCTGGAATTACCCAAGACCTCATCAATTTGGCAGACATCAGTTGTAAAATTCCTATGAAAGGTTCTATTTCTTCTTTAAACGTAGGTGTGGCAACAGGCGTGGTACTCTATGAGAAAATCCGACAAGAATTAGTTGGTTAACAACAACTTGGGCAATAGTATGGGCAATTGCTCTAGTCCAGAAATTGCGTATTCATAGTTGAACTCATTTTTAGATGTCGGGTCAAACCAAATGGCCTTCATGCCGACGCGAAGTGCACCGGCAATATCTACGTGGTAATCATCTCCAATCATTACTGAGGATCCAGGCTTTGCATTTGCTTGCTTGAGAGCATAGTTAAAAATGGCTGGCTCTGGCTTGTTTTTTCCAACAAATTCTGAACAAACAATCACATCAAAAAAAGAACGCAAAAGGCAATTTTCTAACTTAACAAATTGTACTTCCTGAAAACCGTTGGTAATGATATGCATGTTGTAGCCCATACTTTTCAAGTTCTTGAGTGTTTCAATGGTATGAGGAAACAATGCAGTCTGACGCGGGGAAAGTTCTACATAGGCATCTGAAATCCTTTCAACCAATGGTTCATCGTTTAATTTAAAATGTTTTAATGTGGAACGAAAGCGCTCATAGCGCAATTCTTCTTTTTTAACCTTCCCTTTTCCATACAATTTCCATAGGTGTGCATTCTTGTAGAGATACTGTTCATAGAATTTTGAAAAGTCGCCAATTTGATCCTCTAGCTCTTCTTGGCTGTAAAGTTGACGTAGGGTTAATTCTGAGTTTTTGTCAAAATCCCAGAGGGTTCGGTCCAAATCAAAGAAAAGGTGCTGACTAGAAAACGGCATAACTCAAGTAGGTCAATAATAGAGCATTGGCTGCTAAACCAACGAGCACAAAAATAAAAGCACTTTGATATTTACCATAAAATTTCGCCACCACGTAGCTACCTATGGGTACCGAAAATAAGAGGGGCGCAAAGAGCGTGATGCCGTAAAAACCAAAACGCCACTTGATTCTAATAATCATTTTTTTTGTGCGCGTTACTTTATTATAATTTTTCGGCTCTTTTCCTTGCGCTAAGGCCTCAGCCCTTTTTTTTGCACGCTTTCGATGAGAAATATGCATTACAAGCTCACTTCCAAAATAAAAAAATGCTGCAGCGGTTACCGCTCCTAAAAAAGAGGCAAGCCATGTCTGGAAAAAGGATAGGTGAAAACCTGGGCCTGGCAAAGTCGAAACCATAAATTTTATGGTCGCCAATCCAAATATGCTCCAAAACCCAATCCAATTCATTTATAAATACTAGGTGAAAATTAAATTTTAATTCCAAATGCAAGATCGCCAGCATCCCCAAGACCAGGAAGGATGTACGACTTTTCATTGAGCCCTTGATCTATGGCACCAACCCAAATTTGCGTATTTACTGGAAGTTTTTCTTTTAAAAGTTCAAGCGCTTGCGGCGCAGCAATAGCACTTAAAACGTGAACCTCTGTTGGTGTTCCATATTCAAGTAGAGCCTCATATACTGCGACCATTGAACTGCCAGTTGCCAACATTGGGTCAGAGATAATCCATATTTTCTGATCTATGTTGGGAGCTGCCATATATTCAACTTTGATCTGGAACGCTTCAGGAGAACTGTGATTGCGGTAGGCCGAAATAAAAGCGCTATCTGCATGATCAAAATACCGCAAAACACCCTGGTGCATGGCCAAACCGGCGCGTAGAATGGTAAATAAAATTGGTTGCGATTCAATAACTTTTTCATTGGCAACACCTAGAGGCGTTTGGACTTCCAAGGTCTTGGAAGGCAAAGTTTTTGAAAGCTCATAACTCAAAATTTCAGCAATTCGCTCTAAGTTGTGTCTAAAACGCAAACGATCATCTTGAATTCCAAGGGCCCTAATTTCTGCGAGGTATGTTCCTAAAATAGAACTTTGCGACCCAACGTCATGTACCATCCTTTTTTTCTCTAAAAATACGTATTATTGAGCATTCAAAAATTAAAAAACTACTTTTCATGATAGTTTCGCGCAAGGTATTTTTACTCATCCTAGTTGCCGCCTTGGGTTATTTTGTGGATATCTATGATTTGGTCTTATTTGGCGTAGTAAAGTCTGAAAGTTTAGCTGATTTGTTCCCGTACATGGATGATGCAGCCAGGGCTGCTTCCGGCAAATTCTTATTCAATGTGCAGATGTTTGGTATGTTGGTCGGTGGGCTATTGTGGGGAATTCTTGGAGATAAAAAGGGAAGAATCAAGGTTTTATTTGGGTCCATTTTATTGTATTCAATTGCTAATATTGCCAATGCTTTTGTCACAGACATGAGCAGTTATACGCTCATTCGATTCATTGCAGGCATTGGTCTGGCAGGAGAACTCGGCGCGGGCATTACCCTTATTTCTGAGCTCATGCCAAAAGAAACAAGAGGCTACGGCACAATGATTGTCGTTACATTTGGTGCATTGGGTGCCGTTGCAGCCTCTTTAATAGGTGCTGAAGGCGCAGCAGTTGGCCATTTTATTGAACAGCTCAGCGGGTGGCAGCCCGCCAATTGGCAGGTTGTATATTTAATTGGTGGCGCCATGGGGCTTGTATTATTGCTTTTGAGAGTGGGCGCACTCGAGTCAGGCTTTTTTGAAAACATGCACAAAGAATCGAGCATCAAAAAAGGCGATTTAAGACTGCTATTTCGCAAGAAAGAAAATCTCATCAAGTACTTGCATTGTATTAGCATTGGCATTCCTATTTGGTATACTGTAGGCCTTTTGATTATGAATTCTTCTGATAATTTCGGCCCTTGGCTTGGTTTATATGATATTTCTAATGGAAAAGCAGTCATGTATTGCTACATAGGCCTAAGTGCAGGCGATTTACTTGCAGGTTTTTTAAGTCAATGGATGAAAAGTCGCAAAAAGGTGGTAAAGCTCTATTTGTTTTTTACAATGATTACCACCCTACTTTTTTTAGGATTTTTTCATTGGTTCCAAATTTCAAGTGAGGCCTATTATTTGCTTTGTTTCTTACTGGGTGCAGGCACTGGTTATTGGGCTATTTTTGTCACCATTGCAGCTGAACAATTCGGAACCAATATTCGGTCTACAGCGGCCAATACGGTTCCCAATTTTGTACGTGGATCAGTAAACGTAATTATGCTGCTATTTGGACTGCTCCTGTCATTTGGAATCAATGATGGTATTGCCGCAAGCATCGTTGGGTTTATCTTTGTTTCACTCGCCTTTTATAGTCTAAGTCAATTAAAGGAAACTTTTAACAAAGATTTAAATTATATCGAAGCCGCTTAAGCCTAAATTTTTTGGGAATAGTCTTCAAAGTCTTCTATGAGCTCTTGATCTACTTGTTGGGCAACGGTGATAGGAATATAATCTACAACTACGTTTGTCTTGTCTAAACCAAAATCTTCTGCAGGTTTCAAGCCTATAGACTTAACGAAGCGATACACCTTTACGCAGAGTTTCTGAAATGGAGTTAGATCGTTATCCATGGAAACGCGAGAATTCAAAACGATAAACTTAAAGTCTACTTGCTCGAGTTTGCCCCGGACACTTTCAAAAATACTTTCGCCAGTAAACTCACCTTTTTCAATCATTTTTCTATAAATCTTACGCATCATATATTCGATGCGGTGCTCTTCTTTGAAGCCCATCTGTAAGGTGACGTAATAACAGCGCTTGTCAATGATTTGATGTACAGAATAATGCACACCCCATGGTTCGTTGAGAATATCAATGTGCATGAACCAAATGGTGCCCGCCTTGCGCGGTTTTTTATAAAATAGAGAATGGTATACGGTTAGGTCTAATTTATTGGCAGAATCAGAGCGCGTTGGAAAGACCAAATTAGTGGCCTCAAACTCAATAGATTTGTCGTCGCGAACGGCATTTAACATGGGCACAACAGAGTTCATTGGCAAATATTCAGTGATGCTTGTGCGCAACTGTTTTGCTTTGTAGTACAAAAATAATATGCCAAAGAAGGTAGAGGCGAGAATAAGGGTAAACCATCCGCCAGAAACAACTTTGCCTAAATTTGAAAGTAAAAATACACCCTCTATACTCAAAAAGGCAATAAAGATTAGCAGGTAAAAAGCTTTTGCCTTAGGATATTTCAAAAGCAAGAGAAAACCAAGCAAAATAGAAGTCATGACCATATCTATGGTAATTGCCAAACCATAGGTGTGTTCCATTGCGCTCGACTCTTTGAAAATTGCAATCACCACCAAACAACCTATCATTAAAAACCAATTTATAAACGGAATGTAAATTTGGCCTTGATGTTCAGTAGGGTATTTGACCCTTAGGTTCGTCCAAAGTTTGAGTTTGATCGCTTCATTCATCAGTGTAAAAACACCTGTAATGAGGGCCTGAGAAGCAATAATTGTTGCCGCTGTAGCTATGGCAATGGCAAGCGGTAAGATGTGTTCTGGTACCATGCTGTAAAATATCGTTTGGTTTTCTACTACATGAAAATCTGGCGATAAACACAGGGCCGCCTGACCTAAATAATTTATTACCAAAAGCGTAGACACAAAGGCCCAACTCATGCGAATATTACCCTTACCGCAGTGCCCTAAATCTGAATAAAGGGCCTCTGCTCCTGTTGTACATAAAAATACAGAACCCAAAACTGCAAAACCGCCATCGACATTGGCCATTAAATTATAGGCCCAATAAGGATTGAAAGCCTTTAAAACAACTGGATTGTCTAAAATATGAATAGAACCCAAATAGCCTAAAAATAAAAACCAAAGCGCCATGATAGGCCCAAACATTTTACCAATGGCCGAGGTTCCGAATTGCTGAATAGTAAATAACAGCACAATAATAGTCACGACAATGGGTATGACGGGCATGTCAGGATATATGGTATTGATACCTTCCACTGCCGATGAAATTGAAATGGCGGGTGTAATGAAACCATCTGCCATCAAGGTGGCGCAGCCAATCAATGCAGGTATTAAGATCCACTTATAATTCTTCTTTTTAAGCAAGGCAAACAAAGCAAAAATACCACCCTCCCCTTTGTTATCTGCGTTGAGTGCAAAGAAGATATATTTGACAGTTGCTAGTAAAATGAGTGTCCAAATTACACTAGAAAGTGCCCCCAAAATGAAGGGTTCAGAAACGTGAGCACCCCCACCTGTGATGGCCTGAAACACGTATAATGGCGAAGTACCAATATCTCCAAAAACTATACCTGTTGTGATTAATAATCCTGCGAATGAAATTTTTTGCGTATTGAGATGGGCCATCGAAAATAAATTTTTTCGAAGTTATAGGTTTCTATCATTTCTGGGCAAAGAATTCGCTAAAATATTTATCTTTGTAGCCCAAATTTACTTACAAAAGTCTGCTGCCCACGTGGTGAAATTGGTAGACACGCCATCTTGAGGGGGTGGTGCCAACAGGTGTGCTGGTTCGAATCCAGTCGTGGGCACAAGAAAAAAGTCCTTTCCAATCGAAAGGACTTTTTTTATGACCAAATAACCAAAGTCTAGTAAACTAAGTTTTGATTAACTTTAAATCAGTTAATTTTTAATAAATGAAACCCAACATTCTCAGTATTTCAATTTTCATAGGCGGATTAGCAGCATGTACGGCATCCGAAAAACCCGAAATAAACACACAGAATTCTATCGTTGCAACAGATGCCAACACCAAAGAGCTACAAAATAGCCTCAAGGAAGTAGCCGAGGAGGAAAAGCGCCTGGAGGCAGAAGCCAAGTCAAATATGACTTCCATGGAATTTTCAGTGCTAGAACATGACTTTGGTAAGGTAATGGAAGACACCAAACACAGCTTTAATTTCGAGGTGAAAAACACAGGCAACAAACCCTTATATATTCAAGATGTAAAGGCCTCGTGTGGCTGTACTACGCCAAGAAAACCCGAAAAGGCAATAGCCCCAGGAAAGACGGATATTATTTCGGTAGAATTTCATCCAAAAGTAGGTCAATTAGGGCGTCAGGATAAAACCGTTTCGGTAAGGGCCAATACAGACCCTATGATGATGATACTAAAGATTGGTGCAGACGTTTTTAAAAATCCAGAAACCGAAAGCAGAATTGCAACCAATTAATATGAAACTACACGTACTCAATACTGGTTTTTTTAAGCTCGACGGCGGGGCTATGTTTGGCGTAGTTCCCAAAACCATTTGGCAAAAAACCAACCCTGCCGATCAAAACAATATGTGCACTTGGGCCATGCGCTCCTTGCTCATCGAGGATGGCAAGCGCCTGATCTTAGTGGATACCGGCATTGGCGACAAACAATCCGAAAAATTCTTTTCGCATTACCATCTCCACGGTACCGATAGCCTTCATGGCAATTTAGCGCGCTTGGATTTTCATGCCTCGGATATTACGGACGTCATTTTAACCCACCTTCATTTTGACCACTGCGGAGGCGCCATCGCCTTTGATACTCAAAAAGAAGCTTACCGCACTGTTTTTGAAAACGCCACCTACTGGAGCTCACAAAACCACTGGAAGTGGGCCACTGCACCTAACCCTAGAGAGAAAGCCTCTTTTTTAAGTGAGAACATTTTGCCCATAGAAGAAAGTGGCCAACTTAAGTTTGTAGAGCGCAATGATTTGTGTACTAAAGATGCACTTCCAGGCATAGATATGTCATTTTTTGATGGCCATACTGAAAGTATGATGCTTCCTCAAATCCAATACAAAGGCAAAACTTTGGTGTTCATGGCTGATCTTTTGCCCAGTGTTGGGCATATTCCACTCCCCTACGTTATGGGCTACGATACCCGCCCACTTCTCACGCTTTGTGAAAAAGAGCGCTTTTTAAATGAGGCTGCAGAAAAAGAATATATCCTGTTTTTTGAACACGACGCCCAAAATGAATGCTGCACAGTGCAGCACACCGAAAAAGGAATCAGACTCAAAGAAACTTTCGCATTTAGCGATATTTAATTTAAATATGAAGAGTCCAGATGAAATAGTGCATCATTTGATGCTAGCCAACGACGCATTTAGCCAACTGCTCGAAATGCAAATTGTCGCACTTGATATGGGTACTTGTACGCTGAGCTGCCCCGTTAGTGCGCAAACAACTAACGGTTTTGGAATTGCCCATGGTGGGCTCACCTACGCATTGGCAGACTCGGCTTTGGCCTTTGCCTCAAATTCTAGAGGCTTTCAGTGCATGAGTATCGATACTCAAATTTCGCATTTAGCCAAAGTAAAACTCGGCGACTCACTTAGTGCGCACTGTACAGAACTGCACCGTGGCAAACGCACGGGAGTATATGAGGTAAAAATTACCAACCAAGACCAAAAACTTGTGGCTTATTTCAAGGGCACCGTTTTTGTATCAGAACTTGTTTGGTAAAATCAATATGGAATTTTTAGGATTTGACCTTCGCGAATAAAGTCAGAACGCAAGCCATTGGCCTTTTTGATTTTGGCAACGGTGGTGTGGTATTTTCGTGCAATTTTTGTCAGGTTATCGCCCAATTTAACCTTATACGTCCTGTATTTTGGCTTAGTCTTCACATATTTTTTAACACCAGGAAGCTGTTCTCCTACTGTGGAATATGGATACTTCTTCACATATTCTTCTAACGAAATCGTGTTGCCGATTTGAGGATCGTAGTATTTAAAAAACTGCTGACGAATATTAATATGACTGCAAACATTTTCTATGGGCTTGCTATTCCAATCAAAACATTGTATTACGTTTTCATTGAAATCTAGAATCATTACCGGTGTAAGTGTAGGATAAAGATTATGCATATTCGGGAGCTGAGGCCTTACCGCACCCAAACCACCATTTGCAGAACCCCGACTATCCAAACGCACATAACAACGGCCATCTTCACTTGGGCCCACAATTGCTGTCCAATAAACAGTGAGTGTTTGCGGGTTAATTTGAATATATAGCTGCTTTAAATCAGAATTAAAGCCTTTTTTGCGAATATCCTCGAGCCCCTTGTTGACTTTAGAATTGATATAACCCCCAAAATTATCCATTCGGCGTGCATTAAAAGAATGCAAAGCATCATAAGCCGAAGGCATTCCAAGAGCAGTATAAGAATCGCTGATTACTTCGTCGTAGGGGCCCAAATCTAGAGTATCTGGGTCAATCAGACTAAAGGGAGGTATTACAATTTTTTCTTTAGTTACGACAGATTCCAATACCAAACTGTCGCTTTCAAGTTCTTCGTTTTCAGATACAACTTGCGCACCAACAAGAAGTGGCAAAAGTGAAATAAAGAAAAAACTGAAAAAAAATGGAGTGCTTTTTTTCATACCCTCAAATATACCAAAATCATACCAAAATCACGATGGGCATGAATCTGCAGAATAAAATCATTAAATATTGGCCTTTTGTTTTGCTATTATTCAAAAAAGCCCTTACTTTTGTTCTCGCTTTAACGAAAGCAGTACACAATTCTCAAAGCAACTGTTGTTGCTCACGCAAGTGAAAGAAATTGGTTTGGTAGTTCAGTTGGTTAGAATACCTGCCTGTCACGCAGGGGGTCGCGGGTTCGAGTCCCGTCCAGACCGCAAAACGCTTCGTTAAAGACAAGTC
>JAURMI010000014.1 GCA_030830785.1 Crocinitomicaceae bacterium
AATGCTTAAAGCAAAATGAAGGCAAAGAACTCAAAGTCAATGCGCTTAAACAATACGCAGAAAAACGCGTAGAGGAAATTACTGGCGGCAAACAAAAACCCACCTCGCGCCAAGAAACCATGGAGATTGATTGGGGGGTGAATTAAGGGCCGTAACTTACAGCAAATGAAACAACTTGTATTAGCCATAATCATTATATTCTCCTTTGGAGATATTTTCGCTCAAACCGAGCCACGCTTAGTGCTACCAGTTGGGCATACTGATGCTATACAAACTGCTGTGTTTAGCCCTGATGGAAAGCTGGCCCTAACGGCGAGTGGGGACAATACAGCGCGCATTTTTGAAGTTGCCACAGGCAAGGAGCTGCAGGTGCTCAGCGGGCATACTAATTATGTATCTTCTGCTGTATTCAGCCCTGATAGCAAGTTGGCCCTAACGGCGAGTGGTGACAAAACAGCGCGCATTTTTGAAGTAGCCACAGGCAAGGAGCTGCAGGTGCTCAGCGGGCATACTTATTTGGTATCTTCTGCTGTATTCAGCCCTGATGGCAAGTTGGCCCTAACGGCGAGTTGGGACAGCACAGCGCGCATTTTTGATGTATCCACAGGCAAGGAGCTGCAGGTGCTCAGCGGGCATCCTTATTTTGTATCTTCTGCTGTATTCAGCCCTGATGGAAAGCTGGCCCTAACGGCGAGTTGGGACCAAACAGCGCGCATTTTTGAAGTAGCCACAGGCAAGGAGCTGCAGGTGCTCAGCGGGCATACAAGTTCTGTATATTCTGCTGTATTCAGCCCTGATGGAAAGTTGGCCCTAACGGCGAGTAGGGACAAAACAGCGCGCATTTTTGAAGTAGCCACAGGCAAGGAGCTGCAGGTGCTCAGCGGGCATACAGGTGATGTATATTCTGCTGTATTCAGCCCTGATGGCAAGTTGGCCCTAACGGCGAGTAGGGACAAAACAGCGCGCATTTTTGAAGTTGCCACAGGCAAGGAGCTGCAGGTGCTCAACGGGCATACTTCTTGGGTAAATTCTGCTGAATTCAGCCCTGATAGCCAGCATGTATTAACAACAGCAAAAGATCATAAAACTATCCATTGGAACGTCGAAACCGGAAAGCCACTATATACGCGCTTGCAGCTGGTAGGTGAGGATTGGTTGGTATATGATGAAGATTATCACTTTGACGGCACACCAGGTGCCATTGATTATTTATATCTGACTTGTGGCTTGGAAGTCATTGACCTAGCTCAAGTGAAAGACTCTCTTTGGGTGCCAGGCTTGGTTGAGAAAATCATGAACAATGAGCCAATAATGATTAATGACCGATTAGCGCCAAAGTTGAGTGATTTGAATATCTGCGATTTAACGCCATTAATTGAGCCTTTGGAGAATGGTGAGAAGGGCTTGTATCGCTATCAAATTACACCGCGCAACGGTGGATTGGGAGAGACAGAGGTGTACATCAACGGCAATTTAACTTACACTTTTATGCCTCAACAACTTGAACACCAAGTTGTAAATCAAAAAGAAATCTATTTTTTAACGATTTCAAAGGATTCATTAGCACCTTTTTTGGTTGGGGGTAAGAATAGTCTGAATCCTTTGTTTATAAAGTCAAAGGTAAAGGGCGCAAGTATTTATGGAAGAGGAGTAAAAGTTGAAATTGTGAAAGACACCGATGCAGCACGCCCAAGTTTTTATGGTGTATTTGTTGGGGTAAATGATTATGCTAACCCAACCAAGGAGAGTAGTGACTTTCGCTACAGAAACCTAGATTTTGCCAAAAAAGATGCCGATGATTTGGCAAATGCCGTTGAGGCTACAGCACGAAATTTATTTGATAGTTGCCATATTTATAAATTAACGGGTTTAGGAGCTGATCCTAATGCACCTACCAAAGCAAGGCTTCAAGAGGTACTTTCAGAAATAGGTAAAAATGCCAAGTCTAGTGATGAGTTGTTTATCTTTTTTGCCGGCCACGGCGATATTCAACAAATCAATAATCAAAAAGAGATTCGTTTTATCTTACACAGGGCAGATAAAAAGAACTTAATGAGCACTAGTTTTGGCGTAGAAGACTTAAAGCAGTGGTGTGACCCCAAAGTACTTAAAGCACAAAAGCGTGTGTTTGTTTTTGATGCCTGCCACAGTGGAGAGCTTATTAATCAAACAATGGCTTTCAATGGCCGAGGTGATGACGAAAGTATACGCATTCGCCAACTAGACAAACTCAAGGATAAGAACGGCATGATGATCTTGGCCGCAGCTGCAGATAATGAATTGGCTTATGAAGATGAAACCTTAAACCAAGGAGTGTTGACCTATCATTTACTAGAGGTCATCAAAACCCAGAAAATAGATACACTTCTCACTGTTAGGGATTGGTTTGATGATGCCATTGAAGCCGTCGCAGAGTATTCGCGCTTAAATGGCAATAAACAAGTACCTAATAGTTTTGGTGATGGACGATTTGAAATTGGAAACATAAATGAACAGGTGCGCGGGGCTATAAATATAAACTGTCCAAAAACGCGCATAGGTTTATGCGTGTTTACAGACCCAACTGGCGAAGCAGAACAACAATATCCAACCTTGGGTAGTAAAATCAATCAAAAATTTGAAACCTCAGGGAGCCGAGGAAGTTTGGTATATTCCAAAAACTTGGACAAGGCCTATAGGGTTGAGGGGAGCTATCGCCTTGAAAAAAAGAAAATAATGGTGCGCTACAAGGTATTCTTAGGAAGCGAGCAAAAAGGTGATGCTATTGAATTAGACCCAATGAAAGGCCTTACCGAGGACGAGATTGTCAAGCGCATTACCGCTTCAATCGAAAAAGAATTAGAACGCATTGATCAACGCGCAGAAAAGTGTAAATTAAAAAATTAATGAACCTTTATCTACATCGTTGACTATCGAAAAAGCTAGATTAATAGCCTACGATTCTATTAGATAGCAAGAAATCGTCTAAATAAATTTCAAAAATATCCTCGCCAAATTCTTTGGTTTGCATTTCTAAGGCGGAGATCTGTTTGGCAATATCTGCCTTTTCTGAACCATCTAATATTTTAAAGGGATTGGCAATCGTTAGGGTTGCTTTATGGTCCTCTAAACGTGTTTCTGCTTTAAATTTCAAAACATACCAACCTGGGCTCAGGTTGCTAGTATTAAAAGAATTTTCAGTGCCTATATGGGCAACAACATTGCCAGACATATCCACAATAACAGGCGCCTCAACGTAATTTAATTCGTATGGAAATTTCCACCAAATGTTATAATCTTGGTTGTATATTAAGGCACTATCTACGGTATTGAACTCGTATGTTTCAGTTTCTCCTCCTCCTCTTGAAGAAGATCCTTTTTGAACACCTTGTTCTGATTCTATAGGCTTACTAAAAACAACTTGTGAGTATGAACTGCCTTTAATTGCTTGTTGATTGACTTTGCTCAAGACAGTACTGTAAGTAAGATTCTCACAAGGGCAATAAATCTTGGCATATTTAGTGCCTTTGTGTGCAATGAGTATAGCACTTTCTGCAGACGATATTTTTGCGTCTTTGGAAAGCGTTAAAGGCAGGTGGTTTGGTGTGCGTTTTGAATTATTTACAGTCACAACGCCTTTCTTGACGGAGATTTCTAAAGATTGTCCAAAGGAAAAAAAACTAATTAGCAGAAGGAAGATAAATAAACTATTTTTTTTCATGTTGCATGAGTTTTGGAAAATACTTGTGCTCGAATGGCTCTAGAATTTCGAACATTTCTTCAATTATTAATAGTGCAAAAAGTGTACCACCTAATTTGACAAATATCAAATGATCCATTAAAAACAAAACCAGAAAAAGTAATGGTATGCTGAGAGCAAAGAGTAAAAATCGGTTTAATAGTTTTCCGAATTGATAGAAAAGTAATAAAACCAAAAATACACAACAAATCAACAATTGGAAAAGTCTAATCCAAAAGTCAGGTATAACAGTAAACTGCTCGCTTGGGTTCAACATATTAGAAATAGCTACAGCATGGATCACCGCTCCGTTCATTACAGGCTCTTTGTTGATGAGATGTTTTGTATCTGCAGGAATCCTAAATTTATCTTCTATATCATATTTTGCACCAAAGTGGTCTTGATCACCTAAATAGCCAATAATTACAATTTTATTTTCTATACCTTCTTTAAATATTTCAAGTGAATCCTCAACCAATTCTTGAGAATTCATGTAATGGAAATTTTTGGAATAGTTGAGTTTATCTTCATAATCCTTCCTAATATGTGATATTCCATTGTTTATAGCATTAAAATGGATTAAAAACTCGTTTTCAGAGCCAATCTTTAAATTTTTAGTTGGGTATGCAATATGGGCAAGTTTGTAAGCAAAACTTTTGGGTGAATTGCTGTAAAAACGAATGGTTCGTTGATTGTGCTCATGAACTTTAGGAAATTCGGCATTACCGACATTGGGATATTGAATATCATTGGCAGCACCTTGTACAAAAACTATTTTTTTATTGTCATGAAAATCTTTTAATTCATCGGCTTTATTTTTGTTGAATGTCACATCAACACCAATACATTTTGGATTGTATTTCAATAATCTTGTGAGGAGCTCTTTGTATTTGTAGCGTTCATTAATGCCAATATCTTGGGTATTTACCAAGACGACCTCTTTTTGTTTTTTCATGAAATCAGAGGCGTGGTCTTCATCGTATTTGTAATAATACAAATCATTGAAATATATATCAGAAGTTACATGCTCATTTATGTTGAATACTTGCATGAACCGCTGACTTAATAACAAGTGTTCTACAAGGTAAATGGATAGCAAAGAGAAACTCAAATAGATAAGGAATCGCAGAATTTTGGCTTTCATTATATTATACTTTGCCTAAAGATAGTTTAGATTTTTTTAATCATAAAATAAGCACTAAATTGAATCAACTTTAATGTTGATTTTCAATGAAAAAACTATTCACACTTTTAGTTTTCATTACAATTTTTAAACAATCCCATGCCCAGCAAAGCTTGGATAGT
>JAURMI010000015.1 GCA_030830785.1 Crocinitomicaceae bacterium
AAGCTTCGGGGTTTTTGGTAGTGGTACCTCCAGGAATCGAACCAGGGACACAAGGATTTTCAGTCCTTTGCTCTACCAACTGAGCTAAGGTACCAGCTCTTGGTGGATGCAAATTTACGACAATTTTAGTGTTTTACACAAGAGCAAAATCAAAAAAGTTCAAAAAAGCTCCTTAATTTTGAATATGACTGAGGCCAAAAAGGTTTACCTACTCGATGCGGGCAATTCTCAAATCAAAATTGCCTTAGTGCAAGGCCATGTAATTGAGCAAGTTGAGCGCTTCGATGCCCAGCAATTTGATCTAAAAAATTTTGATAGTAACATCCCAATCGCGTGCTCGTCTGTAATTAATGCAAGCCTGCTATTGAAAATCAAAAAACACTTTTCGCAGGTTAAAGAGATCACAAGCATGAATAGTCTACCATTTAAAATGGCTTACCAAACGCCACAAACCTTAGGAATAGATCGCTTGTGTAATGCCACATTTTTGGCAACAACAAATAAAGGCTTACCGAGGCTTGCCATTGATTTGGGCACTTGTATCAAGTTTGATTTTTTAAATTCTGAGAATCAATATTTAGGTGGATCAATTTCTCCTGGTTTAAAAATGCGTGCTCGCGCCATGGCGCACTTTACGGCAAAATTGAATGAAATTGAAATCTCGCCTATTACTAATTTAATTGGTTCAACAAGTGAAGAATCTTTAAAAATTGGAACACTATTAGGATGGCAAAAGGAAATTGAAGGCATGTTAGCAACATATCAAAAAACATATCCAAAATTAGTAACCTACCTAACTGGAGGGGATGCAAAGTATTTTGATTTAGGACAAAAAAATGGCATCTTTGTACACGAAAAATTAACCCTTGAAGGCTTATACACGCTTTACCTTGCCAATGACTAAATTCTTTTCCTTCCTATACGCACTTGGCGCCCTCTTTCAATTAAGTGCCCAGTCTATTACCTCCGAACCAGCAAGCTTTTATGGTCTGGGTGAAATGAGTGCACGCGGTCATGGTATTTTTGATGCTTTGGGAAAAAATACAATCAATGTTTTTGATTCTTCTATTCTCAATCACTACAACCCGGCTACATACAATAGATTGAGTAAAGGAGCTACTCTTTATTGTGTTAGTTTGCACTCTCGTCAATCTTGGTATAGCAATGCCAACACCGCTCAATTTGCTGCAACCCCAATGGTCGAGCAATTTACACTCGGATTTAAAATTCGCGAGCAGATGGGCATGTCTTTTGGATTAAGACCTTTTAGTGCCCGTGGATATGAAATTTCTGAAACTATTTTTACTGGACTAGACTCTCTGTATTATCTCTATAATGGTAGGGGCGCAATTCAAGATCTATACCTGGGATATTCATTCGGAATTATAGAAAAACCCCATACGCAATTAGCAATCGGGGCCAATGCCTCTTATTTATTTGGAACACTCACTAATGAACGAATTTCTGAGCTTCTTACAGGCACAACAAACGCTGGAGGTTTAGAGCGCAATTCATTGATTTTAAGATCATTTTACACAGAAATTGGATCTTATTTTTACCAACAACTAGGTAAAAATCACAGCATAAAATTAAGCGCTGTTTATCAGCCCAATCTTACCTTAGACGCAAATTACCAAAAAGAGCTCTACAGTTCTGCCACTATCGGTGTCCCGAGCACCTTTGACACCATTCAAGTTACAAATGAAAAATTCTCAGCACAACTTACTGAAAGTCTGCAACTCGGTATGAGTTATGCAATTAAATTACCGACATATAAACGTCAAACCAGAGAACTTCACCCCCAATTACAGCTCTATGCGAGTAGGAGCAATTTTGGAGCGCTTCATCAAAATCAAGACCTCTTAACCGGATTCAATCAAAAAGAATACATGCGCATGAGTTTTGGGATGGAATATCAACCAGAAATTAATGTCATAGAAAATATTGCTACTTTAAAAGGATTCGAAAAAATTAGCTATCGCTTAGGCTACTACCAACAATCATTGCCATATACTAACAATAATGTTCAATACAATGAACAGGCATTTACCCTAGGATTCGGATTTCCATTGTTAGCACAAGTCTCCTTATCTTCGATTCATGTCGGTTTAACTTTTGGTCAACGAAGCATTGATAGTGGAATTTGGAATGAGAAATTTATTGGCGCAAGATTTAGTATAATTATGGCTCCTTCCAATTTTGAAAAATGGTTCAGAAAGCGTCAACTAGACTAATGGCAACTTTTAATCAAAATCTATTAATTGTTTTAGCCATTATGGGATTATTTGCTTGTCAAAATGATGTGGCCTTAGTACAGCGGATAAGTTTTCAGGCAGACGCACCTACGGAAAGTACAAAGGATTTAGTTTTAACTTATAGTGAAGATGGATTTGCTAGGGTTGAAATTCATGCAGCCATAGCCGAAACTTATAGAAATAACGCCCAACTCACAAAAATCAAAGACAGTCTGAAAGTTTATTTTTTCAATGAAAAGGGAACAGTTGTATCTACCCTAAGTGCCCTTTACGGGGAAATTAATTATAAGACCGGGCAACTCATGGTAAAAGATTCTGTGCGGTTGTTCAATATTAAAAAGCAACAAACGCTGGAGACAGAAGTTTTATATTGGGACCAAAAAGACAGCAGCATTTACACAAAATCTGCCATTATTGTAAGATCCCCGAAAGGGAAGCTTTTTGGTAAAGGAATTCGTACCAAACAAGATTTTAGTAGTTATGTCGTATTAGAACCTGTTGGTTCTTGGCAATTAGATAAAAACCAAATGATTCAATAATTATGGCAAATAAAGATTTTATAAGTCGATACAATCAACTTTCAGGCTATCTGTGGCTTCTCATTGCTGTGGTAAGTTTTTTAGCCATAAGCTATAAAATTATAACTGAAGGAGCTTCAACATGGTTGGCTTATTATGTAATACCGATTATTGCGCTGCTCATGTACGGAGTTAAAAAATGGATGATGAAACGTATGCAAAGGCATTTACAAGAAATGGCATCGCAACAAAAGGAAAACTCCAAGTAACGATTTGCTTTTTAAAGGGCCTTTAAAGTGAGATTTTGCGCACTTTCATTCATTCTAATTCTTGCCAATGTTCTACAAGGGCAACGCATGCTGAGTGGAATAATAACCAATGAACAACAGATTCCTCTTGCGGGTGCAGAGATTTTCGTAAAAAACGCCTCAGAATTACGCACCATAGCAGACCAAAATGGTTACTACCAGATGTATTTAAATCCTGGTGAATACTATCTTGTATTCAGTGCAGATGGCTACCAAGACAGAGAGGCATATCTTGGAATGCGCGATGCAGATACCAAAAAAGATATACAACTTTTTGCCATGAAAGTCACGGAGGTTCAAGATATCAAGGTAAGTGCAAAAAAATACAATGTTGGGAGAGATAAAATCCTAAAAGTTGTTGCCCACAAAGACCAAATAAATCAATGGGCCTATGCGCATGAAGTTGATGTATACATCAAGGCAACAGAACAAAGAGAACAAACCCAACAGACAAAAAATAAAAATCAAAAAACCGATGATGACCCTCAATTGGATGGGCCAAAAGTTCCTGAATGGGTAAATAAACTCCAAATGGCCGAGGTAGAAATGCATCGGGCCTTTGCTCCACCGAATCAAGTTAAAGAGATTCGCAATGCATATAAAGCTTTAGGTGATATTTCACAATTATATTATACAACTACTGTAAAATCAAATTTTAATTTCTTCGAAAATTTATTGCATCTAGATGATTTGCATCAAACCCCAATTAGCTCACCAATTTCGGTTCCGGGAATTGTCGCTTACAAATATAAATTTGAGGAGAAATATGAAGAAAATGGACAGCTTATTTCTAAAATAAAAATTACGCCTCGAAACACTGCGACCTCTACACTCGAAGGCTACATTTGGGTAATTGACAGTCTTTGGCTGATCCAGAAGTTGGATCTAACGATGAACAAAGGCAACTTACTTATTTATGATTATTTTAGAATTCAACAAGATTATACCATCCAAGGCGATACACTCTGTGTGTTGCAAAATCAATTATTAACCTATGGTGTTAAATATAAGAATGAAGTAAGTGAATGTAAAACAGAGGCCATTTATTCTAATTATAATTTTGTTCCAAACTTTTCTAAAAAATACTTCAATTCAGAACTTGCCATCACCACTCAAGAAGCCTATGACCGCGACAGTAGTTATTGGGAGACAAAAAGGGCTATTGCGCTTACTGATGAAGAAATAAAATTCATTAGAGCTAAAGATTCCATCACTGATTACTTGAACCGCAAAGAATACCTCGATAGCATTGATGCCGTATTTAATAAAGTAACTGCGCTAAAAGTATTGTGGTTTGGAATTGATCATAGAAACAGGGAGAAAAAGGAACAATGGACAATTGGATCTTTAGCTTCTCTTATTCAACCTGTATATATTGCTGGCCCTAGAATAGCCCCAAGTTTTGACTATTTTAAAAAATGGAAAGATGAACGCACCCTTGATTCTTATTCTAGGGTATCTTATGGCCTTTTAAACGGTGATATTAAAGGAGATACATGGTGGAAATATCGATTCGATCCATTTCATTTTGGATTTTTACGTGTTGCCCTCAATCATGACTTTGATGTAATTAGAGGATATGATGCAATTTCACAAATCTATAAAAGAGAAAACTTTTTTGAATCTACTAAGTTCAATATTAATTTGAGCTATGAATTATTCAACGGATTTTATGCCTCTGTTAATTCCCAATATACAAAAAGAAGAAGTATTGAAGGATACGAATTTTTAAACGAATTAGATCAATCTTTACCAAATAATGAACCATTGGCATTTGATCCATATGATGCTTATATTATCAATTTTGGTGCTTCCTACACGCCAAAACAACGCTACATGCGCGAACCCTATCGAAAAGTAATTCTTGGCTCGGCATATCCTACATTTTCATTCAACATTGAACGTGGGCTTCCTAAATTATTTAATAGTTCTGTTGACCATTTTTACATGCAATTTGAAATGAATCAAAATTTCAAAATAGGAACAATCGGTACTTCGGCATATAGAATTGCTGTGGGTAAATTTATTAGTGCGAGGGCAATTTATGAACCAGATTATAAATTTCAAAGACGAAGTGATCCCATTTGGTTTTCTAATCCACTGTATTCCTTCCAAGGATTTGATACCACTTTAAGAACAACGGACTATGTCATGCAGGCGCACTATCTGCATCACGACAACGGCGCAATTCTCAATAAAATTCCATACTTTAAAAAAACACGTATAGGATTAGTAATCGGCGGTGGAGCGATGTATATCAAAGAACATGAATGGCAACACTATGAATTGTTAGGAGGCTTGGAAAGAAATTTCAAAATGAGCAGACGAAGATTGCGTATTGGAATCTATGGAGTGGTTTCGGATGGTAATCAAATTGCTCCAAGTACAGCATGGAAAATTTCATTTGCAGTACTCGACGACCGCAGTATGAAATGGAATTTTTAATCTGTCTCTTTAACTTCGTTTTTTTTCTTTGGGAAAAATTTACGTTGGCGAATAATTGCCCATATCAAGCCCACAGATATACAGGCATCTGCCCAATTCCAAATTGCTGGAAAAACTTCTGATCCGCCTATAAGCGGTGTCCAGGAAGGCCAACGCACGTTAAATTGAAACATATCTACAACATTACCAAATAAAAATCCTTGATGCCTTAATTCAACAGCATATGTAAAATGACCGTTAGAACAAAACGCATTGTTTCCACTGCCTATCATATGATTAAAAGAGATACAGGGATCTACATTAAAAAGCAAATCGTAGAACATTGAATCGAATAAATTTCCCGAGGCACCTGCCAACACCAGCGATACAACAAGTAAAAATTCAATAGAGGTTCCCAATCTAATTTGCTTGATGAGATATCGAATTATCAACACTATGGCAACAATTCTAAACAAGCTAAGTGACAATTTGGCCCAAATACTTGAACCAAAAGTTTGTCCAAAAGCCATACCTGGATTTTCGGTGTAGTGAAGTATAAACCAATTACCAAAAATTGGTTTTGACTCTCCAGGGAAAAATTGAGTTTTTATAGTAAGTTTGATCCATTGGTCTATTATTAAAAGTATTCCGACCAATAAAATGCAAAGGATGACTTGTTTTTTCACGCTTTATTTTTGCGCATTTTTAGCATCAATGCTCATTGTGGCATGAGGAACTAAACGCAGACGCTCTTTGGGGATGAGCATTCCAGTTACCCGGCAAATACCATAGGTTTTATTTTCAATGCGCATCAGCGCATTATTGAGACTCTGAATAAACTTCTCTTGACGTGCAGCTAATTGAGCAACTTCTTCACGAGAAAGGGTTTCAGATCCATCTTCCATCATGTTAAAGGTTCGACCTGTATCATCGGTACCATGATCATCGGAATGAGATAAGGAGCCCTTTAAAAGCATTAAATCTTCATTGGCTTCTTTTAATTTATCCATAATCAGTGACTTGAACTCGGCAAGGTCTGCATCGGAGTATCTTATATTAGGCTTTTGCATATGGTGCGGTTTTCAAAAAAGTAGAACGCAAATATATTATTTTTTAGTTTTTTCTGAACCTCAATCACAAGAATTAATCCATTGATTTATTCTTTTTAAACAATCAGGCCAACTTATTCACAACTTTAAAAAAATCAACTTCATAATGGGTAGTTTTGATGGTGATTCGTTTGTTTTTAAATAATCGCGTTTGGGTACTCTTGTTTTTACCATTTGTATTATCTCTATATATACTAGGAGATAATCTTGGTATGGACTTCCCTTTTGGAAAAGCTGAACAATCTAGTCTCATTTTACCTTTTTTTTCTTCCATTTCTTGGGTGCAAA
Source organism: Crocinitomicaceae bacterium (assembly GCA_030830785.1). Taxonomy (GTDB): domain Bacteria; phylum Bacteroidota; class Bacteroidia; order Flavobacteriales_D; family Crocinitomicaceae; genus UBA952. The sequence goes on from JAURMI010000015.1 coordinate 6,903, forward strand.
GCGGCGCCCACATTGTAATGATCTTAGTGAATGCTGTACTACTCAATTGGGTCTTCAACAGCAATGAATTTTTAGAAAAAAACACCTTCATGATAAGCTTGTTATACATAATAATTTCAAGCTTTTTTCAACATTGGGGTGCTTCAAGCTGGCTCTTTGTTGCTCATTTATTTTGTATTCTAGGATTATGGATACTTATTGGCATTAAACCCCAACAAAGTGCCAAAAAACCAGCATTTAATGCAGGTGTTATTTTTGGATTAAGTCTATTTTTTGAACCAAAGTATTTTTTTCTACTTCCCATTGTGCTCCTTTTATTAGTTAATGCACGTGGGTTTCACCTTAGAGAATTAATCCTATTGATTGTTGGTTTCTTTCTGCCTATGGGTTTTTATTGGGCTACAAGTTATTTAACAGGTTCAAATTTAGCTACGTTAAATGTGTTGTCAAACAAATACTACGATGCTAATTGGAAGGAAGTTTCAATCTTAGCCTTTTTATTGTTAATGCTATTTTTTAGTATTGCAGGTTTGCGTGCTCGGCTTGCAAAGGCTTCACTACGTCTTAAAAAGCAAACACAATTACTCACAATATTCATGTTCTACATTGTATTATTGGGTAGTTTAACATTTTTTTGGGGGGGTGATACTACTCTATTAAGTTTAATTTCAATTCCATTTTCATTTTATTTTACTTATGCCTTGCTTAGTAGTAGCTTAGGGGTAAGCTCTCACCTTTTCTTTTATATTTTATTGTCATTTTCTTTGTTTAAATACATGTTGTTTTACTTTTGAGCATAGACTTTTATTAATTTTGAACCCACATAAATTCTTATATGAAATTTGGCGTAGTAACTTTTCCAGGATCAAACTGTGACCAAGATATGGTCTATGTTTTGAGAGATTTAATGGGGCAAGAAGTAGTTGAACTTTGGCATAAAGACACCGACCTAAAAGATGCACAATTCATTGTGCTTCCTGGTGGTTTTTCATATGGCGATTATTTGCGTTCAGGTGCTATCGCCAAATTTTCTCCCATTATGGAATCCATAATTGCGCATGCAAAAAATGGCGGATATGTACTAGGCATATGCAATGGATTTCAAATTCTAACTGAAGCAGGATTGCTTCAAGGAGCTTTGTTGCACAATGTGTCCCAGAAGTTTATATGTAAAAATGTTTTTCTGAAACCCGTAAGTAAAAGTGCTGCTCCATCGAGAAGTCTTGATAATCAAAAGGCTTATCAAATTCCAATTGCCCATGGAGAAGGCCGTTATTACGCTGACCCTGCAACACTTCAATCACTTCAAGAAAATGACCAAATACTTTTCACCTATTGCTCGGCTAATGGTGAAAACGCAGATGATGCAAACCCCAACGGGTCTTTATTAGATATTGCGGGTATTACCAATAAAACAAAAAATGTCTTCGGCATGATGCCACATCCTGAAAGAGCAGCAGACCCGCTTTTAAATAATCTTCACGGACTACATATTTTTGAATCTATTTTAGCGCATTGTTCATGAGAGTATTATTGCTAGGTTCAGGAGGGCGCGAACATGCCATCGCTTGGAAAATTTCTCAAAGCTCAATTCTCGATGAGCTATTTATTGCTCCGGGTAATGCTGGAACAAAGAAATTGGGAAAAAACTTAAATATTCAAGTTAACGACTTTGAATCGATTAAAAATGTTGTATTGCAGAATCAGATCAACATGGTAGTCGTGGGCCCTGAAGAACCTTTGGTTATGGGGATTTATGATTTCTTTAAAAATGATACCCAGCTAAAAAATATAAGTCTTATTGGGCCAAGTAAAGAAGGAGCCCAATTAGAAGGGAGTAAAGACTTTGCCAAAGCATTTATGTCGCGACATCGAATACCGACGGCAAAATATGCAACTTTTGAAGCTAACACCCTCACCGAAGGATTGCGTTTTTTAGATGCTATGAAAGGGCCATATGTACTTAAAGCAGACGGATTGGCGGCGGGAAAGGGAGTTTTAATTATTGATGATTTAAATCAGGCCAAAAAGGAACTCGAAGAAATGCTTCTAGGTTCAAAATTTGGGCAAGCCAGTTCAAGGGTCGTCATTGAACAATTTCTTGATGGCTTAGAACTTTCGGTTTTTGCCATTACTGATGGTGAATCATTTAAGTTACTTCCAGAGGCAAAAGATTACAAGAGAATTGGAGAAGGCGACACAGGTCTTAACACAGGTGGCATGGGTGCCATTTCTCCAGTGCCATTTGCAGATGCCGCATTCATGGACAAAGTACTCAATAGGATTGTTATTCCTACGATAAAAGGACTTAAGGCAGAAAATATAACTTATGAAGGATTTGTATTTTTTGGTCTAATAAATGTTAAAGGTGATCCATACGTCATTGAATATAATTGTCGAATGGGCGACCCAGAAACAGAGGTTGTGATGCCCCGCATAAAAAGCGATATACTTGATTTATTTGAAGGAGTTGCAACACATACGCTCTCTGAGCGAGATATACAATTTCATGACAAGAGTGCTGCAACAATTATGATGGTGGCAGGCGGTTATCCAGAAGCGTACAATAAAGGCGAAACTATTTATGGGTTAAATAGTATTACCGAAAGTTTGGTTTTTCATGCCGCAACCCTTTCTGATGGACCATCAGTTGTTTCTAATGGAGGACGTGTTTTAGCCGTAACCTCTTACGGAAAAAATCTGCAAATGGCATTAGAGCGCAGCTATGAATCCATTACTAAAATTAGTTTTCAAGATGCATATTATAGAACGGATATCGGTAAAGATGTATTAGATAAATAGTATATGGATTACCAACTTATTTTTATATTATGTGCCCTTTTATGTTCTGCCTTCTTCTCAGCAATGGAATTGGCCTATATTTCGGCCAACCGTTTGCGCATTGAAGTCTTAACCAAAAACAATTCAATTCGTTCAAAAATCTTGGCCCTTTTTTATCGAAAAGAAAGTAACATGATTGCTTTTTTGTTGTTGGGCAACAATATTGCACTTGTGGTATATGGAATTTCTGCAGCCAATGTGCTCGAGCCTATTCTAAATCAAATAGGGATTCATGATCAAGGGTTAGTATTAATTACACAGACCATTTTGTCTACTTTATTGGTATTAATTACAGCAGAGTTTTTACCTAAAGCCATTGTACAGCTCAATGCAAACAAAGCTCTTGAATTAGGCTTATTCCCGCTCTTATTTTTTTATATACTCCTTTTTATTCCGTCACAAATTATAATGCTTTTAAGTAATGGCTTCTTGAGAATTTTGGGAGGAGAGCAAGAGAAACAACGCGTATTTTCTAAAATAGACTTAGAAAATTATGTTGATGAACTCAGTGCAAATTTAAACCAAGAAAAAGAATTGGGAAACGATATGCTTATGTTAAGGAACGCCTTAGATTTTTCTAAGGTTAAAGCGAGAGATTGCATGATCCCAAGACCCGAAATAATTGGCGTAGACATTCAAGACCCTATTGACGATGCCAAGCAACTTATGACAAGTAAAGGGCTTTCGAAACTCATCATATATAGAGAAGATATAGATAATATTATCGGTTATATCCATTCATTTGATTTATTCCAAAAACCAGAATCAATAAAACAAATTTTAAAACCTATATCTTTTGTCCCAACGGTAATGAGCGGCAAAGAACTCCTTGCAAAATTTTCCAACCAAGTAGGGAATTTTGCAGTGGTAACAGACGAGTACGGAGGAACCGCAGGAATAGTAACCCTTGAGGATGTAATTGAAGAAATATTTGGAGAAATTCAGGACGAACACGACAAAGAAGCGCTCCTTGAAGAGCAATGCGAAAAGAACGAATTTCTATTTTCAGCGCGCATAGATATCGACTATCTCAATTCGCAATATGGTTTTGGCTTACCTGAATCAGAATCATATGATACCCTTGCAGGTTTGATACTTGCCAAACTCGAACGGCTTCCCCAAGATGGAGATGAAATCCAACTCGGCCCAATCCATTTAAGGGTTGAAAAGGTTAGTCAGCGTAAAATTGAAACAATTCGTTTGTTTAATTACAATGAAAAATAATTATCCAAAACTTTCCTCGATTGATGCGGTTATTTTCGATATGGATGGGGTACTAATTGATTCGGAACCCCTTTGGAAAATTGCAATGGATCATGTTTTTAGTCAATACGGCTCAAAACTTAAAGCAAAAGATTTTCAAAGAACGGTTGGATTGAGAATAGACCATGTCATTGAGTTTTGGAATGAAGATCAACAATGGAATTTATCTGATTTAAAAATTGTTGAAAGCCAAATTATTGACAAATTAACCCAATTAATTCTTGCCCATCCTGTGCCGCTCACTGGAGTAATTGATACACTATATTTTTTAAAAAAAGAGCAGAAAAAAATTGGTTTAGCAACCTCATCTTCAAATCGTTTAATACAAACCGTACTCAAAGCACTTCAGATTGAACACTATTTTGACTTTGCTTATTCAGCAGAATATGAACCCTTTGGTAAACCACACCCAGGCGTCTACATTAAAGTTGCTAGTGAGTTGCAAGTTGCTACGCATCGTTGTCTTGTAATTGAAGACTCCTTAAATGGAGTTATTGCAGGTTTGGCTGCCCAAATGAAAGTTTGTTGTATACCAGAAAAAACTCATCATGTAAATCCAAAACTACATGTTGCTGACTATCATTTTAAAGACTTGAGTCAATTGCTAAAAGCGTGGCAATAAGCAAGTACAAATTGTTATTTTTGTAAGTGATGGAAAATGCATTTGATTACAGAGAAGAAAGCGAAGCTCAACACGATCAAGAAATTGATAAGGTATTACGCCCCAAATCATTGAAGGATTTTGCTGGTCAGCCTGCTGTAGTCGAAAATCTCGAAATATTTGTGCGTGCTGCTCAATTACGCAGAGAACCTCTCGATCATGTTTTGTTACACGGACCCCCCGGACTTGGTAAAACCACCTTGGCAAATATTATTGCCAATGAACTAGGAGTGGGATTTAAGGTGACCTCGGGGCCAGTGCTAGATAAAGCAGGTGACTTAGCAGGTTTATTGACAAATTTGGGAGAAGGGGACGTCTTGTTCATTGATGAAATTCATCGTTTGAGCCCTGTAATTGAAGAATACTTGTATTCGGCAATGGAAGATTACGTTATTGATATCATGCTAGATTCCGGAGCAAATGCCCGCAGTATTCAGATTAATTTAAATCCATTTACATTGATTGGTGCAACTACGCGCTCAGGACTTTTAACCTCACCACTTAGAGCCCGTTTTGGTATTAATGCACGCTTGGAATATTATGATGCAGAAACACTAACGGCTATCGTGGAAAGATCTGCTCAATTGTTAGATATTGGAATAATTGTAAGTGCCGCACATAAAATTGCAAGTCGGAGTCGCGGAACTCCTCGTATTGCCAATGCCCTATTGCGCAGGGTAAGAGATTTTGCTCAAATAAAGGGCTCCGGCCTAATTGATGATCAAATTACTGAGATCGCTCTCAAGGCCTTAAATGTTGATGAGAACGGACTCGATGAAATGGATATCCGGATATTAAAAGTGCTAATTGATAAATTTAATGGTGGCCCAGTGGGGTTAACCACGATAGCAACAGCCATTGGAGAAAATGCCGGAACCTTAGAAGAAGTTTATGAGCCCTTTTTAATTCAAGAAGGATTTTTAATGCGTACGCCTAGAGGTCGAAAGGCAACAGAAAAAAGTTATAAGCACCTCGGAAAAGATCTAGGATGGGGCCAGGGAGGTCTTTTTTAAAATGAAACATGATGCTTATAGAGCGCTTATAATAGAAAAAGCCAAGGGTCTTGGATTTTTCCATGTTGGTTTTTCAAGCGCCAACTTCCTCAATGAAGAAGCACCGAGATTAGAGCAATGGCTCTCGGATAATTACAATGGTAAAATGGCCTATATGGCCAATCATTTTGACAAAAGACTAGATCCGCGAAAACTTGAACCGGGTACCAAAACCATTATCTCCTTATTGCTCAATTATTTTCCAAATAAAACGCAAGAAGATCCAAATGCACCCCTCATCGCAAAATATGCTTACGGTAAAGATTACCATTTTGTAATTAAAGAAAAATTAAATTCCTTGCTCACTGAATTACGTGAGCATATAGGTAATATCCAAGGAAGGGCTTTCGTAGATTCAGCCCCGGTTATGGATAAAGTTTGGGCAAAAAAATCCGGGCTTGGTTGGATAGGAAAAAACACCAACTTAATACAGCCACAAAATGGCAGTTTCTTTTTTATAGCTGAATTATTTGTTGATTTAGAAATATCACCAGATGGGCCAATCAAAGACTACTGCGGAACTTGTACGCGTTGCATAGACGCTTGCCCAACAGATGCATTATCGACTCCTTATGTTATCGATAGCCGCAAATGCATTTCTTATCTAACTATAGAGCTTAAAGATGCCGATTTGCCATCGGCATTTAAAGGTAAAATGGAAAATTGGGCTTTTGGCTGTGATATTTGTCAAGATATATGCCCTTGGAACCGCTTTTCTAAAGCACATGAAGAAAAGGCCTTTGAGCCCCATCCAGAATTTTTGAATTTAAGTGCTCAAGATTGGGAGCAACTTACCGAAGATACCTTCAATGGTCTTTTTGGTAAAAGTCCGTTAAAGCGAACAAAATTTAATGGAATGAAAAGAAATATTCAATTTTTAAAAAAGGATCATTAATCGCAATTTGAAAACACTTAGTGTTTAACTTTGTTAGCAAGATATAATTTAACTCTGACTTTAAAATATGTCACAGAAAAGAGAAGCGATAATCATTGGTGCAGGTTTAGTGGGTTCGCTTTGGGCCGTTTATTTGGCAAAATCGGGTTATAAAGTCACCATTTTTGAAAGAAGACCAGATATACGTAAAGCCGAAATTAGTGCAGGAAAATCAATCAATTTAGCGCTTTCTGTTAGAGGATGGACAGCCCTAGATGCAGTTGGCGTAGGAGATGAAATTCGTAAAATTGCTATTCCAATGCATGGGCGAATGATGCACGACTTGAATGGTGAATTAACATTTCAACCCTACGGCACCAAAGATCAATCTATTTTTTCGGTATCACGAGCAAAAGTGAATGCTACGATGATGGATATAGCCGAAAAACATGGAAAAGCGACAATACATTACAATACAGAATGTTTGAGAGTTGACCTTCAAAATGCAATTGCTTATCTCAAAAACACACAAACAGGAGAAGAATTTGAAGCCAAATCAGACGTGATATTCGCTGCAGATGGTGCCTTTAGCGCCGTTCGCTATCATTCCATGCAAAAACTCAACCGTTTTCAATATAGCCAAAATTATATAGCAGATGGTTACCGTGAAATTCTTTTACCTGCTTTACCAGATGGAGGCTATCCCATGGATAAAAATGCATTACATATTTGGCCTAGAGGCCGTTTTATGTTGATTGCTTTAGCAAATGAGGACGGCTCTTTTACATGCACCCTTTTTATGCCTCATGAAAATCATGAGTTTGCCTTTGACAAATTGAAAAATAAATCTGATGTTGATCGCTTTTTTAAGACCGTGTTTCCAGATTTTCATCAAATGATGCCAGAAATTGCCGAAAAATGGGAAGATCACCCACTTTCTAATTTAGCCATCATTAGATGCTATCCATGGGCAATTGGAAAAGTAGGTCTAATGGGTGATGCAGCGCATGCCACTGTGCCATTTTATGGTCAAGGAATGAATGCAGGTTTTGAAGATTGCCGAATTCTAAATGAACTTATGCTCAAGCATAATCATGATTGGGATAAAATATGGGATGAGTACAGCCCTTTAAGGAAGGCAGATGGCGACGCCCTTCAAGATTTGTCACTAGATAACTATATTGAAATGCGCGATCTGGTGGGTGATCCTGCTTTTCTTTTGAGAAAAAAAATCGAGGCCAAATTCAGTAAACTGTATCCTAATAAATGGTTGCCGTTATATAGTCAAGTTACATTTAGCAATATCCCTTATGCCGTCGCATATGAACAGGGTAAAAAACAACGCGCAATAATGGACGAAATTATGGCGCAACCAGAAATTGAAAAAAATTGGGATAATGATCCAATCATGCAATCTATTCTAAATAAATGTTCTGCCTTTAATTTTCAAACATGATGCGCATATTTCTTCTACTACTTATTAGTCCAATTGCTTTTGGTCAAGGAGGATTTGAAAAATCTCAAAAAAAAGGAAATGACTATCTCCAGGTAAAAAATCATGGCTATCAATTCTCCTTTGGGCCAACATATAGCTTTACCAATCAGCCATTAATGGGCGATATTATTGAAAATCAAACAGATAGAGGAAATTACACAATAACACCGGAACCTAAACTAGGTTTTTATGCAGAATTTGGTCTTGCGCATTTTCCAAAATGGAAAGGCACTCCTATCAAAGCGCTGGGCAAAAGCCGTATTATGGATTACTTTGATTGGGGAATTGGTTACAGACAAGTGAATGCTTTAGAATCAACATTGATTGAAAATCAAAATGCATTAGGAGAAATATACAGCACCATTAGCGGAATTGGAGAAATGAGAACTAGCTGCTTATACGGCAGTCTTCGTGCACACTCCTTAATTTATTTTGGAAAGAAAGTTATTGTTAAAGTGCGTAAGCATTTTTTAGATCAGAGTTTAGGGCTTAATTACGATTTACAAATAAAGTCAGCTGATTTGGCCTATAACGATAATTTTAGCTCCCACCCTATTGATCAGCTTTATCAACCCAATCTTGGCCTAGGGATGTTACAATTCAATTATCAAATTGGAGTTGGTATCCGACTAAATAAGGCTTGGATACTCATACCAGGGGCCTCGTTGCCAATAGTTACACTTTCCCCATGGGAGGGATTCAACGCTAACATTCATTGGTTCAGCTCAACATACTGGCCTATCCAGGCACAATTTAAAGTGATTAAGTTATTTGAAGCGCCAAATAAGTGTGGTATCTACAGCACTCCTGAAGACCGCCAAATGGACAAAGATTATAGAATGAATAACTAAGAGACAACAAGGTAACTAGGCATTACCTTTTTTAAGAATCTTTTACGAAGACGTTTGAGTACTGAATCTCTATCAGAAACATTTCCGCAACGCAAAACTTGACGCGAAACCAGCACATCTTCTTTATATACCGAAAATTCAAACGAAACTGAGGTCGCTTCATCTCGATAAATCTTATAAATGCTCGTGGTTTCAATGAGTTCGCTGAATGTTTGCGCATCTAAGCTAGGCTTGAAAGTTCTATCATATCCGCGCACATTTACAACAAAGTATGTATCAAACCCCTTTTGATTAATTATTTTTTGAATTGAGTCAGACATTAAATTTTTTAAATCTTCGCCTTCCTTTAAAATATTCATTACAGGTAAGGTTTTTATATGTTGTTGCTGAAAAATATCTGCAAAAAGCCCTTGCATAGCAAAGCGGTCTTCTTGATTTTCAAATTGTGAAATGATGACGGCGTTGGTAAGTTTGATGCCCTGAGATTTAAATCCCATTGCATACCCTAGCATTATTAAAAATATGGAATGTTTCATAAGCAATTTAAAATACTTCTTTAGCAATTTGACTTACAGAAGATGAATTAGACATGGTATAATAATGAATGCATGGAACACCCGCTTTTTTGAGTTCTTTTGATTGGGCTATTCCCCATTCAATTCCTAAAGCAGTAACAGCGGCATTGGTTTTGCATTTGAGTAATTCAGATGACAATTCTGTTGGATAGTCTATATGAAAAAACTTCGGCAAGAAATTAATATGCGCCAAGGTTTTAATTGGTTTTAATCCCGGGATGATAGGCACCGTGATATCTGCTGCTCTACAAGCTGCAACAAAATCAAAAAACTTTTTATTGTCAAAAAACATTTGCGTAACCAAATAAGTTGCACCCGCATCTACCTTGGCTTTCAAAAATTGTAAATCAGTTTCAAGGTTCATTGCCTCAAAGTGTTTTTCCGGGTAAGAAGCTGCACCAATGCAAAAATTGGTTGGATCTTGACCTTGACCTTCGGTAAAATAATTTCCTTCATTCATACGGTGAATTTGTTCAATCAAATCTACCGCAAATGCATGGCCTTCTGGATGAGGTCTAAAATTACTCTCAGATTTAACGGCGTCACCTCTCAGTGCTAAGACATTGTCTATGCCTAAAAAATGAAGATCAATCAGCGCATTTTCAGTTTCTTCTTTACTAAAGCCTCCACAAATTAGATGAGGAATTGCATCGACATCATATTTATTCATGATTGCCGCACAAATTCCTACAGTACCTGGACGCTTACGAACCGCTTTTTTTTCCAACAATCCGTGTTCGCGTTCTATGTAAACAAACTCTTCGCGATGATACGTTACATTGATAAATTTAGGCTGGAATTCCATTAAAGGATCGATTCCTTCATATATTGAAGCAATACTTTTACCTTTTAGTGGAGGCAATATCTCAAATGAAAACAAGGTGTCTTTTGCCTGAGCCAAGTGGTCTGTAACCTTCATATTAAAAAATAAAGCACAAAGATAAGGGATTGCAAAAGAAATTGATATTTATAAACTATCTAATGCTGAAATTATAATTTGAGAGGCAAGGTCCCAATCTGTTTTACTCAAATTTAATGGTGGAGAGAGTCTAAAACTATAGGGATGCGACAAAAACCAAAACGTTATTAATCCATGCTGCAAACAATATTCTACAACTTGAGCCACCTGAGAAGCTGAATTCAAGTCAAATGCAAACATGGCTCCAACTCTTCTATGGGCAACTACTTCTTTATGGCCTGAGATTTGTTGTTCAAAAAGTGCACAATTGGCCTCTAATTCTGTCCAATCAATTTGGGTTCGTAAGACATCAATGGTCGCTGCTGCTGCTGCGCAACCCATCGGATGCCCACCAAAAGTCGTGATGTGTCCAAGCATTGGGTCATGCGTAAAAAGCTTTAGTTTTTGTTGTGATGAAATTAAAGCACCAATCGGCATGCCACCGCCTAGGCCTTTCCCTAAAGTAAGAATATCCGGTACTACATTAAAGTGCTCAAAGGCAAAAATGCGGCCAGTGCGGCCCATACCACATTGAATTTCATCTAAGATAAGTAAGGCACCAACTTCACTACAACGCTTCCTTAAAGCTTGCATAAATTCTATTGAAGGACGACGTACGCCCGCATCACCCTGAATCGTCTCTATGATTACACCAGCAGTTCGGGTCGTAATTTGGGATAAAGATTCCTTTTGATCAAAGGGTAAAAAACGAACATCAGGCAATAGTGGTCGAAAAGCAATTTTTTTTTCTTCATTGGCCGATACACTCATTGCACCATGGGTGCTGCCATGATAGCTCCCTTTGAATGAAACGAGTTCTGTTCTGCCCGTTGTTCTTTTGGCCAACTTTAGCGCTGCCTCAATAGCCTCAGTGCCGGAATTGACTACATAGACACCATCGAGTGCTGGCGGTAGCACTTGGAGAAGTTGCCGCACCAAAGCTTGTTGGGCATCTTGAATAAACTCTCCATAAACCATAACATGAAGATGCTTTTCTAATTGAGTTTTCAATGCTTCAATCACCTTTGGATGCCGATGACCAATGTTATTAACAGCAACCCCGGCAATCATGTCTAAATAGGCCTTGCCTTTCTTGTCATAGATGTATGACCCATCAGCGCGGTCAATTTCTAAAAGAAATGGAAATGGACTGGTTTGAGCTAAATGGGCTAAAAAGAAATCTTGAGAAAGCGTCATTTTTTAATTGGCAATATAGGCAATATAGGAGCCCCAGTCATGGAACCAGGTCTTTGTAAATTTAGCATGTGCACTAAAGTAGCCGAAATATCGGTTATTTGAATAGGTGAATACAAATCTAATCCTTGAGGAATCCCCTTCCCATACCAAAGCAAAGGAACATGTGTATCATAGTTAAATGCCGATCCATGTGAAGTGCCTAAATGTGCAACGGGCAGATCTTCTTCTTTCGATAAATACCCAGGTTGCAATAAAAAGATTACTTCGCCACTGCGCTGTCGATCAAATCCATTTTGCAATAATTCACCCCAATAATCCGTTCTTGGAGCCCCAGACATCAATTGTTTTTTTGTAAGAACTGTTTTTATTTCTGGCCACTTTTGCAATTCATTGGCAGTGAATTCTGCTACTTGATCTACATCTAAATGTAAAGAGTCGATCTTTTTTAAATCTAAATAAATATTTTGATTGATTTCAAACTCCAATAAATCTGCGTTGTAAGCCATAATAAAATCATCTCGAAGCACCTGCAAACGATCATTAGTAAAAAAATAACCACCTGGAAGATTCATTTTTACTAACATTTCAGGCACAGGAACTACCGCGTGATCAGCTGTAAGAAAAAGAATAAAATTATCCTTTCCAAAACGTGTTTCTAAGCTTGAAAATAAGCGCTGTAATTCCCTATCGAGACGTGCATACATATCTTCCATTTCTCGCGAATAAGGACCAAAAGCGTGGCCGGCAATATCTGGTGTGGAATATGAAATACAGAGAAAATCTGTGAATTGGTCTTTCCCTAGATCTTCATTTTCTAATGCCGAAATGGCAAGGTCTGTAAGCTTCTCATTGGCTTGGGGAGAAATTGTAAAAAGTGAATTGGCATTGGCTCCTGCCTCAATCATTGCAGGAAAATCATATGGAAACGTAGCACTTGTTTTGCCACTTAAAACCACTTCATAAGGGCTTTCGTCAGCCAATTTATAGGTGCTTTGTGGCAAAAGTAGACGCCATGGCCTTAAATCTTTGGCTGGATCAAATCGCGAATTAAAAGATTCAACCCACTTTGGCAACTGATCCTTCCCATAAAAGGAACTCGTTACAAAATCACCGGAATTGTAATCATACCAAAAGGTGCCATCGGATAAATGCCCTCCGGGTAAAATTGCTCCTCTATCTTTAATTGAAATTGAAATGACCTTGGATTGTGGCCAAGCCATTTTGAGTTGATCTGTAATGGTGTAGGTAAGTAAATTCATTGGCGAAGCTTGCCCACCGGTAGCACTACCAATTGTTTTGTATCGCTCGTCATAAACACTTGTAAATGACATTTTTTTTGACCGATTATACCAGTCATTACCAATAATACCATGATTCGATGGCATTGTTCCAGTATATATAGAGGCATGACCTGGGGCGGTATAAGTGGGCACATAGTTGTATTGCGTATTGCGGCAATTGGTGCCTTTATTCATTAATCGATTAAAACCTCCAGTTGTAAAAACATGATTGAATCTGTAGAGATAATCATAACACATTTGATCAATGACTATACCGACAACGATTTTCGGAGCTTTAATACTTTGAGCATTTAAATTGAACATTGAGCCTAGTAAAAGACCTGAAATAAATAGCTTTTTCATAATTCAAATTTAGTCATTCCATTTTGTCCAATACAAGCAACTTATTTAAGAATTTTACGTCTTGAAAAAAAATTTAATTCTTTTAAAATGAAGCATCTTTTACCTTTCTTATTGGTTTGTATATCAATTTTGAGCTACAATAATACCAAGGCTCAATTTGTTTTGACTGTAAATGTTGTAGATTGCAGTGCTCCAACCCTTTGCGATGGCTCAGCAAGTCTAGATTCATTAAATAACCCAATGACCACTATTGATTGGTATTTGAATGGCGTACTCATTCAATCTGGTGGCACCTATATTGGCAATCTTTGTCCAGGTAATTACACTGTAATTACAACTGGTAATGGTGTAACTATGACATCCCCTTTCACTATAGGGGTGGGCACTCCAAATCCTTGTTCAGGTTTCACGACTACCATCGCCTATGGATTAATAAGCGGGCCTACGACCTGCGACGGTTGGGTATCGGCCATTGCGAGTGGCGGTACAGCACCTTACACTTATTGGTGGAGTACTTTATCTATGGCGTCTTCGCTATATAATCTCTGCACCGGTAATTACACTGTTAATATAACTGATGCCAATGGTTGCACAACAAGTGCCTCGCAAGCCATATACTACGACACGACCAATACCAACCCTTGTGCTGGTTTTTCGGCGAGTGTAGCAGTCACCGACTGCAGTGCACCCGGAGTATGCGATGGTGAATTAACAGCATTAATGAATAGCGGTACATCTCCATTTATGGTGAGTTGGTCCAATGCTGCCACTACCTACACCATCTCGAATTTATGTTCAGGGTCATATGATGCCACCATTACAGATGCGATGGGCTGCTCGGTAAATATTTCGGAATTTGTAGGGTATAACAATGGCAATTTTGATTCAATAAATGTCATAGGCAACCTAGCTACAGGAGCAAATATTACTGGAACCTTGCTCTCGAATTGGGTTTATAACTGCGATATTGAGCTTTCAATGCTCGATACTGCATATATGGTAACCGCTACCTTTGGTAACAACCCTGCCAATCAAGATAGTTTGTATACAACCTGGTATTTGGTTGACACCTCTGGCGCTTTTACCTATGTAAATTACACTTTTTACGTTCCAGGAGCAGTAGGTACCTATAATTTGGTACTACAAGTATATTGCCCTATCAAGTCGACTCCTTTGTATTATCAAATTATTTCACAGTTCGACGTGCAAAGCGCAGGGATCACAGCCGAACCAACATTATCGATCCAGATCTCCCCGAACCCTGCTCAAGACTACTTAACTTTAATTGGATTGGATTCGGGCACTTATCAAATTTTTGATTTTACCGGTAAATGTATTCAGCATGGCTGTTTAGAAAAGCAAATTGACATTAAACAATTAGATAATGGATCTTATTTCTTGAATGTTAATGGCAAAGTACTACCCTTTTTAAAAATGTATCAATAGGCGTTCAAAACTTGAAACGCTCTCCAAAGAAAAGGGCCCGCATGCGGGCCCTTTTGGATTTAAGCATAAATATATTTTAATTATCCCTTCCCTATTCTTACTGTAGGTACCGTTGGTTTAGGGGTAGAAGGAATCGACGGTTTTGGGCTAGCTGGAATTGATGGCTTTGGAGTCGATGGCCTCGGAGTGGATGGCTTTGTGTATGAAGGTCTAGGTGTCGATGGTACATTAGGCGATTTCTCAAATGTTGCATTTGGCCTAGAGCTGGGTTCAGTAGAGGGTTTAACAACATTATCTTCTTTACTAGAAACTTGAGGTTTTTCAGTATTGTTAGGTTTGGTATCAATAGTTTGAGGCCCATCAGTAGGGTACTTACCTTCAGAAAACTGATGGTTATTATTATTTAATGCAGGGCGCTCTACCTTTCCTAGCACCGTCGTGTTTGGGTTGGGAATATTAGGAATTGGAGGTAGATTGGGACCAATATTTAGATAGCCTTGATCGTATATACAGCCCCCCATTTCATCGGAAGGCACACCCATTTGCAAACATTGCTGACGCGCTTGCTCTCTACTTTGAGCATTCATTTGAGAAAGGTTCATATATACTCTTGGGAAGCTTCTGTCTGTATATGAAGCGGTTGTATTTCCTGGGCGGTAATCAAATAGCGTAGTTAAGTCGGTAACGCGCCAATCCTCGGCAAAATTCTTAGCCATATAGGCATTGAACTCTTGTTCAGCTAAGTTGTTTAGCTGTGCCGCATTAGGATTATCAAAAGCATAGGCCGAAGCTATAGAAAGTGCTGCAATATTATTTGGTCTTGGCATGCTACTTCTGCTATTAAAATCATCATCGGCAAAACCGTTATTGTTGCCATACAGGCCTTCAAACTGATTGCGGTCACAATCAAAAACTCCAACCGTTACATTTACAAAACCACGAACTCCGGCGCTTCGAACATCTATAACTGTGGTTTCACCTGTTGGCCATGAAATTGTATAATTACGTCCGTCCAAACGGATTACTCCACCATGAGGCAAGTAATAACTCCTACCTTGCAATTGAATGGGTTGTCCATTAAGCCTTAAAGGCGTTTGCTTAAATTCATCTGGTTTGTCAGCAGCATAAAAACATAGCCTATCTCCGGCTACATTCATTGCAACTGCAGAATTCAACGAAAAATTTTCGTCCTGAGCACGCTGCCTCGTTTGTACTTCAAATAAACCATCTGTTTTTTTAGTTAAAATAAATTCTCCTACCGTTTGAAATGAATAAGAGGCGCGGTCATAGGATTTAAGGTGTGGGTCTCCAAATGATCTGCCGTAAGTGTACCTGCAAAAAGTGTGTTGAAGCATCGCACTAAAAAGAGTAAAATCAGATTGAGCAGATCCATTCGAGGCGGCGACATTTTGATTCTCAATAATCATTTGTTGCAAATCTTGTCGTTCTTTGGAAGGTATCATACTCAGTAATTCATAAGGTGTGAAATCTTCGGGGAAAGTACGATCGGGAATTTCTCGATGTTCAGCCAAGGCCACTATTGAATTGGCTAGCCAAGGCCCTCGAACATTATCCCAGCGCTCTAAATGCTCGGCTATAGGTGCAAATGCGCTGCTTGAAGACTGAGCAGTCAAATAAGGAATTACACCTAGCATTGATAAAATAATAAGCGTAAAATTTTTCATCAGAATTAATTTAAAATTATTAAAACAAATATCGGACCAAAAAATTAATCATTGAATTTATAGCCAATTCCTTTAATTGTTGAAATATATTGGTCACCTATTTTTTCCCGGATTTTACGAATATGGACATCGATAGTTCTATCTCCAACAATGATGTCGGTGCCCCATACCTTTTCGAGTATTTGTTCTCTATTAAATACATGATTTGGTTTTGAAGCCAACAAGGCGAGCAATTCGAATTCTTTTCGAGGCAATTGAATTTCATTTTGGCCTTTCTCTATTAAATATTTCTCCCGATTAATTTTAAATCCTGATAAATTTTCAATTCGTTTTTGAGCATGCCTACTTCTTCTAAGCATGGCCTCAATTCGAGAAAACAAAACTTTGGTTTTAATAGGTTTTGAGATATAATCGTCTGCTCCAGCATCAAGCCCAGCAATTTGGCTATAATCTTCATTTCGCGCCGTCAAAAAACAAATAAGGATGTCGTCGTTATCGGTATTTGATTTAATGCGTTCGCATACCTCAATGCCATCCAAATTTGGCATCATAACATCGAGTAAAATTAAGTGCGGTTTCTCTTTTTGAATTAAATCGATGCAAGCTAGGCCATTATTGGCAACACTCACTCTGTAGCCTGCTTTTTCTAAATTGTATTTCAATAAGACGCGTATGTCTTCTTCGTCGTCTACGATGAGAATGTGCGCCTTATCCATTCGATAAATTTAGAAATTCTAGGCGTTTAAAAAAACGCATGAAAAAAAATTAGCAAAAAATTAACAAGGTCAATGTAACTAAAAATAATAATAACGCTTATCTTTGTAACACTAGTAGTAGGTTTAGGTTAATAGTCAAGAGCTTTGGATTACCAAGGCTCTTGGCTTTTTTAGACGCTTATGAAAATCAAAATTCTAATGGTTGAAGACGATATCAGTCTTGGTATTGTTGTCTCTGATCAGCTAAGAGCTGATGGTTATTCTGTTTCGCTTTGTGAAAACGGTGCTGAAGCCTTGCGACGGTTTCAAGAGGAAACTTATCACCTCTGTATTTTTGATGTAATGTTACCCGTTAAAGATGGATTTACTTTAGCACGAGATATACGCAAACAAAACTCGGAAATACCAATTTTATTCTTGTCGGCCAGGAGTCAGACTGCAGACAAAATAGAAGGTTTCAATGCGGGTGCTGACGACTATCTTACAAAGCCATTTAGCGCTGAAGAACTGCAATTGCGTGTAAAAGCATTACTCAAACGTATAAATTTAAAACCAGACCAGCCCGAGATTAAAGTACTTGAAATTGGTTTATACGCTTTTGATATTGAGAATTTTACCTTACAATCTCCCACTCAGATGCTAACACTTACCAAGAAAGAGGCTATGATTCTACGAACACTCTACAAATTTAAAAATCAACTCATTCCACGTGATGTGATATTGAATTCAGTCTGGGGACAAGATGACTATTTTGTTGGTAGAAGCCTCGATGTCTTTATCACCAAATTACGCAAATACCTTAAAGAGGATCCAAATATTAGCATTAACAATGTTCACGGTGTAGGATTTAAGTTCGAATGTAAATGAGTTTAATATTACATATTGAAACGAGCTCAAAAATATGTAGTGTTGCTCTATCTCAAAATGCAACTTTAAAGGCTTATATTGATAGAGAGGAAGACAATTTTATTCACGGAGAGTCATTAACGCTAATGATTCAAGATCTTTTAGCGTCAGAAGACGAATTGCTTGAAAATTTAAAAGCCATAAGTTTTAGTGCGGGCCCAGGTTCATATACAGGATTGCGCATTGGACTTTCCACGGCAAAAGGTTTGTGTTTTGCCTTGGGTATTCCGCTTATAGCAATTGCCACGCACAAAATTCTATTTGAAATTGCAAGCGCCAATGCTGATCTAAGTAATAAAAATATAATTGGGCTACTCGATGCGCGTCGAAACGAAGTTTATATGGAGGTATTTAATTCAAAAGGCGAAACTTTAAGGGAATTAGCAAGTGTCTTGCTCGATAATTCTGATATAAATCCAGCTGATAAGGCTATCGTTGTTGGTGATGCTAATTTCAAAGCTAAAAGTTTTTGGAAAAACAGCGATTTATTGTGGATAGATGAAAAATTATCCGCAAAATATCAAGTTCAATTTGCATATGAAGCATACAATTCAAGAAAATTCGAAGACTTAGCCTACGCTAACCCAATTTATTTGAAGGGTGCAAATGGAATTCTATTAAAATGAATTAGAAAAATCAGAAAATCACACACCATTTTGTAGTATATATTCGAATGCTTGTTAACTTTGTACAAAGTCGAAGTTTAAAATGACCGAAAAGCTCAATACGCTTCTTGCCGATATACGTTCACGCAGCATGCAACTTGCATCAGACTTGCAGAATGAACGTTCAGCACACCAGTCCCTTTTAGAAGAAAAGCAAAAACTTGAAACGCTTTTCAATGAAGAACAAATTCAAGTTGCTCAGTTAAAAGAACAAATTGAAGAGCTTAAAACGTCATTGACAGAGACAAATAACAAAGTCGAAGAGTCGCCCGTTGTTGTGAATAGTCGCAACGCAGCGCAAATTGACGCACTTGTGAAGGAAATTGAATTCTGTATAGAAAAGCTTAAGCAAAGTTAAATGAGTAAAATAGCGCTTAAAATTAATATTGCCGGTCGCACCTACCCACTCAATGTACCTGAATCTGAGGTAGAAGCTGTTCACTATGCAGCCGCTGAAGTGAATAAAGCCATTGACTTGCTTAGAAAAAACTATGCAGTAAATGATAACCAAGATCTATTGGCAATGTCGGCATTGCAACTGCTAACAAAAGCGAAAGCCGAAGCCAAACCTGTTGAAAAGGCGCCTGATTTCACCGATATCGAAACGGCATTAGAAGCGCTAAGACAAGACTTGGACAACATTCAATAATTCCTCTCATTTTGCGTAATCTCAATCGGCTACAAATTGAAGTAGAATGGATTTATTATGGATTATAATTGGATCAGTTGGCGGCGGAGTAGCAGGAATTTTTGCTCAAAAAACAATCTTTAAAAACAATGCACAACGCATTATTAAAGATGCCGAAATCAAAGCCGAAACCATCCAAAAAGAAAGAGCATTACAAGCAAAAGAACGCTTCTTGAAACAAAAAGAAGAACATGAAGAAGTAATCAAAGATCGAGAAAGACGCATGCAGTCAAATGAAGATCGCTTTCGCTCAAAAGAAAAAACACTGAATCAAAAATTAGAAGAAATTGGTAGAAAAGAAAAGGAACTAGAAAAAGTACAGACCGATTACCAATCTAAAGTAAGTATTATAGAGGTGCGTACCCAGGAGCTCGACAAAATTCATCAAAAACAAATTGCTGAATTATCTAAAATTGCCCAACTTGCACCTGAAGATGCAAAAAAGCATTTAATGCAGGCACTCACAGACGAAGCGCGAACTGCAGCCATGGCAACCATCAAGGAGATAACAGAAGAAGCTAAGCTTAATGCCAACAAAGAGGCACGTAAAATAGTAATTCAAAGTATACAACGTGTAGCAACAGAACAAGCAATAGAGAATGCAGTTTCTGTATTTAATATTGAGTCTGACGAAGTTAAAGGAAGAATCATTGGCCGCGAGGGTAGAAATATTAGAGCCTTAGAAGCAGCTACCGGTGTTGAAATCATTGTTGATGATACTCCAGAAGCAATCATCTTATCATGTTTTGATCCCGTACGCAGAGAGATTGCGCGTTTAAGCTTACACCAATTGGTGTCTGATGGCCGGATTCACCCAGCACGAATTGAAGAAGTTGTTTCTAAGACTCGCAAGCAACTCGATGAAGAAATAGCAGAAACAGGAAGACGCACCTGTATTGATTTAGGAATTCATGGTTTACACCCTGAACTTATGCGCATGGTTGGCCGAATGAAATTTCGTTCATCTTATGGCCAAAACCTATTGCAACACTCTCGAGAAGTGGCCAATCTTTGTGCTATCATGGCAGCCGAATTAGGATTAAATGTGAAAATTGCCAAACGTGCAGGTTTACTTCACGATATTGGTAAAGTTCCGGACGAAGAACCAGAATTACCTCATGCGATTCTTGGAATGAAAATGGCAGAAAAATTTGGTGAAAAGGCAGAAGTGCTTAATGCCATTGGAGCCCACCATGATGAAATTGAAATGACCACGCTTATTTCGCCAATTGTGCAAGTCTGTGATGCGATTTCTGGAGCACGCCCCGGAGCGCGCAGAGAAATTGTAGAAGCGTATATAAAGCGTATAAAGGAACTTGAAAATTTAGCACTTTCCTATGAGGGTGTCGCAAGTGCATATGCCATTCAGGCAGGTCGTGAATTACGCGTATTGGTCGAAGCCGAAAAGGTTAGCGATCAAAAAGCAGAAGAACTTTCGTTTACGATTTCGCAGCGAATTCAGACCGAAATGACCTATCCTGGACAAGTTAAAGTAACCGTAATCAGAGAAAAACGCGCTGTTAATTACGCAAAATAATTTAAGGATGCATGCCGATCTTTTTCAATGCCTCATTGCAGGGCCTTGTTCGGCCGAATCGAGAGAACAATTATTTCAAACGGCGGAGGGTTTTAAAAACCTCCCGCTAAATTATTTTAGGGCCGGAATTTGGAAACCACGCTCCCAACCTGGTGCATTTGAAGGCATAGGCAACGAAGGGTTACTTTGGCTTCAAGAAGTGAGAGAAAAATATGGTTTCAAAATTTGTACTGAAGTAGCAACGGCCGAACATGTCAAGGCCGCAGTTGAACATCGGCTTGATATGGTTTGGATTGGTGCGCGCTCAACAGTCAATCCTTTTACAATTCAAGAACTCGCTGAAGCGCTACAAAGCACTGGTATTCCAGTTATGGTTAAAAATCCGATCAATCCCGACCTAAACCTTTGGCTTGGGGCTATAGAGCGGCTCGAACGCCATTTTATAAATGTGATTGGAGTGATACACCGCGGTTTTTCTGTTTATCAGAAAACTAAATATCGAAATAACCCTCATTGGCAAATTGCTATAGACTTTAAAGAAGCGCGTCCTGATTTACCATTACTTATGGATCCCTCGCATATTGGCGGTAGATCTGCACTAATTGGTCCGCTCACACAACAAGCAATTGATCTAGATTATAATGGTGTAATGATAGAATCCCATTTTAACCCAAAAGAGGCCTTAACGGATGCCAAACAACAAATTAGTCCTAGGGACCTAGTTGAATTATTGGAGCGCCTAAAACCAAGATCAAATAACGACAAGCTGCAAAGCCTCCTAAAAGACCTTAGAAAAAAACTAAGCCTTGTAGACCATTCATTATTCGACCTTTTAGTGGAAAGAATGGAGCTCTCCCTTCAAATTGGATTGCTTAAACGCACACATAATTCTACAATATTACAAGTTGAACGATGGGAAGAAACAAAAAGAATAATGATGCAAAGAGCAGCACTGTCAGGATTATCTCAAGAGTTTATTGAACAATATATTAAAATGCTCCACGAAGAATCATTGAGAATTCAATTGGAAGTCATAAAAGAAAATCATGCACATTAAGGTTGATTCTTTAAATGGTATCATTAAAGCACCTCCATCAAAAAGCCATGGTCAGCGCCTTCTATTAATTTCAGCGCTCAGTGCTAAACAATCTCAAATAGAAAATCTGGGTTTAGACAACGATACGACTTCTATGAAGGTTGCATTGAATCAATTGAATCAAAACAAAATAGACAAAGCTTTAAAACCATGCACTATAGATGTCGCTGAAAGTGGTTTTGCATTTCGTACCTTATCCTTTGTAGGCTTAAATTTTAGTTCAAACTTTCAAATAACAGGAAGCGGCACTTTGCAAAACCGAAATCAAAAATCTACAATTCAGTTGCTCGAACAACTCGGATTAAATGTAGGCCATCAAGATCTTCGCTTACCGATTGAAATTAAAGGTGAGATTAAAAACATGCATTTGGAAGTAGATGGTAGTGAAGGTTCACAACATGTTTCAGGACTCTTTTTTTTAGCAGTATGCACCCCTGGAAATTGGAAAATAAAGCTTAATAATTTAAAAAGCAGGCCCTATTTTGAACTTAGTTTAAAGGTTTTAACCCAAGCTGGATTTAAATATAAAAGAAAGGGTGATTATTTTGAATTTATAGGAAAACAAGAACTAGAATTGCAAAAATTAAAAGTAGAAGGTGATTGGAGTAGTATGGCGGCGTTTTGTGTAGGGGCGGCTATAAAAGGGAAAATTACACTTTTGGGCTTGAATCAAAATAGTTTACAACCAGATATTCAAATTCTTGGAGTGCTAGAACAATTTGGTGCAAATATTTATTGGGATTCTGGTCTCTTACACATCGAATCAACGAGGTGTCGAAATGGTTTTAATTTTGATTGCAGCGATTGCCCTGACTTATTTCCAATACTCGTTGTTTTGGCCTGCGCAGCAACATCTATGAGTGAAATAAAAGGAATAGGCCGTTTACTAAATAAAGAATCAAACCGACTGCTTGCTATGCAGCAAGCATTAAATCAATGGGGTGTCGATTATTTAATTATTGATGACTCGATACAAATCCATGGTAAGCAATACATTAAAGATGCAATGGTACAAACAAAAAACGACCACAGAATTGCCATGGCCGGAGCCATTGCTGCACTCTTAAATAAAAATGGTCAAAATATTGATGTGCCAATGTGCGTTAAAAAGTCTTATCCAGATTTTTTTGACGACTATAAGGCCTTAGGTGCCTTGATTAATTAACTTGAAGAATGTATTGCTCGAAGCTCAAATTTAATTTGGCTAACCTTGCGCGAATATCTTTTTTTTGCTCACTAGAGATCCCTGGTTCCTTGAGTAACAACTCATAGTAATAGCGTACTTTGGAAGTATCTCTTGGCGAGTTAATATCATAAGAACTTCCAAGACTTTCTAGTACAATTTTTCGATTTTTGAAATTTGGAAAACGCGTCAATAAAGTATCTGCATATGCCCGAGCATCCAAAGGTGCACGTAAATTGTCATAGACCATATGAATTTTAAACATACAATCTGCACTATAAATGTCATTGGGAAAGGCCTTTATGTATGCTTTTAGCCTGTTGATATATTCAATTTGTGTCAAACTCGTAATTTGCGATACTTTTTGTTGGTCTGATTGCAACGATGAAAGTGAATCCTCATAGGATTTTATCCGTTGTTGTAGTTGCTTTTTATCAGCATTTGAGGCAGCCAAATTGGAGCTAGAATCATTATTACAGGAAAAAAGTAATAAAATTGAACTAAGAAAAATTAATGCAATGTTTTTCATGCGTCTTGTTATGGTTTGCGATTTTTTTTGGCACTGGGAAAACTCATTTTGTAGTCAACAGAAATGGCGCCTTGACTTATATTCCCAAGCCTTTTCAATAAAAGTTTTTTCTTGAGCGGGCTTAAATGATCTGTGAATAAAATCCCTTCAACGTGATCGTATTCATGTTGAATGATACGCGCTGCATATCCTTCAAACCACTCTTCCTTTAACTGCCACCGCTCATCATAGTACGAAACTAAAATACGCTCCTTTCTAGAAACGTTTTCGCGTATTCCAGGTATTGATAAACAACCTTCTTGAAATGCCCATTCTGCACCAGCTTGCTCTTCAATGATAGGATTGATAAATACTTTTTTAAAATTTTCTATTCCTTTTGCCTTTGGATCGGGTTCATCATCTGGGTCATCGGCAAACGGACTGCCATCCACAATAAAAAGTCGGATGCTTTTACCAATTTGTGGAGCAGCCAAACCAACTCCTTTTGCTTGATACATTGTCTCAAACATATCGGAAATTAGCTGAGAAAGGTCTGCAAAATTTGCATCAATTTCTTCTGCTTCCTTTTTTAAAACAGGATCTCCAAAGGCAACTATGGGTAATATCATGGTGCAAATTTAACAAGGATTAGCATAGACTCAAGTATTCTTGCAAAATCAAAGCAGCGGCAACTTGATCGACCAACCCTTTTTCATGTTTCTTTTTTTTATGACCCATTTGATGTATAGCTGCACTTGCCATTTTTGAAGAAAAACGCTCGTCGATTAAGGTTAATTTTAAATGTGGAAAAAGACTTGCTAATCTGAGTTTAAATAAGCGTACATTTTCGGTAATATGCGTGTCAGAACCGTCAAGTCTTGTGGGGTATCCAAGTAATATCTCAGTAATTTTACGCTTTGGTAGCTCAACTTCCAACCATGCTTCTATTTGTTCTGTTGGTATGGTGGCAACAGGGCTCGCAATTATTCGATCACTATCACTTGTAGCAATACCACAACGCTTAAGTCCGAAATCTATGCATAAAATGGCAGACATCCTTCAAAATTAGTAATTTCGTGTCGTGATAAAAAAAGTCTTATTCTTCTTGCTGCTTGTAGGTTTATTTTCATGCACTGAAAATAATAAAACTGAAACCACCCAAGTAGGTCCATATATTTTTAATCCAACCTTTAAGGGAATTGGTACTTTTATCAATTACCAGCAGATGATTGATTCTAGTCAAGAATTAGAACAAATCACTTCTTTGTTGTTTACTCATCAATCTGGTTATACTTTAACATCCGTAGCTTTTTTAGATAAAAATGGCGAAACAGTAAAGGCTACCATAGAAAAGAATGATACAGACGGACGACAAACAATTTTTACCTATTATTTTCTTAAAGAAGTACTGAGCATGGTGCGCATAGAAATCTCTAACCCAAGTGCACAAAAAAATCAACTTGAAGAGTCCGTTGTATTTTACAATACCGAACAAATTCCGATAAATGCCTACACAAGATTCTTTAAACCAGAAGAATTAATGCAAAAAAATGAAGTGGCCTTTAATTTAATTGACATTTCCAAAGAATTGCATGAGCAAATTGAACAAAACATGCTACTAATAAATGATATACACAATCAGGAAGGGCAGTTTGAATTATATTTTCAGGGTTTTGACGAAGCTTTGGATAAAAAGTTTGTTCAATTTGGCAATCAAACATTTTCAACCAATCTTGCCTTTGAGCCTGAAGAGAATTTGAATAAGTTATTGCAGGGAAATTCTAAAGCTTTAAAAAATCAAAAATTTTTATTGCAACACCAACAAATAATTGATCCAAATGGGTATCAATTTCAAGTTTTATTAGCTATTGAAAAAAAGTAATGCAACATTTTTTAGTAATGGCCGTCTTATAATCTATAAACTGACCTTTATTTCATGAAAAATCTCCTTTTCTTCACTTTATTTATTGCGAATTGTTTTTCATTTTTTAGTCAAAAAATGGAGATTTCCGGGCGCTTAGTTGATAGTTCGGGCAATGTTGCGGTTGCCCAAGCAAGCATCATGGCAATACATTTACGCGATTCAGTTTTGGTTCAGTTTACGCGCAGTAGCAAGGACGGGCTGTTCGAATTTAAAAACCTACCGCTAGATTCATTCCAGCTCATCATTGAGCATAGCAATTGGACTTCAAGAAGCATTTACTTGATGGGTTCCACTAAGAAAAACATTTTTGAGCTGCCCGACATTCGACTTTATCCCAAAGTTCAAGATGTGAAGGATGTAGTGGTTACGAGAAATCGAAATTCCATCTACTTCAGTGGAGATACGCTCATTTATGTGGCCGATTCATTTAAAGTTGCCGAAAATGCCGTTGTAGAAGACCTTCTTAAAAAACTTCCAGGTATAAAGGTAGAAGATGATGGCAGTATAACTTCGCAAGGAAAAGAGATAAGTCAAGTGCTTGTTGACGGAGACGAATTTTTTGGTTCTGATCCAACCATAGCTACAAAAAACCTGGCTGCTAAAGGCGTCGAGTCTGTTCAAGTTTATGAAAAGAAAAACGAAGATGCTGCAGTTGGTGAAGACGATAAAATACAAGTACTCGATCTCAAACTCAAAGAGGAAGCAAAAAGAGGATACTTTGGCAAAACCGCTGTAGCTTCAGATTTCAATCAAGGAGCGCTTGATGAGGCATTCTACGAATCTGAATTGCTCTATAATAAATTTGACAAAACTCAAAAAATATCGGTTTTTATGTTGGCTTCAAACACACCAAAATCAAGTTTTGGATTTGGGGATATGAATAAATTTGGGTTAGATAACGAAAGAAATGCAAGTGGACTCAATTTCTGGGATAGAGACTCAAAAGGGAATAATTCGGGAATTCCTCAGACGCTTAAAACGGGTGTTTATTACAATGACCGCTTAAATGAAAAATTAAAATTAGGTGTGAATTATGCCTACTACGACAGTCGTTTGCAGGCAAATTCTAGTTCGCAAACCCAGTATTTTCTTGCAGATAGCTCATATTTCACCAAAGATTCTACAAATAATTTCACACTGAGTGGTTCACACCGCATTAATTTCAACCTTCAAATTGATATAGATTCATTAACTAAATTGGAAATTAAGCCAAACTTTCAGATCGACAATGGAGAACAAAACAATACCTCCATTAATGATTTTAGAAACCAGGGATTTAATTCTTACCTACTGACCAATGTGAACAATCAATATAATTCTAGTGGACTGAGCAGCAACTCAGAAGCGATATTGAGACGGAAGTTTGGTAAAAAAGACCGCGAACTTGAGGCCAAGTACATTTTGCGCTACAGTGAAAATAGTTCAGAAGGAACTTTAACAACCAATACAACTGCCTTATTATTCGACACACTTTTTGATCAGAGAAAAACCATTGATAATTCCAACCAAACACACTATACGACTTTATCCTACACAGAGCCGCTCCGAAAAAATTTGTTGTTGACAACTGAATATTTTCTCGAAATGGGTGGGTCAACCCAAGCACGATATACCTATAATCCAAATAATTCAGGTATTTACAATGAAATTGACAGCTTGTATACGAATGATTTTGTTAATGACCGTTTTCAACAACGCGGAACTATAATTCTTACTTACCTCCTTAAAAACCAGCGAATTACAGGTGGATTGGGTTATCGCAATATCCAAATTGACAATATCAATCAATTTTCCGGCGTAGGTATCAATCAAAACATTTACAATTTTTTACCCAACTTTTCTTATCAATTCAAGCCAAGTATGGCCAAAAGGATCAATATCCGCTACAGCACAAACTCTGCACCACCAAGTGCCAATGATTTACAGCCTGTTCAGGACAACACCAACCCAAATCGCATTCAAGAAGGAAATCCGGACCTCAAACCAAATTATCAACATCAGCTAAATTTCAATGCAAACGTTTGGCAAGCCATGACGGGACGCTATCTTTGGTCAGGGGGTAATGCTACTTTTACTCAAAATGCCTTTGGCAATAGCACCACATATGATCAGTTTGGCCGAACCCTTTCTAAAACAGTTAATGTAGATGGCAATATGTTTGCAACTATTTATGCCGGGGGTGGATATCCCATTTTAAATAGAAAAATCACATTTGAACCAAGCATGAACGCCTCGTACTTTAAGAACAACAACTTTATCAATAATCAACTCAACACAACGAGTACTGCAACACTCAGTGGTGATTTTGGTATCAAACTCAGCTTAGATAGTTTGGATGTTGAGCTTAACACTAGTTATACCTATGTGATGCCAACTACAACCCTTAATTCATTCTCTAATCAACCCTATTCTACCCAATTATACGGCATGGTAGGTGATTGGCGCATGCCTTCTCAATGGCGATTCAAATGGGAAGTCAACTATACTTTGAACCGAGGAAGAGCTGATGCATTTAACCGAAACTTCTTGATCATTGATGCAGAACTTAATAAAGCTTTTCTTTCTACAGGGAACTTGATCCTGGGGCTATCTATTAATGACTTACTGAATCAAAACCTCAACTTACAACGCTCTGTTTCGGGAAACATGATCACTGACAATTACACGCGCATTATTTCGAGATATTTTTTAATGCGCCTTACCTACAAATTTAACAACAACAAGACCCGTGAAGAAGATTTTCGTATGTGGCATTAGTGCCTTTGTGCTATGCATCCAGGCTTTGGCTCAGACTGACTATATTCATTCAGGAAAAATCACCTTTGAGCGTAGAACCAACCTTGAAAAAAGATTCGGTTCAGACCAACGCATGAAGCGTTTTATAAATGAAGACACCAAAATTCGCGTTGAACAATTTTATTTATTCTTCAACGACACGGCTTCCTATTTTGCAGTAGTACCAAGCAACGAACCAGAAGAGATGGCCTGGTTAACAACGAAAAATGCATATTATCAAGATTTAAAAAATAATCAACAACTAATGATGTTAGCAGTTTTTGGTCAAAATGTATTTGTTTCCGATAGTTTACCGAAACGAACATGGAAAATTACAGAAAGTAAACGCACAATATGCGGTTATGAATGTAGAAAGGCCATTTATCAAAAAAATGATTCTACGCGTCTGTACGCTTGGTACTCTCCTATGCTAATTCCATCAGTTGGACCAGAAGGCTTTTGTGGTTTACCAGGCACCATTCTTGGTTTAGCCACCGAAGATGGAGGCATTGTTTATTTTGCAAAAAAAATTGATCAAGTCAATTTAAAACAAGAGGATCTAGCGCTCAATGTTGGAAAAAATAAAATATATAGCATACAAGAATTGCGTCAAAAAATTGAGAAGGAATATGGATCAACTCCATGGGGAAAGAGGCTTTTTGACGACATTTTCCGCTGGCTTTAATTTGCTTATAACAATTCCTATTTTTAATTTAGGAAAATAATATAATCATGAAAGGAATCATATTGGCAGGAGGATCAGGAACTAGACTGCATCCATTGACATTGGCTTTCTCTAAGCAACTTATGCCTGTTTACGACAAACCTATGATATACTACCCCCTTTCAATACTAATGAGTGCGGGGATTAAAGAAATTTTAATCATTTCTACCCCACAAGACCTTCCCAATATCGAAAAACTGCTCGGCGATGGCACTCAGCTAGGTTGTCAATTTCAATATGCCGTTCAAGAGGTAGCAAATGGTTTGGCGCAAGCCTTTGTGATTGGAGAAGATTTTATAGGTAAAGATAAAGTTGCCTTAATTTTAGGTGATAATATCTTTTATGGGGTTGGTATGGATGCCTTGTTAAAAGAAAATAATGACCCAGATGGCGGCGTAGTTTATGCCTACCACGTCAGCGACCCGGAACGCTACGGAGTAGTTGAATTCGACGCACAGAACCAAGCCATTTCAATCGAAGAAAAACCCAAAGTACCCAAATCCAATTATGCGGTTCCAGGGCTCTATTTTTATGACAATACCGTAATTGAAATTGCTAAAAATCTCAAGCCATCTCAACGTGGGGAATATGAAATTACAGATATCAATGCCGCTTATTTAAAAAAAGGTAAACTTAAAGTTGCCATCTTAGATCGAGGAACGGCTTGGTTAGATACAGGAACTTTCAATTCTTTAATGCAAGCAGGGCAATTTGTCCAAGTAATTGAGCAACGACAGGGATTAAAAATTGGTTGCATTGAAGAAATTGCTTTTCGAAACGGTTTTATAGATGCAACCCAACTCAAACATTTGGCCTCAGGACTTGTAAAAAGCGGTTATGGATCTTATCTACTCCAATTGCTTAAAAATTAATGAATCATTTCAACCAATACAATAGTATTTTACAAACAGCCCTAAACCAGGTTGGTTTTCCTGAGCAACCCCACAATTTGTATGACCCATTGCGATATTTCATGCAACTTGGGGGCAAACGCATGCGGCCTATTTTAAGTTTAATGGCTTGTAAATTATTTGATAAAGACTTTGAAAAAGCTTTAAATGTTGCGTTGTGTGTAGAGTATTTTCACAATTTTTCTTTGATCCATGATGATATTATGGATGCGGCACCTTTGCGCAGAGGTCAAACAACGGTTCATAAGAAATGGAATGAAAATATTGCCATTCTTTCAGGTGATGTAATGTTAGTCAAGGCATATGACTTTTTAGCAAATTATCCACCTCAAATCTTTCAAGAGCTATTTTTATTGTTTAATAAGACAGCAAAAGAAGTTTGCGAAGGGCAACAAATGGACATGGATTTTGAATCTAGAAATGATGTGAATGAAACCGAGTATTTGGAAATGATTCGCTTGAAGACTTCTGTTCTTTTGGGTTGCGCGTTACAAATGGGCGCAATTGTCGGAGGAGCTGATAAAGAAAATGCGACGCTTCTTTATAATTTTGGTGAGAATTTAGGTATGGCCTTCCAAATACAAGATGACCTGCTAGACTTATTTGGCGATCAGACACTTGTAGGTAAACAAGTAGGTGGTGACGTTTTGGCCAACAAAAAAACCCTACTTTCCTTGAGTGCAATGCATTTGGCTAATAATGATCAACGGAATACACTTCGCTCTTTAGCCAAAATAGAAGACCCTCAGCTTAAAATAGAAAAAGCCAAGCGTATATATAGAGATTTAGGAGCACTGTCCTATTGCCAACAGAAAATGAATCAGTACCAACAAAAAGCGCTTTCAGCCCTCGAAAAAATGAGTTGTGGTGCATCTAAAAGTGATTTAATAGCACTCGCAGAACATTTATCTACACGGGCAAATTGAGGCAGACTTTTATCATTTTTTTTCTTATATTTGTTAGAACAATCTAAAATTTAAACAATGAAAAAAATTTACGTATCCTTTCTTGCCATTATTGCGGCAGGAACTTTTCATGCGCAGGTGAAAAGCTCAAATGTGGCACGTCTAGATAAAAGAGCTTCATTTGAAGTTGCTTCTAGTATTGCGCCAAAACCATCTGCCGTTGCAAAAGCAACCACAATCTGGTCTGACGATTTTTCTAGTGGTGCCAACTGGACCATTGCAAGCACAGGTTCTAACTCTGAACAATGGCATATCATCACTGACCCAAATGCAATTCCTGTAGGTGCATTAAGTCCATTTATGTCTCCAACTGCTTCCAACGGATTCTTGTTTGTGAATTCTGATGCAAACAATACCATGGATATGGATGGCACGCCTATTATCACTACTGCAACGAATATCGGCACAATTGATTGTTCAGCATATAGTGTAGTTAAATTGAAATACAACAACAACTTCCGTTGGTGGCATGATACACGCGGTGTTCGTGTTTCTGGTGACGATGGAGCCACTTGGACTGAATTTTTACTTTCTGACGAAGTTGATTACTTTACGCCAAATCAAAATTCTGGTAATCCTGAAGTAACCATTATAGATATTTCATCCATAGCTGGTGGTTCTTCTCAAGTTAAGGTTCAATTCTACTACAACGACAACGACTATTGGGGTTGGTATTGGGCAGTAGATGACGTTGAATTGTACGTTCCTGAAGCAAACGATCTTCAATTGAATAGTATTTATTGGGGTTCTACAGGTTATTGGGCTGAGCGCTTGGCTTACTACCAAGTTCCTGCTTCACAAGTCACAGAAATTGAATTTGCTGGTTTGGTTGAAAATATTGGTGCTCTAGACCAATCAGATGCTGTATTTACAGCTACTGCAGGTTCATACACAGGTACTTCAGCGGCTACACCAGTTGTGGTTGGATCTGTAGATACTTTATCATGTACTGCTAATTTTACTCCTGGTACTACCACTGCAACACTTTCAGTTTCTGGATCAGTAGACATGGGTACTGTTGACGGCGATCCAACAAATAACACCCTTTCTAACTATGCATCAATTGATGTTAATCCATATGTGTACTCTAGAGATAATGGTACAGCGACCAATGGTTCTTTCAATGGTGGAATGGGCTTCGAAGTTGGAAATATCTTTGATATTTTTGCTAATACCTCTATCGGTGGTGGATCAGTTTACATTCATAGCGCAGCAGAAGCTGGTGCAGAAATCTATTTAAAGTTGTATTCTATCGATGCAACAACTGGAGACTTCCTCTATGTTGATGAATCAGGCCCATATGTGCTTCAAGCTTCTGATATTGATGCTGAAGTTACGCTTTCATTCTTAGGAGGTAGCTACCCATTAAATGCAGGTGAATCATATTTAATTATGGCAGGTTCAAATGGAGATGGTGGCGCAACTAACGACCTAGTAGTTGGTACTGCAGGCCCTTCACCAGCACAGACATGTTTTTACTATGACATGACTGATTTAACTTGGTATTATACCACATCTCAGCCAATGGTTCGCATGAATTTTGATCCTGCACTTTCAGTTAATTCAGCGCAAAACAATTTTGGTTTTGACGTTGCACCAAATCCTGCAGCAGATCAAACAAGTGTTACTTTCACCGTTAAAAATACTTCTGATGCAAGTATTCGCGTAATTGACATGGCTGGTAAAGTAGTTGCATTGCAATCACTTACTGGTGTGAACGGAACGCAAGTGGTTCAAATTAATACAAGTGAACTAAATAGCGGAATGTATACGGTTAATGTTACGGCAAACGGAACTTCTGTTAGCAAGAAATTAGCAGTACGCAAATAATATTTTTCCGATAAAAAAATGAAAGGGAGTCAAATTTGGCTCCCTTTTTTTGTGATTCAATGAATTGAATATTTTTCAACGTAAACTAAAAGACAAAACAGCATCCAAGAAGGCTTCAGGTGCTTCGGCATGTATCCAATGTCCTGCATTTGAAATTGAAATAAATTGAACATCCGGATAATAAGACTCTATTTGTGACAAATCACTGTCGAGAATATAATTGGAGCTTAAGCCTCTTAAGAACAAAGTATTCGTATAAGATTCTATATACGGAACGGCACTTAATATATTATCCATATTTGCCTCGAGTACAGGAAAATTCACACGCCAAGAAAGCATTCCTTTTTGTTCCCAGTATAAATTTTTTAATAAAAACTGTCTCACGCCCTCTGAATCAATAAATGTTTTAAGAATTGATTCTGCTTGGCTTCGAGCGCTCAATTTAGACAAATCAATAGCATGAATCGCAGATAAGATATGTTCATGATGCGGCGCGTAAGCCTTGACGCCCATATCCACAACGATTAATTTTTCAATTCTTTTAGGGAATTTTTGATCAAAATGCATTGCAAGTTTCCCACCCATTGAATGTCCGAGTAAAATTGGTGAGTGAATTTTTAAGTCTTCAAAAAGATTGTGAAGATCTTCGACCATTAATTCATATGAAAATTCATCAGACCATGGCGAATGACCATGATTTCTTAAATCCACTAATGTTACTTGAAAATATTCAGCCAATTTTTTAGCATGGCTTTGCCAATTATCAGAAAAGCCAAATAATCCATGTAATATAACAAAGGGTTTGCCTTCACCAAACTGTTTGAAGTAAAGCTTCATTGAATAGACTGAGCAGAGCCTATTGCTCTTGCTTCAAATTGATGGTCATTTATTTCTTGAAGCAAACTCAACATTTGCTTTGGTGCTATTTTTTTACGGTCATATTTGACAATGATTGTTTGCTCCATTAAGGTGTCTATGTAATTTATACTGACACTTTCAACAGCACACGTTTGCTTAAGCGATTTACGAATCAAACTACCGCAACCCATCAGGCAAACCATTCCTTTTACACCGATCTTTATGCTTGTATTGGCCTGTGTAGGCGCACATACACTTTGAGCCCCAGATTTATTTTTGGCTGTTGGAGCTTTAGTATTACATGCTACTAATGTGCTGAGCAAAATGAACAAAAAACTATTTAAAAATTTCATGACACAAAATTAAGGATGTTGTTGTAAGTATAATCTACTTTGTTTAGATTTGTTTAAACTTGAAACATTATGAAAAAACTATTTTTTATCGGTCTAGCTACTTTTGCATTAACAACAGCATCTCTGACCTCTTGCAGTAAATATGAAGAAGGACCCAATTTAGCCCTTTCCTCTAAAACATCACGGCTTACTGGTTCTTGGTTACTTACGGCTCAAACTACCAATGGTGCAGCCGATCAACTTACTGGTTTAACCCAAACCATGAACATAGCCAAAGATGGTACTTATTCCGTTTCAATTAACTATAGTTATATGGGCTTTACCTATACCAATGATTTATCTGGTACTTGGGCCTTTTCTGATGATAAAACTCAACTTATTACTACAATTGATGGTCAAACTGGTACAGAGACCAATACAATTGTAAGATTGGCCTCAAAAGAGCTCAAAATTAAATCTGTAAATGGAACTGAGACTGTAATTCAAACTTTTACGGCTCAATAAAAAATCTTTCCCTTAGTTTTAAAGCCGCATTTTAATGCGGCTTTTTTATTAGTCAAAAAGTAGTACATTTGAAAAAAAAGAAATTAATGAAGACTGTTATCTATTCTCTTGCCCTATTCACAATAGTTTTAACAGGGTGCTCTAAGTACAGCGAAGGCCCAGCCTTTTCAATCCAAACCAAAAAGGCTAGGCTGTGCAATGATTGGAAACTTTCAGATTACGTTTTAAATGGTAATAATATATTTGATGATGCAGTTACTACCAAATTGAGCATCGATAATGACGGCACTTATTCAATGTCAAGTTATACCAACGAACTAGGACAAATTCAAGGGTCATACAGCCACGGCACATGGATGTTTGGAGAGGGCAACACCTCTGTCATATTCTATGCCGATACCACAACTATTAATCCAGTTCATGAATACAACATTAAAGAATTGCGTAATAAAAGAGTTGTCTTTGAAGAAGACGATTCATGGACAGGAGATAATCATCGCCTTACCTTTATCCAGCAATAAGAAATAAAATGTTCAGTAAAAAAGCTATCCCCTTGGATGGCTTTTTTTATTTGATGAATTTTTAAAGCCTATACAAATTTTGGATCGGCTTCCATGACATGACCGCAAGTCTTGCAAGTGCGCATTTCTTCTGAGCCATAAAATTCTTTGAATCTTGGAATAAAATCTTTTTCAATGTTTTCAAGTGCGAAACGATAGGTATGAAGGTGCGCATTGCAATTTTCACAGAACCACATCAATCCATCTTGGAGCTCTGTTCCTTTTCTGACACGCTCTATAACCAAACCAATCGTTTGTTCGCCCCTTACAGGCGAATGGGGCGTTTTGGCAGGCAACAAAAACATTTCGCCTTCTTTCACCAAAATATCTTGTGCGCTGCCTTCATTTTGAATTCTTACTGTGATATCACCTTCAAGTTGGTAAAATAATTCTTCACTTTCGTTATAGTGGTAATCTTTTCTTGCATTCGGGCCAGCTACGACCATTACAATAAAATCACCAGCATTCACGTACAAGTTTTTATTTGCAACCGGGGGCTTTAGTAAATCGCGGTTGCTGTCGATCCATTTTTGAAGATTAAAAGGTGCCAGCATAAAAGTCAATTTAAGCGTTAAGTATACCTCTCGAAATTACAATTTTTTGAACTTCTGAAGTGCCTTCATAAATTTGAGTGATTTTTGCATCACGCATCAATCGTTCAACATGATATTCTTTAACAAAACCATATCCTCCATGAATTTGAACCGCTTCAACGGTTTGCTCCATTGCCACTTTTGAGGCATACAATTTAGCCATGGCACCAGATTGATCATAATTTCTTCCCGCATCCTTATCCTGTGCTGCTCTATAGACGAGTAAGCGAGCCGCTTCGATTTCAGTGGCCATGTCGGCTAGTTTAAAGGATATTGCTTGATGCTTAAAAATTTCCTTGCCAAAGGCCTGTCTTTCCTTTGAATAAGCCAAAGACAATTCTAGCCCACCAGCTGCTATCCCCAATGCTTGGGCTGCTATTCCAATACGACCCCCTGCAAGTGTTTTCATAGCAAACTTAAAACCAAAACCATCATCCCCTATTCTATTGGCTTTGGGCACTTTTACATCATTAAATAATAAGGTATGGGTATCGCTTCCTCTGATACCCATTTTATCTTCTTTAGCACCGACTACAAATCCATCCATTCCGCGCTCTACAATTAGCGCATTGATGCCTTTATGACCGAGTTCAGGGTTTGTTTGTGCAATAACTAAATAAATTGATGCTGAAGAACCATTGGTGATCCAATTTTTTGTGCCATTAAGTAAATAATAGTCTCCCATATCTACTGCGGTGGTTCTTTGAGAAGTGGCGTCCGATCCAGCTTCAGGTTCAGAAAGGCAAAATGCACCAATTACATCTCCTTTAGCGAGGGGCACGAGGTATTTTTGTTTTTGTTCTTCGGTTCCAAATGTTTCTAAACCCCAACAAACCAATGAATTATTTACAGACATACAAACAGAAGCAGAAGCATCAACTTTTGAAATCTCTTCTATCGCCAAAACATAAGAAAGGGTGTCCATTCCACTTCCTCCATATTTAGGATCAACCATCATACCCATAAAACCAAGCTCGCCTAATTGTTTAATTTCTTCAGCGGGAAACTTTTGAAGGTTATCTCGTTCAATTACACCCTGTTTTAATACATTTTGCGCGAAATCTCTGGCAGCCTCTTTTACAGCAATATGTTCTTCTGTAAGTTCAAAATTCATGTTGATTGATTTATTTTAATTTTGACAAAAATAAACCAAATCGCAAACTATTGAAAAGAAAAGTGTACAATAAAGTTCGGCTCCTTGGGCTAATGTCTGGAACTTCTCTTGACGGTCTCGATATTGCTTATGCCAGTTTCGACTTCTCAAATAATGATGATGTTCAATTTGAATTATTGAAATACAAAACATTTGAACTACCAATTGCTCTTGTCGATGCATTAATTGAGGTACAAAACTTAAAGCCTGAACAAATTTTTCAATTAGACCAAGAAATGGCTCGTTTTTTCTCTCAATGTGTAGAAAAATTTATTGTAGAATTTCAAATAGATAAAAACGACATAAGTGCTATTGCCTCTCATGGGCAAACGATTTTTCATAGGCCCCAAAACGGATATACTACTCAAATTGGGTCTGGATCTACACTTAATTTCTTAACAAAGATCCCGGTAATTGACCAATTCAGACAGCTCGATATTGCTGCGGGAGGTCAAGGTGCACCTTTAGTGCCATTAGGTGATCGAGTTTTATTTTCAAAATTTGGCGATGGCTTTTTAAACTTAGGTGGATTTGCTAATATTTCAGCATCCTTATCGGCTCAAACCATAGCCTTTGACATTGGCCCATGCAATTTACCAATGAATATATGGATGAGAAAAATAGGCAAAGACTATGACCAAGATGGGCACCTTTCACGTACAGGTTTTGTGAATAAAGAGGTTCTAGGCAATGTGCTTTCCTTGCCTTATTTTAAGAAAAATAATCCAAAATCGCTAGGCACCGAATGGTTGCATCGTGAGTATTTACCTTATTTTGAAAAACTATCCTTACCCGACAGACTTAGGACGCATTTTGAAGTTCTAAAGACAATATGTATCGAAGAATTTGAAAACATGTCACTAAAAAATATATTCATTACTGGAGGAGGCGCTCATAATAAATTTTTTGTACAATTATTAGAAAAGGATTTTAAAGGAAAATTAATCCGCCCAGATCAAGAAATTATAGATTTTAAAGAGGCGCTGATATTTGCATTTTTAGGGGCGCGCTTTTTACGAAATGAGACCACAACCTTAAAAGAAGTGACAGGTGCAAAAATAGATCTTCGCACCGGTGTGTTGCATGACTTTATGTCAAGTCTTCAATAAAAAAAAGGGGGTTAACCAGGTAAAATAGATATCTTTGTAAGCCCTAATTTTGATGTCTGATGAAAGAATTGCTCGCACAATTTGAAAATAAAAAACCAGAAATTGTTTTTGAATGGAAAGATTCAATCACTGAAGCTGAAGGCTGGGTGGTGATCAATTCATTAAGAGGAGGTGCTGCAGGCGGTGGAACTCGAATGAGGGCCGGCCTCGACAAAAGAGAAGTTGAGTCATTAGCCAAGACAATGGAAGTGAAATTCACTGTTGCTGGTCCGGCAATTGGCGGTGCTAAATCTGGTATTAATTTTGACCCTAAAGATCCTCGCAAAAAAGAAGTTCTAGAAAGGTGGTTTGCCGCGGTTTCACCCCTTTTGAAAAATTACTACGGAACAGGTGGAGATTTAAATGTAGATGAAATACATGAAGTTATTCCAATTACTGAATCATTTGGCGTATGGCATCCGCAAGAAGGAGTATTCAATGGCCATTTTAAACCCAATAACAGTCAAAAAATCAATCGTATTGGACAACTACAACGCGGTGTATCAAAAATCTTAGATAGCCCTATTTTTAGCCCCGACATTACCAAAAAATATGTTGTTGCCGATATGATAACAGGCTATGGTGTTGCCCAATCGGTTGTTCATTATTATAACCTTTGGGGCGGAGAACTCAAAGGTAAGCGAGTGCTTATTCAGGGATGGGGAAATGTGGGCTCGGCAGCTGCATTCTATCTTGCCCAAAATGGGGCAAAAATTGTTGGCATCATTGATCGTGTTGGAGGTCTTATTTGTGAAGAAGGATTTACCTTTGAACAGGTTTCAAACCTTTTTCTAGAAAAAAATGGCAATGAATTAAACGCTCCTAATTTAATGAGTTACGAGCAGATCAATGATCATTTTTGGTCAACACCTGCAGATATTTTTATCCCCTGTGCAGGTAGCAGAATGATAACGGAAAATCAGCTCGATCAACTCATAGAGGCGGGTGTAAGCGTCATTTCATCAGGTGCCAATGTTCCCTTCGCCGATAGTGAAATATTTTTTGGTCCGATTGCTGAAAAAGCAGATACTAATTTAGCTTTAATACCAGACTTTATTGCCAATTGTGGCATGGCAAGAGTGTTTGCCTACTTGATGAGTTCAGATTTAGATAATTTGGATGATGCTAGCATTTTTGAAGATGCAAGTCAAACCATTTTCAAAGCGCTCGAGAAAACCCATAAGCTAAACGGGGCTAATTATGGTATCGCAAAAACAGCATTTCAAATTGCTCTGGTACAACTTTTGTAAATAACTTACTATGGAACTGGCATTAATTTTAATTTTCATCATTGGATATACAGCGATTACCTTTGAGCACGCGCTACGAATAGATAAACTAATTCCCGCTTTATTAATGATGTCCATTTCTTGGGCATTAATCTCTTTTGGGAATACAGATCAACATGTGCTCAATGACACTTTGCTTCATCATTTTGGTAAAACAACCGAAATTTTAGTCTTTCTAATGGGCGCAATGGCAATTGTAGAGATGATCGATTATTTCGACGGTTTCAAAAGCGTTCAGTCTCTTATACGCGTTTCTAACGCTTATCAACTGCTTCTAATAATTTCAATTCTTGCCTTTATTTTATCTGCCATTATTGATAACCTTACTGCTACAATTGTACTTATCTCTATTTTGCGCAAGATGATTACGGACAAAGAATTGCGTAACTGGATGGCAGGATTTGTAATTATTGCTGCCAATTCTGGCGGTGCTTGGTCGCCAATTGGCGATGTCACCACAACAATGCTTTGGATTTCAGGGAAAGTTAGCTCATTGAAACTCATCGAACATATCCTATTACCTGCCATCATAAGTTTGATAATTCCTCTTTTAATTGCAACGCGGCTCAAAATTTTTAAACAAGCCTTACCCCCAAGAAATGCGCAAAGAAAAAATCGAATGTCTACCTTCATTCTTATTTGTGGCCTTTTGTTAATTGTTTTGGTCCCTGTTTTTAAAACCCTCACGCATTTACCTCCATATATGGGCATGATGTTTTCATTGGCTGCCTTTGCAATTATTGGAGAAATAGCCAGTAAGCGCCACTTGAATTTAAGCTCGATTAATGAACAAGATAAAAGTGGCCACGTAGGGCCCACACTCAAAGCATTAACCAAGATTGAAATGCCCTCAATTTTATTTTTCCTTGGAATCCTAATGACAGTTGCTGCCATGGAAAGCAGAGGCATGATTGAGCAATTTGGAGAAAATGTTTTGGCTAGCGGAATTTCAAAGGATTTATATATAATAATTCTTGGGATTGCATCTGCGATTATTGATAATGTGCCATTGGTTGCTGCGAGTATTGGTATGTTTAATGACGCAATAGATGCTAGCACATGGCATTTTATAGCTTATACTGCTGGTACCGGTGGCTCAATATTGATCATTGGCTCGGCCGCAGGCGTCGTTGCTATGGGTATGGAAAATATAAGTTTTGGATGGTATTTAAAACGCTTCTCTTTAATAGCACTTGCCGGTTATCTCGGGGGTGTACTGACCTTCCTTTTGTTGTGAAATGAATCACTTTAATAGTTATGAAGACAGCGTAGAATGGCTTTTTTCTCGCTTTGCTGATTATCAAAATAAAGGTCCCAAAGCTTATAAACCAGGGTTTGACCGCGTAAATCTCCTACTCGAAATATTACAAATTGATGCCCAAAAAATCCCTGCTATTCACATTGCAGGTACCAATGGAAAAGGAAGCACTGCGGCATATTGTGCTTCATTACTTAAAGAAAATGGATACAATGTAGGGCTTTTTACTTCACCGCATATCTTTGATTTTACTGAGCGTATTCGTGTAAATGGGGTTGAAATTTCTCAAAGTGCTGTTCTGAATTTTTGTAATGAGGTACAAGCATTAAAACTAGATTTTGAACCAAGTTTTTTTGAACTTTCTTTTGCTTTAGCGCTCATTTATTTTCAAGACCAAAAATGTGATTACCTCATAATCGAAACCGGGCTAGGAGGCAAATTAGATGCCACTAATATTCTTCAACCCGAAATAAGCATAATTACAAACATAGGCTTAGATCACCAACAATTTTTAGGAAATTCTCTCGCTGAAATAGCTGAACAAAAAGCCGGAATTATTAAATCACATGTTCCCGTAATCATCGGTGAGAAACACAAAGAAACTCAAGAAACATTTAAAAAAACTGCCTCTATTCTTAATGCACCACTGGTTTTTTGCGACGACATTGATATACCTTTCGATTCGTTTCAATTGCAGGGCTATCAAATTAAAAACTACAAAACTGCTCTTATAGCATTGGAAAAAATTGGCTTCAAATATAATTTTGAAAAACAAAAAAAGGCCCTTAAAAATTTGAAAAGAAATACGGGATTTTTTGGTCGCCTAGAACTTTGGAAAGAAAAGCCCCGAATTCTTATCGATGTATCCCATAATTTAGAAGGTATTTTGGCTACACTTCCACTCGTTCAAGAACAATGTACGGGAAAATTATTTATTATATACGGCGCTGCTCAGGATAAAAATGCTGAACAAATCTTGGCCTTATTTCCTGAAGAAGCTCATCTTGCTGCGTGTGTTTTTTCAAATCCTCGTTCTAAGCAATTTTTAGATTGGAAAAAGTTAGGGGTTGAGACTATTTACCCAAAATTAGCCATTGCAATAAGTCAAATTGAAAAACAAATGGATTCAACTGATTTGCTCTGGATAACAGGTAGTTTTTACCTAATCTCTGACTTGCCTAGTAAAAAATAATTTTTTAAATTATCTTTGCACCAATGGAAAAGCAAGTCATCCTAAATGCCACTCAGCTCGAACTGACGCTAAATCGCCTTTCCCATCAACTTATCGAAACCCACGAAAATTTTGAAAACTCTATTTTAATTGGATTACAACCTCGTGGAATTCATGTAGCAACCCGACTCAAAAAAATTCTTGAATCAATTCTAGGTCGTGAAATTCAAGCCGGTAATTTGGATATAACCTTTCATCGAGATGATTTTCGAAGGAGAGAAACACCACTATTACCGAGCGTTACCAATATCGATTTTTCAGTAGAAAATAAACGCATCATTCTTATCGATGATGTCTTGTTTACCGGTCGAACCATTCGAGCAGGATTGGACGCCTTGTTGACATTTGGGCGCCCTGCACAAGTTCAACTACTTATTCTCATTGACAGAAGATTCAGTCGAGATCTTCCCATACAAGCAGATTTTGTTGGGAAAAAAGTAGACACCCTGTTTACTGAACGTGTAGCCGTAGAATGGAATGAAATTGAAGGACAAGATAGGGTATTATTATTCTCAAAAGAAGCAAATGAAACAGCTCAGCGTTGATCACTTAACTGGTATTGTTGATTTAAGCACTCAGGATATTGAATTGATTCTTGAAACCGCGCAACGCTTTAAAGAAGTTATTAATAGACCTATTAAAAAAGTTCCATCCTTGCGCGATATCACGATAGCCAACGTTTTTTTTGAAAATTCAACGCGTACCAAATTATCCTTTGAGCTAGCGCAAAAACGTCTTTCAGCTGATATTGTAAATTTTAGCGCAAGCAATTCTTCGCTCAAAAAGGGAGAAACACTTGTTGATACAATCAACAATATCCTGGCCATGAAAGTAGATATGGTTGTTTTGCGTCATCCCAATCCGGGAGCGGCCAAATTTTTGTCAGAAAAGGTGAACGCTAAAGTGATAAATGCAGGTGACGGCACACATGAACATCCAACGCAGGCTTTACTTGACGCTTTTTCTATTCAAGAAAAACTTGGTTCAATCAAAGGTAAAAAAGTTGTCATCGTTGGTGATATTCTACACTCTAGAGTGGCCTTAAGCAATATTTATTGTTTACAGAAGCTTGGCGCTGAGGTTATGGTTTGTGGTCCAAGTACTTTAATTCCCAAATATATTGATCAGCTTGGTGTTAAAGTATCTCATAATCTGCGTACTGCCTTGGAGTGGTGTGACGTTGCCAATATGCTGCGTATACAATTAGAAAGGCAAGATGGTGCTTATTTTCCAACACTAAGGGAATACGCAATGCAATTCGGACTTGACAAAAATATGCTCGACAGTCTTTCGAAAGAAATTGTAATTATGCACCCTGGCCCCATTAATCGTGGCGTAGAAATAAGCTCTGATGTTGCTGATAGCAAGCAAAGTATCATTTTAGACCAAGTTGAAAATGGGGTGGCTATCAGAATGGCGGTTATTTATTTATTAGCCGGAAGAATCGAAAGATAAAATGACTATTTTTGAGTAAATCGTTGCTATGAATTTCTCAATTGATCCACAAGGTCATTTTATTATTGTAAGCACTGAAGTAGAAAAACTCGATGCCAGTAATGCCCCAGAATTGAAGGCACATTTTCTGCAACTCAATAAAGTGGGTAGCAATTACATTATCTTGGATATGTCGAAAACAAAATACTGCGATTCATCAGGGCTATCTGCCGTACTCATAGCCAATCGACTTTGCAAAGATACC
Organism: Crocinitomicaceae bacterium; assembly: GCA_030830785.1. Taxonomy (GTDB): domain Bacteria; phylum Bacteroidota; class Bacteroidia; order Flavobacteriales_D; family Crocinitomicaceae; genus UBA952. Next base: position 50,518 of record JAURMI010000015.1, read on the forward strand.
AATGGAAAATTTGCCTTAAGTGGATTGCAGCCAACCGTTCTCAAGCTCATAGAAATAGCACAACTAGATAAAGTACTGACCATAGGTTCAACTAAAGATGTGGCCCTTGACTTAATTGCCAAGTGAGTTTTGAACTATATATTTTAGGCTCCGGCGCCGCTATTCCTACAAGTAAAAGACAAGCATCTGCCCAATATGTGAATTGCAATGAAAGGCATATCCTTATTGATTGTGCAGAGGGCACTCAACAGCAACTTCGTAAATATGGCCTGAAGCTTCAAAAAATTCAGTTTATCTTAATCTCACATCTTCATGGCGATCATTTTTTTGGTTTGCCTGGGCTGCTTTCAACTATGCATTTGCTCGGGAGAAATAAAAAACTAACCATTTTTGGCCCAGTAGGGCTTGAGGCACTCATAGGCGCAATGTTGAGTGCTGGTGGACACCCACTTGATTTTGAAATTAATTTTGTTGGTCTTCAGCCCAATAATTCAGAACTTATTTACCAAGACCGATTCATTGAAATTTATGCATTCGGGCTCAAGCACAGAATTCCTACAATAGGTTATCGAATTAATGAGAAACCCAAGCTGCTGAATCTTAATAAACAAGCTGTTGAATCTTCTGATCTTTTGATTGAAGATTTGCCTAAACTCAAAGCAGGTATATCGGTGCAACGAGATAATAAATTTTATAATTACAAAGACTATACTTTAGCCCCATTACCTATTTACAGCTATGCGTATTGCTCCGATACCAAACCGAGTAATGTTTACTTAAAAGCCATAGAAAAGGTGGATTTACTTTATCATGAGGCGACCTTTACCGAACAACATAAGGATCGAGCAAAAAAAACTTTTCATTCAACAGCAAAACAAGCAGCAAAACAAGCAACATTGGCGCAATGTTCCTATTTATTGCTCGGACACTTTTCATCGCGTTACGAAAATGCCGAAGTGCATTTAAAAGAAGCAAAAGAAATTCATTCAAATGTTTTGGACTCCTCAGATGGCATGCATATCGAATTGGGCAATTGGCAAGCTATTTTTGGGAAGTCCGATAATAAATAACTGCGACCAAAGCAAAAATAGCATTTGGTAACCACACTGCAATTAGCGATGGAAAACCAACTTTAATGGCTGCAACAGTGAGCATCTTCATGGCAAAAATATACACAAAAATAAATGCCAAACCGATAGCGATATTCATCCCTTGACCTCCTCTTTTTTTCTGAGAGGCAACAGAAACACCTATAATTGTGAGTATATACGTAGCAAAAGGGAAAGCGGTTCTTTGATGCAATTCTATTTCAAATTCAGGAACCAATTTTGAGCCCTTTAATTTTTCACGCTTAATTGCATTTCGTAACTCATCGAAGGTGAGTGCTTGGGCGGCATTATCTCGTTGGGCCATTTCCTCAATTCGATATTTAAAAGAGGTATCTTTACTAGACCCATGAATGAGAATTGATTTGGGGAAAGTATAATCCTTTTCGTAATAATCAGTTAGCTCCCATTGATTTGTTCCAGGTTTGTTTTTTGCAAATCTTGCTCTCAAAAAATAAATCGGCTCATCATCTTTGTTCCATTTTTGAATCGTTAAGTCATTTATTTTATTCTCTTGAGCGGAATAGTTTGAAAAGTAAACCAGTTCATTTCCCGGATACTCTGCTTGGTAATTGTTTACGGTGAGTACATCGCGATAATAACGTTCTTCAAATGCAAGTCTGATTTTATTGGTGCGTGGAATAATCAAATGGTTAAGAACCAACGACAATACTGTAAGGATTGAAGCACCAATGAAATAGGGACGTAAAAATCTCGAAACAGGCCGTCCAGAAAACCAAATTGGAACAATTTCTGTGTTTTGTGCCATTTTTCCTGTAAACCAAATCACCGATAAAAAAATAATCATGGAAGAAAAAGTATTTCCATAATGCAATATGAAAGTCACATAATAGCTAAAAAATATTTCGTGCAATGGGGCCTTATTGGAAATAAATTCACTTAATTTTTCAGAAATGTCAAATACAACTGAAAAAAGCATGATCAGTCCGAGCATGAAAAAAAAGGTGCTCAAGAATTTTTTTATAATATAGCGATCTATGCGTTTGACCATAATTATAGACGAAGTCCTAACTTGCTACTTACTTGATTTTTCCAAACAACAAATTCGCCACTTGCAATTTTTTCTCTTGCAACTCGCATCAATTCTAAATAAAAGGAAAGATTATGAATTGTGGCAATTTGAATACCGAGATACTCGCCTGATTTGATGAGGTGCCTTAAATAGGCTTTGCTGTAAACTTGGTCAACCCAAAGCTTACTAGAAGCATCAATAGGACTAAAATCTTTTGCCCATTTTTCATTTTTAATATTTATCGTGCCTTCCCAAGTATAGAGTAATCCATGACGCGCATTTCGACTGGGCATCACACAATCAAACATATCTACCCCTAAAGCAATAGATTCTAAAAGGTTGATTGGCGTGCCAACTCCCATTAAATATCTAGGCTTATCTTTGGGTAAAATGCCGCATACCAATTCTGTTGTTTCATACAACTCATCGTCAGGTTCTCCAACTGAAAGCCCACCAATGGCATTTCCAAGGGCATCATAGCGTGCAATTTCATGGGCCGAAGCTTCCCGAAGGTCTTTATAAGTACTTCCTTGTACAATGGGAAATAAGGCTTGTTGATATCCATATTTCGTTTGTGTTTGATCCATGGCCTCAAAGCAACGGGCCAACCAGCGGTGCGTGAGGTGCATTGATCTTTTGGCATAGGAATAATCACAGGGATAAGGCGTACATTCATCAAAAGCCATGATAATATCGGCACCTATGCTGCGTTGAATTTCTATTGCGCGTTCAGGAGTAAAAAAATGATAACTCCCATCAATGTGTGATTGAAACTTGACGCCTTCCTCTTGAATTTTTCGTGATCCTGACAAAGAATAAACTTGGTATCCGCCACTGTCTGTCAAAATTGGCCTTTCCCAACCAATAAATTGGTGCAAGCCTCCGGCTGCTTCCAACACTTCAATCCCAGGCCTTAAAAATAAATGGTAAGTATTCCCTAAAATAATTTGGGCATTGATATCATCTCGAAGCTCCTGTTGATGCACTCCTTTAACGGAGCCAACCGTACCAACGGGCATAAAAATAGGTGTTTGGATCGTACCGTGATCAGTATGAAGTTGGCCAAGTCGAGCCTTGGAATGCGGATCTGTCAATATGAGTTCAAAGTGCATAAATCTGTTGATAAATACCTAAAACAAAGATACGGCTATTTAAATTCACTGAACATCTTTGTACATGAACATGAACGTTCTTCCTATATTTCAAAACGACTTTTGGGCCTATTTATTCTTATGTGCCTGTTTTTTTGCATTTATCCAATTGGTCTATGTGATAATATTTTACGCTCGATTGGCTTTTAATAAAAATACTCACCAAAATCTAGCCGTAGAATTGCCCCCTGTTTCGATAATTATTGCCGCGCGCAATGAATCTGATAACCTATATGAGCATTTGCCAACTATTCTAAGTCAAGACTATCCAAAATACGAAGTCATAGTTGTTAATAACCAAAGTATCGATGATAGCAATTGGATATTAACTGCTTTTGCCAAACAATTTCCTCAGTTAAAGGTCGTAGAAATTTCTAAAAGTCCACACTTAAAACCAGGAAAAAAACTACCTATTACCTTAGGTATTAAAGCGGCAAAATATGATCATTTTTTATTGACTGATGCCGATTGTTTGCCACAAAGCAATCAATGGATTAAATTGATGATTGAATCTTCGTTAAACAAACATGAATTCTTAATAGGCTATAGCCCCTTTAGCAAAACAAAGGGTTTTCTCAATAAATTGGTGCGCTTCGACAATACTTGGTTAAGCGCTAGTGGCTTTGCTTTTGCCCTTGGCCGAAAACCATTTAAAGCCAATGGCAGAAATCTGACTTACACACGATCACTTTTTCAAAAGGTAAATGGTTTTAAGTCTCATTATGCCATAAGCCCAGGTGACGATGATTTACTTCTACAAGACGCCCTAAAACATACTAAAGTCGGTATAGTAACTGATCCTGACTCATTTGTGCTTTCAGCGGCTCCGAGCACCTGGAAAGAATGGTATAGCCAAAAAGCAAAATACCGAATTAGCGCTGCGCGTTTCCCCTTTATTAAAAAAGCTATGTTAGGAATATATCCAATTAGCCTAATTTTATTTTGGATTTCTTTTGTTGTTTTGTTCTTTAAAATGAATTTCTTATTGATTTCAGTTATCATATTCTTTGGTGTGCTAATTCTAAAATGGTGGATTCAAGGCCGCTGCTTTAAAAAATTAAATGAACAACGCATGTTGTTGTTCTTCCCAATTTGGGATCTTTTTTATAGTCTTTTGATGCCCATTGTTTATTACATATCTGAAAGACAAAAATATTATAGATGGTAGAAAATGAGCACTTGTCAGATAAGGCCAAACAAGATTTAATTTTGGTAGATTCGGCCCGTTCAGGAAGTCAAGTGGCTTATGCTGAATTAATGGAGCGCTATCGCGATTCAATATATTTTATGATGCTAAAAATGGTTAAAAATGCCGACGATGCCGACGATTTAACCATCGAAGCGTTTGGCAAGGCATTTGCAAGACTTGATCAGTATTCTCCTAGTTTTGCCTTTAGCACTTGGCTTTTTAAAATTGCTTCTAATAATTGTATCGATTTTATACGTAAAAAGAGAATAGAAATTACATCCATTGATCGTGGCATCACAACAAGTGACGGTGAAAGAATGCAGATAGATGCAAAGGCCCAAACGCTCAATCCTGAGGAAAGTATAATGCAGCGGCAACGCTTTGTGCATATGCGGCTTTTAGTAAGTAAGCTTAAACCCAAATACAGAGAACTGGTAGAAAAACGCTACTTCGAAGAAAAAAGCTACGAAGAAATAGCAGAGGAGCTCAACTTGCCGCTTGGCACGGTAAAAGCACAATTGTTTCGCGCCAGAGATTTTTTAGCCGCCATGATGCAACAGACCAAAGACAGCATTTAATGGACTGCATTACATCGTACTTTGCAAACTTAAATGCGCTTCAAATTAAACAGTTTAAATCCTTAGAGGGGTTGTATTTAAATTGGAATGCACAAATCAATGTAATTTCGAGAAAAGATACAGATCACTTTTATCAAAGGCACGTTTTGCATTCTTTGGCCATTTCAAAAATTGTTACTTTTCAATCAGGTACAAAAATTCTAGACATAGGAACCGGCGGAGGATTTCCGGGTATTCCTTTGGCTATTTTATTTCCGGAAGTAGAATTTCATTTGGTTGATTCAATCGGGAAAAAAATAAAAGTAGTTCAAGAAATTGGTAAAGCACTAGGTCTAAAAAATATCAAAACTAGTCATGCACGTGCAGAAACCATCCAAGGAAAATATGATTTTATCGTGAGCCGAGCGGTAACACAAATGCCTATCTTTATTAATTGGGTAAAGGGGAAAACGCTTTTGCGAAACAGGCACGAATTGAAAAATGGAATTCTTTATCTTAAAGGTGGAAACCTAGACGAGGAATTGTCAACACTTGATTTTCCGTATAAAGAATATTCAATTTCGAATTATTTTAAAGAAGATTTCTTTGAAACTAAAAAGGTGGTTTACGTTCAGCTCGTTCAATAATTATAGTTGATATAATAGAACAGTAGCGTAGGCTTTTATGGCTTTTTTTTCTCCAAAAGAATCCACCTTTTCATGCGTAGTTGCTTTAATGCTTATTTCTTCGGGCGATAATTTTAGGATTTCACCCATAATCATTTGCATCTTTTCAATGTGCGGATTGACTTTAGGTGCTTCAAGAATAACTGTTGCATCTAGATTTATAATTCCGAAACCCTTCGTTTGGACCATCTCATGGACTTTTTTAAGAAGAATTTTTGAATCTATACCTTTAAATTGTGGATCCTCATCAGAAAAATGGTATCCAATATCGCGAAGTGAAAGAGCGCCAAGTAAGGCATCACATATTGCATGAATTAATACATCGGCATCAGAATGCCCGACAGCACCAAATGAACTTGGTATTTGTATACCACCTAACCACAATGGGTAGCCTTCTTGCAAACGATGAACATCCACTCCAAATCCTATACGTAAATTTGGTTTTTTTTGCATTCTACTCAGCACCTAAATTAAGTCGCAATGTGAAGCGTAGGGTGTTTGCCAATGGGCTCTGACGGCCATTCAAGGAAGCCAAATAAGAAAAATCTATAGCAAACATATTGTATTTTAAGGATGCGCCTAAATTTAAAAATTGTCGGTTCCCTTTGTTCTTATTTTCATAAAATACTCCTCCACGTAAGGCCAACACATCGCTATACCACCATTCTGCACCTGCTGCGATATTAATTTCTGCTAATTCTTCTTTAAGACGCGTGCCTTTAACTATTTGATAACTTCCATCTGTATTCTCAATATAATCGCCGTTTTCGTCTAAGGCTAAGACGCCGGGAGCATCATAAAATGATTGCAACATCGATGTTATGATTCCTACATCACCATTCATGCCAGCAAGCATGACGTAATTGCCATCTATTAACTTATAGATAGCTGGTGTTGGGACCAAAAGTCTTTGTAAATCCAATGAAAAAGTAACTTTATTATACTCATCAAATTCTGCAAGAAAACTATTGCCAATTTTGAGATTCATTGGTATGAAATCGCGTCGTGATAATTCTGAATAAGATACCTTGTTACCTATATTGTTTATAGTTAGGCCAAAAGTATAGGTACCATCAGTATTTCCAATTTTTGCGTCGTCATTAAAGTAACTAAACGATAAGTCTGCAGCACCCACAACGCCTGGTTTTGTATTAACTCCTGCTACTGTGAGGCCACCCGTTAAATTTGAATAGGCAAACTTCCCGTTTACTCCAATACTAAAACGATTTGCTAATTTAAATGCATAAGCTCCAACCAATTCAAACTCGCTTGGTTTATCATCGCGAAGTATATCGCCATTTATATCTGTAAATGTGATTTCTCCTAGGCTAAAATATCGCAAAGATCCACCTATGGAATGCACCTTATTAAGTTGTCTGTAGCCCGCTAGATAGGATAGATGGATATCATTGGTCAGCTGGCGCAACCACGGTGTATAGGAAAGGCTTACTTCAGATTTTTGTTTTGCAAAACTCAGTAGAGAAGTGTTCCAATAAATAGAAGTTGAACTCGCGCTGAGCGCAGTACCTGCATCACCCATACCTCCAGCTCTTGAATCTGGGGTAATGGCCATAAATGGCAGCGAAGTGGTAATTGTATTTAATTGAAGATTATTTTGAGTTACCCCTGACCCTCCCGTAGGTTGGGCAATGACCATTTGGAATAATCCAAGGAAAAGCAAAAGGGTTAAATATCTAGGAATTCTATGTATTTTCATTCGGTGCGTAAAGATAGGGAAATTCTATTTTAAGATTACAAGTTTTTGAGTTTGATCTGCGTAAGCACCATCAGGTGTTTGTATACTCAACCTATATAAATAAGTCCCACGCGCCAATTGATCTCCAAAATCATCGAGTCCGTCCCAAAATAGCCCTGAAACCCTGAATCCTTCAGTTGGCCTTTGTTCATTTATTGTTTTGACTAGACGTCCAGAAATGGTGAAAATTTGTATCTGAACATCGAGTGTGGAACAGGACTGGTTGTGTTCAAACATAAATTCAGTTCTCGAAGTAAATGGGTTGGGATAATTTAGCACGTGTTCTAGTATAGGCGCCTCTTTGGACTGAACGACAAAATTTATTGCCGATAAGGATGAATTATTATTCACATCCCAAACCTTCAATGAAATGGTATGCTGTCCTGGACTTAAACCTTGAAATTGATAACGCACCTCTCCAGATTGATATGAATCTAAATTGGCTGAATAAAAATCATTGAGAACAATTGGTTGAGCTGTTTGATTGTCCAATATAGCAACAATATCATGTCCAATTCCATTGCCCACAGTATTAATACCATTTGCATCAGAAACCTTAGCAAGTAAGACCGGATTTTCATCTGTAATGGACCCGTCGACAAAACCTTCTTGATTCATATACAATTCTACAAGTGGGCCTTGGTCATCATCAACACCATTGGGGTCAATGCCACCGACATAAAATAAGGTATCGTACCCTGTCGCATCAAACTGCGCATTAAACCCATAATAAGAGATTTTTCCAAAATCAATGGCTAGTGAAATATCTTTTGGAACAATAAATTCAAAATCAAAAAAGCCGTCTGTTATACTACTTTGACCGCGGTATATGCGATTTGTTTGTTGTTCATAGGCAATGATTGGAGATGCTTCATCTTGTCCTAGTGTAGTTTGAATTTTTCGTTTGTCGAAAATTGTTGGTGTAAGTTTTCCATTCCAACTGTTTAGAATATTACCATTATAATCTTCGACATGTCCTTTTATACGCACTTTGCTTAAGGCTTTAAGCGTGTCTAATTGCTGACTAGAGCTGAGCCCGTTGATAGAATCGGTAACAATTCGATATCGAGGTAGTGCCAAGCGCAGTGCAGGATCGCCAATTAGCGTAAAACTTCGTTTGTTGGAAGAACTTACCGATGCTGCATTTTTTGTACGTCGGGCAATCTCACCAAATTCATAAGCAGCGCCATCACCATATCGATTAAAAATGCGCTCACTCAACTTAAGCCCTATATTGCTATTGACTCCAAAGTAAACCGAACGGGTTGTAGTGAGCATGGCAATAGCACCACCTGTTGGGTTTAGAAAAGCCCATTCACCAGCAGAAACCCTTTTGGGGTCATCAAATCGCGTAAATTCACAAGTTGCAGAAATGAATAAATGAAGTGCATGAATATTTGACCATTCATTAATTTGGTCTATCCCAACAACGCGTTCCTCAGCTAACCCGACTTCTCCACCATGACCTATGTAATTGGCAACCAATACTCCGCGTTGGATTCCCGCATCAATAGCATTAACCATTTCTGGAAAACGTTCTCCTCCAGCAGTCACCACTTTTGGAAAAGCATCCATGTACAATTTATTATAATTAATTTCAGGGTTCAGCCACTGAGTGACCTGGTATTGCGGTTCGGCATCCGTATTGATAAAATAGCCTCCCTCTCGATTATCAGTCATAACCATATACTGATTGCGCCAATCTCCAAAAGTCTTATCAGACTGGGTTCCCATACAACATGAATTTCCTGGCGGATAGAAATCTGAACCATTATTCATGTAATGTTCAATTTTATCGACCATTTGTTTGGCTTGTAGGTTGCTACTCACAATTAATCGTCCAACCCCTATATCCATCATATCGGCTGCACTAATGGCCTCGGCGTCATCTAGCATGGCAAAGAAATCATCGACAACCATGGCATCGATCATACTCTCGCTGTTTGGCATTTGGTAAGTAACAATAAAATTATTGTTGTTTGGCAACCTATTTTTTGGATCATAAGTGCCGTCTCCAAATAAAAGTAAATACTTTGGCTTTGCATTTGGGTCGTTTTGCATTGCTCTATCGTAAAACATTTTTGCAAATCGACGAATGGCACCCGGATCTTGCATTCCCGAACTAAACTCATTATAAACAGCCTGAACATCTACAACATGAACACTCAAACCACTTTGACGATGAAGATCAGCTAGCCGATTAGCCTGAGCAGAAAAATCTGGATGTGTCACAATTAAATAATCGACCAAAGCCAAATTATGCAGGTCTTGAAACTGAACAGATCCAACCCTTTGAGGTGTAAAGAAAGAAGCCCCACTGGCCAGTACAAATTCTTTATAACCCGCATTGGTTTTAAAAAATGTTTCACCGTTTTCATTCTGGATTGCAAGTTCTTGAGGCACATGTTTGTTAGAAACATCCCAAATAAATGCATTAGAATTGAGATTATTTAATTTATAAGTAGCCAAAACAGCTTGTCCTGACCAGTCTGCAACTCTGAAATTCATTTGACTTGCTGTTAAAGTCAGGTTGCGTTTAGTTTGAATTAATATTCTGTCGAGATAAGTTATCACATTTGGATTGAGTCGATTGATGGTCAAATTCAAATTAAGCGAACTAGAAGGAATAGAATCTATACAATTCAATGTCCCCCTTTGATAATATGAACCCGAATGAGGCATCGTCATTTGACCAATTGTCTGGCCACCTTTTTTAAGTAAAATCTGATTTCCAGTTGTCCGGGCATTGGAGGCATAGGTAACTTGAATGCGAAGCGGATCACCGCTTAAATTGGGAATGTTGAAATTAAAATCCTGACTTAAATTGACATCAAATTCTTCACCATACCAACGCTGACCACCCCATGCTAAATTTTCCAAATCATTTTCATAAATATCGCGATAATCATAGGCTTCAATCATAGTATCGGCAGGCGATTGATTTGGACCGCTATTTAAAATTCTTAACGGAGCCACATCCGAACCAATGTAGATATAATAATATGATTTATCGCTGTAAGGATGACGCACTTGATTATATTGGTTGCCACCTATAAGCTCCCAGCGGTGCGGGCCCCAGCCATAGAAAAGAATATAGTCATTGTCATCAAATTGACCATCTGATTCACCTACAATATGGATTGCATTCTGTGCCAAATCATCAGTGATTTCAATAGAATTTAATTCTGGTATTACGCCCTCTCCATTCCCAAAAATATGGATATGCGCAGGATCTAAACTCGAGGTATTGAAACCGCAATCATTCAAAAAATTTTTATCGATTTTATAAATTCCATCTTGGCTTAGGGCAATTCTGTACCAACTGCCACTAGTGCTCCCAAGAATCGAATTAGTGACATAATCTTTTGTTACTTGGTTTTCTCGATTAATTAGCCTGTAGCTCAACTGTGTCAATCGTTCAAATTGTCCTTCTATTTTTCTGATGGGGAGAACGTAAATCGATATGAAGGCTTGACCTGCGTCTGAAACCACCTTAGCATCGACACCTGCAATCGAATCAAAAAATACACCGAGTTTATCATAGATTATTTGCTGTTCCTTTGGCACGCTTTGGTAAGACATCGATAGAATTTCGATGTCCTGACTTAGTAGATTGTGTTTGTTTTTTAAAGCAAAAAATGGCCTTCCATTATCTAATCCAAAACCATTCACTGTTTGGATATTAAAAGATTGGCCATCGATGTGAACTTGCTCTATTCCACTCCAATCTAATTGTATGCTTTGAACCTGTCCAAAAAGAGCTGATACCCACAATAAAGTGAACCAAAGAACTATTTGATTGAAATATTTCATAAAACTTAGTGTTTTTAGGCTTAGAAAAACGACAATTTATTTATTTTATTTGAATAAATATTCGATATTTGTAACCTTTGAAACCTGAATAACGTTAAGATTGTTCGTGCTAAAACCAACTTTCGTGAATATAGTTAAAACACTTCTAGTTGCTAATTTGAGTCTCATCTCTCTGATAATGAGCAATATAACATGGTCTCAAGACCCTACTTTTACGCAATTCTATTCCAATCCATCCTATCTAAATCCTGCATTAGCTGGGTCTTCTGGGTGTCCTAGAGTTTCGCTTAATTATCGCAACGAATGGCCACAATTAACTGGCAATTATGTCACTTATGCTGCGGCCTATGATACTTATGCGAAAAATATTTCTGGTGGTTTTGGATTATTGGCCATGCACGACATGCAGGGTCAAGGGACAATTCAGACGACCATGATTGGTGGAATTTATTCATACAATTTGAAAGTTAATCGGAAATTTTCAATGATGTTTGGTGGGCGCGCTGCCTATTTTCAAAAATTCTTAGATTGGGACAAATTAACCTTCGGAGATATGATTGATCCGCGTAGAGGATTTATTTACCAAACTGGAGATGTACCTCGAGGCAATGGCCGTCGGGGATTTTTTGATGTGAGTTTTGGAGCAGTTGGTTTCACCAAGAATTTTTACGTCGGTGTTGCAGCCCATCACCTTAATCGTCCTGATGAATCCATGATTTTAGGAAATTCGCCACTACCAGTGCGTTTCACTGGCCACATTGGGTCAAATATTAAGATAGGTCAGAGAGGTCGTTATTCGAGCTCCACTTTTCTATCGCCAAATATTATCTATCAGTACCAAAATGGTTTTCAAGAACTCAATATTGGCACTTATCTGAAATATGAAAACTTTACAATTGGTGCTTGGTACCGCAACCGCGATGCCTTTATTTTAACTGTTGGTATCAATACTGATAAATTTAAAATTGGTTACAGCTATGATTTAACTGTATCTAAACTTGGAAATGGTGTTTCAGGAGGATCGCATGAGGTCTCAATGGGCATCAATTTGAAATGTAAGAAAAAACCAAAAAACTTTAGAAAGACATCGTGTCCGTCTTTTTAATTGTAACTTTTAGATTAAATTGAACTTTACGTTATAAACGCAACACATATGAAACGAATGATTCGAAATATCTTTGGAATAGCACTTACAGGAATGTTAGTGCTTTCATCGTGTTCAAAAGAACGTTCCACAGCTACTGGTTGGGAATTCAATAATTACAAAAATGGAGGTTTCGAAAAATTCGATGCCCGTGAGCAGGAAACCGGACCTGGTTTGGTAATGATTGAAGGTGGTACCTTTACCATGGGTCGCACTGAGCAAGATGTAATGTCTGATTGGAATGCACGTGCATCGCGTGTGACTGTGGCTTCTTTCTATATGGACCGAACAGAAGTTACCAATTTTCATTGGTTAGAATATATGTATTGGATGCGACGCGTGTACTACAAAACGTATCCGCATGTATACAAAAAATGTTTGCCAGATACCCTGGCATGGAGAACCGCACTCGGATACCGCGAAAAATATGTTAATTATTATTTACGTCACCCATCATACAGAGACTACCCTGTTGTAGGTGTTTCATGGTTACAAGCCAGTGATTTTTGTAAATGGCGCACAGATCGTGTAAATGAAGCAATTTTGGTTCGTGAAGGTATTCTAAAATGGCACTTCGCAGAAGAACTAAATGACAAAGGTAAAACTGTTGCTAGCAATGATGTTGGCATAGGTTTGAGCAAAGATTATGATAAATTCAATTCTGTACCTCAAAATATGTTCTCAACTGAAAATTATTTAAACGGTAACTATACAGTTGAAACGGATGACAATGGCTATACAATGTCTCAAAAAGGAAAGCCTAAAACAGTTAAAAATCAACAGGATGTTGAAAAATCGGGAGTGAGAATCGGTAGTAAAATGCCGCGCGATCCATACCAACTTCAAAACTATGACCCTGTTTACGCAGACATGGACAATGGCCGTTTAGGCGCGCGTCCAGTTAGAATGGAAGATGGAATCTTACTACCTTCTTACAGATTGCCCACAGAGGCAGAATGGGAATTTGCTGCCCTTGGTCTAATCGGAAATTTAGATGAAAACTCTGAAAACATCAGCGATCGAAGAATCTATCCATGGGATGGCCATTATGTTCGTAACGATGAAGAGCAGTTTGCAGGTGCTATTCAAGCTAACTTCATGCGCGCTAATGGTGACATGATGGGGGTTGCAGGACGTTTAAATGATGGTGCAGACATTACTGACCGCGTCACTTCATTTTGGCCCAATGATTATGGACTCTACCACATGGCTGGTAACGTTTCAGAATGGGTAATGGACGTTTACAGACCTCTTACTTCCGATGTGGCTGAAGGTTTTATGCCATTCAGAGGAAATAAATACCAAACGCAATTACTTGTGCCAAATGGGCTTTATGACAAACCCGTTAAGGCAAATGAGAACATCTATGATGTGCATGGAATGAAAGAATTTGTTAATGAATTTGCTCGGGTTAAGTATTTGGCTTTTGCAAATAAAAGCTACAACCAACCTGCAGGGAATAATTACCAATCAAACATCCCTGATATTCCTAAAGAAGCTGCGGCCTATGTACAAGCTTTTGATAATACTTGGTTAAAGTTGAAAAATACGATAAGTGACCCAGTTGTGTCTAAAAATATTACCGATACTTTTAATTTGCTCAAACAGATTGTCAATAATCCAAATCCTGTAAAAAACGCGCAAAATACAGCCTTACAAAAAGGCATGGATGATGTTTCGGGGATCATTAGTGCTAGCATCGCAAATGGCTTGACTGAATTTGATAATTTCAACCAAGAGTTCCAATCGGAGTTTAATAAAATTAAAGCTGGTGCAGGAACTTCTTACAGTGTAAATAACAATAAATTGAATTCTTCTATTTATTCTAAGCAAGACCCACAAGCTTATCAATACAACAAACCGTCCAACTACTATATTTCAAATAACAAACAATATTCCAATCAAGAAAAACGACAATTCGAATTTCTTGACACCTTAAATTATTATTTGGATACAGCTATTATTCTATTTAATCAAGGAAGAACTGTTGCAGCCTCTGCATATATTGAAAGAGTGCTTTTCAATTCATCGCTACCAACAGAATTCAAAGATGAATTCAATACAAAAACTGAATCAAAAGAATTGTATGTCGTCCTAAATGAAGCATTTGATCGTGATCTTGAAGAAGAACACGAGTTTGGTTATGTAATGGAAGAAGAAAGAAAAGCTTATTTTGGAGCAGATTGTATTAATGCTCATTTTGGTGCCTATTTTGCCGATCCAGAAATCACCACATGGATTATGACCTTAAGAAATGGGATAACCGAGTTTATCACAACGACGAAGGGTTCTCAACGTTGGAGAGATGTTACGGTAGAGGAAAACGTAGGTCGTTTAAATTATCGCAAAGATGACTATATCGATTATTTAGATGGTGACCTTGAATCGTCTATTTATTACAACAATTCGACTAGAATTGATGAAATCAATAATGGAATTAGAGATCCAAAACTTGTTATGTATCAAAGCGAGCATGAGAACAGGAATCTTGAAGATCAACCAATCCAAAATGGAATTTCAGGATGGCCAACTACTTTAATTTCTGATAAGAGCCGTGTTTATAAAGGTGGTTCTTGGGCAGATCAAGCCTATTGGCTCTCTTGTGGTAATCGACGCTTTTTAGATGAGGACAAATCTTCAGCTACCATCGGATTTAGATGTGCTATGGACCGAATTGGCAGCTCAAGAAGACCAGATATTAAAGAATAATATTTTAGAATTTGAATATTAAAAGCCCGTTGTGTCGGGCTTTTTTTTTGCAATTTTGTACTATGCATAGTTGGTTAGCACTTTTTGATTCTTGTACGAAAATAAGCACTGATAGCCGCAATATTACGGAGGGTTGTATGTATATTGCGCTCAAAGGAAACAACTTCAACGGAAATGAATTTGCTGCATCGGCAATTGAAAATGGCGCAAAATATGCCATTGTAGATCAAAAAGAATATATCACCAATGAAAAAATTCTATATGTAGAAGATGGGCTAAGCTTTCTTCAGGATTTAGCACATGCACATAGACTGCGTTTTGATATTCCCGTAATCGGCATCACAGGAAGTAACGGTAAAACAAGCACTAAGGAGTTGGTAAAATGTTGCTTAGAAAAAAAATTTACCGTTTTATGTACCGAGGGCAATTTAAATAACCACATTGGTGTGCCCCTCACCCTACTGAAATTAAAACACGAGCACCAAATAGCAATTATAGAAATGGGAGCAAATAAATTGTTCGACATTGATGAACTCTGTCGTATTGCTAAGCCAACACACGGGCTAATTACCAATATCGGAAAGGCGCATCTGGAAGGTTTAATTAATTTTCAGGGTGTTTTGAAAACCAAAACTGAATTGTATAATCATGTTGTCGCAAATAAAGGTTTTCTTTTTGTAAATGAAGATGACCCAGTTCTCTTTAAGGAGGCAACGCAGAGAACTTCCAAAATTCTAACTTTTGGTCAGCAAAAAGGTCAAATCAATGGAAATCTGATGAAGTTAGATCCTTTTGTTCACTTTTCTTGGCGGCAAAATAATTATATGTCGAGGCATATTAAAACTAATTTGGTTGGAAAATATAATTTTTATAACTTCTTAGCTGCCCTCTGTATTGGTTCTTTTTTTAAGGTCGATTCAGAGCAACTTAATGAGGCAATTGAGGCATATTGGCCAGATAACAATCGATCACAGGTCAATCAAACCAAAAGAAACACGCTCATCTTGGATTGCTATAATGCAAATCCAACAAGTATGTTGAGTGCGCTGAGTTCATTTGTTGAAATAGAGCACCAAGATAAACTAGCAATTTTAGGTGATATGCTCGAACTTGGCCAAGATGGGCCCCAAGAGCATCAAAAAATCATCGACTTTTTAAAGCAGCACCAAATTGACTTTATCACAGTTGGTTCTATATTTAGAAATATCAACCCACAAGGGTTTGAAAGAACAAATGATTTAATCTCTGCGATAAATCTTGCTCAACTTGAAAATAAACTTATTCTTTTAAAAGGATCAAGAGCTATTGCATTAGAGCATCTTGTAGATAAACTTTAATTATCCGCCATATTGCATAAGAAATCCTTTCAAAAAAGGATCAATGGCGCCATCCATTACTGCATCGACATCTGCAGTTTCAATTCCAGTTCTGACATCCTTTACTAACTTATATGGATGCATTACATAATTCCTTATCTGACTGCCCCATTCAATTTTCTTCTTACCTGCCTCAATTTCATTGCGTTTTTCCATTCGTTCTCGCAACTCCAATTCATAGAGTTGAGAACGCAATAATTGCATGGCCTTTTCTTTATTGGCAAGTTGCGAACGAGATTCTGAATTTTCTATAATAATACCAGAAGGCGCGTGTCTTAAGCGCACGGCAGTTTCTACCTTATTCACATTCTGCCCACCGGCACCACCTGAACGAAAGGTTTCCCATGTAATGTCGGCTGGATTTACCTGTATTTCAATTTGATCGTCAACTAAAGGATATACATATACTGATACAAAGCTTGTATGCCTTTTGGCATTGGAATCAAAAGGCGAAATACGAACTAAGCGATGTACGCCATTTTCGCCTTTGAGATAACCAAATGCAAATTCTCCATCAATTTCAAGGGTTACGGTTTTTACACCTGCAACATCCCCCTCTTGGAAATTGAGTTCTGAGATTTTATAACCATGCTTTTGACCCCACATTAAATACATCCGTAAAAGCATACTTGCCCAATCGCAGCTTTCGGTCCCTCCTGCTCCTGCAGTAATTTGCAAAACAGCTGAAAGCGTATCCTCTTGATTTGAAAGCATATTTTTTAACTCCAACTCTTCAAATTCTTGTTGGAGCGCTGCATACTGTTCGTTTAATTCAGTTTCGCTGGCCATTCCTTCTCTTACAAATTCAGCTAATACATCTAAATCTGCCACCGCTGAAGCTATTCTATCAAAAGACTCAACCCAAAATTTTAGTGCCCGTAGTTGCTTCATATCGCGCTCAGCTTTTTTAGGGTCGTCCCAAAATGATGGATCTTGTGTAAGGAGTTCCGCTTCTTGTAATTGTAGCCTTTTCTCTTCAATTTTTAAAAAGGATTGTATTGTGGAAAGCCTTAATTGTAGCGCTTTATACTGTTCAGAAGTCATGGTGTAAAGTTAAGCATATTCAATTGTAAAGAAAAGTTAAATGAGGGCATTGATTGGGGCAAAATATGTACATTTGTTGCAAAAATATTAGAATGAATATTCCAGCAGAACTCAAATATACCAAAGACCATGAATGGGTTAAACTAGATGGCGACGTTGCAACAATCGGCATCACTGAATTTGCGCAAAGCGAATTAGGTGATATTGTATATGTTGAGGTAGAAACCATTGGCGAAACTATGGACCAAGAGGCAGTTTTTGGAAGTGTGGAAGCGGTTAAGACTGTTTCTGACCTATTTTTACCAATGAGTGGAGAAATTATTGAATTCAATGAATCCTTAGAATCCAATCCAGAATTAGTAAATTCTGATCCATATGGAGAAGGTTGGATGGTAAAAGTACGAGTAACTAATGCAACAGAATTTGATGATTTGTTAGATGCTGTGGCATATGCACAAGAAATTCAATAATTATAAAATGCTTTTTAAAAGACCGTCGATTTGGCGGTTTTTTTATGGCCAAAAAGTATCTTGGGCTTCTATTAGCTTTTCAACATCATCGGGTAATTGATAGAATAAGTCTCTGCCCAATTTATACTCTAAGTCATCTATTGAAAGCATAAATGTTGAAAGTGGCTCGTCAGATTTAACATTTCTAAGTAAAAATGCAATTCCTTTTTTTTGATTTGGCGCAACCAAGGCTTTAAAAAATGCCTTTGGCACACTGACTTTATTTGGGCCTATATAAGGTAGATTTGAACTTAAAATCGGACCAGTCACAACATATAAAGTATCATATAGCAACGACCAATCCCGTACTTGTTCTTCCAAGCGTTTCCAAATGCCTCGATTGAAAGCTGGCCATTGAGGACTCATATTACTATAATAGAAAGATGATTGCATTGCTTCTTTTGACCAACTCAAATCAGCTGCAGGAGCTAAATGCCCTCTATCCCAACCGCTTTTTGCATAATCTGCATTTGTTGCAGATCCAGTGCTTACAAGTGGATCAACCATAAACCGATTACTGCGCTCCACACGGCTATTAGACTGATTTTTCAGTAGCATATAAGCTACCCAATTGGCCTGTTCATGCGCTTCATTATAGGCCAATGTATATGCTTGCCTTTGAATTATTTCTTCATTTTCTATTGGCAAAGGGCAGGCCATTGAAAGTTTTATTTCAATTTTTTCTTTGGCTCGCTTATCAAGCGTTAAACACATGAAAAAAGCCGCTATTCCAAGTAGGAATAACGGCTTGTGTAAAAAATCTATACTTTTTCTAAGCATCAATTTTAGCATATTTAGCATTGCGCTCTATAAATTCTCTTCGGGGTGGCACGTCATCTCCCATGAGCATTGAGAAAATCTGATCACACTCTGCTGCATTCTCAATGGTAACTTGACGTAGCGTACGGCTCTCTGGATTCATGGTAGTTTCCCAAAGTTGCTCAGCATTCATTTCACCTAGACCTTTATAGCGCTGTACATTTACAGATGATTCGCTTCCGCCACCTTTGAGCTCCTGAATGAGCCGATCTCGTTGATCTTCGTTCCAAGCATATTCAGATTTTGCTCCTTTTTTCACCTGGTAGAGAGGTGGTGTGGCAATATAAACATATCCTTTTTCAATGAGTTCTTTCATAAATCTAAAAAGGAAGGTAAGAATAAGCGTTTCAATATGTGATCCATCGACATCGGCATCACACATAATTATAATTTTATGATAACGGAGCTTTTCAAGATTCAAGGCTTTAGAATCTTCCTCAGTACCAATGCGCACACCCAAAGCAGTATAAATATTTTTGATTTCTTCATTTTCAAAAATTTTATGCTGCATGGCTTTTTCCACATTGAGAATCTTACCACGTAGGGGCATAATTGCTTGAAAGTGTCGATCTCTTCCTTGTTTGGCAGTACCACCCGCCGAATCACCCTCGACAAAATAAACCTCACAAGCTGCCGGATCTTTTTCAGAGCAATCTGCTAATTTTCCAGGTAAACCTGAACCTGTAAGCACGTTTTTACGCTGCACCATTTCTCTTGCTTTTCTAGCTGCATGACGTGCTCTTGCCGCAAGAATAACTTTTTCAACAATTAATTTTGCCTCAGAAGGGTGCTCTTCAAGATAAGCAGATAGCATTTCAGAAACAGCTTGGCTCACAGGAGCTGTGACTTCTCTGTTACCAAGTTTAGTTTTTGTTTGTCCTTCAAACTGAGGCTCTGCAACTTTTACTGATACTACGGCAGTTAGACCTTCACGAAAGTCATCGCCATCGATCTCTATTTTTTCCTTGGCAAGCATGCCAGAATCGGTGGCATATTTTTTCAATGTATTGGTGAGGCCTCTTCTAAACCCAGAAAGGTGTGTTCCACCTTCATGGGTATTGATATTATTTACATAAGCCTGTATATTTTCTGTGTAAGAGGTGTTGTAAGTTAAAGCCACTTCTACAGGAATTCCTTCACGTTCACCCTCGAAATATATGACATCAGAGATTAGAGATTCACGATTGCGATCTAAATAAGATGCAAATTCTTTAAGTCCACCTTCTGAAAAATATTTTGTTGCAACGGGTTCGCCTTTGTCGTCTATCTGACGTTTATCTGTTAAAATAATTGTAATTCCCTTGTTAAGAAAGGCCAGCTCACGCATGCGCGCCGCAAGAGTATCAAAGTTATATTCAGATACTTCAAAAATAGAATTATCAGGTTTGAACGTTTGAATAGTGCCTGTGTCAGAGGAAGAACCTATTTCTCTTACGTCATACAGAGGTTTTCCCTTTGAATATTCCTGTTCAAAAACTTTACCTTCTCTATGCACCTCAGTACGCATGTGGATAGACAATGCATTTACACAAGAAACACCAACACCATGCAAACCTCCAGAAACTTTGTAGGTATCTTTATCGAATTTACCCCCCGCGTGTAATACAGTCATTACAACCTCTAAGGCAGATTTCTTTTCTTTGGTGTGCATGGCCGTAGGTATGCCGCGCCCATTATCAGTCACGGTAATAGAATTGTCTTCATTAATGAAAACATTGATTTTATCGCAATAGCCCGCGAGCGCTTCGTCAATTGAATTATCTACTACTTCGTATACAAGATGATGCAAGCCTTTTACACCAACATCGCCAATATACATTGCTGGTCTTTTGCGTACGGCTTCTAAGCCCTCCAATACTTGAATATTATCCGCCGAATAATTGTCTTTTTTTTGCTCTTCAGCCATGTTTTTTAGGTTTGAATATCTTTATGAATTTCCTATAATCAAAGATAAAAAAAAAGCACCGCGAAGCGGTGCGCTAAATGGGCTTCAAAGCCTTAACTTATCAACAAAATTTCAACGAAATGAACTACTGCTCAATCCATGATATTATACTAGGGTCATCGGGCAAAATTCGCGGTTCAACCACCCTAACCAAGTATCCATTTTCATCTAAAAGATATTTTTGAAAATTCCATTCAACTTTGCTGTCTTGTTTGCCGTTTTTTGCTTTTTGGGTCAGAAATTCATATACTGGATGTATATCTTTGCCTTTGACCGAAATTTTTGACATCATAGGGAAACTGATCTGATAATTAATCTCACAAAATTGCGCTATTTCCTTATCGCTACCAGGTTCTTGAGATAAAAAATTATTTGCAGGAAACCCAACTATTGTGAAGCCTTTGGTCTTGTATTTGTTATATAATGCTTCGAGGCGCTCATATTGAGGTGTTAAACCACATTTAGATGCAGTATTTACAACCATTATTTTTTTTCCTTTTAAGCTCGAAAAATCAAAGGTTTGGCCATTTATATCTCTGACTTTAAATTGATGAATACTCATTGAATCGGAAGACATACTACTGAAAAATAAAAATGTGAATAGGTATAATGCAATTTTCATGATATTTTTTGTGTAAAACAATCTAAGCCAAACTAAGTTCAAAATGGAACCATTTTGTGTCAAATACGAATAATAAAATATGAAGTTTTGGGTTTTGATATTCTCATTATATAGTTTTTTGTGCCCCGCGCAAAAAATGACCGGATTTTGGCAAGGGATGCTTTTTGATCCTAATCATGAGCAAGAACTCATACCTGTTTACTTAGATATTTATGTAACCAACGGTCTAGTTGATGGAAAGATGAGGGTTGAACATAAAGATGGTGTAAGTATCTTCCCAATTTATGGCACCTTTAAAGAACAGAAACTGGAGCTTACGGCGATGAAGGCGACTTGGCATTACAAACCCGAATATGCGCTTTCACCTAATGTCTATCATTTGACTTATAATCCAGAAAATGGATACTTAGAGGGAGGTGCACAAAAAGATCAATACCGTTTTATCGCCTATCAGAGCAAGGGGGTTATTGAGAAAAGCAAAATTGCTTACCTCCCAAGTGATTGGTTAGTACGTTTCAAACAAGAACTTGAAGATGGCATTTCTGCTCCATTAATTCGCAAACAGGAGCTTTTAAAATTTAAATTTAAACCCATTTTTTTTGATTATGATCAAGATAGCATTAGGTCCGAGTACGCTCAATACTTACTAGAATTGATACGTATGGTAAAAAGCCATTCTGACTTGCGTATCGAAATTACAGGGCATACTGATGCCGATGGGTCCGATGATTACAATTTGAATTTATCAAAAAGAAGAAGCGAAGCACTTTTAGATTTTTTCGCCAAAAATGGACTGCCAAGGGATCGGGTGGTTATGAAATATAGAGGCGAATTTGAACCAATTGATGTCAATGATACTGAACAAGGTAAACAGCACAATAGGCGTGTAGATTTTCGCTTTATTTAGTAAAATACGTGCTCAAATCAAACGAGACCCGATAATTTTTCTTCAAGAATTGCAATTTTTGCCAGTGCATCAGCCTCCTTTTTTCTTTCGTTGGCAATAACTGCATCAGGTGCACCCGCCATGAATTTTTCATTTTTTAGCTTGCCGTGAACGCTTTTTAAAAATCCTTTGGCGTATTCTAATTCTTGTTCAATTTTAAGCTTTTCAGCCCCAATATCGATTTGATCTCCAAAAGGTATAAAAAACTCAATTCCGTCAACTATAAAACTATTGGATTGAGGAATTTTTTCATCGACGTATTTCAAGAGAGATAAATTCCCCATTTTAACGAGAATACTATCTGCAGGGCTTGATTTTTCTTGACTTGTTTTAATGTATAATTCCAATTTAACCTTAGAGGCAATATTATTTTGTTTTCTGATGTTGCGAATATTCGTAATCACTTTTTCATTATAATCAAACTGATCCAAGGGTGCACTAATTGGCGGCTTGGATTGTGGCCATTTTGCGATAACGATATCATCTCCATCTTTCCGTTCTTTAATTGCATGATATAGTTCTTCGGTTACAAAGGGTGTAAAAGGATGCATTATTTTAAGTAAACGCTCAAAGAAATCAATCGTTTGATCCAAAGTAACTCGATCTATTGGTTGTTGAAATCCAGGTTTTATCATTTCTAAGTACCAGGAGCAAAAATCATCCCAAACGAGCTTATAAGTTGCCATTAATGCATCTGAAATACGAAATTTTTCAAAGTTATCGTTGATTTCTACAAGCACTTGCATAAAGCGATTTTCAAACCATTCAACTGCTACCTTGCTCGATAGGGGTTGCTCTGATTGATGCACTTCCCAAGAACAAACCAATCTGTAAGCATTCCATATTTTGTTGGTAAAATTTCTGCCTTGTTCGCACTGAGAACTATCAAAAGGCAAATCATTCCCAGCTGGAGAAGAGATGAGCACCCCTACCCTAACCCCATCGGCACCATACTGATCAATGAGATCAATAGGGTCTGGAGAATTACCTAAAGATTTGGACATTTTACGACCCAATTTATCTCGGACAATCCCGGTATAATAAACATTTTTAAAGGGTTGTTGACCCAGATATTCATAACCCGCAATCGCCATCCGTGCAACCCAAAAAAACATGATTTCTGGGGCCGTCACTAAATCATTTGTAGGGTAATAATAATTTATTTCAGGATTATTGGGTTGGGTTAGCCCATTAAACACAGAAATTGGCCATAACCAACTAGAGAACCAGGTATCTAATACATCTTCATCCTGATGCAAATCATCCATTTGAATATCTCTCGCGGCCTTCTTTTTAGCCAATTCCAATGCTTCTTCTTTTGTTGCAGCCACAACATAATCAGAAGGCCTGTCACTATAATACCAAGCCGGAATGCGGTGCCCCCACCAAAGTTGACGTGAAATACACCAATCTTTGACGTTTTCCATCCAATGTCTATACGTATTTTTGAATTTGTCTGGATGAAATTGAATATTTCCATTCATAACATTTTCAAGCGCTGGGGCTGCAAGTTCTTTCATTGAGACAAACCACTGCATTGATAATTTAGGTTCAATGACCGCATTTGTTCTTTCGGAGAAACCTACTTTATTTATAATGTCGTCGGTTTTTACTAAGTAACCTTTATCATTTAGTTCGGTTTCAATTGCTTTTCTTACTTCAAAACGATCTTGACCACTATAATGCGCTCCATTCTCATTTAAGGTACCGTTGTCGTTGAACAAATCTATACTCGAAAGATTGTGTTTTTGTCCAAGTGCATAATCATTTTGATCGTGAGCAGGTGTGACTTTTAAACAACCTGTACCAAACGCCGGATCAACATAGGTATCTGCGATGATTGGAATTTGACGCTCAATTAATGGAACCCAAACCATCTTTCCAACCAAATGTTTATAGCGTTCATCATCGGGATGTACACATATGGCAGTGTCACCCAAAATGGTTTCAGGTCTGGTGGTGGCAATAGTTATCCATTGATCTGATTGATCTAAGATTTGATATCGAATATAAAATAGTTTGGAATTGACTTCCTTGTAGTTGACTTCTTCATCTGATAGGGCGGTCAAGGCCTCTGGGTCCCAATTGACCATACGAATGCCCCTATAAATTTTACCTTTGTTGTAAAGATCAATAAAAACGGAAATAACTGATTGAGAATACTCCGCATCCATGGTAAAGTGCGTGCGTTCCCAATCACATGAAGCACCAAGTCGTTTGAGTTGCTCGAGAATGATTCCACCATGTTTGTCTTTCCATTCAAAGGCATGCTTTAAAAATTCTTCACGGCTTAAATCTCCTTTGGAAATACCCTCCAATTTGAGTTTTTGAACCACCTTAGCCTCTGTTGCGATAGATGCATGGTCAGTTCCTGGAACCCAACAAGCATTCTTGCCGAGCATTCTAGCCCTGCGAACCAACACGTCTTGAATAGTATTGTTGAGCATATGCCCCATATGCAACACTCCGGTTACATTTGGGGGTGGAATTACCATTGTATATGGCTCACGATGATCAGGAACGGATCTGAAATATCCCTTCTCTAACCAATACTCATACCATTTTTCTTGTGCATTTTGAGGCTCGTAAGTCTTTGCAATCTCCATTATTTGGGCTTAAAGTGGCAAAGATAGCAAATATCTAAGCGCCCACCAACGCTAGTTCTTAGTTGATTGTCGGAGAATCTGAAGGGGTCAATACACTTCCCTTTATGGTCAAAACAATTGGATCGCCTACATTAGAAAAAACAGTAACTGTTTTGGTAAAGGATCCTACGCGCTTGGTATCGTAATGTACTTTAATTACTCCTTTTTTCCCTTTGCGAATTGGTGTTTCTGGTCTTTCTGCTGCAGTACAACCACAACTTGGCTGAACATTAGTAATCACTGCAGGTTTTTTTGAGGTATTTTTAAATTCAAAAACAAATAGATCCTCAGAACCATAAGGGATATTTTGACGCTCTATTTCAAGCACTACAAAACGCAATGCTGGCTGTGTTGCTTTCTTAGAATTTTCTGATGATTGTGCAAAGAGAACTTGGCCAACTAAAATGAAAAAGGATAGATAGATACTTCTCATATCGATGATATATGTTTAAAGAATTCAATTAACTTGTACAATAATAAAAATATTGAATCAGCTGTGAGTAAAATTAACACAATTTTAGCAAGTTATCCTTCAATAGTAGAATCATTCTCCTATTACCTTTGACAATACTGACCAAGTCTATTTTGCCAGTTGGTCTTTGTTAACCAATAGACAGCCTCAATTCCTTCTTTCAATGGCCGATGAATAGATGAGGATTCTCATGAATTAATATCAAATCAAATTATTTTCTTGCCTTAGCAGTGCTCCGCGATGCTAAAGAAATAGAATGTTTGGAAAAAATGATATCATTCGATTCGAGGAAAACTTTGTAATTTTGCGCCATGAAAGTTAACAAAGACTTAAGTTATAAGGTGGCAGAATTACTTCTCAAAACTAAAGCAGTGCGTTTACAACCAGACAAACCATTCACTTGGGCGTCTGGATGGAAATCACCTATTTATTGTGACAACCGCATCACTTTAAGCTTTCCTGAAGTCAGAACACACATTCGTCAGGGTTATGCACAGACAATTTTAGAAAATTTCGGAAAGCCAGATGTAATTGCAGGCGTTGCTACCGGAGGAATTGCTCAAGGTGCTTTGGTCGCTCAAGAATTAGGATTACCCTTTATCTATGTGAGAAGCGCACCTAAAGGTCACGGAATGGAAAATTTAATCGAAGGTGCCTATCAAGAAGGGCAACGTGTTGTCGTTATAGAAGACCTAATTTCTACTGGTGGAAGCAGCTTAAAAGCAATTACCGCCCTTCGGTCTGGAGGTCTAGATGTAAAAGGATTGGTCGCAACTTTTACTTATGGTTTCTCTCAGGCTGAACAACAATTTGCTGAATCAAAATGTCCATATATTTGTCTGACAGACTATAGCTTGTTAATTGATGTAGCTATCAAAACACAGTATGTCAATGAGTCAGATCAAGCCACGTTGGCTGAATGGCGAAATAATCCAAATACTTGGATGCAATAATTGAACTGCCGAAATTGACAACACTCAAAAGCCAAGTTTTTCAATCCGATGTGCCCATGGAACGCATCGTTGGATTCTTGTCTGAAAACGAAAATTTCCGCGTTCTTCTTCCAAGTAATCAAATTTCAGATTTTAAATGTTCAAAGGATCAATTTTCATTCAAATTTGCTGGTCAAATTGAATTGGCCCTGGAAAAGATAGAAGTTACAACTGAGTCTTTACACTTCAAAGGCTTACCGAGCAACCCCATAGACTTTGAATTGTTTGTCTATTTACAACAAAAGAAAAATCACACCACAGGGTTTATTCTAGTGAATGCTCAATTAAACCCCATGATGAAAATGTTGATACAAAATCCTCTCCAAAAATTATTATCTCAAATCGCGGAGAATTTAGCCTTACAATTAAATTAAGGCAAACAGAATTTTATTTGCTGATTGTCAAATTCACTAATTTGACCCTTGTGTTCAATACGTAGTTTACCAAAGTCAGAAATGCCAACAATAAGGCCATTAAATTCAGTTCCATTTGGCAACTGAAAGAGATGATATTCACCGCGCAGCCATAACTCAGATTCAAATAAATTTTTAAGTTTATCGAATTGACCATTCAAGAGCGCTTGTTGCCCATTTAGTAAATCGAGGTATTCACCAAGTATAGATAAGGGTAAGAATTTTTTATTGGTTTGTTCAAAAATAGAAGTTGTATTTGGGAGTTTTGGTGCAGCGTTTACATTTATTCCACAACCCAATATCGACCATTCAATATGCTGCTCTCTTAGTTGTTGTTCTATGAGTAGCCCTCCAATTTTTTTTCCATTTATATAAAGATCATTAGGCCATTTGATTTGAATTTCTATGCCAAATCGACGTAAGCATTGCTGCCACATTAATGCACTAAACCATGCCAATCGTATTTGCTCATCTATGCTATATTGTGGTTTAAAAGCAAGACTAAATAAAAGATTTGATTTACTGACAGACTGCCATAAATTGCCTCGCTGTCCCTTGCCTTTGCTTTGATAATCTGCCATAATTACCGAACCATCTTTGCATCTGCCTTGTTCTATAAGATTGGCAACATAATTGTTGGTAGAGTCAGTAGACACTAAATGTATAAGTTCAGATCCGAATTTGGTCATCTAGAAATTCAAGAGGATTCAAATTTATCAGTTAGTTTTGTAATTGAAACAACTAAATGGCAAAAAAGAAAAATTTAGACGCTACACAAATACTTGTTGAAGCAATAGTTGAGGGGATGCAAAATAATAAAGCATTGGATGTATCAATATTAGATTTACGGCAATTAGATAGTGCGGTATGTGATTTTTTTGTTATTTGTAGCGGTGAATCTAGTACGCAGGTAGACGGAATTGCAAATGCGATTCAAAGAAATACACGCAAGGTGCTTAAAGAAAAACCGTGGCATATTGAAGGCAAATCAAATTCTGAATGGGTTTTGCTAGATTACATCGATGTTGTTTGCCATATTTTTTACAAGGATGCACGCTCCTTTTACGACATCGAAGACCTTTGGGCCGATGCCATTAGAACAGATCTACCGAACCATTAATCTCCACCCAAAATGTCAAACGAAAAAAGAAAAAACCCCCTTTCAGTATATTGGATCTATGTAGCTTTCGTGGTTATTTTAGTCAGTACTCACCTCTATGTAAATGGTGAGGCAACTTCAGTAATTAAATACAAAGAAACCCTGCTCGAATTAGTAGATGCAAAAGGTGTCAAGAATGTTAAAATTATTAATCAAACAACTGCCCGTTTTCAATTAAAGGATAATGCTAAACCTCTTATTGATAGCCTAAATAATCTTGACTTTCCAAAGATTCGCAAACTAATTAAAAATGAGAAATCCCAATTTAGTAAAATAGTTTTTGAACTTGAAAATATTGGAAATCACGCCAATTTTGAGAAAGACTTAGATGAACACGGTTATCACGACTACGAAAATATCATTGAGACCAATTGGATTGCACAAATTTTAGGTTATTTGTTGCCTTTTGGTATTATCGTACTCATTTGGATGTTTGTTATGCGTCGGATGTCAGGTGGAAGCGGTTCTGGCGGCGGCGGCGGTCAAATTTTCAATATAGGTAAATCTAGAGCCCAGGTCTATGATAAGGGAAAAAGCACCAATGTTACATTCAAAGATGTAGCAGGACTTGAAGGTGCAAAAGAAGAGATTGTTGAAATTGTGGAATTTTTAAAAAACCCAAAAAAATATACAGAATTGGGTGCTAAAATTCCAAAAGGTGCTCTTTTAGTTGGCCCTCCTGGAACAGGAAAAACTTTATTGGCAAAAGCGGTTGCTGGAGAAGCTAAAGTGCCATTTTTCTCTTTGTCTGGCTCTGATTTTGTAGAAATGTTTGTGGGTGTGGGTGCATCAAGAGTTCGAGATCTATTCCGACAAGCCAAAGAAAAGGCTCCCGCAATTATTTTTATCGATGAAATTGATGCTATTGGTCGTGCTAGAGGTAGAAACAATGGATTTAATACTAACGATGAGCGCGAGAACACACTCAATCAATTACTTACCGAAATGGACGGATTTGGCACTAATTCAGGAGTAATTATATTGGCGGCAACCAACCGCTCCGATGTTTTGGACAACGCACTAATGAGAGCAGGACGTTTTGACCGTCAGATTTATGTAGATATGCCTGACCTCAATGAACGAACTGAAATTTTTGGAGTACACTTAAAGCCTCTAAAGCTATCTAGTGAAATAGACGTTTCATTTCTAGCCAAGCAAACACCAGGTTTTTCTGGTGCTGATATTGCTAATTTATGCAATGAAGCTGCTCTTATTGCCGCAAGGCACAATAAAACCCATGTAGAAAAACAAGATTTTCTAGATGCAGTAGATCGAATTGTAGGAGGTTTAGAAAAGAAGAATAAAATAATTACACCAGAAGAAAAGAAAACCATTGCTTTTCATGAAGCTGGCCATGCTGCTGTTTCGTGGCTATTACAATATGCAAATCCTTTGGTAAAAGTAACTATAGTACCAAGAGGACAGTCTTTAGGGGCTGCTTGGTATTTGCCGGAAGAACGCAGTATTACAACAACAGAGCAACTGCTCGATGACATGTGCTCTGCCTTGGGTGGGCGCGCTGCAGAACAACTCACCTTTAATAAAATTTCAACTGGGGCTCTTTCAGATCTTGAGCGCGTTACTAAGCAAGCTTATGCCATGACCTCCATATACGGTCTCAATGAACGCGTCGGTAACATCTCTTATTTTGATTCTCAAGGACGAGATGTATTTACCAAACCCTACTCTGAAGATACAGCCAAAGTAATTGACCAAGAGGTAAGTAAACTAATTGAAACACAGTATCAACGAGCCTTAAAGCTCCTCAGCGAAAATCGAGATAAACTCGATCAACTCGCCGAAAGATTACTGAGCTCTGAAGTAATTTTCAAGGAGGATCTCGAATCTATTTTTGGAAAACGACCCTGGGATCCTGTAGAAGTTTTACTCGAACAACCCACAGAGGTGTCGGATTCAAATAATGAAGAGAAGCAAGAATCATCTTCAGAGAATGACACAACTTTGAGTGAAGAATCGCAATCCACACCTAGCGAATGATAGGTAATCTAGGGCAACGCATGATAACGGGTACTGTTTTTGGTGCCTTAGTAATTTCTACTGTATTATGGAATCCTTACGCTTTTGCCATACTTTTCTCTTTCTTTATGATTGTTGGTCTATGGGAATTTTATAATTTTTTTAAAAATCACCCAATAGTTAAAGTATCACATGAAATTGGCATCTTCATTGGAATTTTCATTTACGTTTTGTTGGTGGGCATCAGCTTCAATTGGTTTCCAGTAATTTCAATTGCCTTGATTTTTCCTCTTTTTTTTACCCTAATTCTAAATGAACTTTGGGCAAAACATGAACATCCTTTGCTCAATATTGCTGTATTAGTTTTTGGTATAATCTACGTTGTTGGGCCTTTTTATTTGAGTATTGATCTTCATCTGCGCGATATGGTTTGGCAATCCATGAACGAAACCAAACTCCCAAAGGTACTTGGTATGTTTTTGCTAATTTGGACCAATGACATTTTCGCTTATTTTACTGGAAGGATGTTTGGAAAAAGAAAATTATTTGAACGTATTTCTCCGAAAAAAACTTGGGAAGGAACCATTGGAGGAATTTTCTTCACCTTAATTTTAGGGTTTATTTTTGGGGCTTTTATTAACAGGGGTGAGGAATTATTTTGGATAGTCTCTGCCATCATTGTAGCTCCTGGCGCTATACTCGGAGACTTATTGGAATCCTTATTCAAACGAAGTTTACAAATAAAGGATAGTGGTAAGATCCTTCCGGGACACGGTGGTGTGCTGGATCGCTTTGACGCGGCGCTTTTTTCTATCCCATTTTTTTATTGTTGGTCTATTTTTTATCTTCTTTGGAAATGATGACTTTTCACCGTGAAGGACGCTCAATAATGTTGTTAAGCACTTTGATATTCTTAGTGTTAAGCTATTTAAATTACACGTTACTGTCACCTGCATATTGGGCATTCTTTTTGATTTTAGAATTTGGATTTATTGTATTGCTTTACCTCATCTTTCAATTTTTTAGAATTCCTAAACGCAAATGCCTTGGCTCAGCCTTTGATGTAATGTGCCCTGCAGATGGTAAAGTTGTTGTCATTGAAGAGGTGGAGGAAACAGAATATTTTAAAGATAAACGCATTCAACTTTCAATTTTTATGTCGCCTTTGAATGTTCATGCAAATTACTTTCCTATTAGCGGACGAGTCTGTTACAGCAAATACCACCCAGGATTATTTTTGGTAGCATGGCATCCCAAAAGCAGTACTGACAATGAACGAAGTACCTTTGTGGTTGAAGATGATCATGGAACAAAAATTTTATTTAGACAAATTGCCGGTGCTTTAGCAAGACGTATTTGTTATTATGCACAAACAGGTGATAAGGTAACCCAAGGGGAAGAATTTGGTTTTATAAAATTTGGGTCTCGGGTCGATATATTCTTGCCATTAGGCACGAAAATTGATGTAAAACTAGAAGATAAAGTCAAAGCAAAGCTCACCAAACTTGCTACTTTAAATTAATTTGTATCTTTATAAAAAAAATCAAAATGAAAAAAGTATTTGTAGCTATTGCCCTAACCACATTTGTAGGCTCAATGGCAAGTACTGCAATTGCAGCAGTAAACGGCACACACATCGTTATAAAAGATAACGACAAAGGCAAAAAGAAAAAGAAAAAGAAAAGCTGTTGCTCAGCAAATGGCGAACAAAAATCTTGTTCTTCTTCTTCAAATAGCACTCAAAAATCTTGTTCTGGTGGTCATCACTAAAATGATTTTTGAACAAATTAAAAAAGCCGGTTTAAACCGGCTTTTTTTTTGACTGTGAATATTTAAAATTAAGAAGCATAAAGCTCGCTGTACTCTTGATGGTATTTTTCAAGGATACGCTTTCTTTTAAGTTTTAAAGTGGGTGTTAACTCTCCCCCATCAATGCTAAATTCATTGGCCAACAATTTTATTTTTTTTAGTTGCTCCCATGATCCGTATTCTTTATTTATATCTGTAATTTCTTTCTCAATACGCGCCTGTATTTTCTCATTTTGTATCAATTGTTGATTATTTAACCCTTCTGTAGAAATTTGATGGCGCTTTGCCCAATCGCGTACAAAGTCAAAATTGGCAACAATAAATGCAGAAGGAAACTTTTGGCCTTCCCCAATTACCATAGCCTGCTCTATAAAACGCGATTGTTTGAGTCGGTTCTCCATGGCTTGAGGTACGATATATTTTCCGCCCGAGGTTTTAAATATTTCTTTTTTACGATCTGTGATTTTAAGAAATTTACCTTCTTGAAAAGTGCCAATATCACCAGTGCAAAACCAACCTTCTTCATTAAAAACCTCCTTAGTGGCTTGTTCATTATTGTAATAACCAGCCATTACATTGGGGCCTTTTACTAAAATTTCTCCATCCGAGGCAATTTTAACCTGTACGTTTTCAACAAGCGGACCTACACTTCCTATTCTAATCCCAGTATTAAAATTATTAACAGAAATTACAGGTGATGTCTCTGTAAGGCCATATCCTTCCAATATTGGAATGTCAGCTGCCAGAAATATACGTGCCAATCTTGATTGGAGCGCAGCCGAACCTGAAGCAATGGCCTTGACATTTCCGCCCAATGCCTCTTGCCATTTTGAGAAAATGAGTTTTCGAGCAACAAATAGTTTGCATTTGTAAAAAATCGACTTTCCAACAACATCATAATCTTCTGCAACACCAACTGCCCAAAAGAATAAAGCACGCTTAATCCCTGAAAGCTCTTCGCCTTTTGCCATTATTTTATCAAAAACCTTTTCAATTAGTCGAGGCACTGCCGAAAATACATCAGGTTTTACTTCGCGAATGTTATCTCCGATGGTGTCCATAGATTCAGCGAAGTGAATAGAACAGCCTATATACATATAGAGGTAATGTAACATGCGCTCATAGATATGACAAACCGGTAAAAAGCTTAACACTTTTGAATCTTTATCTGCAGGGATAGGATCAATGCAAGCATACACATTTGAAATGATATTGGCATGAGTTAACATCACACCCTTCGGATTTCCCGTGGTTCCTGAAGTATAAATGATAGTAACCAAATCAGCACTCTGGACAGCGCGCATGCGTTGTTCGACTTCTTCAATTTGTATTTGCCCTTTATGATCTTCAATTGCTGACCAATGGGTGCAATTGTCTAATTTATCAAAAGAAAATAAATGTTTTAAACTCGGCACCTCTGCTCTAACTTCATTGATTTTGTCAACTAATTCTTGATTTGATACAACACATATTTCAACTTGGGCATCATTGAGAATAAAGCGATAATCAGAAGAAGAAATATTTGGATAAAGCGGAACTAAAATAGCTCCAACTTGTTGCACGGCAATATCGAGAATATTCCATTCAACCCTATTAGAACTCGCTACTGCAATGCGGTCACCGGCTTTAACACCCATAGAAATGAGACCTCGTGAAACATCCATTGCAGCCCCCAAAAAATTGGCTGTCGACAAGGGGACCCAAATTCCTTTAGTTTTTGTCACAAACATATTTGGATTTGGGTAATTTTTCAGTTGATGTCTTGGCACATCAAAAAGACGATTTAATTGAGTCATAGCGTTAGATTAGCTATGAAATATACCAATTTTATTTCAATTAAAAAACAAAAATACAAGTAGGCTGATCAAAATAAAAGACAAAATATTCAATAGCAAACCATATCGTAACATGTGCTTCATTTTCAATTTGCCAGATCCGAACACTATTGCATTTGGTGGTGTAGCAACAGGCATCATGAATGCCATACTTGCCCCGAGAGTCAATGCCATTGCCAATGGCATTAAAGGTAGGCCCGATTTTTCTGCAAACACACCTACTATTGGAATTAACAAGGTTACCATAGCCAAATTAGAAATCAATTCAGTAGTAAAAATGGCTATGAGGGTCAACAAAATGATTGCTGTAATTAAATGAACGTGCCCCAATGCGCTAAAAGAATCTGATATCATTAAAAGAATTTTATTTTCTTTTAGAATTGCTGCCAATGACAATCCTCCACCAAATAAAAGGAGTATCCCCCATGGCAATTTTTGAGTATCGGACCAATTGAGAATCTTTTGTTTAGGCTTGTCACCTGTTGGAACTAGAAATGTAGCAACAGCACCCAGAATGGCCACATTTTCATCACGATAATTCAAACCAAAATAGATTGAGAAAAGGTCTCTGAGTATCCAAAGACTAGCTACAACAGAGAAAATAATTAAAACTCTTTTTTGTGGTTTGGACCAAGTTTGAATTGGAAAATGCAATTCATGAATATCGTTGCGTTCCTTGCCCATAAAAAGAATGAATACAAAATACATGCAAAACAGTAGCAGAATGGAAAGAGGAAGACCAATTCGAATCCAATCAGTAAAACTAACCTGTATGTTAAAGTTTTCTGAAAGGATACTTGCCATTTGGGTATTGGGAGGGGAACCAATAAGCGTTCCTACACCGCCAATATTTGCAGCGTAAGCGATAGAGAGTAATAGAAAGACACTAAACTTCGCATTTCTGTCTTCTTTCGGTAAAGCACTTACCACTGCCATTGCCATAGGCAGCATCATCAACGCCGTAGCAGTATTAGAGATCCACATTGAAATGAGACCAGTACTTAGAATGAAACCCAGTAAAATATGAGATTTTTTCTCACCAACTATGGCAATAATTCGACGCGCAATTTGTTGGTGAACATTCCATTTTTCAAGAGAAAGGGCCAATACAAAGCCACCAAAAAATAAAAATATATTGGAATCACCATAACATTTTGAAAGTAATTGAGGAGTTATCAGGCCAAAGGGCACCCCTACCATTAGAGGAAGTAGTGCTGTTAAATAAATTGGTATCCATTCGGTAATCCAAAGTAAAACCATTGCTAATGCCAAAAAAATGGCTAGCAATTGATTGGATTCTAAACCCCACATATATTTATCACTTATTTAAATCATTAAGTGCCTTTACAAAATAGGCCGCTTTTTGCTCCACTTCTTTAACGATATTACTAAACTCAGCTTTTCCCTTAGCTCGATTCATTTTGGAAAGCATTTCATCTTGAAAATCAGCGGCTTCATCAATTAATTTAGCTGATTTTTTTGCTTTTTCAGGAGCTGTCATTTCAAAGAAAAAGCATTCTTCAACTACATCAAAAACCATTTCATTGATGTTTCTTTTAAGGGTACGTTTGTTGGCCATTAAGTTATGTTTTAATCAAATATAAGATTTTTCAGACTACTTTTGCGCATGTCATACCCTCAACTCGTTGTAACTAAAGGCAAAGAATCTTCCATTCAACGCAAACACCCTTGGGTATTCTCTGGAGCCTTAGCTTCAGATACTTCTTGGCTTGAAGATGGAGAACTTGTATGCTTAACAACGAAAAAACTGCAAATCCTAGGCATTGGACATTTTCAACATGCCACCATTGCAGTTCGTATGTTAAGTTTTGATTATCAAATAATTGATCAAGCTTTTTACGAGAAAAGGTTAGCCAATGCCTTTGAGTTGCGCTGTAAAATTGGTCTTTTAAACAATCAAAACAACATTTTTCGTTTATGTCATGGTGAAGGAGATCAACTTCCTGGATTGATAATTGATTTTTATAACGGGGTATGTGTTATTCAATGTCATTCCTTTGGTATGTACCGCCAAGTAGCTATGATAGCCAGCGCATTAAAAAAAATTTTAGGTGAACACCTTAAGGCCATTTACAATAAATCATCAGAAACGCTTCCCAAAAGGGAAGAAATAAAAGACGCTTATTTGTTTGGCAAGTCAAGTTTACCTCACCTTGCTATGGAAAATGGTGTCAAATATCACATTGACTGGATCAATGGACAAAAAACAGGGTTTTTTATTGATCAACGGGAAAATAGAAGTTTATTGGGTAAGTATGCCAAAGGGAAAAAAGTCCTCAACACGTTTTGTTATTCTGGTGGATTTAGTCTTCAAGCATTACTTCATAAGGCACAGTTAGTTCATTCTTTAGATAGCTCTAAAAAAGCAATTGCACTCACAGAAGCAAATGTAGCATTGAATGAGTTTAAAAAAAATCATGCTTCAATTGTTGATGATGCTATGGATTATATGAAAAATCTGGCAGAAGATTATGATATAATAGTGCTAGACCCTCCTGCATTTGCTAAACATCGCGATAAAAGACATCAAGCTATACAAGGATATAAGCGACTAAACGCACATGCAATTCGTCAAATAAAACCAGGCGGTTTGATTTTTACCTTTTCCTGTTCACAAGTTGTCGATACGCAGTTATTTAATAACACAGTCATTTCGGCCGCAATTGAAGCCGGTAGATCATGTCGTATTTTAGAACATTTACATCAACCCGCCGACCATCCTATTCAAGCTTTCCATCCAGAAGGGGCCTATCTGAAAGGTTTGGTTATTCAAATAGACTAAATGCTTTCACTCAATTATAGGACCATTCTTGGAGTCGCATTACCCATGATGGTAACTGGTTTTATTCAATCCATAGTTTTGCTTACAGATGCCTCAATGATTGCACGCTATTCAACTGAAGCTTTTGATGCGGTTGGCAATGCAGGTCTTTTATATATAACATTATATATGTGCTTGGCAGGAATGGCAGATGGTGCTCAAATAATCATAGCGCGAAGAATAGGACAACAAAAAAATGATCGTATTGCGCTACTCTTTCAAAGTGCTATGGCCGTTCTTCTCATTCTTGCTCTTGGGCTTTTTCTAATCTTACATTATGTATTACCCCAATGGATAGTTTATTATTCTGAAAATAAAAATATTGCCACCCTCCAAGGAGTCTATATAGATCAAAGAAGTTTTGCACTCTTTTTTAGTATGATTACCCTTGGAATTCAAGCTTTTTTTCTTGCAAAAGGAAAAACTTGGATTGTCCTTGTCACTGCAATTTTAGCTGCTATTAGCAATGCCCTACTCGACTATTTGCTCATTTTTGGAAACTTCGGCTTACCTGAACTTGGAATAAAAGGTGCAGCATTGGCCTCTACGATTTCTGATGGTATTGCAATGCTATGCATGCTTTGTTTTTTATTTTTTTCGCAGGAAAAAAGACAATTTAAACTATTGCATTTCAGTAAAATTGACTTTCAACCTTTCAAAGAACTCATTCGCGTAGGAAGCCCTTTGATGCTACAAGGATTTTCGGCACTTGCTACGTGGACACTATTTTTCACTTGGCTTGAACAAAAGGGAACCTTTGATTTAACCGTTTCGCAGAACATTAGATCTATTTATTTTCTAGCATTTGTTCCAATTTGGGGCTTTGCAGGTACAACAAAAACTTACGTTTCTCAGTATCTCGGTGCCAAAAAAAACGATTTAATACCGCTTATTCAAAAAAGAATTCAACTGCTCACTATTATTTTTATGCTATGTACTTTTCATGGAGCTATTTTTTATCCCGAGACATTGATTAGAATGATTAACCCTGCAGAAGCATACATTTCAAAAAGTGCAGATATTCTGCGACTAATCTCATTATCAATCCTTTTATTTGGGTTTATTTCGGTCTATTTTCAGACTATTCATGGCAGTGGAAATACGTTTCACTCCATGCTCATTGAATTTTTTACCGTGGGCGTATACGCCATATTTTGTTACCTTTTCATCAAAATTTGGAATTTGGATGTTTTTTGGATTTGGATGGTTGAATACATCTACTTTGGTATATTGGGTTTCATTTCCATTACCTATCTTCGAAAAACAAATTGGCAAAATAAGCAAGTATGAGTTTAGCACTTAGAATTGTTTTTATGGGGACACCCGCATTTGCGGTTAGCGTTTTGGACCAAATTAATAAGAGTCGACACGAAATAGTTGGCGTTGTTACAGCCCAAGACAAACCTGCCGGAAGAGGGCAATTATTGCAAGAAAGTGCAGTTAAGCAATATGCCAAGCAAAATCAGCTGGAAATTCTTCAACCTCCGAAATTAAAAGACCAAATGTTCCTAGCTCAATTAGCGACTTTAAAGGCAGATCTCTTTGTTGTTGTCGCCTTTAGAATGCTTCCAAAAGAAGTTTGGCAAATGCCTACTTTGGGTACCATTAATTTGCATGCTTCTTTGCTTCCGGCATACCGCGGTGCTGCTCCAATTAATTGGGCCATTATCAATGGTGAAAAGCAAACGGGTGTTACAACATTTCTAATTGATGAACATATTGACGCAGGTAATATTTTAATGCAAGAAACAGTAGAAGTTTCTGAGAATATGACTGTTGGCCAGGTGCAGAACATTTTACAAGAAAAAGGTGCGATTTTAACCCTACAAACTTGTGATGCTTTGGCCAAAGGCAACCTTCAAGCAGTACCACAAATTCAAATTCAAGGAAAACGTGCACTTGCACCAAAACTATTTAAAGAAAATACACAAATCGATTTCTCAAAATCTGCTTCAGAAATTCATAATTTCATTAGAGGTTTGGATCCGTACCCAGCTGCTTGGTGTAGCTTATTCTCTAAGCAAAAACAAGCATGGGTTACATTTAAACTTTTTAATTCGCAAGTAGTAGATATAAACTTATCGCAAACAAATGGTCCAATAGCAAGTAGAGATGGGCTACTTTTTCCATGTGGAAATAATACCTGTCTTTTGGTAAAAGAAATTCAAATGGAAGGTAAAAAACGAATTGATGCCAAAGCTTTTA
Source organism: Crocinitomicaceae bacterium (assembly GCA_030830785.1). Lineage (GTDB taxonomy): Bacteria > Bacteroidota > Bacteroidia > Flavobacteriales_D > Crocinitomicaceae > UBA952. Next base: position 89,272 of record JAURMI010000015.1, read on the forward strand.
TTGCAGGCAACGATCCTCATTTATTAAGTTATAGTCAATAATCTTCTAATCATTTGATTTGTAAAACATTGCAAATTTTCTTAGCTTGGTCAGAGTATACGATATTACTCTTATGGCACAAGTTATTGGTTTGATATTTATTCTGATTGCTACCGTAGGTTTCACACAACAAACTGGCCTAGAATCATGGAATGTTTCGGCTAAATTAAACCCAATAGCAATTGAAGACGCCTCGACTTTAAATGCAGATATAATTTGGACTGAGCAAAAAGATGCGCGAACAATTTTCAGTAATTCCTTTGTTGGCAACCACGGGCAAACCAAACAAATTTTTAGCTCAGTGCCCATTCATTATATGGGTCCAGACAATGAATTGCTTCCTTATGAACTGAGCTTTACAGACAATGATTCTAACATTGTTTTTGAAAAACAAGAATACCCAATTCAAGTTGATCGCGATGGTGGTTTTCAATTTTTGTTCAACGAAGAACAAGCTATCAAAATAGGAACTCGAACAGCTATTAATGATAATGTGGTTACTAAGCACAATAATTCATTAGGAGTTTTTTCGCTGTTCGATTTTGAAAATTTACCAATTGCTCAACAAATAGAAATTGACCATGGCAAGCTTGGATTTCATTATAGAATATTTGAACCATTGAACTTAATTGGGTCGGATTTAGAATTAAAAGAACAAATTGAATTGCCTGAAGATTGGAATATTACCCAATATGAAAATCAATGGCACATTTCGGATAAATTGGGAAAAACCAGGGCCATATTGACCAATTTGTTTTGCTATGATCAAAATAATAATTCAATAGCGCTTGAATTTGAGATTACTAAAAATCAATTGGTAATTCGAATTCCTAACCTTTGGTTATCTGCGCCAGGACGAACATTTCCTGTTACTATTGATCCTTTACTTGCTGGCGTACCCAGTGTTTGGAGTGGTGGGCAAATGCCCTCTTGCTTCATGCCCGCGTACAACGAAGACAGCATTCAAGTAACCATTCCTGCGGGTGTTACCCCCACAGGTGTTTATGTAGATGCTAGTTTTTATGCCAACCCTTTTACCTTTGCAACCATGGCCCAAGGGGCAATGTATTTTAGTTCATCTTGTGGATCTTCACAGTCTTTTACAGTTACAGGTGCTACTGCGAACTTAGCTGGAACTGCCTATCTAGATAGTTTCAATTTAATGAATCCTCTTACATGTTGCCTTCAGAAATCATGTAATCCGATTCAATTTTGGGTGAGCATGCATCTAGGACGCAATGCAAATGGACCTGGTTGCAATACAAGTTACATATTATATGACCCCCTTACTACTAGTTGGCCGTTTAGAGTTGTAGTTTATGGGCGATCGGCAGAATCTTATGGCAACGAGTGGTACACGTCTCAAACACCTATTTGCTCGAATAAATGCCAAGTGAATGCTACAGCGTATGCCCGATATGGTGTACCACCATATACGGTTTCTCATCCATGGACAAGCACTGTGGGTACCATAGGTCAAAATATGGGTTGTAATACTGGTGCAAGTAATTTCGTTTTCACCCTAGATATTCCAAATTGTCCTGTTTATTGTGACTCGAGTTACACGTCTTTGAGCATACCGCCTCCAGTAATAGTTGATGCTTGCGGAACCTATGTTACGGGAATTCAAGCTGCTATTAAACCATTAATTCCGGCAATTGAACCAAATCTAATTTTTGATAGTATTCTTTGCAATGGAATGCAAACACAAATTTATAATCCGCCTTGTATAAGTGGAGGAGTAACTCAATTTATTACTCCATCAACACAAGGATTTGGTGATTTAACTTTAGATATTATAAACAATACAGATTCTATTCTAAATACGAGTTATTTATTTTTTGCTGAAAAAGACGGTTGTATTTCCGATACAATTGTAGCTAATGTATATATTGTTCCCAATCCTAGCGCAGCAATATCTATTAATCCCAATCCTGTAGTAGTTGGAAATTCAGCATCAATTTCCAACAGTTCAACAAGTCCAGTAAGTTCAACATTTTCAATTTCCTGGTCTAGTATTGATAGCATTTGGGTTCAAGACTCCATATTTACAAGTCAGTTTGACGCTCCAGGAAGTTATACGTATTGTCTTCGGATTATCGATGAATTTGGATGTTTGGATTCCGTATGTGAGGTGCTCAATATTGTTCCTGCCTCCATAGAAAACATTAATGTGGTTACGCCCAATGATGATCAAATAAATGATGTACTATATTTTAATTATCTAGATTTTTATCCAAACTCAAGTATTCAAATTCTCAATCGTTGGGGTCAATTAATTTACAGTTCAGAAGATTATAAAAATGATTGGAATGGCTCCCTGTACACTGAAGGGACCTATTTTTACATTCTAAAAATTCCCGGTCTTAACAAAACACTACAGAGTTTTTTCGTGCTTAAAAAATAAGCTTACTGAGGTACATTGAATGATATTCCAAAGCGAAGTGGATAAACCCCTATTGTGCTTCCCTCTTTGAACAAACTCAACATGGCATAATTTGCAAAAACACCAAAATAACCATAACCCAACCTTATAGTTGCATCGAGCATCCATGGGTTGAGGTTGAAATTTGACTTGGTAGTATTCTCAAATTTATCTCCATTAATATAGGTTCCAGTAAGGCGCTGATGACTGTAAATTCTAATTCCACCTATCAAACCTGCATTTAGGTAGACTGTTTTTTTATAGGCAGCATTGGTGGTGAAATCTAATAACATAGGTACTGTAAAATAAGCTGCATATAGCGAATTCCTTTTATAAATCTGTGTTGAATCTGACACAGCAAATACACTTTGATCATCATGCTTAAGTATATATGAAGAAGTGAGCTCCATATTATTAAAGGCAAATCCATATCCAGAAGTAATTCCAAACAATTCTTTTATCAAATCCTTTTTCATTTGAAAGAGATTAAGATTAAATACCATACTTTTAGATAGGTTATTTTCCCAATATGGCGCATTTTTGAATGATCGTGAAGGGCTAAGAAAACCAACGGTATTGGCTTGTAACCCCAACTCAAAACCGGCCCAATGCGCTTTGTTTTTAAAGCGTTCCTTGTCCATTTCAAATTCATCTAATCCTAAATCAGCAAAATCGAATAAAATCTGCAATCTGTAACTAGATTCTATGGCATCGCCATTATCGTTAGTTGCTGGTTGCCACAAAGGCAAATTGCGCACAATTTCCAAGGCAGCACTATCCAACATAGCATTGTAACCCATTTCTACAATAGGATCAAAAACCCTGCCTTCGCTTGAAATTTTAAATGCAACATAAACAGATTCCCCCCACGGAAAAAGCTCAGAAGTATCTGCGTAAATAAATCTTTCGACTTCATTTTTAATGTAGCGATCTAAAGAATCTTGCCCACCTGGAAAAATAGGGGTGCGATTTTCTGAAAACGTGGATTCAATCCAAACTTCTTCCTGAATTGGTGGTTCACTTTCACCTATTTCAGAAATTACTTCTTGTGTGATTGGCTCTTGTATTTCAACTATTTGAGGTTTTTCTAGCACTTGAGAAGTGGCACAGAAACTTAAAAAAATAAAGGAATAAATCAGCGTCGCTTTCACTTGTTAATTTTTAAGCAAAGATAGTAAGATTAAAATTGTATACTTAGCTTAAGCAATAAATGTCGACTTGCCTGAGGATAAAAGAAATTCTCTGTTATGGTCTGCCCTGCATATTGATAACTGAATGTATAGCCGTTATTGGCATACATGGCATTGAATAGGTTATTGACAAGACA
>JAURMI010000016.1 GCA_030830785.1 Crocinitomicaceae bacterium
ACACCTGAAACTTCTCCAGTTGAAGCATTAATGGTTGCCACAGAAGTAGTAGCAGAAGACCAAGTTCCGCCACTAATAGTTGAAGAAAGCGTTGATGACCCTCCGGAACACACAGCAGTTGTTCCCGAAATAGTGCCCGCAGAGGTCGCCGGAATAATGGTTAAAATTAAGTTATCACTTACAGTGCTTATACCTGTAACAGTCATTGTAAGGGTTACCGATCCAGCACTAATATCTGCTAAACTGGGGGTATAGGTAGCAATTGTGGTAGTGCCATTGGTAAATGTCCCTGTTCCAGAACTGCTCCATAAGATAGTGCCATTCGTTGCAGTACCGGATGTTGTATATGTATTTCCGCTACAAATTGAGGCCGAAGCTGGCCCTGCATCTGCAGTTGGAGAATTATCATTATCTACAATTTTAACTGTTCCAATACCAGTTGCGATATATGCATTGGTAGGATTGGAAAGTGATATTTTAACCAATTCATCACCCTCGACTAAAAGATCTTCTAAAATAGGTAAGGTTAAAGTTTTAGCCGTTTCACCTGGAGCAAAAGTCAATGTTCCACTAATTGCGGAATAATCCTGGGTGTCTGTTGCGGTGCTATCACTGAATAAATAATTAACAGAAATCGTATTTGTACTGGCTGCAGATAAATTTACACTTATGGTTGCATTGCCAATACTTTCAGGAACAACAGTTTGAACAGGTGAAAGAGAAATGCCTTCTAATATTCCAAGATATGCGTTTAAGGCATCAAGCAAACCATTTGTTGCTGCATTTCCAGTTACAGTTCCCGGAACGGGTGAAATAGTTAAAGTATAACCATTGAAAACCAGACCTATATATTTTTGATCAGTTATGGTATATGTAGCAGAACCATTGAAGCTATTGGTTGCTAAGGTTGCACTAGTACCCGTCGCAGGTTGAAATACTATAACATATGGATTGTTACCCGAGGGAGAGCGCCATTTAATAAACCCTTCAATTGTATGTTCAATGCCATTGTTGTCAGTAATCAATACCATTCCAATAATATCATTCCCTTGGGCTACAAAAACATTTGACGAAGAGTTTTGCGCAAATTGAACATTTGTCCAACCTAAACCACCTGTACCGGAATGATAATAACTAGTTCCAGCAGAATTATTACCTGTATTAAGGCCAATAAAACCATTATCAAATGGAACGGTAATTAAATTCTGTGAAAAAGTTAAAAATGATACAAAGGCAAAAAGAAATGAAATAACTTTTTGTTTGCCTAGATTGATGAAATTGAGAATCATAAGTCAGGTTTGAAAGCGCAAATTTATTAAGAATTTTTTACTTCATTTCAATAAAAAAACTCATTTTAGTACCTTTGAACCATGGCGCATATATTGGCATGCAGGGGTTTAAAACCAACAATTGGAGTGGATTGTTTTTTAGCAGAAAACGCTACAATTGTTGGCGATGTAAAGATGGGTTCACAATGCTCAGTTTGGTTTTCAGCAGTGGTTCGCGGCGATGTTAATAGCATCAGAATTGGAAACAAGGTAAATATTCAAGATGGCGCTGTATTGCATTGCACTTATGAAAAAACCAAATTGCACATTGGCAACAATGTGTCTATTGGGCATAACGCCCTGGTACATGGGTGTACGATAGAAGACAACGTATTAATTGGAATGGGGTCTATAATTATGGATAATTGTTACGTTGAGTCAAATAGCATTGTTGCAGCAGGTGCAGTATTAACTGAAGGTACACGTGTGGAATCATGGTCAATATATGCGGGAGTGCCTGCAAAAAAAATCAAAACACTTTCCCCAGAATTATTTGCCGGCGAAGTACAGCGCATTGCCAATAATTATGTGCTATATTCGAGTTGGTTCAAGGAGAAGCCTTAAATTTACTTTCAAATTAGATTTTCATGAAATACGACCGCATCGATAAAGCGCTTTATATTGCCAATCGTAAAAACTTTACTGAGCAAATGGCAGCAGGTACCCTAGCTGTTTTTAATTCCAATGATATCTACCCTGTTTCAGCAGACAGCACCTTGCCTTTTGCTCAGCATCGCGATATTTTACATTTATCTGGTGTGGATCAAGAAGAGTCTATTTTGGTTCTATTTCCTGGAGCCAGTAATGTGGCGCACCGTGAAGTTTTATTTTTGAAAGAAACCAGTGCGCTTATTGCCATATGGGAAGGTGAAAAATTAACCAAGGAAACTGCTTTTGAAACCTCAGGGATTCAAACTGTATATTGGCTGCAACAATTCCCAACAATTTTCAAGCAAATGATGGCAGAATCCAGCGGAATATACATTAATACAAATGAGCATTTGCGCGCCAATACAGAGGTGCAAACACGTGAAGACCGCTTTATTGAACAAGTAAAAAAAGACTATCCAGCCCATCAAGTATATAAGTCTGCACCTATTATGCACAAAATACGCTCAATCAAACACCAAATTGAGCTCGAGCTTATGCAAACTGCTTGTAACATTACAGAAGCGGGTGTAAGAAGATTGCTCGGTTTTATAGAACCTGGCGTTTGGGAATATGAAATTGAGGCAGAACTGGCCCATGAATTTTTGCGCAGGCGCTCTAAAGGTTTTTCTTATACACCAATCATTGCTTCAGGAAAAAATGCTTGTGTGTTACATTACATAGAAAATAACCAACAATGCCAAGATGGCGATGTCATACTTTTAGATGTTGGTGCAGAATTTGCAAACTACAGCTCTGATTTAACGCGTTGCATACCTGTAAATGGTCGCTTTACGGCTCGTCAAAAAGCTGTTTATAATGCTGTTCTGCACGTTAAAAATGAAGCCACAAAATTATTGGTACCGGGCACCATAATGGCCGAGTACCACAAGCAAGTGGGTCATCTTATGGAAGAGCAATTGGTAAATCTTGGCCTCATTTCTATCACTGACATCAAAAACCAAGACCCCGCTTGGCCAGCATACAAAAAGTATTTCATGCATGGCACCTCACACTTCTTAGGCCTAGATACGCACGACGTTGGCTTGTGGCATGAACCAATTGCAGCCAATATGGTATTTACAGTAGAGCCGGGAATTTATATTCCAGAAGAAGGGTTAGGCATTCGTTTAGAAGACGATGTGGTAGTGCAACCGAGTGGCGCACCCCTCAACCTCATGGCTAATATTCCTATAGAAGCTGACGAAATTGAGGGCTTGATGAACGCATAATTCTCATGTTACATTATCACATTGCTGGCCACGGCCCAGTTTGGGTGTTCTTACATGGCTTTTTGGAATCTTCTACGATGTGGGATGTTCTACCGTTATCGACATTACCAATTACTACTCTTTGTATTGATTTAGCTGGCCATGGCCAATCGGAATTAATCAATGAAAATCCTTCAATTGCCACATTGGCACAAGAGGTTAATAAGGTATTGGATTTCCTTCAAGTAGAAGAATTTAATGTAATTGGTCATTCCATGGGTGCATATGTTGGTTTGGAGCTTTCAAAACAACCTGGTTTTCAGAAGTTAGTTCTGTTGAATTCCAATTGTTGGTCTGACACGGAGCAAAAAAAGCAAGATCGTTTAAGAGTTGCCACCATAGTGCAAAAAGCTAAAAAACAGTTTATCAGAGAAGCTATTCCAAATTTATTTTCTGAGCCTTCCGATCATCAGTCGTTTATAAAGACATTGATTCAAGAAGCAAATTTGATGCCTGCTCAAGCCATTTCGCATTCAGCCTTAGCCATGCGTGAAAGAAAAGATTACACAGAACTTGTTAATGCAAATCCAGAAAAATATGTTTTTATACATGGAAAGTTGGACAAATTAGTGAGCCTTGGAGAATTACAGTCAAAAGTAAAGCAATCCGAAATATACGTCCTGAATTGCGGGCATATGGCCCACGTGGAGGCAAGTGCTGAATTAATGAAGCTTCTAAATAAGATTACATGTCCTCCTTTGAATCTATAATTATGGTTACAGGTCCATCATTGACTAAGGATACTTGCATATCTGCTCCAAAACGACCTGATTGAACAATTCTGGTGCTTGTTTTTTGAAGCGAATCTATGAAGTATTCGTACAAAGCAATAGCGTGCTCTGCGCGTGCTGCCCTCATGTAGCTTGGTCTGTTTCCTTTCTTGGTGTTGGCATGCAATGTAAACTGACTGACAACCAAAAATTGACCATCTGTGTCTTGTACACTTAAATTCATTTTGCCATCTGCATCTGAGAAGATCCTCAGATTAGAGATTTTTTGAACTAAATAATCGGCATCATTCTGGCTATCTTCATGTTCAACCCCAAGCAAGATGAGCAACCCTTGATTTATTTCTCCTACACATTCATTGGAAATGTGAACAGCTGCATGCTTAACACGTTGTATAACTACTCTCATCAATAATCACTTCTGCGGTGTGGGTCTGAGTCATCTTCATGCATGAGCTGCCAATAAGATTGGTAGCGATGAGTGAATATTTGATCTTGTATAAGCGCCTCTTTTACTGCACAATGTGGTTCGTTGAGGTGCTTGCAATTATTAAAACGACATTCGCTCATAAGCGCTCGCATCTCTGGGAAATAATGCGCATAATGTTCTTTTTCTAAATCGACTAGTCCAAACGCACGAATTCCTGGAGTATCTATAATGTATCCGCCACTTGAAAGTGCGTGCATTTCAGCAAAGGTGGTGGTATGTTTGCCTTGTTCGTGAGCTTTTGAAATTTCACCGGTTCTGAGTTTCAAATTGGGGTCGAGACCATTGACTAAAGTGGTTTTTCCAACACCTGAATTGCCAGAAACCATCACTTGTTTTCCAGCTATTTCTTCTTTAAGAAAAGCAGTCGTTTTTGGATCTAGGGAAGAAATTTCATAGCACGGATAACCAATACTTTCATAGACCATTTTGAGGGCCTCCAAATAGACACTATCACCTTGCTCGTAAAGATCAACTTTATTGAAAAGAATCGTGGTAGGTATTCTAAACGATTCTGCAGCTACTAAAAAGCGGTCAATAAAAGCAATTTGAGTAACCGGAGATTTGAGTGTTACTACCAAATAAGCCCGGTCTACGTTGGCTGCCAATATCTGCATTTGCTTACTGAGGTTGGTGGCCTTTCTGACAATGTAATTCTTGCGAGGTTGGATGCTGAGAATTGCCCAGCCCTCATCTGAACCGTGTTCTATTAGCACATGGTCACCGGCAGCAATGGGGTTGGTTGTTTTAAGACCTTCTAAGCGCAATTTACCACGGATACTCGCTTGTACAATTTGCCCGTCTTCAAGCAAAACTTGGTACCATTTTCCAGTCGATTTGAGAACTAGCCCTTGCATTTTGTAAAGGTAAACATTTGTATGTTTGTAGGATGAAAAGCACCTTCGTCCTCGTTTTTTTATTTACCCTTAGTTCAAGGGCCTGGGGTCAAGAGCCTATTTTAGCGCCTGATTCTTTGCAAATATTCACCATAGAACCAGAAGCGTATTTTCCAGGAGGCACGGATTCTTTGAGAAAATTCTTATTTCAAAACATCAGTATTACAGAAGAAATGTATGCTCTTGCCAAAGACGGGATGTATAATAAAATTATTGTCAGCTTTGTTGTCAATGAAGAAGGAATGATTGGGGATGTTCAAATTGAAAAAGAGGGCACCTACTGCCCACCGTGTAACAAAGAAGCGCTTCGGGTAGTGAATAGCATGCCCCAGTGGCACCCCGCTTTAAGAGGTGGTAAGCCAACGGCAACAATTGTCCGATTACCAATTATCTTCTCAATTCAATAGCAATGAAGCACTACGGCCTGATTGGCAAAACTTTAACCCATTCTTTTTCTGCTTCTTTTTTTAAAGAATATTTTGAAAAAAATCAAATTGATGCCACCTATGCCAATTTTGAATTGGAAACGATTGAACAAGTAAGGGCGCTTTTCAAGCAAAACCTGTCGGGCCTAAACGTTACTTATCCATACAAAGAAAGTATCATTCCTTATCTAGACCAATTAGATGAGGGCGCTGCTCAAATTGGCGCTGTGAACGTAATTGCATTTGAAAATGGAAAGCGCGTAGGCTACAATACAGATGCTCATGGATTTGCACAAAGTATAAAGCCTTTTTTAACTTTTGAGCATGAACGCGCGCTTATTTTCGGTACGGGCGGTGCTTCGAAGGCCGTGGCGCATGTCTTTAAGCAAATTGGCCTCGATGTGTTTTATATCTCTAGACATAGAAATGAAGCTGCTGGGGTTTTTACATACGAAGACATCAATGTTCATATGCTTCGATCTTGTAAAGTGCTCGTGAATTGCACACCAGTGGGAACTTATCCTAATATTTCAGATTCCATTAAGTTACCATTTGAAGCCCTCACCTCATCACATTTGGTGATTGATTTGGTCTATAACCCCGCTGAAACAGAACTCATGAAGCGCGCTAAAAAAAATGGTGCTGCAGTCATGAATGGTTTGTCTATGTTGCAGCACCAAGCTTTAAAAAGTTACGAAATCTGGACCCATTAGCCGGCTTCTTTGTCTTTGCCAATACTGTACCAATCAATTTTTCTTGAGAAATACATCACCAACCCTAGTATAATAAATACACCTATACTTCCAATCAGAAGTGCTAAATCTTCCAATTGAATTATTACAAAAATGAAGATGTAAAGCATGCTCAATAAACCAGCAATAAACAAGCTCATTTTTAGCGACCCCAATATAGCACGCACATACATTCCAATGAGTGCTACTGTAGCAAAGGCCGAAAGAATAAATGCGTAATTAAAACGGATGTGTTCTGAGATAGATAGCAGAAGGGTGTAAAATACGACTAGGGCAATACCCACTAAAATATATTGTATAGGGTGAATTCCAGATGACTGGAATATTTCAATAAAGAAAAATACCAAAAAGGTTAACCCAATAAAAAGAATAGCATAATGTATACTACGGTGAGCTTTTTGGTAATTATCTACAGGAAGTTTTAGATCAACCCCAAATGAAGATTCACGCAAATTATATTTTGATCCTGTCCAACTTTGTGGATAATTCCTATTGAGGTTCAAAACATTCCAGTGTGAGTTAAACCCAGATTTGTCTGTTTTCTGTTGGTCTGGCAAAAAAGCTCCATCAAATTTTGGTGTTTGCCAATCAGAATTTAAAACAACATCGGTTTCTTTACCAACAGGAGTGAAAAATAGATTTTGGCTTCCTTTTAGTTCTATATCAAAGCTAAATTTATACAAAAGGCTGTCTGTAGCATGAATCGCTACTTTTGAATTAATACCTGAATTGAATACATCTTTATTACTAACGCCAGGGTTAAATGGGGATGAATCACCATTCCATTTTAAGTCAATTTGTTTTTCAATTCCGCGCAAATCGTCAATTCCAGCATTGAGTGAAGCCTCATTAAATTTGAATTTATATCCTTTTGCTTCGAGCTCTTTAAAATCGATATTATCAAATTCACCACTAACATGTAAATTGGATTTATAAACGACAATTTCGTAAACACCTCTGTGCCGCTTATTAGGACTAACACTTGCTTTAATATTCAACTTATTTGGCAACACATGAAGTCTTTCTGTGATCTGAACTAAATTTTCTTTTCCTGTTCCGTCATTAAATTCTTTTGCATATCGCGTATATGGTATGGTGAGTACAGGGCCTTGTAGCATTTGTTCGCCACCCCATTTACTGCTAACTTCATTAATTGCTTGGCGTTGAGTGCGTTCGCGTTCGTATATGATTCTTTTAATCATGGTAGTAGGGATCAACAAAAGCAAAGCAATTATTAAGATGGCCCCAATTTTGAAATAGAGATTATTTTTAAATATAGACATGGTCCTGTTTTTTAGTTACTAGAGAAAGTTACAATATTTTATTTGAATAATGGCTCTTAGCTAGATTTGGTATTAATCTTTGCAATTTGAAGTAGAGAACAAAAGAATTATCCGACCTTAAGTAATTAATAACCGGAAATTATTTTGTTCGGCCCCGAACTTTGATGCTCACCAATTAAAATTTAAATTATGAAAGCAATTAAAAACAAGGTAAGCCTTTTGGGGCGCTTGGGCGCGTCGCCTGAGTTGGTAAAGTTCGATTCTGGGCGCGTGCTGGCGCGCTTCTCATTGGCTACTCATGAAAATTTCAAAGACAAAAACGGCGAATGGCAAGATTTCACGCAGTGGCACACCATCAATGCATGGGGAAAAATGGCAGAAAAGACGGCAGAAAAATTAGAAAAGGGAATGGAGGTTGTTGTGGAAGGTAAATTAGTGAACCAACAATACGAAAACAGAGCAGGCGAAAAACGCTATGCGACGATCATTGAGTTGCATGATTTTATTCAAATTCAATCATCTAAAGCCAGCAACGAAGCTTCAGAAAGCGCTGCTTAATCCAGCTTTTCAACCAAACGATCCAAAAGGCGGCCACTGGCCGCCTTTTGTGTGGTAGCATTTAAAAAAAAATATAAAAACAGAGAAAATGGAACTTGAACTCATTAAAAACAGCATCCTCGAAATGAGAGGCAAGAAAGTCATGCTAGATATGGATTTAGCAAAGATTTACGAAGTAGAAACACGGGCCTTAAAGCAAGCCGTTCGCAGAAACATCGATCGTTTTCCTGAAGATTTTATGTTTCAATTGACAAAAGTTGAAATGCAAAACTTGGTATCACAAAATGTGATACCACATATTAAATATTTTGGAGGGGCCGCTCCATTTGCTTTTACCGAACAGGGTGTCGCCATGTTATCGTCTATTTTGAAAAGCAAGAAGGCTATACAAATGAACATTTCCATCATGCGCGCCTTTGTCATGATCCGTCAATGGGCATTGACTTATCAAGAACTATCTGATAAACTAACTGATCTTGAACAGCAACACAATCAAAAGTTCAACGACATCGACCAAGTGCTTAAGTATTTATTGCTTAAAGAACAAACCAAAACCCAGCAAGCTCAGCGCGAGCACTTGGGTTATAAAAAGTAATCCAATGAATACACAACAACATTTATTTTCTTTCAAAAACTACATGAATTACCGTCGCTACAGTCAAAATACAATTAAAACCTATTCTGAAGCTCTTGAGGTATTTTTTCAATTTTTCAAAGATCGTAGTCCAGAAAGCTTGACCATAGAAGACCTTATTTATTTCAATACTTCATACATTCTAAAAAAGAATCTGTCGGCGAGTTACCAAAATCAAGTGATTAATGCTGTCAAATTGTTTTACAGAAATCGCTTTAATCGAACTATGGAGTTCGATTTCATTCAACGACCAAGAAGAGAAAAGCGATTGCCAAATGTTTTGAGTAAAGAAGAGGTAAAATCAATACTAGAAGCACCAACTAACCTTAAACACCGAGCCATGCTCAGTTTGA
>JAURMI010000017.1 GCA_030830785.1 Crocinitomicaceae bacterium
GAGCCCTTGTGTCAGGATGATGCTGAAGGTATGGCTTCCCATTTGTTTAACGACACATTTTCTGGTGCGTGTACCCAGTATTGGGATCCCGTTGCTCATTTTTTGAATAAAGTCTCGGGTGATAGGTTTATTGACCGTGACCACATATTCTTTTTCGTGGTGATTTCGCGCGCGTAGAATCTTATTGACAATGTCACCATCGTTGGTCAAGAAAATGAGCCCTTCGCTTGGTTTGTCGAGTCTTCCAATTGGAAAAATTCGCTGAGGGTGATTGATAAAATCTATAATATTATCTTTTTCCCTAATGTGATCTGTGGTACAGACAATACCAATAGGCTTATTGAAAGCTAAGTAAATGAAATTTTCTTGAGGTGAACCAACTGGTTCATCGTCTACAGTAACTATATCGGTGTGTAAGACCTTTGTACCCATTTCTGGGATTTGCCCATTTATTCTAACACGCCCTTGCTCAATAAGCTTATCGGCAGCACGCCTAGAACAATAGCCTACCTCACTGAGATATTTATTAATTCGGATAGGTTCTTGTTGCTGCATCTGGGTTCAAAATTAGCCAATTTCCCTAAAAGGCAATTAGTTGCGGAAAACCGATGCGGGTTCGAGTTTTGCGATTCGTCTAATGGCAAACAAAGTACCTGAAATACTTATGAGCGCAGTGATAATAAAAAAGCTCAATTTAATTATTGGAGAAAACGAGAATAAGGTTCCTGCATTGGCAATACCGTTTCTAAAACCTTCAATAAGAGTGTAGCCAATCAAGTACCCCACTATGGCGTATAGGATGGCTTGCATTAGAATCAGTTTTCTAATAAAGGCATTGGTGGCACCTATGGCTTTGAGTGTACCATAATCTTTAATTCTGTCAATGGCTGCAGAGTATAAGGTTAGGCCAATAATAATAAAGCCAGACAAAAGTGCGAAAATGATTAATGTACCAAATGAGAATGCAATACCACTTGACTTGAGCACAGTGATAATGGTTTGGTTTTTAAAATCTTCAGGCATCCAAGCCTTTACCCCTGGTATGTTTGCATTGATAGAATGCACCACATCTTGCATTTTATTGACATCATCCACTTCTACTAAAAAAGCAGATGTTTTTGATTTAGAAATATTCCCTAAAAATCTGGCTCGATCAATGGTGGTGTAGGAAATGAGACCACCTCCAAATGAGCGAGCACCTTTGGTAAGTGCTGCAATACGTACTTGTTTGTTATTTATTTCAAAATAATCACCTTTTTTCGGGTTTCCAAGGGCTTTCGAATCAAAAAAATCTATTGAAACGGCGCCATCTGAAATCAAATCTTGTGGCCCCCCGTCGTTAAAAATGTTTTGTTGGATGCCGTTGAATTCAGGTAATTCTACACCGACTACACTTAATCCTGCAGCAGTTCCGTCTACAAAGCGCGCAGCACCACTCGCCAAAACGAACTGATGTGCTTTTAGGACATGTGGCAAACTTTCCATTTCGAAACCAAGTCTGATATCAATTGGTGCCAATGCGTTAACATTTTCTGTCTTATTGTCGGTAACCCAAATGTAACCATCGTTTACTCTTACAAAATAGCACATTGCATTGGTTAAAAAGGTAAAAATCCCTGTTTGTTGGCCTACTAAAAAAATTGAAATAATAACGCCAAATAAAGCACCAATACTTTTCGGTTTATCAAATTTCATGAATTTAAGAGCAGTCAAAAGTAGTTGCATAAATTATAGTTTTATTATGCATTCAACTCTACTTCCGATCAGCACTGCCTTTGGATTGTCTATCTTCACACGGACCTCGCGGACCCTACGATCTTCTAAATTGTCGGCACGGTCATTGAAAATCGATTTTTTTGACAAATACGGTGCACAATAAATCACCTTCCCAGAACTAAGCTCTTGATTTGTACCTTGAACATTAATAGAGGCTTTTTGACCAATTTTAACTTTCATTGCGAATAATTCATCTACTTCTGTTGTTGCAATAAGATCTCCATCTGGAGCAAAATCACCGAGTTTACTGCCAATATTTACAGCTTCACCTGGTTTAATTTCCCATGAGAGTACCATACCATCAGATGGAGCGTAAATATTTTTTTTATCCAAAAGTGTGCCTGTATATTTTTTTTCAGCGATGGCTTCTTCTAAGTTTGCTTTGGCCTCCATAAGTTCTGCTTTGGCAATTTTGAGTTCAGCTTTAAGATTTTCAAAATTATTTTCTGAATCGAAAGCCGCTTTTTGTGTGCCTGCCTGTGCACTGGCCAAATTTTTATCGCGCTGACGTTCTTTATCCGCTATTTCAATTTTAAGTAAGGTTGCTGAAATTTTAGCCTCAAGACCTAAAACATGCTGTTGTTTGGTATTTATCTTAGAATCAATTTGAGCCAATTGTGCCTCATCCAAGGTTTGATCCATAGATAACAACAAGGTTCCTTTTTTAATTATTTGACCTTCAACAACGTGAATTTTAGCAATTTTACCGATAATTTCAGCACCTAAAGGACTAATTTTTCCTATGGGTTCTATGCGAGCAACACCAGTAATTTGATTTATTTGCTCTACTTTATATTTTTCTAAATTGACTTTTTTATCCTCTTTGCTGCTGCAAGAGAATAAAATACTAATTAAGATTGCTAAGGGAAAAAAAATATTTTTCATACTAATAAATAGATAGTTTTGTTGCTAAGTCTTTTTTTGATATTTCTGTTGCTAAACCGTCATCAACCTCAATAATCCGATCTGCATATTGGACCAATCTAGGGTCATGGGTAACAACACAAACCGCTTTGCCATTTCTAGCTAAGTTGTATAATTCATTCATTACTGTTGAAATTGATTCGGCGTCGAGCGATGCCGTTGGTTCATCACATAGAATTAACTGAGGGTCTGTTACCAAAGCACGAGCTATCGCAACGCGCTGTTGTTGGCCACCCGAAAGTTGTTTTGGTAGGTTGTTTTTTCGATCCAACATGCCCACCAATTCTAGTGCCTCTAGTGCCTTTTGTTTGGCTTGTGTTCTTGAGAGTTTTTTAAGTTGTAAAGGGATCATCACATTATCGAGCGCATTCAAAGGAGCGATGAGATTAAAACTCTGAAAAACAAAACCAATTGTATTTAAACGTAAATGAGCCAATTGTTTTTGGGAAAGAGTGTTGATTAATTGATCCTTTACCCATAATTGTCCGAAGGATGGATAAATCACACAACCTAGCAAAGAGAGTAGGGTGGTTTTGCCAGAACCCGACGGACCAATAATTAATAATAATTCACCTGTATTAATTTCTATATCCAGTGGTTTGAGCGCCTCAATAGTTTGGTCTCCAACTTGGTATTGCTTACCAACAGCCGAAAGTTTTGCAATAGGTTTCATGAAAAACGGATCAGTCTTTTTATCCAAGTCATTTTGCTCTTTGTATAAGGAGGATATTTCAAAGTTACTTCAAAAGAAGATGGTTTTCTAAAAATTGATTTATAATGTGAAAAAGTATCAAAGCCTGCTTTCCCATGATAGCTTCCCGTGCCGCTTTGTCCAACACCACCAAAGGGAAGTTTCGGATTGGTAATATGCATAATTGCATCATTGATGCAGCCTCCACCAAATGATAATTCTGAAAGCCATTGATTGATTTCTCCGCTGTTCTTAGAAAATAGATAGGCAGCGAGCGGTTTTTCATTACTTTGGATGTATCTGATGACTTCTTGATACTCCGTAAATGGGATTATTGGAAGAAGTGGGCCAAATATTTCTTCTTTCATAATTTCGTCTTGGAGGTCCACCTCAGTTAAAAGGGTAGGGGAAATGCACCTTGTTTCTCTGCTTATTTGCCCTCCATAAATAACATTATTTTGATCAATTAATTTTTCTAGTCTTTTTAAATGCTGATCATTGATAATCTGAACATAGTTATTTGACTCTAAAGCGTATTTATTTTTATCTAATTCTTGTTTAAACAAAGCCAAGGCCTGCTTATAAATTTTTTGATGAACAAATACATAGTCTGGTGCAATACAAGTTTGACCCGCATTTAAATACTTTGCCCAAACAAGTCTTTTTATCGCTTTAGGTAATTGGGCACTTTGGGTGATAACCGCTGGGCTTTTACCTCCTAATTCAAGGGTTATTGGCGTTAGATTTAATGCTGCTGCTTGATAAACAATTTTCCCGACGGCTGTGCTGCCGGTAAAAAATATTTTATCAAATTTTAATTTAAGTAAGTTGCTTGTTTCCTTTACTCCTCCTTGTACAACCGTGATGAGATCTGGGTTAAAATATTCGCTTATCATGGCAGCAATACATTGTGAAGTATTTAGCGCAAGTTCAGAAGGCTTTAAGATTACGGTGTTGCCTGCCGCTAGTGCAGCAATAGCAGGAGCCAAGGTAAGTTGGATGGGATAATTCCATGTACCTATTATCAGGCTCTGTCCGTATGGTTCGGCGATGGTAAATGATTTTCCTGGCCAGTTTAAAAGGTTTGTTCCTACGCGTTTTTTTTTGGTCCATTTTTTTAAAGATTGCTGGGCAAGCTCTATATCTTTAATCAAAATAACCCATTCTGTTAAGTATGCTTCCTGTTCAGTTTTATTAAAGTCATCAAATAGTGACTTGTAAATCCGAGATTCATAGCTGATTAACATTTCTTTGAACCTACAAAGCGCTTGTATGCGAGAACTAAGCGATTTAGTTTTTTGCGCATAAAAAAAATCTTTTTGCGCTTTTAGAATAGCTGTATAGTCCATGTTATTAGTTATAAAAACATAAAAGCCTTCTTATTGTTTAATTGAAGATTTATTTCTGATTAAAATTATAATTTTGGATGTTAAAAGGCTAATTCCCTTATAAAGATCAATAAAATGAAGAATTTAATCCTACTATTTATTCTGTTTGGTTGCGCAAAATTTTATAGCCAAATTGGGTTGCATTTTGACAATTCCGACGACATGATTCAAACTTCATTTGTGGGCATCCTGGGAAACAATCCAATAACGGTTGAAGCATGGATAAAAGCAGATGAGGCCAGTGGTGAGTCTGTAATTACCGCATGGGGATCAGAGGCAGTAAATGGTGCGAGATTTACCTTCAGGGTCAATCAACTAAGCGCAACCACAGACGTAATTAGAATCGAAAACAAAGGCGGTGGAGTCAATGGTACGATTGACGTTTCTGATGGATCCTGGCATCATGTCGCCGTGAGTTATGATCCAAGCCAAGCGAGCAATAAATATAGATTATTTGTTGATGGTGTGCTTGATGTTGCGGGCGATATTGCCACCCCGCTCAACGTATTACAATCAGTGAATTTGCGCATAGGAAGACGCATACACCCAACTTACACTGGATATTTCGGTGGTGTAATAGATGAGGTCCGTGTTTGGAATGTAACGCGAACAGAGGCAGAAATTTTGGCCAATAAAAATGCTGAATTTTGTCAGATCCCTTCAAATTTAGTTGCTTACTATAAGCTCAACGAAGGGGTGGTAAACGGAAATAACTTAGCAATCACTAGCATAATTGATGAAGTGGCTGCCAATAACGGGAATTTAATTGGGTTTAACCAGAACGGCATTGGCTCAAATTGGATTTATGGTTCAAATTTTTTGGGGCCGCCTAATAATTATATCATTCAAAATTTCAACGAATGTGATGGATTTAGCATTTCAGTAAATGGCAATATTTATTCAACAAGTGGAAACTACATAGATACCATGACCAATCTTTTGGGTTGCGATTCGATCATTGAAACTCAATTAACCATAGCAGCTCCTGCTCATGGCATAGATGTGCAATATGCTTGTGAATCCTTTCAATGGATTGATGGTAATACATACTTTACTTCGATAGATACTCCAACTTTTACCCTTACAGGTGCTGCAGCTAATGGTTGTGACTCCATTGTTACATTGCAACTTACTGTAAACCAACCTAGTTTGGGTATTGACCAACAAATTTCATGCGGCCCATTCACATGGTTGGATGGAAATGTTTACGTTAATTCTATTGACACTGCTACTTTTACTATTGCGGGCGCTGCATCCAATGGATGTGATTCAATTGTAACATTAAATCTCATTGTTAATGAGGTCAATGCACAAATTACTCAAAACCAAGATACGCTGATTGCTGTTAATCCAAATGGCGCATATCAATGGGTTGATTGTGCAACGCTTTTGCCCATAAGTGGGGCCACTTCGCAAATTTATTTGCCTACTATGGCTGGTGATTATGCAGTAATCGTTACACAAAATAATTGTTCTGACACATCGGTATGTATTAATTTTTCTGACCTTGGTTTGGAAGTTGAAGTACTTGATTTTGATGTCTTTCCAAACCCCGTTAGCGAAGCGCTCACGATAAAAACCTCTGCCTATGGTGAAGTGACACTCATCGATTTGTTGGGTAGAGTTTATTTCAATTTTAATGCCAGCGGAATGATTGTAATCAATACGCAAGCGTTAGCAAATGGCACCTATGAATTGATTTTTAAATCAAATACCGCTTCGATATTAAAAATGATACAGATAAATCACTGAAATAAATGAATGCCAAAGCTTTAAATTTGCAACCCAATAATCCCATGCATGGGGTCAAGTTAGCTGATATGCTCGAGGTACTCGTAGAACATTACGGATGGGAACACATGGCATTCAAAGTAAATATCAATTGCTTTAAACAAGACCCAAGTATTAAATCAAGCTTGGTATTTTTGCGCCGAACGCCATGGGCAAGAACTAAAGTGGAAGCACTCTATTTAGAATGTATACAAAAGAAAAAATAATGTTTTATGGAACTTAGTCTAACCACGCCTGCACTTCTTTTCTCATCGATTTCTTTAATTATGTTGGCCTATACCAACCGTTTTTTAGCTTATGCAAATATCATTCGTAATCTGCATAATGCTTACAAAACCAATCCTAATCAGGTAATAAAGGCACAGATAAAAAATATCAGAAAAAGACTTTATTTAACGCGATCAATGCAAATTTTCGGAATCAGTAGTTTGCTTTTGTGCGTGCTTTCAATGTTTTTTATCTACATTAAATTTGATCAGTTTGCCATCTGGACCTTTGGTCTGGCCTTATTACTTCTGATCATTTCGTTGGCCTTGTTAATTTGGGAAATACAAATTTCAGTCAGAGCCCTAGAGTTACACCTCATGGATATAGAGGCATAATTGAAAAATTTAAGGTGCTGTGTTGCAAAGTCTTCTTATGCCCATAAATCGCTTTGGGTAAGCTGATTTGTAATAATCGGTTATAACAACGCCCCAATGGCTTTTTGAACTCGAACAATGAATGAATTTAAGCCCATCAGCATCATTTTGAACCACAATGCCAACGTGTCCTACTGTTTTACTACTTGGAGATGTGCCCGAAAATAAAATGCAATCGCCAGGTTGAGCATCTTTTAGGGCCACAGGAGATCCTAAATTTGTATAACCAGTAGATACCCTACAATTGGTAATACCACAACTTCCGTATACATAGGATGTGAATCCGGAGCAATCAAATGAAACACCTGGCTTAGAAGTGCCATATTTGTAGGGTGTTCCCAATTGTGCTTTGGCGAGTGTGACCAAACTGTCGGTATTGAGTGTTTTGCCTATTTGAGCCTTCAGAAATGAACTGAAAAAAAGCAAGAAAATGAGAAAGAATTTTTTCATGATAAATTATAACATTCAGAAAATCAAGGTGCAAAGATCATAGATTATCAAAGATTGTGCAAATTTTAAATTGGAGAAACTAGGGTTTCCCCTTTATTTTTTTGTGGCAATGAATTATTTTTCTACTTTTCGCTTTACTTCAAATAGCAATACAAATCAAAACATGGAATATCGATTTTTACATTTTATCCTATTCATATTGTTTTTAACCGATTATTCTGTCGCCCAAAAAAATGGACAGATAACTTCTAGGATTTACACCTTAATAGGGGTAGAAGATGAGGTTCAAATACCAGCATATCGCTTTAAGGATTGGGCAACCGATGAAGAAGTTTATTTAAGTTTTAATGATGTTTTAGAATTTCCAAATCATAGCCAAAGTCTAAAGTTAGAAGAAATTGAGAGATATAAATCCAAGGATTTTATTATTGATTTCATTTATTTGAAACACCTTTGTTCGGAAGGAGCTGAAGGCTGGCCTTGTTCAGGTTGGGTGGTGTGTGCAATTACACCTTGCAGCGATTGCCTAAAGAGTATAGGAGGGCATCAAGTACCAAAAAATTTAAAAATTCCTCAAATTGGCTATTTAGAAGATCCAGATGGTTATGTAAATGTCCGGGCACAAATGAATGTGCAGTCGCCTGTAGTGTCTGTATTAGATTTTTATGAAGGCGAATATTTTTATTTTTTTGAATGCCCAGATAAAAATTGGTATTTGTATTATGGATACAATTTCAAAGGCTATGTGCATGCGTCTCGGGTGCGTTTAATTTAAATGTTTTATAATGAAAATTCTTTTACTTTTTTCTTTTTGTCTATTTTCTAAAATAGCTTTTCAGCAGTCAAAGAAAACTCAAATAGAAATAATGACAGTCCAAATTGATAGTCTCAACGCGATAATTTATGAGTCAGGGCTTCAAGATTCTATAAAAACTTTAAATCACCAAAGAGTTATTTCCAATTTCGAGGATTCTTTACAAAAAAACTACAAAAACATCATGCAATTACAACTAGATTTCCAATCTATTTCATTGCAAAAGCAAAATTCTGAACGTGAGTTAAATGCCAAAATAAACAATACAGAACTTGAACTTCGAAAAGTTCAGGCTGAATTAAAAGAACAAATTGAAAAACAACAGCAAGAATTTAACTCATCGCGTGCATTAATACAAGAACTTAAAAATGATCTATCAAAATTAAATGCGGTAGGTGTTTATAATTTACCATCTGATATGAATACCTGTAATATGCAATATGAATTGATGATCAGATCTGATATGCGTGTGCAGTTGATTTCTACTTGTTTTAAACCATTTGAGTCTATTTCCATTGATAATCTCGGTGTTTTGACATTAAATACACCCTTAAAATTTGAATGGAATATGTCTTCAGGATTTATGTTTAAAGAAAATGGGTTTTATCTCATTGACAATAACGGCAATAATATCTATTCCAATGAATGTTGTGATGAAAGTCAAGCACTTTACGGTGCAGAATGTGAATGTTTTATTCCCTACTCAGCTAAAAAATAAACTGTTTAATAAACGACCTAAATTAATTATATGCAATTTAAATTTCCAATTTTAATATTTGCCTTAGGCTTTTTCTTCTTTTTTTCTTGTTCGTCAAATGACTCCTTAAGCGAAAGTGACAAACAAAAAATTGAAATAGAACGTCAAGCGAAAGAAAAAGCAAAACAAGATTCATTAAACCATTTAAGGCAAATACAAATCCAAGAAGGATTAATTAAAAATGCATGGTATAACTCAAAAGATAAACAGGGTTACTTTGTATTCTCTTTCAATGATACTTCGATTTTCTTTACCAATTCAAAAGGATCAATTCCTTATACATTGACTGTAGATACTTTGGAGTTTCAGGATGATACAAAATCTACCTATTTGGTTGAATTTGATAAAAATGGTAATCTTACACTAAAAAATATTGCCACTAATTTGACAAGCTCTCTTACTATAGCATCACAACAAGACAAATATATTGGTTCATGGTCAGGTCAAATTAAAAACCTTAAAATGAATCTTTTTAAGCTTAATTTAAAACCCGGAGGAAAAGGCGTTTTTACACAAGCTGACGGCTCATATGCCGTAAGCTACAGTGTGATTAAAAATCGATTAAAAATGAACTTAAAAAATAATTACATTACATATTATTTAAATGAGAATAAATTAAACACAATGACTGAGGCCAATTCCATTTGGTCAAGAAATCTAAAATCAACACCTAAGAACCTAGCTTTACTATTTTAACTTCATAACAATTTGAACTATGAAAACTACTGCTTATACTTTATTCATTTTTTTGGGGATCATCATTTTGGGTGCCTGTAGTAATTCCGAACCACCAAAAACTGAGTTGCCACCACCACCGCCTCCCGTAATACAAGATTTTACTCAGTCTTTTGATGGTACTATTAGTTCATATCCAATTATTATGACGCTTTCCAAAAAGGGAAAAACCTTAACGGGAACATATACCTATAAGAGAAAAGGACTCACATTTAAAATAAACGGAGAAATAGATTCTTTAGGGAACTTGAATATCAATGAATTTGGTGATAAAGGCGTTATAACAGGTGTGTTTAAAGGTCAATACAGTGAAAATCGCATTGTGGGCAATTGGCAAAGACCTGACGGCAGTGGTATTCTTCCTTTTTCAATGGTTCAAAGCGCTCTCAACGAGGCTGATTTTATGAAACCCCAACTCGATTTAACCAAATTGGCTGGTAATTATTCAACTGGCACTAAATCATTGAGTATAAGAGGTAACGTGAGTGATGGATTTATTCGATTTGAATTAACAGTAGGCACAGAAATGTGCATGGGTGACATAACGGGAATAGCCAACATAACCCAATCTGGAGAATCAGCCATCTTTCAATCAAACGAAGATGGCTGTATAATTACCTTTTCCTTCAAACCAGATGGAATTGTGGTCGAGGAAATGTCATGTGACTACTGGCATGGCTATTCTTGCAACTTTAATGGAAAGTACAGGAAAAGATAACTTATTAAAAAAATATTGATTATGAGGAATATTATTTACCTGTTTGTCATTTTGGCAATTTATTCATGTTCAAATACTACGAAAAACAATGAGATAAATGAAAATGAAGACGCTTTGAAGTTGGAAGCCGAAAAGGCTGAGACAGCAAAAGAAATATATGACCCCGTTTACAATCAACTCAATTCTGACGAATTAGTTTTTGTTATTGATTATTTTAAACAGTGGGTTGTTGAGTCAGCAAAGGCCATAGAATCGGAAAATTGGTCAAAAGGTGGCCAAGTAGAATCTTCTAAAGATGGCAATTTCTCCATTACCTTAAAAGGAGAAGAATACGGGCCTTACGTGAATTTTTCTAATAACCATGATAACATATTTAGTATTGAAATGCAGGAATTAGGGCATCAACCAAAAATCCTAACAAACATTGAAGCTGGTGGAGGTACAGCCGAATGGCAAGGGATTTATTTATTAGATATTCTACCCAATAAGAATTATCACATAACTGCATTAGAAATTCCTTGCCCTTGCAGTAATTGTGGAGATAACCCTCATTTTGAAATGGTTGGCTTACAAAAAAATCAAATTACGTTTTCAATGCCATGTTTTAGGGATGATGACCCAAATTGTTGCCCCTCATCTAATAAAGAAGTTTTATACGAATTTTCAAATGGAAAATTGAAGTTGGTTCGCACCATACGCACCATTTCTAATTAATCTTGCATTCGGCTAAACTAAGTTTTTAATCCTCTGCCAAAACGATAAAAACAATAGTATTATTCTAAAAACAAAACTATTATGAAAACAATTTTTATTACAATTTTTCATTTTTTTATTGTAGGCGTTTTCAATTCTCAAATAGAACATCCATATCTAATTGATGGTTACTTTTTAATTGAAGAGGGAAACAATATTACGGCCATCCCAAAATTAACAGATGCAAGTGGTGATAATATTGGTGCCCTAGGTTATAATTGGTCTAAATTTGACGGGACATTTTATTTGAAAAATGCGCCTGCTAATGGAATTGTATTTAGCGTTAAAAATCAGCATCTTGAAAAATTAGGAGTTGTATCTAAGGGTAAAAAATCTGGTGTTTGGGTTCAATGTGCTATGTCCGGTGATCCTGAATATCTTAACACAATCAATGAGATTGCTCTTTATAATGAAGGCGTTTTGGTTACAAAAAGTATAAAAACTGATTGGGATCAATTTGAAGATTGCGATTGTTATGAAACTGGATTTTTTGAATTCTCTGAAGGTTTAAAAAATAAAAGTTTATATGATCATACAGGTCATATTATGAACGAGCAATATTATTACGAATTAGAAGATAAAGGTGAAAGTTTGGATTATTACAGCACTATTTATTCAAAAGATGGCAAACCATTTAGTGGTGTAAGGTTTTTAAATGGATCTGGATCTTGTTATATTTTAATTGAATCCTTTCATAATGGGTCACCAAATGGACTTAAAATTAGCTTGACCGAAATGGGATATGTTGTTCAATTTGGATTGTTGTCAAATAATTTAAAAACAGGTTTTTGGATTGAAAATCAGTATGATGGAAATGCTTGGAAAGTGCTTAACTATGAAGACGATATGCCCAAAGGTGTTGGCTATTATTTTGATCAATCTGGTGTAAAGGGTAGAGCCACCTATTATGAAAATGGCCAATTTGATTGTGATGGAGATTGTGAATAAAATAAAAGGTCTTTATTTTTTACGAAGCATTTTTTTAATCAATAATTGAATCGTTTTGTTTCGAATTTTGTTGAAATTATAATAAATTACTGATATTCTTTAACGTTTTTTAATTTAATATTTATTCTATGAAAACAATTTTGCTAATGGTATTTGTATTGTTTTTGGGTGCCAATTTAAATGCGCAAACCAAAAATCCCAAAGATGCCATTTTAACTATTGATGTACTCAATAAATTTCAAGATTATAAAATTCTGATTTATTGGTTTCCTAGAATTCCGGAATCGCCTTGTGAATTTGAATTTGCTGGTCCAGCAATTATTTCTTTTGAAAATTCGAGTGGTCAAACCTATTTTATATACAATTCTAATTTTGCAATGCCCACTGCCAATTTACCTGTTAGATTCGATGAACAATTGAATAAAGTAATAGTAGAACAGTCAACTCCTTACAAGGCGTCCTTTCCTACTACCGTTTTAAAAACTTTTCCAAATTACGATGATAAATCTTTCTTCTTTTTACTTGATGTGGATTTCGATGGTAGAGCTGAATTGTTTACAAGAGGATGCGGATGTGGGCAGCGAGGTGTTGATACCTTTACGCCAATTTTTGGTGGAGATGAAATAAGTACAAACAAATATAAAATTTGTCATCAATTGGATGGTCTTTCTGAAATAAATCCTATAAATAAGACAATAATTATTGCCCATTCAAATGGTGCAAATGATAGTTATAGTGAAGTGTATAGGATTTACAAAAATGAGTATGGGGGATTAGACTTTAAAATGATTCAGACCATACGATAAACTAATCGAATTATATTTCAAACTTATTTTTTATTATAAATTTCAATAAGAGCATAACTTATTTTTAATCCTCTGCCAAAACAATAATATAATCGTCGTTGGAAAGGGTGAGCGTTTCCTTTTTGCTAGGATTGATATAGATTCCGAAGTTAGTGTCTGGATCTCGTGCTTCTGAGCTTCTTCTATAACCTATGGCTGTTTCATTCCTTTGTGCTGCACTCTCTAATATGGTGTGAAAGTTAATTTTAGTTTCGGCTTTGACATATTGATTTGCAGGTCTTAGATATATTTCAGAACCTTCAGATTCAAACAAGACGTCATATACATTTTTTAAAAACTTATTTTCACTTATTTGCGCAATCATTAAACTAAGTAAATCCTCGCTGACAATGAAATCATCTGCCTTAGCAACAACGCCTAGCTCTTTGTTTTGTTGATCGCGCATTTCAGATACAATGGCAAAATCTTTATTTACCTTTTCGCTTATTGAACGCAGGTGTAAAAGGCAAATAAGTGTTCTAGCATCACTTTGTTGAATATCTAAATCAAAAGAACTTAAAACAATGATATGGTCATATGATTCTGGTTTTAAATCAACTAGCGTTTGCCGATCATTGATATTTCCATGCTGAAAGCTTATTTGCTGACTAAGTTCGTTATTTAGTGCTTTTATGCTCGTGGCTAATTGTAAATCGTCTGAAACAACATGCACATTGGAACCTTTGACCACGTAGTTATCTAATTCTCGGATAATGCCGAAACCTTTTTCATTCCATCCAAGAATGAGCGTATTCTCACTTTGTGCGGCTTGTTCAGGAGCTCTTTGTATGGATTCTAAATAAAAGCTTTCGGGGAGCGAAGAGGATAAAATTACCGTATCATCATCTTCAGAAATAGCAATTATTTGATCGCTATCTTGAATAATGTAGTCCATTGGAGGATTGATCAGTATCTTATTTTCTTTATTGACAATGCCCATCACGCTCGATTTATCGTATTTATGCAAGGCGTCCTTGTAGGTAGAGCCATTCAAGCTAGGTTCATGTGAGAAGTAAATTTCATCACCCTCAAATTGCATTAAATTGTTGTAAACAATGCTTAAACCAGATTGCCTACATGTTTGGGCTATCATGCGAGAAATAAGATCAGATGACTGAATATAAACCGCCTCATCATTGGCAACCAAATTGGCAGCCTCTAGATTAATATCGTCTTTTAATTCAGCAACAATATGATACTGGCCTTTTTTTCGATTCTGGTTATTGGTAATGGCCAAAACAGATTTTATCGTATTGGTATCGGCATACTGATCATCTTCTGTCAATACAATAATGGACCGAGCTTTATTGGGATTCACCACAGCAATGTCTCTTGCTGAAAGCGGACTACCACTTCTTGTGATAATTTTTGTTGTTTTGGTATTGGGTACATTCTGACGAATTTCGTCATCGAGTTCTTCTTTATTTCTGTCTGCTAAGATGACGATGCGTGCTCTTTTTTGATTTGAATTGGCCTCAATGATTTCATTGATAATGGTAAAAATTTTATCCGACCACCCCAAAATAAGCGTATGGTTTGTTTCGAGAACTTTTGACTTACCTTTCTTTAATTCTTCAATTTTAGCATCAATTCCAGATGATATTGTACCAATTAATATAGAGAGTAAAAAAAGTGAGGCTAAAGTTGCAATAAATCGCACTGCTCTGAATTCCCAGCCATAATCGGCAGCCATGGCTCCTTGATCGAGCGTAGACATTAATATTTGCCACGCTCCTTCTATGAATCCCAAACCTTCATTGTCATCTGGAGATCCCTTTATACCAAATAAATAAATGGCTGCGCCCAAAACAACCACTACGATGAGTGATGCGATTCCCAACCATTTAATGACGCCCTTGGGCCCACTAGACATGGTATTTTCAAAATAGTATCTAAAACGCTGTTTAAAATTGGGTTTGGACATGATATAACTTTTGGTAAAGATGTAAAATATTAAGAATTTTTTTAGTGATTGTATCCTAAATGTATCAAAAAAATATTCTTTTCAAATCTTATTTTAAAAATGCTAGATGAAAAAAATGAAAAGTTGAGGCAAAAAAAAAGCACAGGCAAACCTGTGCTTTTGAAATTTAAAAAATAAATTATTTCATGTGCTTTAAATTCACGGCGTACATCACGACAAAAGCAATAGGGAATAACGCACCAATGAATGCGCCGGCAGCTGCCATACCTGCAAAAGGTCCTGCCATTGAAGCTAATTCACCAACAATAATAAACGACATAACGAGTGGCGCAAGTTCTCCTAAAACATAAATATAAAATCCTGTTTTCTTCATCTGCCACATCATTACAGAGCCGAGAATGCAAAGTATTACACAAATTAAATTTACGTAATTCATTGTAGCTATACTATCGGCGACAGCACCAACTGCACTGTCGCCAGAGAGGGCGCCAAGGTCTGACACTGTAGAAGAAGCACCAAGACTCATAATTCCGCCAATGAGCCCAAGGCCTGAACCCACCCAGGTAAGAATACACAAGACCGTTAAAAAGGCAGGTCTTTTCATTTCATTTGATTGTTCCATAATTAATATAGTTTTAAGGTTTAGTCAAATGAAAGAAATATTTCGATTATATGATTAAAAAAGCGGCGTAAGTTTTCAACAAGATTTTTGTGAATAACCATAAATTCATCCACGTCTTTAAATGAAAAATGCCATCCGTTAAGAGGAAGGCATTTTGTCAGAGTGAGCCCGGAGGGATTTCAGATCCTTTCGTATTTGGTCAATCCAAGCATAGAAACCCAAGCCTTGCTGCGCAAGACAGTGTTTTTCGTTTGTATTTGTTTACACCAATAAATTGGCGACAAAAAACAAAACAAAAAACCCTGATGCAATACATCAGGGTTTCTTTTTGTGACCCCGGAGGGATTCTAACCCCCAACCGCTGGAGCCGAAATCCAGTGCTCTATACAGTTGAGCTACGGAGCCGAAGGTGGCCGAAGTTCAACTGAAATCCCAAAAGGACAGTTGAGCTACGGAGCCGAAGGTGGCCGAAGTTCAACTGAAATCCCAAAAGGACAGTTGAGCTACGGAGCCTTGAAACACTCATAGGAGCGAGTGCAAAAATAGGCATTTTCAACTATTTTCATTTTGTTCCATCACAACTATTTTACAAGAGTTGTTTTGATTTTTACTATTGCCACGAAATATAATATTAGACTAATTAGCAGCAATACATGTGAAAAATCATTGCGATCAAACCAAGGTGCTATATTGATTTTTAGACTTTGAATTATTGCATTTGGCAATAGCATTAGTGCTGCAATCCAAAAGTATTTAAATGCAGAATCAATTTTTCTTTGGTAGGCAATGCCTAAATAAACCAACGCAAAAATTAGGCCGATTCCACTTATTAGACTAGGAACAAGCAATCCTCTACTTTGATCTTGGGATAAATCAATGAATATGAACACGCTTATTTCAGACAAAACACCAATTGTAAGAAGCCATTTAGAAAGGTTTGTATAGCGCATCCTTTGGGATTCAATAGGCCATAAACTTATCATGGCTTTGGTTAAAAAATAGGTGGCGATCATCCCTAAAATCCATGATGGGTATTTTCCCCAAAGACCAAAGTAATTGTATAAAAAGTGCCCTAAACCACCAAGCAAAAAACTACAACCAAAAATTAAATAAAAGTTGCGCCAATTTCTATAAAAGTCATTGGTTAATTTACTACAATAAGAGGCGAAATACATTGCAACTCCGAATAGTAAAATATCCCCGAGCATTGCATTGGGTTCAAGAAGTTCAAGTCCGGCAAATTCCCACTGTATTTTTTCAAAATCTTGCCCAATCATTTGCTTTGGTCTTCGAATTTGTGCAGATTAGCCTTTAAGATCTTTTCGACAATGACAGGAGAAAGACTATTGAGCACAAGGTTTAGTTTACCCACAATAGTTTGGGTTTTCCTATAGCTCCTTTTTGCCAGCAACTTTAAGCAATCTTGTGCGACTTTTTCCATGGATAATACTTTGCCTTTTTGCCGCTTTGCTAGTATCTGCATGCTTCCATCTGCTGCCACAACTTCCTTGTTGTGTGCAATTTCAGTCATTGCTACTTGTAATATCCCCACGTGAATTTTATATTTATTTTCCTCTATTCTCAAAGATTGAACAAACGAGGAAAGCGCCATTTTTGACGCGCTGTAAGGTGCTAATCCCGGTAGGCCGTGAATACCTGCTAGACTCGAAATAAAAATAATCTGCCCCTTGGTTTTGCGTAAAAAAGGCAAAGCGTAATGCGTAGGATGCATGGTTCCAAATACATTACTTTTAAATACTTGCTCTGTTACACTAGGATGCAAGTCTGCAATATTTCCTCTACTTGAAATGCCCACGTTATTCACTAAAATATCTATATGATCAAAGCTTTTCACGGCAAAATCTATAAGCGCTTTGGCATTTTTTTGCTCTGAAATATCACCCTCAAAATAAACGGCTTCAATGTTTAATTCATTGAGCTCATTTTGCACAGACTTAAGTCTTTGGACGTCTCTGCCATTTAAAACAATTTTAGCACCTTCTTTACCTAAAGCAAGGGCAATTGCGCGCCCAATGCCACGACTTGAACCAGTAATAATGGCTACCTTATTTAAAAAGCGTTGTTTTGCCATTTAGTATATTGAATATCAGGGTGATACTTAAGCGCTGTAAGACTATTGGTCCAGGCCATAGCGACATGGACTATGAAGGCAATCCAAATGTTGCCTGCCATCAAGGTTAAAAGACAAAGAAGAAAACCCAAGGGAGCAGCCCCAATAGTTTCGTCCAAACCCTTGGGAATATGAGTTGCTGCGTAAAGTGCCACGTTTATGGCTATCGCAAGCCACATACCATAGGCCTCTACCAAAGGAAAGAGCAAAATACCTCTAAATAACAATTCGTAACCAAATAAATATACCACCCATCCAATAAGGTTGCGCCGAAAAATTCTTTTATCCCAATTTTTAGCCCGTATTTGAGGATAATTGACTAAGTTTTTTTCCTTTTTGGCAGAGAATGCAGCAAGTGGTATTAAAATGCACGCCAGTAGAATGCTTATGAGCGCATTAAATAATAAGGTGTCTGTACGAAAATTGAGTCCATAAAATGCGGGGCTTCGCTCTGGAACGGTTATGAGTAAATAAATCATTGGCAATAGACCCATAGTTATAAAACCAACCCACTTGGTCATAAAGATGAAATTCACCCAAGCTGTATCATGGTCATATTTTAGAAAATATCGCGCTTTAACTTTTTGGGATTTGGAAATAAACCAAAATAATACAAAACCTATTAACGCCAAATAAATAGGTGCGATTCCATCTACTAGACTTGGTTTTTGTTCAAATGGGAGTGTCAAGAAAGTAAACATCAGTTTCATATGGTTAGATACCCGTTTTCTTTATACCAATTAATGCAATCGGCAATAGCAATCTCAATAGGTGTGCTAGGTAATTTGAGTTCTATGCGCGCTTTATTTGGATCATAAAACTGTTTGACACTTGCCATTTTAGCCATTGAATAGCTGAGCTGCGGTGCTTTTCCAGAAATTCTAGCCCAAATAGAGTTTAGCGCACCTACGGCATTGATAGCAAAACCAGGGAATTGTTTTATTTTAAAGGGTTGTTCAAAAACTTCAGATGCTTTTTTAAACATTTCACCAAAATATAGGTTTTCATTACCTACAATATAACATTGCCCATCACGCCCTAAATTGAGCGCGTTTACAGTTGCAACTGCAACATCCTTTGAATAAACAAAATTCTTGCCGCCGCTTGCATACCCGGGTAATTTATTTTTATATAATTCAAGTAACATGCGTCCAGATGTTGGTCCAGAGTCAAAAGGGCCAATCATATAGGTTGGATTGACAATAATAATAGGGAAGTTATCTTTTTTATAAAGGTCCAGTAAATAGCATTGTGCAGCATATTTACTATCCATGTAATCCATTTTAAATTGGTTTCCAGTATATGGCTGCATTTCATTGCCTGGTTGATCTTTACTACCATGATTAAAAGAATTGGCAGTACCAATCTGAACCATTCGTCTGATACCCAATTTATGCGAAATACTCGCGATATTTTTAACACCTTGTAAATTCACGGCATATAAATTTTCCTGACGTCTTGGCCAAATAGTGGTCAAAGCAGCAATATTGATAACAAATTGGCAATCCTTTATTGCACCTTCTAAGAATGCCGCGTCTAAAATATTACCTTCTACTATTTGGATCGGTAAGTCTTTTAAAACATCACGCTTTGATCCAGGCAAAATTTGTGCCTTTACCTCATAGCCCTGCGCCAAAGCCTCTCTGGTAACGCTTGCTCCGAGCATGCCGTTGGCTCCAGTAATAAAAACACATTTGGACATTTAAAACAAAAATATAAATTGCAATGTTGAAAAGATAACAACTATATAAAATACAGTGCGACTAAGCTAGCCATTGTTGTAATTAATAGCGCTATGATTTGGTCTAATGGTATACTTTGCTTTACCTGGACACTAGGTTTCTTTAATGCCAACAATAGTAGCTTTAAGTAGACAAATGCGCCAATTAAAGAGGCAATTAATGCCAATATCACTGTGTATGGGATTTGAGGCAAAGCAGACCAAAGTAAAGAGAACTTACCAAAAAAACCTGCCAATGGAGGAATACCAGCCAACGAGAATAACGCGACAACTAATGCAATAGCAATAAGCGGATTTTTCCATGCAATTCCTTCCCAATTTTTTAAATCGTCATCATCTGAATTAGCAACATTATTGATGATAATTAAAGGAATCGTAGCAAAGGAATAGGCCGAAACAAAAAGAAAAATATTGCTATTCTGGGTATTTGCCAACGCAAGTAACATAAGCCCAGCATTTGCTATTGAGGAATATGCGATAAGCCTTCTAAATGAATTTTGTTTCCATGCCGTAATGTAACCATAAAACATTGAAAGTACTATGATTATGCTTATAAGATCAATCCAAAATAAATATGAATCTCTAAACACTTGTCCAAAAACGTTTACGATGGCATAAATCCCAGCTATTTTTACTACTGTTGACATATACATCAATACAGCATTTGATGCACCTTGATAAACATCAGGGCCCCAAAAATGAAACGGAACAGCGCCAATTTTAAATACAAATCCTGCGAGTATGAATAAACTGCCTATTATAGCCAATGGACTTGACCAAATTCCAAATGCCAAATTGGATTGAATTTCTATAAGTTGAAAAGATCCTGTTGCTCCATAGAGAAGTGCAATTCCAAAAAGAAGAATTGCAGATGCAAATGAACCAGTAAAAAAATATTTTACAGCTGCTTCTGCAGATAAAGCGCTACCTTTTTCTATGCCAACCAAAACATAAATTGGAATTGATAGAATTTCTAAGCCGATAAAAAATAGCATCAAATCGTTGGGTTGAACCATCATAATGGCGCCACACAATGAGAAAAGGATAAGAGAAAAATAATCACCAATATGATCTTTGTCTTGGCTATATCTTTTATATCCTCCTAGAATTGCCAATAATGTAACAAAACACAACAAGATAATAACATAGGCTGGTGTAGGTATGTAATTTGAATAATTTGCGAGCGGTGTGTGGTATGCTTCTCGGAAAAATGCAGCAAGCGCAGCAAGAATGATTCCTCCTAAGGCAATGATCAATGATAAGAGGGTTTGTTGACGCATGCCGACAAATAAACCTAGAAGACCACTAATAAAGAGTATGACAATGCTATCCATAATATAATTAATGAGTGGTTTGTATGAGGCTATGTGCTACAAAATCAGTAATGCATTTTGGCGCTAAACCAAAATAAATTGCAGCCAAACTCAAAAGAGCAAACACTGCAATTTCTGACCATCTTAGATCTAAAAATTTTTCGTTTTTAGTTGGGCCAAACATGGGTGCTTGATAAGCGCGTAACATGTAAATGGCTCCTAACACTAGCGTAGTACATGCCAAGATTCCACTAAAAACATGCACGTCAAAAATTGCTTTAATTAAAAAGAATTCACCAATAAATCCGGATGTAAAAGGAACAGATAAGGAAATAAAGGTCAATACGGCAAACCAAAAAGCAAAACGAGGTGCCACTTTCGCAATTCCGCCTAATTCATTTATATTGGTGGTTTTGAGACGCTGTTCAATAATACCTGCGGCCATGAATAAACCAATGGCAACAATACTATGGTTTACAATTTGAACAACAGCAAATTCATTGGTTTGTGAATTTTGTAGCATTAATCCGGCAGTTATTAGGCCTAAATGGCTCAATGAGGCATAAGCAAAAATAGTTTTAAGGTTTTGATGTCGTATTGCGATAACTGCACCATATATGATGCCTATCAAAGACAATGTTATTATGGGCCATCGCCAAAAATCTGTGGCAATACCATCAAATATTGGCAATACCCATTTTAATAGTCCAAAAAGGGCCATTTTGAGCATGATTGCCGAAAGCAGCATTGTGCCTGCAATTGGTGCCTTAGTGTAAGTTTGGGCTTGCCAAGTATGAAATGGGAATAGAGGTATTTTTACTGCAAATGCAAGTAAAAATCCTCCCATTAACCAAATACCTGCATTACCAATAGTACTGAGATCTGCAGCAAGTAAGGCATCATATGTTTGTTGATGGGTAATTTGCATAAGCCCGATGACCGATACAAGCATTGCCAAAGAGCCAAATAGCGTATAAAGAAAAAACTTCATTAAAACCCGAGAATTTTCAAAAGAACCGAACCAGTATAAAATCATAAAAATTGGGATAAGCGTTAATTCCCAAAAAAGATAGAATCCAAGAATTGTATTTACAGTGAAGACACCCAAAAGTCCAAATTGCATTAAAAATGCTAGCGCTGTAAAACGTCTATGACCAATAATTTGGTTGTAGTAGTTACTCAGAAATACAAGGAAGAACACCGCATTGGTTAGAATTACCATTATATAGCCAAGACTATCCATTGAAAAACGAACCAGTTGCACGCCTAAATCAAAAAGCACGTGTTCAGTTGGGTTAAAAAAGCTAACGGAAATAATACTAGCAACCAAGGAGCACGCGCTTGCAATTAAACCAATCAAACGCATTGTAGAACTCGGGGCGATCCAAGCAATAATGCTAAAAATAAGAGGTAGTAGAATGAGTATCAAATTGAAATTTTTAAAATATAAAATGCAATAAACAGTATCAAACCAAATATCATCCAAAATAGATAGCTACTCAAAAAACCTGATTGCCATCTGCGACTTAAATTTGCTGTATTTAGAACGCCATCAGCAATTGCATATACGCCATTGCGTAAAATCTTGATGTCAAGTATTTTTCCTGTGAAATCTGAAAGTTTTATTAGCGGATTGACCAATAAGTAATTATAAGCTTCATCAAAATATAATTTAGAAGCAGAAAGTTTCTCCCACGAGGATAATTCGAGATCTGATTTTGCTAAATTGCCTTTTTTGAAATAAACAAAATAGGCCCAAACTAAAATACCTAGCGCAACAGTACTCGCAAAAATCATTAATTGAATGGCAGCATTAAAATCCAAATGCACATTATGTATGTGCTCGAGTCCAAAGGTTCCTTGGGATAAATAATTATCAAACCAGTGTGCAGAACCTTTAAAAAATAGGCCAGGCAGATTTAGTATGCCACCAAATACTGAAAGAATGGCAAGAATCGCAAGCGGTAAAGTCATGCTAAGTCCACTTTCATGAACCTTTGATTTTAAATTTTCACCTCCACGGAAATTCCCATGAAAAGTAAGAAAATACAAGCGGAACATATAAATTGCTGTTAATGAAACAGCAACTACCAAAATGGAATAGGCCCAAATATTATGATGCAAGGCTTGCGCCATAATCTCATCTTTTGAAAAGAATCCCGAAAATAACGGGATGCCCGAAATGGCCATTGTTCCAATTAAAAATGTGAAATGCGTGATGGGCATTAGTTTTGCCAAGCCACCCATTTTACGAATGTCTTGTTCTTCGTGCATGCCATGAATAACAGAGCCTGAACCTAAAAACAATAGTGCTTTAAAAAATGCATGTGTGGTAACATGAAAAAGTGCAACACTATAGGCGCCAAAGCCTAAGGCTACAAACATAAGTCCGAGCTGCGAAACTGTGGAGTAAGCCAAAATCTTTTTAATATCATTTTGACGCAGTGCAATAAATGCTGATAGGAGTGTGGTGGCAAGGCCAATATAAAGAACTAAATCTTTGATTGATGGCGCCAATTCGAATAAGAAGTTGGAACGGACAAGCAGATAAATACCTGCAGTTACCATTGTAGCAGCATGAATTAGTGCCGATACTGGAGTTGGCCCCGCCATGGCATCGGGTAGCCATGTAAATAGTGGAATTTGTGCACTTTTACCAGTAGCTGCAATAAACAAGCATAATGCAATAAATACCATTGCGCCACTACCAAGGTGGGTGTTTGCTGCCAAGGATTGACCAATTTCTAAATATTCTAAGCTATTAAATTGTCCAAGCAACATAAATAAGCCTAATAATAATCCACCATCACCAATACGATTCATTATAAAAGCCTTGCGACCTGCCAAACTGTTGGCCACGCCTTTATGCTTATCGTTGTAATGGAAACTAATCAATAAATAGGAACACAAGCCGACGCCTTCCCAACCAAAAAACAGTACAAAATAGTTAGAGCCCAAAACCAATATGAGCATTGAAAAGATGAACAAATTAAGGTAACTAAAGAATTTATAGTATCCTTCGTCATTGCTCATATAGCCAATAGAAAATAAATGAATTAAGGATCCAATGCCAGTAATAATTAAACTCATCCAAACTGAAAGCGCATCAATTTGAAAAGATGCATTGATTTTGAAATTATCGTGATCGACGATATTAAATAGCTTGACAATTTGGGTACCGTCGAGACGGACAAATAACGTGGTCGCTAAAATAAAAGAGGTAAAAACTGCAATTGTTGCAATCGATCCAACTAATTTTTTTGAGAGCATTTTGCCAAAAATGCCATTGACAGCAAATCCTAATAGTGGTAACGATAGTACAATAATAAGTGTCAAATCTAAAGGCATGATTAATTTTTAAGTTGGTTGTACATGTCGATATCAATGGACTTTAAATTGCGATAAGCCATGATGATAATCGAGAGGCCTACGGTTGCTTCAGCGGCAGCCACTACCATTGTGAAAAACACAAAAATTTGAGCATCACCATTACCATAAAAAGTAGAAAATGTTACGAGCATGAGGTTGACTGCATTGAGCATTAATTCAATGCACATCAATAAAACAATCATGTTTTTACGCGTCATTGCACCAATTGCACCAATTGCAAACAAGGCAATGGAAACGAAAAGATAGAAGTCCAAGGAAGATCCAATATTTGAGGCTACTTGCATACTATTCAATAATTTGTTTTTCGCGCTTTGCTAGTAAAATTGCTCCTACCATGGCGGCTATGAATAAAATAGATGTAATTTCAAATGCGACAAGATACTTTGTAAATAGTAAGTTGCCCAATTGCTTTACAAGACCAATTTGATCGTTGTGCGCTCTGTATGTTTGTCCTAAAGTGAGGGTGTCTTTGAGCGCCGTAATTAGCACTAAAAACAAAGATCCACCTGCGATGAATGCAGCAAGTTGGGAGCCCTTCGTTGTGACGGGTTCGGCTTCTTTATTTAGATTGAGCAACATCAATACAAATAAAAATAACACCATAATCGCTCCTGCATATACAATCATGTTGACGATAGCCAAAAACTGGGCATTCATCATGATGTACATAGAGGTGATGAAAAAGAAGGTTACCACCAAATAAATTACACTTCGAACTGGGTGTTTACTAAAAACAACCAATAGGGCAGAGGCCAAAGTTAGACTGCCTAATATTATTGAAATGATTTGCAAACTCATATTTCTGATCGTTTACCTGTGTGTTGTCTCTTAGTAATATCAATTCGATTATCGAGCGATTCCACCAATTTGTCTTTTCCGTAAATAAAATTATCTCGTTCAAAATAAGTAGGCACGAGTCTGTCTGTTAAAAAGATGGCCTCCTTCGGACAAGCTTCTTCACACAAGCCACAAAAAATACAACGCAACATATTAATCTCATAACTTGATGCATATTTTTCTTCTCTGTAAAGGCTTTCTTCACCGGGTTTTCGCTCTTCCGCTGTCATAGTGATTGCCTCAGCTGGACACGCAACAGCGCATAAACCACAAGCGGTACAGTTTTCACGACCCTGTTCATCTCTTTTTAACACATGTTGGCCTCGATAAACAGGAGCAAATTCACGTACTTCTTCAGGATATTTTATTGTTTTTCGTTTGCGAAACATATGACGCATAGTAGTTATCATACCACTAATTATTGCAGGTAGGTAGGCTTTTTCCCATAAGCTCATGGGTTTGTCAGAAACTACTTTTTTACGGTTTGTAAGACTATCCATTATTAATAATTAAAACCATCCGTTGTTATAAGCTATCACTAACCCGCTAATCAAGAGATTGACTAATGCAAGCGGTAGTAAAGTTTTCCATCCGAGGTGCATCAATTGATCAAAACGAAAACGAGGAATTGTCCAACGAATCCACATGATGACAAAAATGAAAATAAATATTTTAATTGCGAAAGCACCAATGCCAAGGAGGGCCAATGTATTTCCACTAAAATGGCTCATTCCTGGAAAATTATAACCACCAAAAAATAATATCGCCATTATCGCTGATGAAATAAACATTGAGGTATATTCAGAAAATAAATATAACCCTAGTTTCATCGAGCTATATTCTGTGTGGTATCCGCCAACTAGTTCAGACTCGCATTCAGGCAAGTCGAAAGGTGCACGGTTGAGCTCGGCTAAGGCACAGATAAAGAAAATTAAAAATGCGACAGGTTGATAGAATACATTCCACACTTGGCTTTGCTGCGCGATAATGTCATTGAGACTTAATGACCCTGACAATAGTACAATGGTAATGGCTGAAACTCCCATTGCCAATTCGTAAGAAATCATTTGAGAACTTGCCCTGATTGCACCGTACAATGAATATTTATTGTTAGAAGCCCAACCACCTATCATGATGCCATAAACTCCAACAGAAAGCACTCCAAATACATATAAAATGCCAATATTTATATCTGCTACCTGCAAGCTTATCTCACGACCAAAAAGGTGTAAATTTGGCCCCCACGGCACCACGGCACTGGTAATAAGTGCAGTAAACATTGCCAATCCTGGACCAATTATAAAAAGCCATTTATCTGCTTTTGCTGGAATAAAATCTTCCTTTAAAAACATCTTGACTCCATCTGCAATAGGTTGTAGTATTCCAAAAGGACCTGCTCTATCAGGGCCAACTCTATCTTGGATCCAAGCGGCAAGTTTTCGTTCAAAATAGGTCATATAAGCAGCTGCTCCCAATGAAATGAGAAATAAAACAATGACTAAGATTGACTTTTCAATGAGCAATGCGGTATCCATTAGCGTAAAAGTTTAGGATTATTGTCATTCTTTGTAAGGTATTTCCCTTGTGAAATAACTGAATGGCGGTCAATTTTTCTTGGACCAATCAGATTCCACTTCTTAGGGTCTTTTTTGTCAAATCTGCAATCATTACAGATCCAAGCCGCTTTATCTTCAAAATTCTCTACTTCCCCGTAGCTATCTTTTCTTGCTGTTATTCTATAAATTTCATTTCCAAACATCCACACCACAGCCTTTCCACTGCATTTATCACAAGCACATTCAGCCTCATATGGCTTTAAAAACCATACTCTAGATTTAAAACGAAAAGTTTTATCTGTGAGGGCTCCAACAGGACAAACATCAATCATATTGCCTGAAAAATCATTTTCAATTGCATTTTCAATGTATGTTGAAATTTCTGCGTGTTCTCCTCTATTCAAAACGCCATGCACTCTCTTATCGGTAAGTTGATTGGCAACGGCTACACAGCGATAACACAATATGCAACGATTCATGTGCAATTTAATTTTGTTGCCAATATCAATAGCTTTGAAAGTCCGTCGATTTTCGCGATATCTTGTTTGTGCCGATCCATGTTCATAACCAAGGTCCTGCAAATGACATTCTCCTGCCTGATCGCATACCGGGCAGTCCAATGGGTGATTTACTAATAAAAATTCAACAACGCCACCTCGGTTTTTCTGGACTTTTTCAGAAGTTTTGTTTTTAACAATCATTCCATCCATTACGGTTGTAGAACAAGAGGCCACCAATTTTGGCATTGGGCGTGGATCTGCACTTGAACCGGCAGCTACCTCGACCAAACATGTTCGGCATTTGCCTCCAGTACCAGGAAGTTTGCTGTAATAGCACATTGCTGGAGGTACAATTTCACCGCCAACCTGTCTTGCAGCATTTAGAATAGTTGTACCCTGAGCAACTTCTATTTCAACGTCGTCTATTGTTACTTTTATCATTGTACTAAACTTCAAGCTTCGCTTTGATTAAACCATAATTTCTTTTCAGCGCTTCATTTGGAGACTGAACATGCCATTCAAATTCATCGCGAAAATGACGTATTGCCGCGGCAACAGGCCATGCTGCGGCGTCACCAAGCGGACAAATGGTATTGCCTTCAATTTTCTTATTAATGTCTTCAAGTAGGCTTATATCTTCTAAGGTGCCATTCCCATGTTCCAATCGATAAAGTACTTTTTCCATCCAACCAGTACCTTCACGGCAAGGTGAACATTGACCACATGACTCATGGGCATAAAAGCGAGCAAAATTCCAAGTATTCCGCACAATACACTGGTCTTCGTCAAAGACAATAAAACCCCCTGACCCTAACATTGAACCAGATTCAAAACCTCCCTCAGAAAGACTTTCATAGGTCATGAGTCGATCATTACCTGCGGCTGTTTTAGTCACAAGGTAATGGGGTAGAATCGGCACTGAAGAGCCGCCAGGAACACAGGCTTTCAATTTCTTGCCATTGGCAATTCCACGGCAATAGTCATCACCATAAATAAATTCCTCAACGGTTAAACCTAATTCAATTTCATATACACCGGGTCTAACTAAATTTCCACTTGCCGAAATTAGCTTGGTTCCTGTAGAACGCTCAATGCCTATCGAGGCGTAGGATTCACCACCATGATTTACAATAGGAACGACTGCGGCAATAGACTCGACATTATTGACAACAGTAGGGTTGCCCCATAATCCTTTTACAGCCGGAAATGGTGGTTTCATACGAGGATTTCCTCGTTTACCTTCCAAAGATTCCAAAAGCGCTGTTTCTTCACCACAAATATATGCTCCTCCACCTGGTGTAACAATTAAATCGAGGTCATAGCCAGAACCAAGGATATTTTTACCAAGCATCCCATTTTTGTAGGCCTCAGCAATTGCCTTTTCCAAAATTCTTAGGATATACATGAATTCGCCTCGAATATAAATGTAGGAACTTCGAGCCCCTAAAGCATAACTAGAAGTTATCATGCCTTCAATGAGCAAATGAGGGAGTTTTTCCATCAAATATCGGTCTTTGAAGGTACCGGGTTCAGATTCATCTGCATTGCAAACCAAGTGGCGTTCCACACCCTCTGGTTTGGCTAAAAATGACCACTTCATACCAGTTGGGAACCCAGCACCGCCACGTCCACGCAATCCAGACTTTTTAACTTCCTCAACAACATCTTCTGGACTCATTGTTTTGAGCGCTTTCTCAACGGAAGCATAACCACCATGTTTACGGTAAATATCGAAAGAGGCAATTCCTTCAACTTCGGCGTGTTCTATAAGTAGTTTTCGTGCCATTTATATTATTTTGATGCCTCGCGCATGGCGTCCAGCATTTCATTCACTTTTTCTTTTGTAAGTCTTTCGTAAAATTGGTATTTGCACATAAGCATTGGTCCGTAACCGCATGCTCCTAAACATTCGACTGTTTTTAAGGTAAACATTCCGTCCTTTGTGGTTTCACCCACTTTTATTTCGAGTTTTTCCTCAATGTAATCAATTAGATCATCGGAGCCGACCAATTGACAAGGGCCTGTTCTGCAAACTTCCAAAACATTTTTTCCTACAGCATTGAGATGAAACATTGTATAAAAGGTTGCAACCTCATAAACCTCAATAGGCTGAATATCTAAAATCAATGCCACGCGATTCATCGCGCCAACACTTACCCATCCAAGTTCATCTTGTACTAAGTGCAGTATGCTTAAAATGGCACTCTTTTGTTTTCCTTTTGGAAAAAGATCCATGACGCGCTGAATTTCAGTCATGGTGTGGCTGCTCAATTCAATGGGCGCCTCGTTAACTGCTTGTGGGAAATCAATTTTCATATTAGGCGTCTAATTCTCCGGCAATTACATTAATACTACTTAAGGTCAAGACAGCATCTGAAATGGGCATGCCTTTTATCATTTCTGGATATGCTTGATAATATATGAAACATGGGCGTCTAAACTGCAATCGATATGGGGTGCGTCCGCCGTCTGAAATAAGGTAATATCCTAGCTCACCATTTCCTCCTTCTACAGCATGGTATACTTCACCGACAGGCAGATCAGTTTCTCCCATCACAATTTTAAAATGGTATATAAGGGCCTCCATGTTGTTGTAAACATCCGCTTTGGCAGGGAGATAAAAATCCGGTAGGTCAGCTTTGTAATCTCCTTCCGGAAGGTTATTATATGCTTGTTCAATAATTCGTAGGCTTTGACGTATTTCTTCTTGCCTTACCATGAAGCGATCATAGGTGTCCCCATTAACTCCAACGGGAATAATAAAATCGAAATCCTC
The DNA here is from genome assembly GCA_030830785.1 of Crocinitomicaceae bacterium. Taxonomy (GTDB): domain Bacteria; phylum Bacteroidota; class Bacteroidia; order Flavobacteriales_D; family Crocinitomicaceae; genus UBA952. The sequence continues at coordinate 30,022 of JAURMI010000017.1, forward strand.
ATAAGATGAATAGGGATTCATTACACGAACATCATAATCCACGCCGGCTGCCCTTAAATTTGGGCCCGAAAAGGAATAATTTAGCGCTCGGTCAGCAGAAATAGGACCAGCACCTTTTGTTCGGTCCATAAAAATACGATTGCGCGCTAATAGACTATCAAATTCTTCAAATGCTTTAGGGAATGTTGATAGAAATGATTTTAATTTTTTGTGAAAGACTTCATTGAAATCTCTTTCGAAACCACCAATTCTACCCAAATTGGTCGTAAGGCGTGCACCGCTCAGTTCTTCGTAAAGTTCGTATATTTTTTCGCGTTCAGAAAAAGGATAGAAAAACGAAGTAAGGGCTCCAGCATCGACACCAATAACAGAATTACAAATGAGATGATCTGCGATTCGTGCCAATTCCATAATAATTACACGCATATACTGAACGCGTTTGGGAACCTCCACACCTATAAGTTTTTCGACAGTCATTTCCCAACCTATGTTATTAATAGGAGAGGAGCAGTAATTGAGCCGGTCTGTAATTGGTGTGATCTGATTGTATGGTCGGCGTTCGGCCAATTTTTCAAATGCGCGATGAATATATCCAACTGTTTGCTCAGAGGATATTATTTTTTCGCCATCAACTTTTAAAATATTTTGAAATATACCATGCGTTGATGGGTGGGTAGGGCCAAAATTAATGGTAGCTATATTTGCCGGATCTGGGCTAAAAATTATATCCTTATTCTCTTGGCTCATTGTTCGGTATTATTGCGTCCAAAAAATCTATCGTCTTTATCTTCCCTTGTGGCATCTTCCAAAACATATTCTTTTCGCATCGGAAAATAGTCCATATCATCCATATTGAGAATTCTCCTTAAGTCTGGGTGATTGTCAAATATAATTCCAAAGAAATCATAGGTTTCTCTTTCCATCCAATTTGCACCAGCAAATAAATCCGTTATGGAATGGATGTGTAAGTTATCTTTTGGTAAATATCCTTTGAGTCGTAGTCTTATATTGTTTTTCCAAGAATGAAGTTGGTAAACTACTGCAAATTCTCGCCCTTCAGACTCAGGGTAATGAACGGCTGCAATGTTTGTTAAGTAATTAACACTCAGTTCTTGATGTTGTTGAAGCCAAGCAATGGCATCGTGAATTTTGGACGGCGTTAATTCGATATTGAGTATGTCAAAGGCCTCGTCATGAGCAAGCACATCTTTACCAAGGTGCTCTTCAATAGCATTGAGATAATCTTGATTATTTTTCTTGCCCATTTTCAATTTCAATTTGATAGGATTCTAATAAATGCTTGTACTCATTAGAATAACGGCGTCTGTTCGACTCTTTTTTTACTAATTCATGAATATTCATAACTCCCTCAATAATTTGTTCTGGTCGGGGAGGGCAACCCGGTACATATACATCAACGGGAATTATGCGGTCAATTCCTTGTAATACTGAGTAGGTATCAAAAATACCACCAGATGATGCACATGCACCAACTGAGAGGACCCATTTAGGTTCAGCCATTTGCTCGTAAACTTTTTTAAGAACCGGACCCAATTTTTTAGAGATGGTACCTGCCACAATCAGAAGGTCGGCTTGCCTTGGTGTAAAAGACATACGCTCCATGCCAAAACGCGAAAGGTCATAGGCACTACCCATAGTTGCCATAAATTCGATGCCACAACAAGAAGTCGCAAAAGGTAATGGCCAAACTGAATTGGCCCTGGCAAGTGCGATGGCTTTATCGAGTCTGGTTAATTGATAACCTTCACCGTTGATTGTTTCAAGATCTTCTATTTTTCCCATTCTAGTGCTCCCTTTTTATAGATGTAATAAAAACCTGTCAAGAAAAAACCTACAAACATAATGACCGCTAAAAGCCCTTCTAATTTTAATTCGTAAAAGTTAACGGCATAAGGATAAAAGAAAATTACTTCAACGTCGAATAAAACAAATAATATGGCGGTCATAAAATAGCGAATTGAAACAGGGAAACGGGCATTCCCCTGCGCTTCAATGCCACATTCAAAATTTTCATCCTTCCTTGCCGAACTTATTCGAGGTGTAAGTCGATGTGTTACAAACAATGTAAAGATGACAAAACCTGCTGCTACGCCAATTTGCATCAAAAGGGGAAGGTAGTTTGCACTTGTGGTAGAATCCATTCTAGTTTATTAGTATAACATTAGAAATCAAACATAGTTTGTTTTGCGCCACAAATTTACCTTTTTAGTTTCTTACATAGGCAAAAAAAGCCGAGAAAAAATTCCCGGCTTAAAAAAATATTAGGCAATAAAACCTAGTTTATTTTGAATCTCAGCCCTACGTTTGAAAAATTGCCTGCCGCAAAGGTTGAACCTAAACTTGCAATTTGGTTTACATTAAAACCTGGCCTTAATTCCATAAATAGGTGCACAGGTTTCCAAAAATCCCGGTTTTTTCCAACCTGAAAATCGATACCCAGAGGTGCATAAACGCCAAAACCGAATCCACCCTTATTTTCAAAGCTTTCTTTCTGATAGCTACCTTCAGGATAATAATCGTAATAACCATAATTATACATATCACCCCAAGGAGAAACATGCTGTGAAACCTCCGTTTTTCCATTATAGCTTAGTCCAAAGTTGGCGCCAATTCCACCAAAGAAACTCCACCTTTGGCTTGCATTAAATCGAAATATAAGCGCAGCATCAACTCTTACTTGCTTTTGACTGTAATAGGCATAATAACTATGTGTGCTAAAAGAGTCAATAAAGAATTGCTCCCCAGTTTGAGAACTCGTAAGCGTGTCATAGGGAAAAGATTCTGTGTATGACCCGCTGGTTTGCATTAAATTTGGCTGATTGGCATGCATCAAGCCAATCCGCAATGTAGTTTTCGGGAATTTTTCAAGTTTCAATCCAACACTAAAGTTATGTGATTGCCCTGGAAAATTAAATTCGTACATGGGCCAATTTTCATACAAACTTAGATCTTGATTTAGAATTGTTGAGTTCGGTGCCAATGTCTGGAATTCAGCCAAAGAACCACTCGAATGGCCAAAGAAAGCTCCTGACTGTAAATAAATTTCTTGGATTTTAACTTGTGCATTTGCTCCAGAAAAGGCTCCGATTAGCAGCCCAAAAATCATTTTTTTCATAGGTCAAAATTTTGTTTTATTAACTACGTTTCCCTTATTTTATTTTTACAAGCTTTGGCAATTTATTGCCCGTTGTATCGCTGAACCAAAATATATAGGATCCATCCTTTAGAGAATGCACATCAATTTTTTGCCCAGGCCAAAGATGTCCTTTTTCCACACACAGACCACTGGCAGAATATATGGCATAATCATAATCTAAAATTTGATCTTGTATTTCAATAAAATCATTGGTTGGGTTCGGGAATAGATTAATTGCATATTGGGTTGATGTAATATTTTGTTCATACGAAAGGGTTGGGTCCATACTGATGCCTGCCGTGCCATTTACTATCCAATTTCCTGGGTCTATTGTAATATTTCCATTGAATGTTCCCAAATTATTCAAATAAAAGAAGTCTTGATTGCTCGAAATAGCAAATCTCACGATGGTATCTGCTTGTCCTTGTCGCGATATGCGCAAGCTAATAGGATTTGTGAATGTTGGTGTAATATTGGATTGAGAAGCTGTATGTGAAATCTTTAAATAAAGATCAGTGCCGACTTGATTGTATTGCACTTGATAGGTTGGAAATCCTTCTCCAAAATACCACTGTTCAAAAAAAGCATCGAGATCAACATTACAAAAATTTGCTATATGGTTTTTAAAATCTAGGCCAGTTGCGCTGCTATCGGCAAAGGTGATTTGAAAATCTTTCAAGGCCCCAAAAAACAATGCATCGTTGTCAATCAAATAACGAATGGAGTGAATTATAGCTGATCCTTTATCATAGGTGAGTCGACCGTTAAATATTCTGGCCTCGTTTAGTGAATCCAGCACCCAAACACAACCACCTGGCTGGCTCATAACATTTTGATGTACCTGGTTCATGTGTCCGGATTGTTGCCCGTTATACAAATTTGCCAACATTAGATATTCACCGTAAGAGGCAAATCCTTCATTTAGCCAAATATCACACCAAGAGGCACAAGTTACATTGTCACCCCACCACTGGTGTGCCAATTCATGTGCAGTTAATGTTTTTTCGAAGAAACCTTGGGTGGTCATCGTTTGGTGTTCCATTCCACCTCCAATCGGTGCCATACAATGGCCATACTTTTCATCGGCAAAAGGGTAGGGTCCAAATTGGGTGGCAAAGAGCTCGATAAAATCAACAGTTTCATTTATATCGTCTAAAAAGTAGGGTAAGGTTTGTGGATTGTCGTAGATGTAATTTTGAATCAATACTGGATTTGGGCTACCTACAGGGTTGGCATAAATGCTATAATCTACATATTTAGCCACAGCAACTGAAATTAAATAATAGTCAATGGGGTGCCTATGTTTCCAATTATATCGGGTATATCCATTCCCTAATGGGGTAATCGATTCCAAAATACCGTTTGATCCGGCTTTACAGGTGTCAGGAACTGTAATAGCTACTGCACAAGAGTCTGCCTTGTCTGTGAGGCTTTGCTTGACTGGGAACCATTCATAGGCAGAAAAAGGCTCAGACAATGACCAAACTACTTTATTACCCCATGTAGGAGAACTTCCGGCTGTAAGTCCACTTCCGCCAAGCGGATTAGTTTGTGCTGTTGGCGGTGTTCCGTTGTAATAAATCTCGATTACAAAATTTGTTTGCGCTTGCGCGTTTACTGGCACTTTGACCTTATTGGAAACCCGAGAAAAATTAACAGCAACATTATTTAATTTAATTTGGCTAATCTGTAATGATTCAAAAAGTTCAAATAACGCAGAATCTAAGTATTCTTTGGCAGTTGCATGTATGGAAACTGAACCGTTCAAATAGGTAGAAATATTATTCATTTCTAAATTTAAGTCGTAGTAAAAAACATCGTACTTTTCAGTTTCGGCAATTTCTGCAACACTCAATGACGCACTTTTAAAATGACTAGGTTTATTTGCCTTTCTCGCCGCACATGTTTGTAATTGCTCTTGCGAAAATATTACAGCATTAAAAGAAAAGAGGATAAGGAGAATAAAAAGTTTCATAGTATACCTTTTGGCTAAATTAAGCATTCTATTTTGTGTGTGTTTCTATTTCACATAACTTTGTGCTATGCGTTTGACTTCTATGGTTTTGGCCGTATATTTTGGGTTGCTCTCTTTGGCTCCTGATTGGCAGGGCCTTGAATTTTTTAAAGTAAAAGCGCTATTGGTTCATTATTCAGAATTCCAAAACGAAACTAAGGATAGCAGTTTTTGGTCTTTTGTTCAAGAGCACTACATTGCGCAGTCCAATGACAATAAGCACGAGCACAACCAGCTTCCTTTTAAATCTACAGGTTCTACTGCTCAAATTACCCTTTTTATGCCACTTAGTTTTACAAGTGCTATAGTTCAAAATTTAAAAGCATCAAATGCAAAGCAGTCCATACATTCAGCACCACTAGCTGTGATGATAAATGATTATTTTGAATGTTGGCATCCACCTCAATTAGTGTGACTTATCTATTTTAAGTTGAATCACTAATTGAATTAAATATGTTAAATCGAATTATTTATTGGTCGATTCACAACAAATTAATTGTTGCTTTTTCGACCCTTTCACTTATCCTTTGGGGACTTTTTTCATTGGCAGAATTGCCCATTGACGCGGTTCCTGATATTACAAACAATCAAGTTCAGATAGTTACTACTGCGCCTTCTTCTAGTGCAATAGACATTGAGCGTTTTGTAACTTTTCCTGTAGAGAAAACCATGGCAACCATACCGGGAATAGAAGAAATGCGTTCGTTTAGTCGTTTTGGTTTGAGTGTTGTCACAATCGTTTTTAGTGAACAAACCGATATTTATTGGGCTAGACAACAGGTACAAGAACGTTCAGGGGAAGCCAAAAATAGCATTCCTTCAGATTTAGGAGAACCATCCTTGGCCCCATTAAGCACAGGTCTAGGAGAAATTTATCAATATACCATTCGCGCGAAAAAAGGTTATGAAAAGAAATACAATGCCACTGAGCTCCGAAGTATTCAAGACTGGGTAATTAAAAGACAACTTCTAGGTGTAAAAGGCGTCGCAGACGTGAGTAGCTTCGGCGGTTATGTAAAAACATACGAGATTGCAATTGATCCTATTTTATTAAAGGCTCATGAAATAAGTATTGAACAAGTATTAAGCGCAGTAGAAAAGAACAATAAAAATACTGGAGGTACCTATATAGAACACAACCAAATGACCACCTTCATTCGTTCAGAAGGTCTGGTTAACAGTATTGCTGATATTGAAAACATTCAAATATTAAATACCAGGGCCGAAGTCCCAATTTTCATACGCGATATAGCTAAAGTTCATCTAGGATCGCATGTTCGATATGGTGCACTAACTTACAATGATAAAGGTGAAGCGGTTGGTGGAATAGTTTTAATGCTAAAAGGAGCAAATTCTTCGGAAGTGATATCCTTAGTTAAGGAACGAATGGCACAAATTGAAAAGAATTTACCCGAAGGAATTTCATTGGAGGTTTATTTAGATAGGACCAATTTAGTTGATCGCGCCATACAGACCGTCAGTACAAACTTGGTTGAAGGGGCACTTATTGTGATTTTTGTACTTGTACTTTTGCTCGGAAATTTTCGAGCTGGGCTGATTGTGGCATCTGTTATTCCACTTGCCATGTTATTTGCAATTTCTTTAATGCGACTTTTTGGTGTATCGGGTAATTTAATGTCACTTGGCGCCTTGGATTTCGGTTTGATTGTAGACGGTGCTGTAATCATTGTTGAATCTACCCTCCATCTGCTGCAAGCAAAAGGCATTGGCACTTTAACACAATTACAAATGAACGATAAAGTCTATAAATCTACTTCGAAGTTTAGTAAAAGTGCTGTTTTTGGACAAATAATAATTTTGGTGGTTTATTTGCCTATTTTGGCACTAGTTGGCATTGAGGGTAAGATGTTTAAACCGATGGCGCAAACGGTTATTTTCGCTATTCTTGGTGCGCTGTTGCTTTCTTTAACTTATGTACCTATGTTAAGCGCTGTATTGCTTTCAAAGCAAATAAAAATCAAGCAAAATTTTTCTAGTAGAATAATTGGATGGATACAAAAAGCGTATCTGCCATTGTTAAAAAAAGTCCTTCGTCAAAAGCGCCTGGTCCTAATGATGGTGGCCATATTATTGGCATTGTCTGTTTGGGTTTTCAATCGTTTGGGTGCTGAGTTTATTCCTTCCCTAGATGAAGGTGATTTTGCTGTAGAAACAAGGCTGATGACAGGTTCGGGTCTAAATAAAACCATTGATCAAACAACAAAGGCATCTCAAATTTTATTAAGTAAATATCCAGAAATAAAACAAGTGATTGGAAAAATAGGTACAGCTGAAATTCCAACCGATCCAATGCCCATCGAAGCGTGTGATTTAATGCTGATTCTCAAAGATAAGGATCAATGGAAAACTGCTACAAATAAGGAAGACTTAGCAGCAAAAATGCAAGAGACCTTAGCGCGTTTAATGCCGAGCGTTTCATTTGGATTCCAACAACCTATACAAATGCGTTTTAACGAACTAATGACTGGAGCCAAACAAGATGTGGTTATAAAGGTATTTGGTGAAGATTTTGATCGATTGGCAGCCTATGCCAAAGATGTTGGTTCCCTTGCTAAAAACATTGATGGGGTAAAAGATATTTATGTTGAAGAGCTTTCTGGCCTACCACAACTTTTAGTTCGCTTTAATCGCGATGCCCTTGCTCGTTATCATGTGAGCATAGACGACGCCAATCGAGCAGTTAATCTTGGTTTTGCGGGGAAAAGTGCAGGATTCGTATTTGAAGGGGAACGAAAATTCGATCTTGTTTTAAAATTAAATGAAGCAAGTCGGTCTGATATCGCAGATATTAATCAACTCTATGTGTCTAATGACGAAGGTGCGCTTATACCTCTTAGTGAGCTTGCCGAAATTGAATTAGAAAATGGACCCAATCAAATTCAAAGAGATGATGCAAAAAGACGCATTTTAGTTGGATTCAATGTGCGAGGAAGAGACGTGGAAAGTATAGTGGAGGAATTAAAATTAAAAATCGATCAAAATATACATTTTCAAACGGGTTATTTTCTCGAAATAGGCGGCGTTTTCGAAAATTTAATGCACGCAAGAAATAGGCTTTTAATTGCTGTTCCAATTTCATTGATTTTGATTTTCTTTTTGCTTTATTTGGCTTTTAATTCTCTAAGACAAGCCACACTCATTTACACTGCCATTCCTTTGGCTTCCATCGGCGGTGTTTTGGCTTTGTACTTTCGGAGTATGCCCTTTTCAATTTCTGCAGGAGTAGGATTCATTGCTTTGTTTGGTGTAGCGGTACTAAACGGTATAGTTTTGATTTCTGAATTTAATACGTTACGAAAGACCAATATGCGTTTAGCAAGAGTTGTTATTTTGGGTACATTAAGTCGCTTAAGACCAGTTTTACTCACAGCCAGTGTAGCTTCTCTTGGCTTTTTACCAATGGCGCTTTCTCAAGGTAGCGGGGCAGAAGTTCAAAGGCCCTTAGCCACTGTTGTAATTGGCGGTTTAATAAGTGCAACAATACTGACACTATTTATTCTGCCACTACTATATCTACTAATTGAACAGCCAAAAAAATGGATTAAGAAAAAACCCCGACCGGTTTTATTGTTTTTGTTAATTCCAACCTTGAATTTTTCTCAAAATGCGCTTACTGATGAGCAATTTTATGATTTATTATTGCGTGAAAATGGATATCTTAATTCTGCTAAAATTGAGGTTCAGCGTCAATCTGAACTTGCTCAAGGTGCTGCAAGCTGGCAACCATTTTCTGCATCATATCTTCAAGGGCAATATAATTCTATATATACCAAAGACAAAAACATAACACTGAGTCAGTCCATACCATACAATGGGTCACTTAAATTGCAAAAAGAAATTGGCCTTATACAAGGTCAAATTTCAGAGCAAGAATTTAAAATATTGCAACGTGATTTAAAACGTCAACTCGACGAACATCTCGAAAATATTAGGTATCTGACTGCAAAATTGAGCCTTTTGTCTCAACAAGATTCTGTTTATGGAATTCTAGAACAAAAAATATTGAGAACTATAGAACTCGGTGAATCTAAGCGCTTAGATCAAGTGCTTATCCATACTAAAGCAATGCGCGTAAAAGCAAATTTTCAATTACAAGAGCAAGCGCTTAAAAATGCATGGGAAGTATTATACGCCTTTATAGGGATAAAAAATAATCCCTATACTTTAGCGCAAAAAGAGTCAATCGATTTTCTGTATATACCACCGCTAAAAACGCTCGAAGCACACCCTTATTTGCTCGGTTTCGATGGCCAACATCGTAAATTAAGCATGGAAAGTGAATTAATTAAATTAGCACAATATCCAAGTCTGAGTTTATCATATTTTAATCAGTCGCTTGTTGGTTGGCAAACCATAGAAGGTGTCGATCAGTTTTTTGGTCAAAAACAACGATTTCAAGGTGGGGCAATTCAAACTGAAATACCGATTGATTTTAAAGCATTTAAATCCAGGATTGCTGCCAATCAACATGCCATAGAGCAGAACCAATTGGAGCGAAAACAGCAAGAAATGTGGCTCGTAACGGAACAAAAAAACCTTTATAATCAATTGACCGAACGAATTTTAAGCTACAAAGAGCTTGCCGGTCCTATTGAAAATGAATTAATTAAACTGCAAGAAGACTTGCAAATTCAACTTTCTACAGGAGAGATTTCCTTTATTGAATTTTTACAGTTACACGATTATCGAATGGGTCTACAAGCTGAATTACTAGACTGGCAACATGAGATTAAATTATTATTCATATCCTATAATTGGATACAATAAATTTTATATGAAAACAATTATTTTTTTACTAACCCTTACTTTTCTATTCTCTTGTGGTTCTTCTCAACAAGAGGCCAAAAATGAAACCAAGGACCAGCAAAATCATATTAAGTTAAGTCCATCACAAATAAACTCATTGGGTATTGAATTGGGGAAGATAACAAATGAACCACTTGCACTTCGGATCTATGCTAGCGGTATGATTGATGTACCGCCACAAAATAAATCATATATCGCTATACCCTTTGGCGGATTCGTTAAGAGAATTGAAGTTTTAGATGGAATGCGCGTTAAAAAAGGGCAACTATTAATGGTAGTCGAACACCCTGAAATTATAGCCCTGCAGCAAGAATTTCTTGAATTGATTGGACAAAACGAATTTCTAGAATTGGAATATACTAGACAAAAGGAGCTTTTTGACAATGAGTCAGGTTCTGCAAAAAATTATCAACAGGCAAAAAGTGCTTATATGGTCAATAAGGCCAAATTGAATGGATTGGAATTAAAATTGGAAATGGCTAATGTTAATCTAACGCAATTGAGAAAAGGACAAATTGAGCGAAGTCAACGCATTTTATCTCCATTTGATGGTGTTATAACAAAAGTTACTGCCAATGTTGGGGCATTTGCAGAACCAAAAGATAATTTGATGGAGATAATTGATCTTAAGCATGCCCATGCAGAACTAACTATTTTTGAAAAATATCTTGCATATCTAAAAGTTGGACAAGATGTCAAAGTCAATTTTATCGACTCTTCTTCATCAAGGCAAGCAAAAGTTTATGTCATAGGTCAAGATATAAGCCCAGAAAGAACATTTAAAGTGCATTGTCATTTTGAAGAAATGCCAAATCAAATCATACCTGGTTCTTTTTTAAAGGCCGAGATTTCTACCCTTGAGCATCAAATGCATACCCTACCCCAAGAAGCAATAGTGGAGCACGCGGGTAAACATATAGTTTTTATTGCCGAGGGTAAGAACTTTTACCAAGTCGAAGTAGAGGTTTTAATGACACAAGATGGCAAAATTGCAATTGAAAGTAATTCAATGAACCGCTTATTGCATAGTCAAATTGTAACTAAAGGCGCCTATGAATTACTAGCCATACTCAATAAAGAAATAGAATAATAAGTACATCCAAATAAATAAAATGATGAAAAGAATGAACAGATTATTTTTTATTGCCTTCATCGGTGGGCTAGTAACACTTGTATCTTGTAAAAAATCATGGGCTTGCCATGAAGAAAACATAAGTTCAGCAGGTGGAGACGACTCTCACAATCAAGGGCAAAATTGTATGCAATGTCATAATTCGACAGGAGAGGGCGAGGGTTGTTTCAATGTTGCTGGTACACTATACCAAAGCGATTTGCTCAATACCCAAAATGGAGGTAAAGTAGAATTGTTTACCGAGGCAAATGGTGGCGGCACTTTAAAATATACGATTGACATTGATAGTAAAGGAAATTTTTATTCAACTGCTGCTATTGATTTTCAAGGATTGTACCCTAAAATAACAAGCCTTACTGGGGCGACAATTGCTATGAATTCTTCTCTGAGCTCAGGGGCTTGCAACAGTTGTCATGGAGCTAGTACAATTAAATTAGGCCTCGACTGATTCTGCTTTCTTAGATTCAAAAAGTGCAATAAATTCTGCTTCATTTTCTGGTGAAATGAGCAGTTCATCATATTTATTGTAACGAACAATGAGGCATTTCCAAGCAGTACTCATTTTCCAACCTGCGTACATTCCATTTGATCTCAATACTTTATTGAATGTGTTGTAGTAAATTCTTTTTTTAATTCCCATGCATTGGCAAAGCAAGTGGTCATCCAAAAAAGTATAGCGTGTTGTTCTAGGTAAAAGCCAAACGATAAAGAAACTAAGTAATAACCAAATAGATCCTAAGGTTAAGAGTGCTCTTAAATCCTTTTCTGTCAAATAAATGATTAAAGAAACGATGCCATAAACAACAAAAACAAAACCGCTTATCCACCACCTAAAACTATCTTTTTTGGCATTAAATACCATAGCTATCTAATTTACCAAGCAAAAAGAGGTTTGGTACCCATTAAAGCATTTACCTCTTTGCGCACCATGGATATAACTTTGTCATCTTGTGCATTCATTAATACACGATCCATTAGCTCAACCATTTTAGCAATTTCATGTTCCTTTACTCCACGAGAGGTCAGGGCAGGGGTGCCAATTCGAATTCCAGAGGTAACAAACGGTGACTCTGTATCAAAAGGCACCATGTTTTTATTTACCGTTATATCTGCTGCTACTAATGCGTTTTCTGCGTCTTTTCCAGTAATGCCTTTACTACGCAAATCAATAAGCATACTGTGGTTGTCGGTTCCGCCAGAAACGATTGAATAGCCCATTTGAGTTAATTCTTTAGCAAAAATGGCTGCATTTGTCTTCACTTGTTGCATATAGACTTTGTAAGATGGGTCGAGAGCTTCTTTGAAGGCAACCGCTTTAGCAGCGATCACATGTTCAAGTGGGCCACCTTGAATTCCTGGGAATACGGCTGCATCAAGTAATGCTCCCATAGACTTTAAGTTGCCGTTATTCCATTTTAGTCCAAAAGGATTTTCGAAGTTATGGCGCATCATTATTATTCCGCCTCTTGGTCCACGTAAAGTTTTATGTGTTGTCGAGGTAACTATATGACAATATTCGAGGGGGTCATTGAGTAAGCCAGCAGCAATCAGACCTGCCGGATGAGAAATGTCAGCCAAAACCAATGCGCCGATTTCATCAGCCACACGGCGAATGCGTTCGTAATCCCAATCGCGTGAATAGGCAGAGGCACCACAAATGATCATTTTTGGCTGTTCCTTTTTGGCAACTTGTTCCATTTGATCGTAGTCAACCAGACCAGTTTCTTGGTCAACGCCGTAAAAAAATGGCCGGTAAAGTTTACCAGAAAAATTAACAGGTGACCCATGTGTGAGGTGACCTCCATGTGATAAATCAAATCCTAATATTTTGTCATTGGGCTGGAGGCAAGCTAAGAAAACAGCAGCATTCGCTTGAGCACCTGAATGTGGCTGAACATTTGCCCAAGTGGCTCCAAATAATTGACACAAACGATCTATAGCAAGTTGTTCAACTTGGTCAACAATTTGACATCCCCCATAATAGCGTTTTCCGGGCAGGCCCTCGGCATATTTATTGGTCAACACCGATCCCATTGCTTGCATAACTTGTTCACTTACAAAATTTTCTGAGGCGATGAGTTCTATCCCTTCAAGTTGTCTTTTTTTCTCTGCTGCTATGAGCTCAAAAATGGCCTGGTCGTTCATTGCTATAATTTTATAGAACAAATATCGTAAGAATGCTATAAATAGCGCCTAATATGATCGAGAGAATGTGTTATCAAATCGGCTGATTGATTAAAAATGCCATCAAAAAGCAAGGTGTCAATGCGTACTTGTCCGGAGGCATGTAAGATTTGATTATCCAATCCAATAATCCCCACATGATGAATGCGTCCTTGGGAATTTTTAAAAAATGCTAAATCTAATGGTTGCTTTTGCTCAAAATCCACCTCATTTCCAAAATCTGCCTGTTGGTAGGCATCTCGAGGCAAATTTATATCCAAGAGCCTAAAAACATTTTGAACAAGCCCGGAACAATCGATACCAAATATTGATTTTCCTCCCCACAAGTAAGGGGTGTTAATAAATCCTAAAGCATATTGCCAAGCGTCAATTTTATCTAAATGAGGATGGTATTGATAATGAAAGGGCCCGATATTGAATTTTCCTTTCGCGCCAACATATGAGCCACCGCTAATTAATTGCAAACCCATTGGACCTTCTATGGTTTGCATTGGTTGGCTCAGAATCAGGGCACTGTCGAGCCATTGTCGCAGTTCTTTTTGCGTCAGTGCTAACAACTGTTTGTGGTCCACATATCCTTCATATCCGTCATTTAGACAGCGTATTTTTAACCAAGGAGTGCTGTAGTTTAATATTTCAACAGTTTCGCCAAAAAGTAATTGAGAAGTTTGCTCGCTGCTGTCTTTTGCTTCTTTGCGCAATGGTATTGTAGATAGGGCTACAAAGCCATATTGTTGATGTGGTTCAATCCATTTTAATTTATTGTTCATTAGATCAAATTTAGCATTTTAAAGACGATAAATGACTAATTTTAGCATATGGAATTGGGCCACAAACCACAAATTTTAATTACCAATGATGACGGGATAAGTGCACATGGAATAGCAGCACTTATTGCTGCAGCAAAGCCATTTGGAAACTTATTGGTAGTAGCACCTGATAAACCTCAATCTGGAATGGGCCATGCAATTACCATTCACGATCCAATTCGATTGTCAAAGAGTACCTTGTATTCAGATATTGAGGCCTATGCTTGCAGTGGAACACCAGTGGATTGTATTAAATTGGGTATGTTTGAGCTTTTGAAACGAAAACCTGACTTGATATTATCGGGAATCAATCACGGAGAGAATTCTTCTACAAATGTGCTATATTCTGGCACAATGTCTGCTGCAATAGAAGGGGCAATGGAAGGTGTTCCGTCAATCGGTTTTTCCTTAGCTGATTATGCATCAGATGCCGATTTTTCTGCCGCTCAATATTATGTTAGTAGAGTCCTTAAAGCATTTTTTGAAAAAGGATTTGAACCGTCCATTTGTCTTAATGTGAATATTCCTAAAGGCACAAAATCTCAAATAAAAGGCATTAAAATATGTAAACAAGCGCATGCATATTGGGCTGATCGTTTTGAAAAACGTCAAGATCAATTCGGAAGATCATATTATTGGCTCACTGGTGAATTTGCCGATTTAGATCAGCGAAAAGATACAGATTTACATGCATTAAAGGAAGGTTATGTCAGTATAGTCCCTACTCAATATGACTTAACAGCATATGATCAAATAGACAAATTAATATCTTGGGAAAATGAAAAATAATTTTAATTCTTCCTTTTTTATCGGATTGGCCCTTGGGGTTTTCTCACCATTGTTGCTATTGCCATTAATCGTTTTTATTTTATCCCAAGCCTATGGCCAAAGTTTCTCCTATTTGTGGAATCAGGCGATTAATTTACAGGAATTTTTAAGTCGATATTTGGCGCTAGGATTGATTGGTAACCTCGGGTGGTTTTACTTTTTTTTAAATCGTGAGCGCTATTTTCATACTCGCGGTATCATTTTTGGTATGTTGCTCTATGCTCCGTATATGATATATGTGAACTTGGGAAAAATATTTTAATTGAAACTTTGAATAAAGATCATTTGGTTTATATAGTTTGTGGAGAGGCATCAGGTGACCTTCATGCTGCCAATTTGGTTAGAGAATGGAAAATGCTTAATTCACAAATACAATTTAGGGCATGGGGAGGAGATAGGCTAGAGGCTGAAAATGTTGTTTTGGACAAGCATATAAGCGCTTTGAGTTTCATGGGTTTTTGGGAAGTGATTAAAAACATTTTTGTCATTGGTAGACAATTCAGGACTTTGAAAAAAACGCTCTTAGAAACCCAACCTAAATTACTTGTATTGGTAGATTATCCAGGTTTCAATTTACGCATGGCCAAATGGGCCCATAGCCAACAAATTAATGTTTTGTATTACATTTCACCAACAGTCTGGGCTTGGAAAAGGAGCCGTGTATTTACCATTCAAAAATATGTCACAAAACTCTATTGCATTTTGCCTTTTGAAGTTGAATTTTATTCGCAATTTGGGATGCAACCTGCCTATTTTGGACATCCGTTATTGGATGAAATCGACCGATTCAATGAGACAAGAGGAAGTATCCCTAGTTTTGAAAAACCAGTATTGGCTTTATTACCTGGTTCGCGTATGCAGGAAATTGAAAAAAAATTACCGCTGATGTTAAAGGCGGCATCCAATTTTGAATTGACTCATCAAATTGCATTGGCTTGTTCACCAAACATTCCGCTTTCGGTTTATCAAACCCTTTGTCAGGGTAAAGATGTATTTTTTAATGTCAACCACACCTATGATTTGCTAGGTGTTGCAGAACTTGCTCTAGTTAGCTCTGGTACGGCTACACTTGAAACAGCTCTTTTTAAGGTTCCACAGGTAGTATGTTACAAAGGATCTAATTTTTCTGTTTGGTTGGCAAGAAAATTGGTGAAAATAAAATACATTTCCTTGGTGAACCTTATTATGGATGCTCCAATTCTTACAGAATTAATACAGGAACATTGTACTTCGGAAGAAATGAAAAATGAACTCCAAGATTTATTGCCTGGAATGCCCAAACGCGAAATTCAACTCAAAGCATATCGTCATTTGGCTATAAGCTTAAAACAAGCGGGCGCTAGTCGCCAAATAGCGGAGTCTATGAATAATTATTTATGGTCTTGAAACAACTGTCGGTTATTCTGGTTATTTTCTTGAGTTCAACAATTTGGGCTCAAAGTTTGCCCATACGCATTTATGAAGGAGTTAAAACAAATCAATTACAGTGTGTCATAGGATCTGGGCAATATTTAATGATAGCCCACCATGAAAATGGCATCCCAACAACAGTTCTTCTACAGACTTTGGAGCAAGGTCGCTTTAAGATTAAAGGATCCTTGTTGGAGTTTTATCAAGGCACAAATTTAATTGCGCAAGGCAGTCATTTTGAACTCATACAGCGCAATCAAGAAGATTTTGTTAATTGGTCTGTCCCAGAAATTTCAACTAAAATTAGGTCCTATGAAGGTGATTTTGAACTAACCATTGTCAAGGGGCAAATTCAATTGATAAATAATGTTGAATTAGAAACCTATTTGGAAGGTGTTGTATCTTGCGAAGGAGGCTCAGGTCATCATCAGTCCTATTATCAAACGCAAGCCATTATCTCAAGAACCTATGCACTCGCATACCAAAATCGACATCAAAAAGATGGTTACGCGCTCTGCGATAGAGTTCATTGCCAAGCATATTTGCATAAAAGAATAGGAACAACACTTATTGACTCTTCGGTCTACTCAACGCAAAATATTGTTCTCTTAGATGCTAATGGCAATTATTTTCCGACTTTTTTTCACGCCAATTGTGGAGGTCAGACATGTCCGCCTGAATATGTTTGGAACCAACCAATTGAAGGTTTATATTCTTTTAAGGATACTTTTTGTATTCATACCAAGCAGGCCACCTGGGTCAAAAATATTGCGCTTTCAAAGTGGACTGCATTTTTAACAACCAAATATAACTTTCCCATTGACGATTCCGTGTCTTTAGCACTGTTGCAAAATTTTAAAAGTGAAGATCGTACTGCTTTTTATATTCATCCGGTCTATGGCATTCCTATGAGGGATCTAAGGGATGAATTTAATTTGAAATCCAGTTTTTTTAATGCTGAAATAAAAGACCAACAAGTGATTTTAAGTGGTCGGGGTTTTGGTCATGGTGTCGGGTTATGCCAAGAAGGAGCTATGAAAATGGCCAAAGAAGGCTATAAATACGATCAAATTTTAAGGTATTATTTTCCAGGGGCCATCATCTCCCGAAATAAAACTCTCATTCATGAGTGACAACAAAAATTTCCTCATCGTCGCGCTTAAAGAATTTTTCTGAACGCGCATAAGCTTCGAGTTCATCCATATTTTTTAAGCGATCAAGCGTTTTTTTTGTTTGCTTTAGTGAACTATCCATTCGCTTGTCTTGGGATTCAATTTGCTTTAGTTTTTGTTTTTGTCTTGTTAGCGTAAAAACATCCCAATCATCTAAAAATAAAAAATAGACACCAAATAAAATTGATGTCAAGATATATTTATTCTTTAGCCAACTCGGTATGCGGTTCATTGAAATAATTTATTGTTCAGAGAAGCTATTGTATTTTCTTTCATAAAATGCGATCCATTGTTGATCGTATTCAAACCATTTGGCAGCTTTTTGAAGCATAGGCCGGGCATTTATTGTGCTGTTGTCTCTTTTGATTAATGCTTGAGCACTTAAAATTAGACCTACCCGGAGTGCATCTTTATCAGCTTGTGTCCATGTATCAAATTCCTTGTCGCTTAGATTTAATAAGTTAGGTATCTCAGTTTTCCAAATGAGATTGGCATTCCTAGAGTCTTTGTTGTTATAGCGTACTGCTGCTGAAACAAACTGAATTCCCATAGGATTGCGGGTGATAGTACTGTATGAATCGCAGGCATCTAAAATTTCAGAAAGTGTTTCAGCTGTCTTATATTTATCTTCATTGCTGTAAACAAGTGGATAGCCATCTTCCTCATCCAAAATGTAAATTACACCGTTGTTTAACAATTCTTGCTGAAATCCGTTAAGCCACATCTTGTGAATTGGCATTTTAAAAACACCATTCTCATCCCTTTCAATAGCGGTAGCACATGCAGTGATCGCTTCTTCGAATGGGTCTTGAACCATAGCATCCTTAACATCCTTTCGATACATACCATATAAACCCTTGGCTAAAAATATATAAGGCGTTGGATCATTGGCATATTTTTCTTTTATGGAATAGTCTCCTGCGCGTTTTACGAGTTTAATAAAATTTGAATCGGCATGCAATTGCGTAAGTTCATCGAGATTATTGGTAACGGTGATATAGTTGTCGTTATCAATAGAAATATCAAATTCCTCTTCTTCAATTTCACCATTCCTTAAAGTCTTTTTAATCGCATAGGTAACATTGAGATATACTGAAAAATTGCCTACTTTTTTAAAGTTAACTTCGATGATATCGCTATTTTGATCACCGCGAATATATTCCCAATCTTTTCCTTCAACACCTGAAATGTACCATTCAGTAAGTACTTTTTTGGTGCCAGCTGGCGAAAAAACACTTTTGAATTCAACGGAAGTGATGCCTCCTTTTTCGTCGTCTAAGGTAATAACGCGCTTAGACTCACGCATTTCTAAACTGGGTTTTTGAGCATTAATTTGTAGCGCTATTGCCAAACTAAATAAAGTGAGAAGAATGCTTTTCATTGTTGTAATTTTGATGGTTTTAAATTCCATAATACTATTCGAAATTAATAAAATTTATTGATGGCTCTCGATCAAAAGTTTTAAGATTTCTTGAGCAGCTAATGCAATCTTTGTGCCAGGACCATATATACCAAAAACTCCTGCCTCAAACAAGAATGAATAATCTTGTTTTGGAATTACACCACCTGCAACCACCATAATATCCGGTCGTTTACTTTCTTTAAGGGCTTTAATAACTGCTGGAACTAAGGTTTTATGCCCGGCAGCCAATGATGAAACACCAACGATATGTACATCATTCTCAATGGCTTGCTTCGCAACTTCCTCTGGTGTTTGGAATAAAGGCCCAATGTCCACATCAAAACCTATGTCGGCAAATGAGCTTGCAATTATTTTTGCTCCACGATCATGGCCATCCTGCCCCATCTTCGCAATCATTATCCGAGGCCTACGCCCTTCTAGTGATCTAAATTCTTCCAAAAGTGCTTTGGCTCGTATAAAATTTTTATCATCCATAATTTCTTTTGCATAAACGCCGCTGACACTTCTAATTTTGGCCTGATATCGACCAAAAACAGATTCTAGGGCAGAAGAAATTTCTCCTAATGTGCATCTCGCTTTTGCACAACGAATTGCAATTTCAAGTAAATTTTCTTTCCCTTTAGCAGCGCAGGTTAATTCGTTTAAAAGCTCATCAACTAATTTTTGATCACGATTTTCTTTAAGCATTTTCAAGCGATCAATTTGAGCTTGACGCACTTGGGTATTGTCGACTTGTCGAATTTCAATTTCATTGAGTTCTTCAGTCTGGTATCTATTAACTCCAATGATAATATCTTGTCCAGAATCTATTCGGGCTTGTTTTTGTGCTGCTGCTTCCTCTATGCGCATTTTTGGAAGACCAGTCTCAATGGCTTTAGCCATACCTCCTAAATCTTCGATTTCTTGTATCAAGGTCCAGGCTTCTTCAATTAATTCTTGAGTGCGCCTTTCAAGTTGATCGCTCCCAGCATATGGGTCAATGAAACTAGTTATTCCTGTCTCTTTTTGAAGATATATTTGTGTATTTCTTGCTATACGGGCCGAAAAATCAGTAGGTAATGCAATTGCCTCGTCAAGTGCATTAGTATGCAATGATTGCGTGCCTCCTATTGTAGCCGAAAGGGCTTCCAAACAGGTACGTGCTACATTGTTAAATGGATCTTGTTCTGTAAGTGACCAACCAGAGGTTTGACAATGTGCTCTTAGCGCCAGCGATTTTTTAGATTTTGGGTTAAAATTTGAAACAAGCTTAGACCACAAGACCCTCCCAGCCCTTAATTTAGCAACCTCGGTCAAATGGTCCATACCGATTGCCCAGAAAAAACTTAGCCTTGGCGCAAACTGATCAATGGATAAACCAGCTGCTATTCCAGTTCTCAAATACTCCAAACCATCTGCAAGCGTGTAGGCCAATTCTATGGCAGCGGTTGCACCCGCTTCGTGCATGTGATAACCAGAAATTGAAATGGAATTGTACTTTGGCATCTTAGCAGATGTGTAAGCAAAAATATCTGCAATTATACGCATAGATGGAGCAGGGGGGTAGATATAGGTGTTGCGCACCATAAATTCTTTTAATATATCATTTTGGATGGTTCCTTTGAGTTCTTCGGTATTTACACCCTGTTCGTTTGCGCAAGCAATATAAAAAGCAAGTATAGGTAAGACTGCACCATTCATGGTCATCGAAACAGACATTTCACCAAGTGGTATTCGATCAAAAAGTCTTTTCATATCCTCAATCGAATCAATGGCAACGCCAGCTTTTCCAACATCTCCTAGGACACGTGGATGATCTGAATCATATCCGCGATGCGTGGCTAAGTCAAAAGCCACACTTAAACCTTTTTGTCCAGCTGCCAAATTTCTTCTGTAAAAAGCATTCGATTCCTCAGCCGTTGAAAAGCCTGCATATTGACGAATAGTCCAAGGTCTAGCTAAATACATAGATGCATAAGGCCCGCCAATAAAAGGCGCCATTCCCGAACGATATTTTATATTCTCTTTGGATTTCAGATGTCCTGTCCAATCTATTAATCGATGTGTATGTAGCGGCACTCTGGGCATCAGATGATTTGTTTTTCAAATATTAAATATGGTAACTCTAGGCTTTGAGGTAATTGACCCCATTTTTTTTGATCAGAAGCATCTTTTTCTTCAAAAGCATTTATACCAACAAGTATATCTGCCTTGGCCAAAAAGCGTTCAATTCTTAAATTGCGGCTTTTTAAGATTTGTTCTTTAAGATATTTATCAATAAGATCTTGATTTTCATCCATCTCACAGAGCCTGCTCCAACTTATTTTTGTGAGTTCTAAACAAATCTTTTCAATTAAGTAGGCACCTTTTAGACTAGCATTAATACTAGAGAGTTTTAACTCTTCAACAATCAAATTTGCTACATTTAGCGCCATTCTTTGTCCAAATTCACTTGCGCCATCTTCAGATAAATTATCGAAAGGTTGAATACATAAATAATCACAAGCACCCAGAACTGCACTCAAGCCCTCTGTTGCTTGCCTTAAAAGGTTGGTGTGTGGATCAACTAAACTTTTATTACAAAAACCAGTTTTTAAAATGAGTTGCACCGTAATATTCACATGGTGGATACTTGCTAATTGGTTTAACAAATGCCTGATTGCCATAAATTTAGCTACTTCAACTAAAAAATTGGCGCCTACGCCTAATTCAATAAATAAGGTGGTGTCCTTAGCATTCAATTCGAGTTTTCGATGGACCCCACTCAAGGTGGCTGCCAATTGAGTAAAACAATTGGCTCCTATTTGTTGAAGACTAAAGCTGCTAAAAAATATTTGATTTTCGCCAAAAGCATGTAAAATTTTACAATGCGCTAGGGCATCTTTTGGCGCAGTTCTTTGATAATGATCTATGGATTCTAGATTATTGAAAATAATCAAACAATCAATGAATGCCAATTGCACATCTTTAAGCAAACTATACCAATCGGTATTTGAAGTTACATTATCTATCATTAAAGCATTTGCACCTTGCATTAAACCTTTTAGAATTCGCTTGTTGGATTTTTTTTCATCTTTTGCTTCAATCTGAAGCAGGCATTTCCAATTCTCTTTGGGTTGATATTGAAAATTCAATTGGGGTCCCTCAAGGTCAGTAAGTGAAAAAGACAGTTCTTCAACTTCATTCCAATAGGAAAGCATTGAACTTTTTTCTTGAAGTTCACTATAGAGTTGCTCTTTCCATTCCTTTATTGAATTTGCAGCGAAGTTGTTTGATGTGATTGACATAAGAAAAACTATCATCAAATATACTGAATCCTTGCATTAACAGCGGACTTTACTGAACACTAAACATGTTTTGCACTTTAGTTTTGAAAAATGCAATTGACGCTTTTATTTTTCATTTTCTCAATTTGTTCGGTACAAAACATAGTTGCACAACAATTTTGGCCATTTTCATTTTTTGACAACCAACTCGGGCTCACTGCCTACAAATCAAATAAACAATTTAGCAATCCTGCAGCTTGGTGCATAGATGATAAAAAAGGCAGTAGTTTCGAAGTTTACTTACCCTTAAGTATTCCAAATTTATTAGGCATTAAGGTTTGCAATCATTTGTGCCAAGATAATATATATCATTATCAGGATCTTAGCGCTGTGCTTTGGCCATCTTCGATGCAATTTAGATTAACCCAAGCTTCTTCAATATTAGTTGATGATAATTTTAAGGTGGGTTTAGCACTTCAATTTCAAGGGTTTGTACAACCCGAATATTACGGAAACTTCTTGAATCTCACTGGGCGTTTTGGGTGTCAATACAAGGTTAATTCCGGTCATTTTATTTCCATTGTGCTCGATAACATTTCACTTAGAAGTCTCCAAAGTTTAAAAATTGAACATTTTTGGATTTTACAACCTAACGTTCAATTTTCCCAATGTTTAAGTTGGAATCCATCGCATAACCCTAGGCTGAGTATAAGTTTGATTCAACAATTTAATACCTATGGGCTGCAGTTCTCATTTGCTGTACCATTTAAAGCTTTTCATTTTTCTATTGGGCATGAACTCGGGGGTTTTTGGTCATGGCAAATTTCACCAAGTTGGCAATATGGAACTGGTTATCAACTTCAAATAAAACTTTTACATTGAGCAAATTTATTTTTATTCTTTTTTGTCTTTTTATTTTAAAAGATTTTAAATCACAGCCTAGCTTTTCTGAGTTTAAGGCTGAAAATAATCAGTATGTATTGTCATTAACTGACCTTGAAGAATTGCACTCCAATGGTATTATTAGTGATATAGAGGCAAATCAACTTTCATATTTTCTAAAATCGGGTGGGACATTTATAAACTTTTATCAACTCCAAGGAATTCTTTGTGAGAGGAGTGTTGCTCAAATCAATGAGATTTTACCCTTTTTATTGTTGCCTGCTCCTCAAAAAGAAGAAACCTTGAGAAAAATAAAATGGTCAGCTGAGTCCATAAAGTCTGAGCTTAGATATATGCTTCCAATGTTGACTAATCAATCTAATGAATGGTTTTTAAGTATAGATTCAAGTTTTTTAGGGCCGCCAATCTCTATGCAATATAAAGGACAATTTTATTTTTCAAATTGGCGATTTGCAATTCAAATGGCTAAGGATTCTGGAGAACCCTTTTGGCAGTCTGGGCCAAAAGGCGGTGTGGATTTTATGAGTTTTTATATAGACTGGAATAAAAAACAGAAAAATGAAGTTTTAAGTCGTATACTTTTGGGTAGCTACCAGGTACAGTGGGGTCAGGGCCTACAACTATGGACGTCTAGAGGCCTTGGTAAAAGTATAGACTTGATGCATCTATCTAGAAATGCACCGGGTTTAAAAGCAAACAACAGTGGCGATGAGCAAAGGTATTTGCAGGGTGCAGCTTTAGTATTAGCTAAAAAAAAGGATGAGATGTTGGTTTTTACTTCGTTTAAAAATACAGACGCAAAACTCAACGGAAATTCTATGTTAGAAGAATTGACTTATACTTATTCTTCAGGTTATCACAGGACATTAAATGAAATCGCAAAACGCAAAATTTTATTAGAACAAATTTTTGGAATTGGTTACAGAAAAAAATATGAACTGCTACACTTAGGCGCCATGTTGCTGTATTCAAAGTCTTCTGAAAACCCATATATGACTACTTACAGTTTCCCTTTAAATGATTTTAACTTAAGTAATTTAAGCATTGGGTTCCATGGTCAATATTCATTTAAGCAATTTTATCTTTATGCCGAAGCTGTAGGTGCATTTAAAATAAGTTCAAATAGGGATAGAAGCCTCGCTTTGAATTTGGCATTTATCTATTATGTGGATACAAAATTTGAGTTTGGTTTGCACCTTAGATACTATTCACCCAAATACCTTGCATTTTATGCCAATGCTATAGGCAATACGTCAACTACATCAAATGAAAAAGGTGTTATTCTTCAATTCAAAAGTCAACTTAGTCCAAGCACCATGCTAAAATTATCTAGTGAAATTGCACTAACGAATTTTTACATAACAACATCTTCCTTACCGCAGTACAGCCTTGACACAAGAATTTTCTTGCAGCAACAAAGTAAAAATAAACTTGTGTATTCTTTTGGGCTTACACATCGGGAGTTAAGTTACAAGAGTTATAAATTGGGTTTGCAATTTAATGCTAAACTTCCATTAAGTAAAAGTCAACTTTTTCGCTTTTCGGCTCAATTGCAAAGATCTCTAGAGTTCAGCAATATTGCACGACAAGTTGAATTTAGTTACCGTTATAGTGCGCTAAATCATAATATTCGCTTTGAGCTAGTTTACGGAATGTTTGAGGCAGTCTGGCCGGCTCCAAATATTTTTGATTTTCCATATTTGTTAGGTGTAGGAACACAAACATTAGTTCTGTCGGGTGTTGGTAATTTTATTTTGGGATCTGTATGCTGGTCTTTAAATTCAAATTGGGAATTTCAAATACATGGCATTTACAGATCAAATTTCAATCCTCCACTAACGCATAAAATACAGTGTGGTGGCCTATTTAGATATAAATTTTAATTTTTTTTAAAAAAAAATGTACCAAAATAAATATTTCTGCGTTATCTCTTAAAAGAGGACTGCAAGCCTCTTAGCTAAACTCCCTAAAATCAAAAGACTATGCCTCTTCAACTCTCCTTTCAGCAGCAGTCTTTTCTTCAGGAAGAAGAAAAAACGCTAATTACTAGAGCCCAAACTGATTCTCGTTATTTTGCTCCACTCTACGAGCGCTACCACGACGCTATTTTTCGATATGTTTACCGCAGGGTAGACGAAGAAGAAAAAGCTTATGACATTACTTCAAACGTATTTGTTAAGGCGCTTCAAGCATTGCCAAAGTATGAGTATCGAGGCTTGCCTTTTTCAGCATGGTTGTTTCGAATTGCCAAGAGTGAACTTTATCAATCTTTTAGAGATCAAAAAGCTCAACGCACTGTAAGTATTGATAAAGTGGTTCTTCAACAGGTTGTTGAAGAATGGGTGGAAGATTATACAGAACTAGATAAACAGCGTTTAATGAATTCGCTTCAAAAACTCAATGAACAACAGTTACAATTGATAGAAATGCGCTTTTTTGAAAAACGTTCATTCAAAGAGATTGGGCAAATAATTGATTTGTCTGAAAATAATGCTAAGGTGAAAACTTTTAGAGCAGTTCAGAAACTAAAAATAATTTTCAATCAAAAGGAATAAATATGATAAAAATTCTACTAGACCGCAACGAACCTTCAGAGATGGAAGTTCGCAAGCATCAAAATTTCGATCAAATTTTGGCTGCTTATCAGTATCAGCAAAAAGTAAATAATCCCTGGCGCTATTGGTTTTATCTTACCCTTGTCTGTGGTTTGCTCTTTATTGTGTAGAGCTTCACTTGAAATAGTTTGTACATTTGTGTATGTACAAACTATTGCGATCAATTTTATTTTTATTTGATGCTGAAAAAGTACACCATTTTGTTATGCGTGGCCTTTATTTATGCAATAAATTTGTTCTTACGCGCAAAATTTTTAGCGCTTCATTCACAGTTAAAAATCCTAAGCTTGAAACAGAGTTTTTAGGGATCAAGTTTGCCAACCCTGTTGGATTGGCAGCAGGTTTCGATAAAAATGCCCAATTTACAGATGCGCTTGCCAATTGTGGTTTTGGATTTATCGAAATTGGTACGGTTACCCCTAAAGCACAGGGGGGAAATGAAAAACCGAGATTGTTTAGATTAAAAAAGGATCATGCTATTGTCAATCGCATGGGCTTCAATAATGCTGGTATGGAGGCCATTAAAAAATCATTAATTCAGAGAAAAAATAAAAAAATTGTCATCGGTGGTAACATTGGACGTAACAAATTAACTTCCAATGAAGATGCCAAATTAGATTACTTACAATGTTTTGAAGCGCTCTTTGATCACGTAGATTATTTTGTTGTAAATGTCTCATCTCCAAATACACCAAATTTGAGAGAACTTCAAGAAAAAGAACCGCTTCAAGCTCTTTTGGAAAGTTTACAACAACAAAACCTACAGCAAAAAGTTGCAAAGCCAATTTTATTAAAAATTGCTCCTGATTTAAATTCTTCCCAAATCGATGAAATAATAGAAATTGTCAATAATACAAAAATTGATGGTTTAATTGTTGCCAACACAACTACCTCAAGGGAAAATTTACAAACTGATAGTAAAATAGTTGAAAAATTAGGGGCCGGTGGGGTTTCAGGTAAACCATTGGCTTTAAGATCTACGCAAATGATTAAGTATATTAAGGATAAATCCAATGGGCAAATTCCAATGATTGCCGTCGGTGGGATACACAGTGCTCAAGATGCTTTAGATAAATTAGATGCAGGCGCAACTTTGGTGCAATTGTATACTGGATTTATTTATGAAGGACCAGCCTTAGTAAAGTCTATTAATCGCGCCTTGTTGAAAAGAAAAAATTGATGTCAATTCTAAATCAATACATTGAAATAACTGAGTGTCCTAGAGATGCCATGCAAGGAATTGGATCTTGGATTCCTACTCAAAAAAAGATTCAATATTTAAATGCACTCTTAAAGTGTGGTTTTGATACACTTGATTTTGGAAGTTTTGTGTCGCCTAAGGCAATTCCACAAATGAAAGACACCGCTCAAGTGCTTGCGCATTTAGAGGAATCCAAAACCAAATTGTTGGCCATCGTGGCAAACGCACGCGGAGCCCAAGAAGCGGGCAATTTTGAGCGTGTTTCAATTTTGGGTTTTCCTTATTCAGTTTCAGAGACTTTTCAGTTGCGCAATACGAATTCTAGTAGCTTAGAAACCCTCAAGGTTTTAGATGAAATTGCTCGAATTTGTATCTTTCAAAAAAAGAAATTGCGCATTTATATTTCTATGGGATTTGGAAATCCATATGGTGAACCATGGTCTGAGCAGCTTGTTGCACAAAGTATTTATGAATTAAAAAATAGATTTGACATTGTTGAATTTGCAATTTCAGATACCATAGGCTGTGCAGATCCAGACAGTGCACATCAACTATTTAATTTGCTTTTTAGTTCTTTTGCAGAAACAAAATTTTCAGCCCATCTTCATGTGGTACCTGGAAATGAAAATGAACTTATTTCAGCAGTTTTCAATGGGGGTTGTAGACATTTTGATACAGCACTTGGAGGTTTTGGAGGATGCCCAATGGCAAAAGATCAACTCACTGGAAATTTATCTACTGAAAGTTTGATGTTGTTTTTAAAAAACAAACAGATAGCCAATCCATTAAATGAAGATCGTTTAAAAGAAGCTCAAAAATTATCAATGTCAATTTTTTCATCATGAAGAATTATAAAATAGTATGGTTACTGGCCCTATGTTTAACATTTGTATTGGTATTTATTGGATATAAGTTATTCACTAAAGATAATTTGCCAACAAAAATTAATGGGCCAAAAAAACCAGTCAAAGGGACTGAGGTTAGTACTGATTTTACAGTCAATAAATTTAGTGGTGATCAAGAACCACAGCTTCTCAAAAACCTAGGTCTATGTGACAGCACTATCGAATTGAGTGATCAACTCAACAGGCCCTCATGCACAGCTAATTTTTTTCGCTTTTTTCCATTGAAAAAAAATCTAGACTTGTCTGAGGGTTGCATGATCCTGCTTAAGGCAGGGGTAAACGAATTTCCAGCACGTCGATTCATTGTATATGAAAAAGAGGACCAAAATTTAATTCAAGCTAATGGTTTTGTTGGCTATCCAATCGAATTTAGGCCAAATAAAGATAAATATGACGATGTTGTAATCCGATTTTTTGAACGTTACCAAGACGAAAAATATTTTTATAATTGCCTCTTTACATGGAAACAGAACCGCTACCAATTTGTATGCTGTGAACAAATAAATGACAAAAATATTAAACCTGAAAAACAAACTGAAGTCTCCGCAGAAATACTCCAAATTCTCAATGATAAAAAACTTTTATTTTAGCGTAATTCTCATTTTAATATTGGGGGCTTGTGTCAATGGCGAACAAACCATTAGTGCAGACTACACCCATCTTTTAAGTGGTGGTAATTCCAAGGTTTGGATGGTAAGTGGTTTTAGCCAAGATTTGAAAAATTCTTTTACTCAGGAGCCATGGGGAGAGTATATTTTTGTATTCGATATAAATGGCGCAGTCATGTTTGGTTCATTTTATGATTTGCACAATCATTCATTTACTAGTGGTCATTTTCAATACGGAATTACTAGCCAAAAATTAAGCATGCATTTGAACAACATTCATTGGATATTCGAATTGGAATCTGTTGAACAAGACCAGCTCATTTTAAAAAAAATCAAAGGTCAAGATCTATCAACATACCTGCGTCTGATTCCCTTGCCTATTCCAAATTAAAATTTTTCAATTGCTCCGAGTCCAAACAAAGCAAAGTCGTACTTAGCAGGATCAGTTGGGTCCATTTTGCGTAATTTAAAAACCAATTCTTCATTGGCCTTCCAATCATTTTGTTTGCGATGCAATAAACCTAATTTACGTGCAATGTTACCTGTATGCACATCGAGTGGAATCATTAAACGGCCTTGTGGAATGGAATCCCAAATGCCAAAATCTACACCATTTTTATTTGAACGTACCATCCATCTCAAGAACATGATCAACCTCTTTGCAGAGGAACCTTTATTTGGATTGGCGACATGCTTTAATGACCGTTTTTCTAGGTAGGGGATGAAGCGTTCACGAAATGCACTGATATGATGATAAAGCGTAGGATTTTGCATGGAAGTCATAAATGCAAGCTCAAGGTCTTCATGCTGATAAATAGCCTTAAGCGCCATTAAAAAACCATTGAGATCAATTTGATTAAAGGTCCTATGCACAAATGATCCACAATCGCCATCATTGTAATTTAAAACGTATTGTAGGGGTTCTGATCCGAGAATTTTGAGTAGTTTTTTACCACTTTGGATAATACTCTTTCTTTGACCCCACGAAATGGTAGCTATTAAGAATCCAACAATTTCAATATCTTGTTTTTTGTGGAATTGATGCACTAAACTAATCGGGTCAGATTCAATGAAAGAGGCTTGTTCGTAATAATGCGCTTTGTAATCTAAAAATTCCTTTAATGCTACTTCATTCATTTTTAAAGGATTCTCCCGTCTTGCATTTCTAACCTTTTTTCAGCCATTTGAGCGAATTCTTTATTGTGTGTTACAATGACAAAACTTTGCTTGAATTGCTCCCTTAACTCAAAAAATAATTGATGCAGTGCATTTGCATTTTCTGAATCTAAATTACCCGAAGGCTCATCTGCAAAAACAATGGCAGGTTTATTTATCAGTGCACGCGCAACAGCAATGCGCTGTTGTTCTCCACCAGAAAGTTCATTGGGCTTATGATTTGCGCGAGACCTTAAATTAAATTGTTCAAGTAATAAATTGGCCGCTTTAAAAGCATCAGTTTGGTTTTGTCCAGAAATAAGGGCAGGTAAGGCAATATTTTCCATTGCTGTAAATTCTGGCAATAACTGATGAAACTGAAATACAAAGCCTAAATGTTTGTTTCTGAACGCTGCCAGTGCTTTTTGGTTGAGTTCAAAGGGATTTTGTCCCTCTATTATTAAATTTCCTGCAGTAGGATCGTCGAGTGTTCCTAAAATTTGAAGTAAAGTTGTTTTTCCTGCCCCAGAAGAACCAACTATGGATATTATCTCAGCGTGGCCAACATCTAAATCGATTCCTTTTAATATTTCAAGGTCTCCAATTTCTTTTCTTAACCCCTGGGCCTGCAGCATCATGATTTTAAATTTAGATTGTGTCCCATTTTATCTCTTTTTGCAGCGAGGTAACGCTCGTTGTGGCTATTGCTTGGGATTTCTAGCGGGATATTCTCTGTAATTTCTAAGCCATAACCAATCAATCCAGTGCGTTTTTTAGGGTTATTAGACATCAATCTCATTTTACGAATGCCGATAGCCCGAAGTATTTGCGCCCCGATGCCGTAGTCCCGTTGATCAGGTTTGAATCCGAGTTTTTCGTTTGCCTCATAGGTATCCAATCCTTCTTCTTGAAGCTTATATGCTTTGAGTTTATTGAGTAAGCCAATGCCTCGGCCTTCTTGATTCATGTAAACAATAGCACCTTTTCCCTCTTCATTGATTAGCTCCATTGCTTTATGTAATTGGGGGCCGCAGTCACAACGACAGCTTCCAAAGATATCGCCAGTAAGACAAGAAGAATGTACTCTAACTAACACAGATTCATCCTTACTCCAAGTTCCTTTGGTGAGTACCAAATGGTCTTGATCATTGCTTTGATCTTTGAATGCACGTAACTGAAAATCTCCAAAAGTGGTGGGTAGCTGAACTTCTACTTGTTCAGAAATAAGTGATTCGTTGGAAATCCTGTATTTAATTAGGTCTGCAATACTTATTATCTTGAGATTGAATTTACGTGCAATTTCGATTAATTGCGGGAGCCTTGCCATCGTTCCATCTTCATTGAGGATTTCTACAATTATTCCTGCTTCTTCAAACCCCGCCATACGCGATAAATCAACTGCTGCTTCGGTATGGCCAGCACGGCGTAAAACACCTCCATTTAATGCTCGTAGCGGAAATATATGTCCTGGCTTTCCTAGTTCTTCAGGCCTAATATTTGGATCAATCATGGCCAAGATAGTTTTTGATCTATCGCTTGCCGAAATACCTGTAGTGCATCCATGTCCAATTAAATCAACACTAATTGTAAATGGAGTTTGGTAAGCTGCTGAATTATTGCGCACCATCATTTCAAGTCCAAGTTGATCACAGCGTTCTTCGCTTAAAGGTGCACAAATCAAACCACGGCCATGTGTTGCCATAAAATTGATTAGCGTTGGTGTTGCGTTACGCGCAGCCGTTAAAAAATCTCCTTCATTTTCACGGTCTTCATCGTCAACAACAATTACAACATTACCCTTTTGGATTTCCAATATGGCTTCTTCTATGGTATTGAGATTTATTGACATCATTAATTTTTATGCAGTTGGTATTTTTTGTAAAATTTCTAAAAGAAAATTCCAGAATTTTTGAACCGAAGAAATTTGAACGCATTCGTCTGGCGAATGCGCAGCCCTAATATTTGGCCCAAAAGAAATCATATCCACCCCATGTAATTTTTCGCTAAGAATTCCGCATTCAAGTCCAGCGTGGCAAGCCTTCACATTGGGCTCTTCATTGAATAGTTGAATATATTGGTCTTTTAAAAGTTTGAGAATTTCAGAATTAAGGTTGGGTTTCCATCCGGGGTAGTCGCCACTTTGTTCTACCTTGGCACCTAAATTTTCAAAGGCACTACCAAAGGCCATACTCACTTCTTTTTTTGTACTTTCCACAGAACTTCTTTGCAAAGATTGTGTGATAAATTCCCCATTTTTAATGACAACCCTTGCCAATGAAGAAGAGGCTTCCACCAAGCCTTCAATGTCGGGACTCATCCTGTATACGCCATTGTGTACGCCACAAAGTGTATTTAATATCTTTTGAAATTCTAAAGCTGAAACCGCATCCGAATCCGAATCCAAATTGATTGCTTTTGCAGAAATTTTTAAGTGCTTTTCAATTGGATTGTACTCTGATTTCAAAAGCGATTCAAATTGTCCTATGAATGAAAGGGCATTGTTTTTGTTTTCTACTGCAACAAGAGCATGTGCCTCTCTTGGGATCGCATTTCTTAAACTCCCTCCATCAAAACTTATTAATTGAATATTCTGAGTTTGTTGAAGTTCCCATATAAGACGGGCTAACATTTTGTTGGCATTGCCACGTCCTTTATCAATATCCATTCCAGAATGACCTCCAAGTAAGCCACTTAGTTGAATCTCAATTCCTTCGAACCCATTAATAAGAGGCTCTTTTTGATAATTGTAGTGTGTATTGGTATCAATTCCACCGGCACAACCTACAGAGAGTTCGTCATCGTCTTCAGTATCTAAATTGAGTAAAATCGTCCCACTCAAAAGCGTAGCATCCATTTGCTTGGCTCCGGTCATACCAGTTTCTTCATCTATGGTAAAGAATGCTTCTAGAGATGGGTGTGTTATGTCTTTACTTTCGAGTAAGGCCATAATAGCAGCTACACCTATACCGTTATCGGCACCAAGTGTTGTTCCATTTGCACGAACCCAGTCTCCATCAATAAACATGTCAATGCCTTGATTATTAAAGTCAAATGTTGTTTGGGCATTTTTTTGATGCACCATATCCAAATGGCTTTGTAGAATGACTGTTTGGCAGTGTTCCATACCTGGCGTGGCAGGTTTTTTAATAATGACGTTTCCAGCTTCATCCCTAAGGGTTTTTAAATTCAGACCCTGCCCGAATTTTAGCATGAATTCTATGACGCGTTCTTCTTTTTTTGAAGGACGAGGTACCGCATTTAATTCGCAAAAGGAAGTCCAAAGTTTTTGGGGTTCGAGTTGTTGAATGTCCATTATGGGAATTTTGGATATTGATTGAAATTCGGGTCTCGTTTCTCTAAAAAAGCATGTTTTCCTTCTTGTGCTTCCTCAGTCAAATAATAGAGTAGGGTGGCATCACCAGCAAGCTCCATTAGTCCGTGTTGCCCGTCTAATTCTGCATTCAAGGCGCGTTTAATCATCCGAATTGCAAGTGGGCTGCGTTTCATCATGGTTTTAGACCATTCTACAACAGTATCTTCGAGTTGATCAAGGGCAACAACCTTATTGACCATTCCCATTCTCTCGGCTTCATGGGCAGTATATTGGTTGCACAAGAACCATATTTCTCTCGCCTTTTTTTGTCCTACATGACGGGCCAGATACGAAGAGCCAAATCCTCCATCAAAACTCCCAACCTTAGGACCTGTCTGACCAAACCGCGCATTTTCTGAAGCGATTGTTAAATCACATACTACGTGAAGTACATGACCGCCACCAATCGCATATCCATTTACCATGGCAATGACGGGTTTAGGTAAGGAGCGAATAGCTTTATGGAGATCCAAAACATTGAGACGCGGCACCCCATTTTCAGAAATATAACCGCCAACGCCTTTTACATTTTGATCGCCACCAGAACAAAAAGCTTTATCACCTGCACCTGTAAGCACAACAACATTGATGTCTTCGCGTTCTCGACAAATTGACATAGCATCCAACATTTCAAAATTGGTTTCCGGCCTAAAAGCGTTATATACTTGTGGTCTGTTGATGGTTATTTTTGCGATTCCTTCAAAAAACTCGAATTTAATATCTTGGTATTTTTTTAGAGAATGCCAGTTTCTTTGAGACATGCTTATTATTTAATGATACAAAGATAAAACATCCCATAGGATGGATGGTTTATTTTATTGGAAAATCTATCCAATTTTTATTGAGGTCATGCTAAGACTTCCAGCCAGCAATTGGTCATTAAAGAAATGAATTTCATCCTTTAAATCTGCTTGACCGAGTGCATAGAGTAGGGGTATGTAATGGTCTGGGGTAGGAACAGCATGTTTCATTGCTATTGGAGCAGTTTCCAAATTTAATAATGGATTGAACTGCCTTTTTTGAATATGTTCATTGACAAATGCCTTGCTTTCATGGGCCCATTCAAATCCATATCCGATATCATTTATGCGATTAAAATCGACAGCCTGAAGGTTGTGCACTATATTTCCAGATCCAATAATTAAGACGCCTTTTGAGCGCAGCAGCCTTAGTTGCTTGGCCAATTCAAAATGTTCTTGCAAGGAGCTACGCATATCAATTGAGAATTGTACAACAGGGATGTTAGCCTCGGGATACATATGTTTTAGAATCGTCCATGTGCCGTGATCCAAACCCCATTGATGATCTTCGTGTATCTGTTTAGAGGGTATCAGTTCGATGATTTCTTTAGCAAGAGCAGGTGAACCTGGAGCCGGATACTGCACTTCGAAAAGGGCTTGAGGAAAACCGCCAAAGTCGTGAATGGTTCTAGGTTGACTCATTGCTGTTACGGCGGTGCCTCGGGTTAGCCAATGAGCAGACACGACGAGTATGGCCTGAATTTCGCCTAACGTTTTTGAAACCTCTCTAAATCCCTTCACGAAATCATTCTCCTCAATTGCATTCATAGGGCTGCCGTGTCCAATAAATAGGCTTGGCGTAAGGCCGGTGGATTTTAAGCCAGTTCCCCATGTATATAATTCTTTTAATGAAGTCATACCAATTGTCAATGCGCTTAAAGAGAGTAAGGAAGTAAAATCTCTTCTTGTCATCGAGTAAAGATAAGCGACATATTCTAATTATTTTAATTATCGTCACGCTCCTCTCCAATGCAACTTTTTAAAAGATATGTCCGTCATACTACTGAAGCCAAATCATATCCCACTGCTTACATTTGTCTTATGAAACATCATTACTTGTATTAATCTAAAACCTGGTTCTCGAACCACTAAAATGCAAGTCGTATGAGTAATTATTTGGGTGCCCGCATTCGCGTGGCTTTTATTGAGTCTAACGTTATATTTAGAGCAGGAGTACGTGATTTACTAATTTCACGCAATGACTTTGAATGGATTGGCGAATCTTCATCGTTAACAGATTTTAGGGCGCGTTATAGTAGTGTTGCTATAAACGTAATCATGATCGATGCCGATTTATTGAATGAATTAGACAAAGCTTATTTTCAATTTTGGCAATCTGCATGGCCGAATTCGAAATTTATTTTATTGGTCCCAAATTTCAAATCGGCGATGATCCCCCTATATTTAAAATGGGGATTCAGTGGGGTTGTTAATAAATGGAATATGCACGAGGAAGTAGTCGCTGCATTTCGTCAGGTTTTTTTTCATCAATCATATCTTCATCCCAATTCAAAACGTATGCTAGATGCTGAACGTCGTACCATTCAGACACTAGAGAGAATAACTGCCCGAGAAATTGATGTGATTAGAGGTATTTGTCAAGAAAAGACATGCAAAGAAATTGCCCACGATTTACAGATTTCACCCCGAACGGTAGAAACCCACAAAATGCGCATTATAGAAAAACTTGATGTGCGCAATTCTGCTGGTATTATTGTGCATGCTGTTCGCTTGGGAATCATACCCTAATAAAGATATATTTCGAATGTGTTTAGCGGATCTCAATTTCGTCTAAAAACAGCCATGGCGTATTTCCAGCGCCTGGCTGACCTTGCGGAATTTTGGAAAGGCCACGAATGGTCACATGAATTTGTTTAACTTTTTTGTCTGTTTCTTCGATGACAATAGTTTCATCTGTTGAATAACCACAGGCAAGACCACTACCAACGCCAAATTTATTGAAACCAATCATATAAGTCTGAGCCGCCCAAATCCAGCTGTTAGGGTCATGCAAAGTATGGATTCGGACTTCTTTGACCTTGATGGGTTTGTCAAAAATAATGTCAAAACTGACGCTATCTGTATCAAATCCTAACCATTGGTTCCCCTTCCAAGGGCGCTCACCAAGTTGGCCATCGACAAGCGTAAGGCTGCCATTGTCGTATTTTGGGCTTGGTGGCGTTTGCAATACGATTTGCGCACCAAGAGCTTTGTGTTGAATGATATTGATCTGATTAACAAGGGGCTCATATTCCTGAACTGCATATTCTGTCCAATGCATGAGCAAATCGTTGGTTTTTCTTTTGGCCGCTTGAATTTCCCACAGTAGCAGCGTGTCTTCCATGGTGCCTTTTGCAGGAATGCTCAAAATTTCAATCCCTCCCTTTTCTTTGCGAATAGTGCGAAGCTCAGGCATGGTTGCTGTCTTGGAATAATTGACCCCTTTGCTACTCAAAAATGGAAAATGAAAAGAGATTAAACTGTGTAAAAACGTTTCGTATGTTGGTGAATTTTCAGACCACAAAACCTTACTTAAAGCGATTGCACGAGGATAGGTCATGTACTCCAATTGCGCCATATTTGAAATGTATTCAGTCCATAGATTTCCTTGTGCGCCTATTACATAAGAGGCATCTGCGGCGCTCATGTCAGGTGGAATGGGGTTAAATTCATAGACCCGATCGAGTGGTGTAAAACCCCCAATGGCCAAGGGTTCAGCAGAACTTCGACCTTGGTAATGGTCAAAATAACAATGCGAACCAGGGCACATGATGACTTCATGCCCAAGGGCTGCGGCGGCCTTTCCGCCATCGTATCCACGCCAAGACATCACAGTTGCATTGGGTGAAAGCCCACCTTCTAAAATTTCATCCCAACCAATGAGCTTTTTGCCTTTTTGAGTTAAAAAAGCATCCATGCGCCCTATAAAATAACTCTGCAATTGATGTTCATCATGTAGGTTATTTTCTTTGATTACTGCCTGACAGTTAGCACATTCTTTCCAACGAGTTTTTGGCGCTTCATCTCCACCTATGTGGACGTATTGGCTCGGGAATAAGGGGATAATTTCGTCTAAAATATCTTGTAAAAATTCAACACTTGCTTCTTTGGCGCAAAAAATATCGTCAAATACACCCCATAGGCCTTCCACACCTTGGGCTTGACCAGTACATGAGAATTGCGGGTAGGCGGCAAGGGCTGCTCTGGCATGCCCAGGCATTTCAATTTCAGGAACTACTGAAATAAACCGTGTGCTCGCGTAGTTCACAATTTCTGTGATTTGTTCTTGGGTGTAAAAACCCCCGTAGCGTTCTTTTTTAAAGGTACGCGGAAGAGTGGTGTAGTGATTCTCAAGGGTTGAATCTCTATATGCGCCAACCTCTGTCAGCAAGGGATATTTTTTAATTTCAATGCGCCAGCCTTGATCATCGGTGAGGTGCCAGTGCAGGGTGTTGAATTTATAATAAGCCATCAAGTCTATGTAGCGCTTTACTTCATCTACTGTAAAAAAATGTCTTGAAACATCTAAATGCAGCCCTCTCCATTGAAATTTTGGATAATCCTTTATAAAGCATTTTGGAAATATTAATTGCCCTTCTTCTATTTCAGCGAGTTGCAACAAAGAAACCCAGGCATAAAAACAAGATGCTTCACTCGAATACGAAATGGTAATTCTATCTGCAATATTTATACTGTAGGAGTCTTGAACCACATTCTGTAATTTTTTAAATTGAATCATTGAATTTTGGACAAATGGTGCTACAGTGATGCCTTTAGTCCATAGGGCATAATCCTTTATGGCCAATCCTATATCTGGAGTAATTCCTGCAGGGTCGATGAGCAGGGTGCCACTGCAAACAAATTGTCCATTGGCTAATTGATATACCACTGGGTTGGGTAGGATGGGACATACTTGGGCAGAAACTGGCAGTATAAAAAATACCCAAAAGAAGAGTGAACATATTTTTTGCATGGACTAAAATTAGTGAATTCAATCAGATGACTACCTTTGTGTAAATAGTATTCATGAAAGTATTTGATAATATTCTAGAAACCATAGGAAATACGCCCTTGGTAAGGATAAATAAGTTAACAAAAAATAT
Source organism: Crocinitomicaceae bacterium (assembly GCA_030830785.1). Lineage (GTDB taxonomy): Bacteria > Bacteroidota > Bacteroidia > Flavobacteriales_D > Crocinitomicaceae > UBA952. The sequence goes on from JAURMI010000017.1 coordinate 67,886, forward strand.
TTCTGCACAGGTTTTTGCTAAAGTTGAAACAACCAATCCAGGAAATTCTGTCAAAGACCGCATGGCCTTAAAAATGATTGAAGATGCGGAGCAAGCTGGCTTACTCAAGCCAGGTGGAACAGTAATTGAAGGCACCTCTGGCAACACGGGCATGGGCCTGGCCTTGGCCTGTATAATCAAAGGGTATAAACTTGTATGTGTGCTTAACGATAAGCAATCCAAAGAAAAAATGGATATTTTGCGCGCTGTTGGCGCTGAGGTTGTCGTTTGCCCCACAGCAGTTGAACCTTCAGATCCACGATCTTACTATTCGGTATCAAGGCGCATGGCCAATGAAATTCCAAATTCATGGTATGTCAATCAATACGACAACCTTTCGAATAGGACAGCTCATTATGAGCAGACAGGTCCAGAAATTTGGGAACAAACAGAAGGAAAAATAACTCATTTTATAGTAGGTGTTGGAACCGGTGGTACCATTTCTGGCGTCGGGCAATTCTTAAAAGAAAAGAATCCAAATATTAAAATTTGGGGTATTGATACTTATGGTTCTGTTTTCAAGAAGTACAAGGAGACTGGTATATTCGATGAGAATGAAATTTATCCCTATATCACAGAAGGAATAGGTGAGGATATCCTCCCTGCCAACGTGGATTTTGATGTGATTGATCATTTTGAAAAGGTGACAGATAAAGATGCCGCTGTTTATACCAGGAAGTTAGCTCGTGAGGAAGGGATTTTTGTTGGAAACTCTGCTGGTGCAGCTATCAAAGGTCTTCTTCAAATGGGTGAGAGGCTTAACAAAGATGATGTCGTTGTGGTGCTTTTTCATGACCATGGAAGTAGGTATGTTGGTAAAATTTTCAATGACGATTGGATGCGTGAGCGCGGATTTCTAGAAGAAGAATTGCTGACTGCAGGAGATTTGGTAGCTAAACATGACAATAAACCACTCGTGACGCTTTACGCTGAAGAATTAATTTCACATGCAGTGGCTAAAATGCGAAATTTTGATATATCTCAAATACCCGTTTTAAAGGATGGGAAATTTGTAGGTTCCGTAGATGATAGTCATTTGTATCAATTGCTTGTTGAAAATCCTGGGTTAAGAGATGCACCAATTTCTTCGGTTATGGCTGCGCCTTTTCCACAAGTGCCCTCCTCGACGAAAGTCGAAGACTTGTGTAAATTAATTTCTAAACAGGTGCCAGCTGTTTTAGTCAGGCTAGAAAATGGAAAGCATCATATTGTATCGAGATATGATGTTATTTCGGCTATGGCCTAACTTTAAAATGTGCCATGCGAATTATATCTCTTGTTCCCTCTATTAGCGAATACCTTTGGACGCTTGGCTTGGAAGAAGAGGTGGTGGGTATCACCAAATTTTGTGTCCATCCAAATAGTTGGTGGAAAAATAAAACCAGGGTAGGCGGTACAAAAAACCTGAATTTACAAACTATAGAGGCCCTGCAACCAACCCTGATTATAGCCAATAAGGAGGAGAATTCAAAGGAAGACATAATACATCTGAATACGAAATTTGAAGTTTTGCTGACGGATATAAATTCTTTAGATGATGCGTTTCATTTTCTATTAAAAATAGGTGAAAGTGTAGGTAAAAGAGAAAAATCTATTGAATTTGTCGATCAGTTAAAGCGCATGTTTTTCAATTTAGAACACATAGGTGGCAAAACTTGCTTTCTATATTTTATTTGGAAGGACCCATTTTATGTGGTTGGTCCAAATACTTATATAGATTCGCTGTTGGGCTATTTTGGATGGTCAAACTATTGTAAAATTGATCGGTATCCAGCATTAAATGCTGTTCTAGCCTTAGATGCTCACTATAAAAATAAAGTGGATGTAATTTTTTTAAGTTCAGAACCTTATCCTTTTGAGCAAAAACACATTGCGCAATTGCAAGAAATATTTCCCAATTCGAAAATTATTATTGTTGATGGTGAAATATGCTCCTGGTATGGAAGTCGCATGATACTCGCTCCAAGCTATATGAAGAAATTGCAAAAAGCGATAAGTAAAATTGAAAAGGATTAAAAGTCAAAAAGTGTTGGTGCATCTGAATCTCTAAGATTTTTTTTGGCGCTCGAGCGTTTTTTTTGATTCACTTGATTTGTAGTGTTTAACATTTTTTGCGCTATTTTACTTTTATCTTCTTTAATCTCCATTACACTAGCTTCAGACTCAAAAGTAATTTGCAATAATCTTCCCTTAATATGTTCTAATTTCTCAATAATTTCGGTAAAATTTTGGCTTTGATTAATAACGCGCTGCTGTTGATTATTTTGCTCAGGATGCGATGTATTTGTACGCTGTTTAAGTGCTTTTTGAGCACCATCTAAGGTGTAACCTTCTACCTTAACCAATTGATAAATGCGTTGTATTTGTTCAATTTCTTTAACAGAAAATAGCCGGTTGCCTTTCTTATTTTTCTTTGAAACTGTTAGATTAAATTCTTTCTCCCAAAATCTTAATAATGAGGTGTTTACGTTTAACATTGCGGCAACCTCCCCAATGCTGTAATATAACTTACTAAGTGGTTGATTATCAGATATGGACATAGTACTATTTAAATAATATTCGAAAATAATTATTATTTTTGCATTTGCTTTTAGAAAATGAAATTATTTCGGACTTATTTTTTGTGCTCTTTTTATCTTATGGCTTGGAATGCTGCAGGGCAAACACCAAGTGGACAAAAATCAAGTGCTACAAATATTCATAATACGACTAAAAACGATGAGCAAGTTGATGCCATCATCAATTATGCCAAGAAATTTCTAGGAGTCCCTTACCGATGGGGCGGAACTACGCCTTCTGGATTTGATTGTTCGGGATTTATCAATTATGTATTTGGCAATTTCGGCTTTGATTTAGTTAGAACGAGCTACGGATTAGCTGAACTTGGCACTACGGTCAAGTTGTCTGAAATTCAGCCTGGCGATCTCATGTTTTTCAAGGGAAGTAATGTCAATTCTACCAAAGTTGGCCATGTTGCCCTTGTGATTGAAGTTACCCCAGAGGCAATCAAATTTATTCATTCTGCAAATTCAGGAGTGCGAATAGATAATTTCAAGACCTCAAAATACTATATTCAACGCTATGTCAAAACAAAGCGTTTGGATTACCCTACCCAATAATTCTTTAGTTTAAATCATGCAAAATAACCAACCCAATGAGCGTAGGCAATGGCTGTTTGTTGTTTTGGCTGGTTTATTTGTTACAAATGCGGTTACTGCTGAATTAATAAGCAATAAGCTTATCGAAATTCCAATAGAAGGATTTTTCTTTGGCCAAAAGATAGGCCCTTTTATTACAATAGTCGGTATTTTACCTTGGCCAATAGTATTTCTTATAACCGATTTGCTAAATGAATTTTATGGGCATAAAGCAGTGCGACGAATTTCTTGGATTACCGCTGGTCTTATCGCTTATTGTTTTTTAATTGTTGGGCTTTCAATGGCAGTGCCTGCTTATGAAATCGAAGGGTCTAAATTGGCTACAAATGCTGCTTATAATTTGGTTTTTGGGCAAGCGCAAGCGGTAATTATTGGTAGTATTGTGGCCTTTTTGGTTTCTCAGCTTTTGGATGCATTTATTTTTGATCAAATTAAAAAGAAAACAGGAAATAGATTTATTTGGTTGCGCAGTACAGGCAGTACATTAATTTCTCAATTAATTGATTCCTATATTGTTTTATACATTGGTTTTGTTGTGCCAGGGTCTATGTCGCTTTCTACTTTTTTCGAAGTTGCACCTACCAATTATTTTTTAAAACTGGTCATTGCCGTTTTGTTGACGCCTCTAATTTATTTAGGGCATTGGTGGATTAGAAAATACCTTGGGATAAAAAAATCATAGCACTTTTCAAGTATACCTTCTTTTGCTATAGGAATTGGATTAGACACAATACCGTTGTCTGCAATTAAACTAATTGTTAATTAATTTGTTTATTGGTAATGAAAATTATAATTGTACTCATTATGTTCGCAAGTTTAAATGCCTGTGGTCAAAGCGACCAAGAGGAAGCTAAAAATTCTAACACTTTTAATGGTCGCGCGTTACCAGAAAATGTGTGCTATGTCGTAAATGGAGGAACTGAAAGACCGTTTAGTGGAAAGTATTGGGATCATAAAGAAAAGGGTACCTACTACTGCGTAGCATGTGATGCTCCATTATTTGAAAGTCAAACAAAATATGAAAGTGGTTCAGGATGGCCAAGTTTTTATGATGTATTGGTTCAAGGAAACGTAAAGAAAATAATGGATCATTCACACGGTATGGTTCGCACTGAGGTTAGGTGTAGTAATTGTGATGCGCATTTGGGTCATGTTTTTGAGGATGGGCCAAAACCTACCGGGCTTCGGTATTGTATCAATTCTGCATCGCTCGAATTTAAAAGTAAGGAGTTTGATTTACAAAATCATATTACGTCTAATAATGACAATGTGCAATTAGCGACTTTTGGCGCTGGATGTTTTTGGTGTATTGAAGCATGTTTTAAAGATTTGAATGGGGTCATATCAGTTGTTCCTGGCTATGCAGGTGGCACTAAAAAAGATCCGACCTATAAAGAAGTTTGTAATGGTCAGACCGGTCATGCAGAGGTAGCTCAAGTAGTTTTTGATAAATCCTTAATTTCTTACGAAAAACTATTGGAAGTCTTTTGGTTTGTTCATGACCCAACCCAATTGAATCGTCAAGGTAACGACATAGGTTCGCAATATCGTTCTGTCATTTTTTATCATGATGAGGCTCAAAAAATAAGTGCCACAAAGTATCTTCAAAAACTAAGTGAAGAAAGAGTGTGGAATGCGCCAATTGTTACTCAAATTGTTGCAATTAATAATTATTTTGAAGCCGAAGACTACCATCACAATTATTTTGAAAACAATCCATCGAATCCATATTGTCAGCAGATAGTTCGGCCTAAAGTTGAGAAATTTAGAAAGGTTTTTGCCCAAGATATAAATTAGTCTTGTTCTGGAGCCAAGCGTAGAACAATTCCATCAATAGCCTCAGATAATTGTATTTGGCAGCCCAAGCGGCTATTAGGCCTGACAAAAAAGGCTTGGTCGAGCATATCTAATTCGTCGTCACTTTGTTCGGGCAATTGCGTATCTGATTCTAAATAGCATTGACATGTCGCACACATGGCCATTCCGCCACACTCTCCCTTAACAGGAAGCTCATATGACCTACAAAGTTCCATGACATTCATATTCATATCCGTCGGCCCCACCAATTCATGTGTCTGACCATCTCTGTCAATAATTGAAATTTTAATATCTGCCATTATTTTAGTTGTAAACGCGTAAAAGATTATTGCCATTAAATTGAGTTGCATATTGCCTTAAGCCATAGGCGCTCCCGCCGATAGGTGAGCCATCATAGAGTGAAAAAACAGCACTATTACAGGAATCTAATAATTGTAAAAAATTTTGAGGGTCGGGGTAAAGTGCAGCAGGACAAATTCCATCCGGATCTGCTGGGGAATGCCTGTCAAAAGCAACAAATTCATCAATCCCTTTGCGATAAACGATGATTCCCCTTGAGCCACCATTTAAATAGCTCCAACCTCCAACCCCTTGTAAATCACTATAGCTTGGCAACTGAATATCTATTGTAATATCTACCGGGACGAAAGGAACAGGATGTTGGTTAAGATTATTGCATTTGGAGGAAAGCAAAAAAATACCAAAGCATATAAACAATAGATTTTTCATCATTTAAAATTAACTATTTTACTTATTTCAAGTGCCTGGTTTTTTTCTTCCCATTTTCTATACAAAGCATTTAATTGCTCTTTTTGAAGTTCGTAGCGATTCAACAATGAGTTGTATTGTTCCTTATTAGAATAATCCACAATACTCAATTCATTTTCTAATTCGCCCAAGACTTTTTCAAAATCTTCAATTTTCTGTTCTAATTGAAAAATTTCTCTTTCAATTTTTTGTTTGGTTTTATCTATTTTGGGCTTGCTCTTTATCTCAATTGATTGCTCAATCTTTTTTTCCGCTACATTTTTATTTTTCTTATCAACTGGATTTTTTGGGGTTTTATATTGCAAGTATTCTACGATATTAAAATGATGAATTTTTATTGTTTCATTTTCAATGTCCCAAATTCTATTACTTAACCCAGACAAAAATTCGCGGTCATGCGAAACAATGATAAATGTACCCTGATAATGCTTTAAGGCTTCTTTTAGCACTTCTTTACTTTGTAAATCGAGATGATTGGTGGGTTCATCTAAAATTAAAAAATTAGAGGGGCTTAATAGCAAACAACATAAGGCCAGCCTTGTGCGCTCGCCCCCTGAAAGCACCCCTACTTTTTTTTCTATATCTTCTCCTGAAAATAAAAAAGCCCCAAGAATACTTCTCAAATCTTTTCTAACATCTCCTTTCGCAACTAAATCAACAGTTTCTAAGATGCTCAATTTATCATTGAGCTTTTCAGCTTGGTCTTGTGCAAAATAGGAAATCTGAACATTGTGACCCAAGCTTACCTCTCCTTTGTGATCGATTTCCCTTAATATTGCTTTTAATAGGGTAGATTTACCAACGCCATTTGGGCCCAATAAAGCTATTTTTTCTCCTCTTCCAACTGTTATTGAAACATCTTTAAACAGGCATTTATCCCCGTAACTCTTTGCTATTTTAGAAACTTCTAAAACCCATTTTCCGGGCTGCACAGCAAGAGGAAACCTAAGTTTGAGTTTAGCAATGGGATCTTTCTCAAGGGTGATCCTTTCAGTTTTATCTAGTTTTTTAATTAACGCTTGCGCAAAAGAAGCTTTATTTTTTTTGGCCCTGAATTTATCTATGAGTTCTTCTGTGTGTTTTATTTCTTTGTCTTGTTGCTTTTTGGCTTGTTCAAGTCGGTCTAGTTCTAGTGCACGTAATTTTTTGTATTGTGAATAGGCATATGGAAAATCAAAAATCTGCTGTCTGGAAATTTCCAAGGTGCGATTACTCACATTATCTAAAAATAAACGGTCATGCGAAATAAGTATTACCACACCTTCGAAGCGTTGTAAATAGTTTTCTAACCATCCAATTGAAAGAATATCGAGATGATTTGTCGGTTCATCAAGTAAGAGAACATCCGGCGCATTGATTAATAGTCGTGCAAGTTCAGCCCTCATTTTCCATCCACCCGAACAGGCAGTTAAACTTTTTTGTTGATCGGTTTCATTAAAGCCCAAACCACTTAAGGTGGATTTAATTTTTTCTTCCCATTGATAACCCTCCATAACTGAGAAGCGATGATTGAGCTCACTTAAATCATCTAAAAGCGCTAAATAATCTTGATTTTCATAATCCGTGCGCTGCGTAAGTTGATCGTTTATATGATCTAGCTGCTTACGTATATCATTAAGTGTTTGATTGGAATAAAAAAGAAAGTCGTATACTGATTTGTCTGAATTAATGACTATATCTTGAGTTAGGAAGCCTAATTTTAATTGCTTTTGTAGATGAACTTGTCCTTCAGAAGGCTTTAATTTGCCAGCGATAATGCGCAGAAGCGTAGATTTTCCAGCTCCATTTTTTCCAACTAGGCCAACGCGATCTCCTTTATTAATTTGTAGATTGATGTCGGAAAACAAATATCCTTGGGGTAGGAAATAACCTAATCTCTCAAAATGAATCATGCTGCAAAGTTACGTCTTTCCTTTTCAACCTTTTTTCTAGGCATGATTTTTGTTCCTTGTTGAAACAATTATTAATTATTTTAGTTATATTGTCACAGACTTATCAAAAATTAAATATTCGACATGGGCAGACCTCCAACTAAACCGGCAAGATTACGCAATGGATTTTACATAGAAGTTAAATCGCAGGGTTCTTCTGCAATTTTAATCCGAAGAGACACAAGAGAACAAATGTTACTTGCTGCAGAAGACTATGCTCGCACTAAAAATGTAACAATTAAAGGAGAGATGCGCAATGACAAATGGATCGCCGAGTAGTTATCATTTTTCCATTTGGTTATTTATTTTCGCAGGAATTTTATTGAGTATTCCTTTATTTATTTGGTTTGAATTTATTGTTTTAGCTAAAATATGTGGGGTAACTGTCTTGGTTTTATTGCTTTTTGCGATGCGTCGATGGTTTGCTTTAGCGCGCATTAATAATAATAGGGTCGAAAGAAAAATCCTTACAGCTAACGATTTATATGTATTGCAGCAAGTATTGCCGTTGTTTAAAAGATTGACCGCACGCCAACAACGCATATTAAAGGATCAACTCGGTTTGTTTTTAGCCGAGGTTCGTTTTAATGGAGATTGGCCCCAAAAAACTCAATTTTCAGTTGGCCTATTAGTGGTATTATCAACTTGGGATACTGGCTATATTAATAAACAAAATTGGCAGCTCGTTTTAACTAATGCCAATCAGTTTTTTATAGAAGAACAGCCAAATCATATAGTCGAAATTCCATCCGTTCCGTTTGCTGCAAAAAGTTTTGAAGATTTACTTTCCCTTGCCGAAGTGCTTAATTTCAAAAAATCCGCATTGATTTAGATTGCACTTAAATTTTTATTTGTTCTTGCCAATAATTTAGACCTAATAATCAGGTAGTTAAGTTTTCTAGAAAAAAAAAGTCAAATTTCTTTTAAAAAAGTATTGTTATGCCAAAAACTGTGCATATCTTTGCACCCCGCAATTAGGGCAATGGTCTTAAATGTTAAGCGGTTTTTGAGAAGATAAATAATGAATAGGGGAGTAATTTTCTATTGATTACACAAGACACGTTCTTTGAAGTATTGAGAAATAAGGAAACAGCGTTTTTAAGAATAGAAACAAACATACTCGAGCTCTTAAAATTCGAAGTTATTATACAACGGAGAGTTTGATCCTGGCTCAGGATGAACGCTAGCGGCAGGCCTAACACATGCAAGTCGAGGGGTAGCAGGATTAAGCTTGCTTAATTGCTGACGA
>JAURMI010000018.1 GCA_030830785.1 Crocinitomicaceae bacterium
ATTGATTATTATATATCTCCATTTAGCAATCAAGGGTGTGAAGGTGATGTGTTTACATTGACGGTGAATATCAATCCTGAACCCGTTGGCTTGGATTCAAGCTATACTTTTTGTTCAGATGCAACATTTGGGATCGATTTGCAACAACAAATCGATAATGGTGGCAATGGAGTATCTAGTAGTTTTGTTTGGACTTTGATACCGCCAATAAATGGTCCTATCACACCAGGAACTATTCCTGCGAATAATTCCCCTTCCAATCCTGCATTTAATCCTCCACCACATTTAATTGGGGCAGTAGAAAATTTAGGGAATGATACAGGTTTTGTAACCTATAGCGTAGTACCAACGTCTCAGTTCAATTGTAGCGGTTATCCTTTTGAAGTTGAAATTACTATCTACCAAGAACCACAAGTAAATGATTTATCATTAGAAATTTGTAGTGAGGCGGAGTTGATGTATAATTTGCCCAACAATGGCAATCTTTACAATTTGAATACCCTAACGCATCCAAATACCTTTCCAAATCAAATCATTAACACGCCACAGAACAACCTTCCATTCTCATTTTTAAATAACCATGCTTGGACAATTGATACACTCACAGTAGGGCAAACACCTCAAAATGTAATTTATAACCTAACAGAGGTTGGAGCCAATGGTTGTTTGAGTGACCCATTTGATCTTACGGTGCAAATAAATCCAATTCCGGTGGTGGGCTTTAGTATTACCAATTTGGTCAATTGTTCAAATTCAGATTTAATTTTTGACAACAATAGCACTTCGGGTATTGACTATTTTTGGGATTTTGACGATGGCTCCTTTTCTTTTGTAGAAAATCCAGTTCATAATTACTCACAAGAAGGGAATTACAACATAGAATTAATCGCTACCTACCCTGCTACAGGTTGTTCTAATTCTATTATCGAAAATATTGATGTCAATTACATGCCAAATGCTGAATTCACGCTTTCGGACACTGAGGGTTGTGATAGATTAGAAGTCACTTTAAACGCAGTAGATTTAAATAGCTCATGGCAATATCTCTGGGACTTTGGTAATGGGCAGGGGGCTTACCAACCGTTGTTTACAGTAAACCAATTTACAACTGAAGGTTGCTATGATATTACCCTTACAATAACCACTCCTGAAGGCTGTGTAGCATCTACTACACAACTCGATGCGGTTTGCATGTATAACACACCACAGGCCTCTTTTGAATTGGACCAATATGTGATAAATATTTATGACACTGAAATCCAAATTGATAACCAAACAATTGATGCTGTAAGTTATTATTGGGATTTTGGAGACGGCACCTCCACTTGGGAGGAAGAACCGATTCACAGCTATGGTGAAGGCCCTGCAACCTATATCATTGATCTTACGGCATACAATGAAATTGGATGTTATGATACTTTTTCTTTGAGCGTTATATACAAACAAGATTTAGTTATCTACGTGCCCAACACATTTACACCCGATGATGATCAATTTAACCAAACTTTTATACCAATCTTAACTGAAGGATTCAAAAAAGAAAGCTACCATTTAACAATATTCAATCGTTGGGGAGAAATTGTTTTTGAATCCTTTGATTCTGAATACGGTTGGGATGGATCTTATGGGAAAAATGGCAGAAAGGCTCAAAGTGGAGTATATACTTGGAAAATCGAGGTGGAGGAAATCCAAAATAAAGAAATACGACAGTTTCTAGGGCATATAACGCTTTTAAAATAATGAATAAAATAACCATGAAAATCTCATTTTTTATTTTTTCATTTATCTCATTGGCTTGTAATGATTAATTCTAACCCTGCTCAACAGATTTTTTCTCCTCCTGGTTGAAACCCTTTAAGGTCCAAGAAATCAAAAGAAAGGCAAGGAAACCAATTAGGCCCGCAACCCAAAATGGTGTGCCTAAACCCAAATTAGAATCTGGAATGCTATTTTTAAAATTATAGTAAAACCACATAAACATGGGTGGGCCCAAAATTTCTGCAAGGCTCATAAGGCTCGTGAAGATACCCTGAAGTTCACCTTGCTCATTGCTTTGCACTTGGCCCGAAACTATAGAGCGAATTGCCGGATCAACTAGACCAGTAAAAGCATAAGGCAAAATAATGGCATACATCATCCAGCCTTGATTAATGAAACCAATTCCAATTAAGACAACCACAGTGATAAATATTCCAGTTTTCGCAGCGTTTTTCTGACCAATCTTGCCCACAATAGGCCCCGTGAGCGCTCCTTGAACCAAACCAAAACATACCCCTACTACCGCCAAAGAAATTCCGACTTCTTTAATGGTCCAGTCAAATTTTTCCATAGTAAAGAAATTCCATGTAGAATGCACGCACATTGAAGTTAAAATCGCCAAAAATGAGACAATGAACAAATATTTAAGCTTTTCAAATCGTTTGATTTGCTTGAGTGCGCCAAAAGGGTTGGCGCGCTTTAAATCAAAAGTTCGCCTGCTTTCTTTTGGTAGGGATTCTTTTAAGACAATAAATCCATAAATGAAATTGGCCATTGAGAAAAAAGAAGCTACCAAAAATGGCGTGCGGGCTCCGTACTCAGAAAGCAGACCTCCGATGGCAGGGCCAATTACAAAACCGATACCAAAGGCAGCACCAATCATTCCAAAATTTTTAGCGCGGTTTTCAGGTGTAGATATATCTGCTATATAGGCTGCTGCAGAAGTAAAACTTGCGCCAAAAATGCCCGATATGGCCCTTCCCAAAACAAGCCAAAACAAATCCGGCGCAAAATACATGACCATGTAATCCAAACTCATTCCTAAAACTGAGGTTAGTAAAATAGGCCTTCTTCCAAAGCGATCACTTAAATTGCCAATGAGCGGTGAAAAAACAAATTGCATAAAAGCATAGGCCCCCATCACCCAACCAAAATATTTGGAGGCCTCTCCCAACCCAACATGAGCTGTCTGAGAAATCAAAATTGGAAATGAAGGTATGATAATCCCCAAGCCAATTGAATCTAAACAAATGGTTATAAGTATGAAAATCAGCGCTGATTTGGGATTGATCACAGTCATGGAGTAATATTTTGGTGCGAAGGTAGTTACTTAAAAATTGTAACCAAATTATACTCCATCATTTTATATCTATGCAAGCCATCTCGGAGTTGATTTCTTATGTAATGCAAAAGCCATTATTGGCAATAGGCCTCATTGCTATTTTGCTTTTTTGGCTCCTAGAAGAAGATGCATCCGCATTAACATTTTCTCAAGTTACTGTGCGCGCTGAAGATTACGCACAAAGTGTGCTATTGTGGTGTGCCTTAACCTTCAAAGAGGAGTACAACAACAAACCGTCTATTGTTTTTTATAAAAACAGAAAAACTAAAGATAATAGATATGGGGAGTACCATGGTTCAACAAATGAGATACGCATATTTCTGAACAAAAACACAACTATTCAAGATATTACAGATACCATTATTCATGAATTTGCGCACGCCATACAGCATGCAAAAGACGGCTTAAAAAACTATGATCGTTATACCAGACAATATGGTTATCAGAAAAACCCTTACGAAAAAGAAGCAAGGGCTTTGGCAGAAAAGTATGCGCCTAAATGTTTAAAGGATTTAAACTATCTCTATGCCTAATTTTTTACGATTTTTTTGAATTAAATTATTCGCCATGAAAACTAAAATGCTCATCTTATTTCTGTCTTATGGCCTTCTTGCTTTTGGACAGTATGCAAGTACAAATAGGCAAAAATCAGCGGTGCTCATTGTGGGGCAAGATGCCCAGGACTTTGCCGAAGGACATTTGAATGATTTAGCGAGTATATTAAAAAAACAGGGGATTATTGTCTGGAAATACTATTACCCCAATGCCAGGTGGGATAATATCAAAGAAAAAGCAAAGGATTGTTCTATTCTAATCTACACTGGGCACGGCGTTGCAAATGGAGGTTTTAATGGCGGGTTTGGTGGCATGTATGTCAATGATTTTGTCACCTCTGAAGACATTGTACATGACCTTAAATTCAATAATCACCCTTTAATCATTTATTTTAATGCTTGCGGGTCCCACGGGTCCTCCGCAGGTGACCCCAAAGACATAGGTATTGATGAGGCGAGCAAACGTATCACAGATACTTCCCTCCCCTTTTTTAAGGCAGGTGCAGGGGGCTATTTTGCAACGAGTAATAATGGTATGGAACTAATAAAAGATTTTTTAAATGGCATGCCATTGCAGACTTGTTTTAAAGTGCAAAGTGCGGGAAACGGCCAAGAGGTTTGGAAGTATAAACCAATACTTTCTGACAACGCATTGAATAGGAAGTTTATTGGTATTTCTGGTCATAGCACAGAATACGGTAAAGGCAAATATTACGGCACTGCTTTTGTTGGGCCTATGCAGTTTACTTTTGAATCAATTGACCAAATAGCCAAATAAGGTTGATTGAATGCTATTTTATGACAGTAATGTGAATACATGTAGACTCGGGGCATAAAAGTATTTTCCCTTCGTTTCGCATTTGAAGTAAAGCCCGATTTAGTGCCTCAAAAGAATGCAAGCGGTCGCCTCTAGAATGAATTTCAGAAATATCAAAAGAAACGCCAAAAGAATGCGTAGATGACCCCTGGGTAGCTTGTCTAGGATAACGTTTTCTTATTTTCTGTTGCTGCTCTTCTGTTCTGGTCATTGAAGAGATGACAAAATAATCTTTTTTGTTGGCCTCAATTGTTAGGAAAGAACGAAACAACTCGCCTAATTCCCAAAGACGTTCTGCAGCAAGCGGCGTTAAAATTTGGGAACTATAGGTGGCCTCTTTCATATAAAACCCATCCTTCTCTTCAACACTTATCAATTTCCTCTCTTTGAGCTTCTCATCGAGAACCTTCTGGTTTGAAATGAATAAATTATTGGTAGTGGCAATGGCTTTGGGTCTATGTTTTTCTTTATAATTATCTTTTGGCAGCTTTTTGCCCAATTCTCGGATAGAATAAACACTCACTGGCGTGTAATCAATTTCTTCAATTTTTGGTGGATCTATTTTTACTTTCGAACTGAAATATTCATTTATCCAACGCTTTAATCTGAAACGATAAGGATATAAGATACAGGCCAACAAAACAAAATAAAAAAGCAAGATTAAAAGGGCTTTTCTTTTCGAAGATTTTTTATTTTTCTTTCGTTTAAGAATAATTAATATAACTACAATTAAACTTAATAATATAGGGATTTGGAGAATAAGGAAAGTCTCTAGCATACTACAAATTTTATTAAATTCAATATGCTACTTATTGAGAATTGCTGTAATTTCCTTCAAATTATTTTCTCCTGAAATCGGTATTACTTGGCCAAACACGCCAAGATATTTGATTTTTTTGGTACCCAGTCTTATCTCATATGTCGTGCAAACAAAATAGTCGTCATACTTGCCCTGGCAAACTTCCCAAAGTACGTTTTCAACTAATTTTGATATAATTAATTCACCCAATAAATTATCATTGCTCAATGATTGGAGTTGAGTTAAAACTTTTTGTTCAAAGCCCGACTGAAAAGATGCTTGACTTGGCTTGCTAAAATAAGCTATACAGACCACTACAACTGCTAAAATAAATTTCCACATTCCTCTAAGCTTTGCACCAAGATATTGCTATTTTGGCAAATTCCAATGGCTCGTATTAAATCCAGCAAAAGAATACGTTTTTCTGTCGTCGGTAGAACTTATATAAATACGTGGCTCCTTTTTATCGTTTGAGTATTCAAATGAAAAACCACGGAAATCTCCGAAGTGTTCGGTGGCATTAAATAATGCAAATATGAAATCACTTGTTGCAAAAGTATTAGCTTGTTTTTGAAATGTTTTAAAACTCATTTTGGGATTTTTCAAATATTTCTTCAACTTATTAAATGCATTCATATCATTTAGTTTAGCACAAGCCATGAAAGCCATCGCAACACTATAAGGACTGTGTGCATCAATATGATCGATTAAAAACGCGTAAAATTGCTCCTGAGTACCATTAAAAACACAATAGTCAATAGTGCCAATGCCTGCAATATTAACCGAAATACTAGTGAATTGATCAACTAAATCAAAACTTATTCTATTGGCCTTTTTAGCATAATAAATAGGTGTTCCAGAAGAAACGCTACATGCCTTAGTTTCCGATTTTTCCGATTCAAATTTTACAAACGGATACGATAAGGCATGGAACGATATTGTATGAATACCAATTGGTTGTGTAAATATGACCTCAAACTTATCTTTTGCAAATTGCATGGGCAACGGATTATACAAATAGGTGAGCTCCTTAGCTGCATTAAGACTAGGGTTGCGGACCATTGGCTGATGCATAAATTCATACATTGTTTTGGTGTATTTTTTATCCCACGCCACATCGCCAGACGGATCTCTAAAATGAGTTAAAAAGAAGTTTTCTTCGCTATTGAATAACCAATCGGAATTTGGACCTAGCGCCCATGTAACATCAGAGCACATACGAATAGAGTCAATTTCAAGTTCATTCCATGCATGGCTATGCCCCGAATAAAACATATCATTGTAGTCCAATCTAACGGCTCCATCTACATATTTAGATGCAATGCCAGATTTTTCTAACAAATAGTGATACATCTGGCTATAGCCGGCACATACGGCAAGGTTTTGCGAACTTAGCAATAATCCTTCTGGCTTATACTGAGAGGTATCACCGTAGCCATAGCTAAAACGCTCAATAAGGTAGGCGGCAATGTCTTGGGAAAGCTTCTTTTGGTCTTTCTTGTCACATTGCAATGCAGCAAGCAAACAATTTAAATTAGGGCCATTGGTGCAGTCATCGCACACCAGACTTTGGTCTGTATTAGGATGCGTATACCAAGGTTCTACAATCTCATTAACCACAATGGGTTCAACGCGAGGCTTGAATTGCAATAATGCATCCAATTTACTGGAATAAAAACTGTGCTTTTTAACAGGCTGAGCAAAAACTGCTGCTAGGTTTTGTATTTGAACATTGTTTCCTTCCTCGAGATAATGATAATTGTATTGATGAAAGTCTTTGATAAAACTCAAAGTATCATATTTTAGCACTTGTTCATGCCCAATGACATTAACTAAAATGTATTTATTCTTATATAACAAGTAATCTATACGAAAAAGTTCCGCTAATAGGGTGCTATCCTCATAATAGGCTACAGATTCAATGTAGTCTTCAAATATTCTAATGTAAAATTCACCATCTGCGGACCCATCTAGATGATAAACCGCCAAACATTGCCTAGTATCTTCGGTGGCATATTTATAAGGCATTTGCCCAAATGAAAAAAAGGAAGCTACAAGAAATCCACCCAAAACCAACATTTTCATAAGCCAAGTTTTAGGTACTAGTAGGTCATAAGCGCAGTGATTAGATTATGCCTATAGAATGCACTTTGAGGTTTTGGTTACATTCTAAAAAAGAAAAAGGGGGCATATATTAATCATTAAAAGGCCTAATTTGCTTTAAATAAATTTGGCGATTTAAACCCACCACCTTAAATTCCAAATCGAGCCCGTATTGATAATATGGCTCTGTACTTCTCATTATTTTATAGTATTGATCTTTAATAATGGCTATTTCTCTTGTAAGTTTAACAATTTCATTATCGCTTAATACGGATTTCATATCCTCCGGTAAAATATTTGAATAGGAAATGTATTCTACAATTGATTTGTTGCCGTAAAAACTATCATTCTTGTCAGAATAACAAATCACCTGTTCGCAAACCACTGAGTCTGGTGGTATCACAACGCTTGTCTCGCCATATTGAGCGTTTATCACAAAACCGCGATAATTGGGCCTGTAGAGATTTTTAGTAATAACCACCCCATTGGCCAATTCATTTTGAAAATTTCTATGGCATAAGATGCCCATACCCACACTTTGTTGATCGATACCAAAATAAGCGCGTTCCATATATGGCCGATATCCCCAAGCACTTGCCCAAACAACTTTAATTGCCTTTTCAATACTTTTCTTCTCATTGCCCAAATGCCCAGTTTTAGAGGTGTAGAGACCAGCACCATTGAACCCATCTAAATCTTCTGCATTGGTTGAGGATCTAAATCTAAAGCTTGAATAATTATGGCTGCCCACCCAGTTTTCAACTTCCTTTAATAAGGTAGCATTTATGGGGTAATTCAATATGAGATTTTGAATAGAATCTAATAGTATGCTTGTTTCTCTGGGGTCGTTTCCTAGGGTTGAGAGCATAACCAATTTGTCTATAATTTTATTGGCACCACAAGCTTTTATATGTTGTTCATAGAAATAAATAGGAATCGCAAAAGCATCCTCAGGGCATTTTATATTTAAATTTTGTTGTTTAATTATTTGAGAGAGCAAACCAAAATTGGCTGCCTTCCCGCCTACTTTTGCAATATCTGAAAAAGAAACTTGTGAAATAGGGAGAATTTTATTGTAAATCGTGTCTTTTTTGAGATGTATCAAAGCTTTCTGGCTTGTCTTTTGCCTCCAAAAAGAAACAACGCTATCTTGAGTCGTGGGCAAAATGCTAAAAGCATTCATGGTAACTTCAAAACGAACTGGCTTGTCTATTAAATCTAGAATTTGTTTTTCTTCTAAACAATTTTTGGATGCCAATAAAGGTGTGCCCCTATTTTTACAAAGTAGCGTTATATGACTTAATGGCGTCTGAAAATCAGTTGTTATAACACCCCCAACAGGAGCCAACTCGGCAGGCGTGCCATGGATTAAAGCAATATCTTGTATTTGAGATTCAAAGGCATTTTCTGCATTGAACATTCTCAAATAACCATAAACTAAACCTGTGTTCAAAAACTGAGTGGCTTGTTCGGAAAAAATTTCATTGGCTTCAATGGTTGGTACAAGTATTTCATTTTTTATTTCTCGCAACCTGCTCGTATTGATAAATACTTTCGGGGCAGTGCAAAGATGAAATGTGCTGATAATTATATCGTATAGTTGCGCAATTTGCTTTGGGGTTATATTATCAGCTACCGAAAACTCAATAGTATAAAGGGCCCCTTCAAAGAATCTATTGATTGTAGCCATTAAATAAGCACGGTTCTCGACACGTGTGTAGTTTTCGAGATTAAAAGTGCTTATGCTCCCCGAATAACCTAAATTTTTCTGGCAAAAAGTACTGTGATAGGCATGATTTGAAGAATTGATGTAATATGTCTTTTTGGTAGAAATCTTATACAAGACCTTTACGGCCTCCACCTCTGAAAATTTTGCCGTATTGGGCTGTCCTTTAAGGGCATTAAATTGATCTAAGTCATCGATTTGATGCAAATAAGCTGGTGACTTTTGAGCATATGTTAAACTAAAACTCAAGAGGTATAACAGAGAGCCAAATAATAATCCTAACGTGTTGATATTGAATTTCATGTATCGATTTATATAAATTCAGCTTTCATCTATCTAAAAGCATTATTTTAACAAAAAAAAATAAAAAAATGTATGTTAACGCTCAACTAATTTTTAAATTTAGGAGAAACCCTATTTTCCCTAATATTTATTGGCCAATGCTTTTCTCCACTCTATAGTGCCAATAATCGCTAATACAAGAAAAACCACATATTGAATACTTAAAAGAAGCATCCCTTTTAAGCCGTAAACGGCAATCCCTAGCAAATTTACAGCAATCCATAGATACCAATTTTCCATGATACGCTTGGTCAATAAAAACTGTGCGACAATACTTAAAAGCATAATCAAAGAATCTGCATATGCGTAAGCAGCCGGCTGGGTAAAAAATGTAGGAAAAAACAGATGTAGATTAGCAACCAACTCGGCCAGAGACGGCCATAGCAAAGCCATGCATACTAGCAAAAATATTTTTTGCCGAAGGCCAAGGATTTTAATTTGCGTAGACCTTTGGCCCTTCCAATTAAACCATCCATAAATAGCAATGCAAAAAAAATAAATTTGCAAAAACATATCGGCATAGAGCTGAAATTGAAAAAAAAGTCCAAATAGCAAGATGGCATTCAAGATGGCCACTGGCCAAGTAAGTTTGTTGTTTCTCGCCGCCAAATAGACAGCAATATATCCACTTAGAATTGACCAAAATTCAAGGTGACTCACCTCATAGTCCAGGAAGCGAAAAAATATATATTCAATTTTGAAGTAATCCAATAGTAAAAGCTTATTGTTAATCTAAAGACAAACTTACTTCACTAACTTGATTTTTTGAATGCCATTTTTAGTATGGACTTCAAGTACATAAATTCCATTTGGAACAGAACTAAGCATCATGCTCAGAGATGCCTTACCTAGTGAATTTTCACAAACAAATTTCCCATGCAAATCTTTTAAGATGGCCAAATCTATTGGGCAGTCTGCTTCTATCTGCAAACAATCATTAAATGGGTTTGGATATACCCGAACCAAAGATTGCTCAATTTGAGAAAGCCCTGCGCCACCGTCAATGGAACTTGGTCGAACAATTTCAGCATTGTAACAATCAGATGGGTGGCGTATCATGTCAAAATAGGTTTGCACACCTGACGAAGACGTAACGGGATGAACACTTTGTAACAAACCACTTGTAAGAGAAATGCCAATAACCCCAACACCACCTTGGGGAAGGCTACTTACATAATAATAAATTCCTGTTTCAGGGTCAATGGTAGAGCTCCCGTTCACCGAATAGGTATTGTATTGAAGTGGTGTTTGAGCAATTCGCGTAACAATTCCTGAACTTGGATCTACCTTGCCGAGATAAGCAGTAATTGGTGGCGTTGTTGTAACGCGGATGATGCCATAAATGGTAGTATCCGCACAATTGTAGGTGTAGTTATCAAAATACATTCCGCCTTCTGGAAAGCTCAGTGTTGGCGATGAGTAAATTTGCCCATTATACATATCTATACCATAAAATTGAGTTCCTTTAGAAAAGTAATAGACCATTTGATGTGGATCAATGGCACTTCCTGAAAGCGAGTATGAATCTGTAATAGATTGCTGTGAAATTTGTGTGACTACGCCTGAGTATGGATTTATGGATGCAAAAAACAATTCACCATAACCTGGCTGCCCACCTGCTGCGGGTATGAACCTACGCGCCAAACCATATAAGGAAGAATCTGAAGTATTAAATCTAAAATTATCAAAATAACTCGGTGCGATTGGATTTGTAATCATTTGTTGGGCAGCTACTAGGCCATCATTCATTCCTACAGAAAGCATGGTTCCGTTTGAGCCACCTTGAGTGATAAAAAAGTAATTGTTTGTATTTAAATCTAGGGCTGCTCCAGTCAGGTTAATACTAGACGCAATACTATTTGGATTAGTAGTTGCATAGTTGCCTGTCAATAAATCGAGTGTGCCTAACTGAACACTTGGAGGATTTGAGGTCCTAAGCAGGCCAAAAAGTGTTGGGACTTGAGAATAACTCTTAATACTCAAACCAAAAACAAGGATAAAAAAAAGAGCGCGCATGATAGAGGAAACTTATTGGAATTGAAACAACTAAAATAATGAATTGTTTGACGCAAGACAATAGCAATTACCACCTATACACTACGGCATTGATATTCATTCCAGCACCAACTGACGCTAATATAATGACATCGCCTTGGCGCAATTGGTGCTCAGGGTATTCGCCTTGTAATACTGCATCCAATAATGTGGGAACTGTTGCTACAGAGCTGTTTCCATTAAGCTGAATATTCATCGGCATAATGTTTGCCGGTCGTTCAGCTCGAAATAATCTGTAAAAGCGGTCAATGATGGCTTCGTCCATTTTTTCATTGGCTTGATGAATGAATATCTTTTTCACTTCCTTGATATCTACACCACTTTTATCCAAGGCTATTTTCATAGCGGCTGGAACTTTGGTAAGGGCAAATTCATAGATTTTGCGCCCTTGCATTTTTATGTATTTTTCGTGTATGTGGTGCTTGGAATTTAATGAGGGGCCATTATTTAAAAAATAGGCTTCATCCTTGGTAAAAGTCTGGGTTGCATGGGATAATATTCCGCTAGCATCTTCTTTATTACCAATAGTCAAGATACAAGCACCTGCCCCATCGGCAAAAATCATGGAGTCGCGGTCATGTGGGTCAACTACTCTGCTTAGTGTTTCAGAACCTATGACAAGACAATTAGTGGCTGCACCCGCTTTGATAAATAAATTGGCTTGAATGAGGGCCTCAACCCAACCTGGGCATCCAAAAAGCATATCGTAAGCCACGCAGTTTGGATTGGAAATTCCCAATGCATGCTTTACTCTTGAGGCCAGCGCTGGAAGCATATCGAGGTGGTTTGATGCAAATCCAACATCGCCGAAGTTGTGAGCGAAAATTATATAATCGAGTGTTTCGGGATCTATTTGAGCAGCTTCAATAGCCTTTTTGGCAGCTTCAATACCTAGATCAGAGTTCGTTTGGTCTTTTTGTGCATACCTACGTTCTTCTATACCCGTAATTTCTTTGAATTTTTCAATGATCACTTCATTACTGTCCTCAAACGGTTGATCAATATCCTTGTAGAAGCGATGTGCAATAAAATCATTGTTGGTCATGCGAAGAGACGGCAAACAGCTACCCACTCCAATTATTTTTGAACCCATAGTTTAAGTTGGTTTAGAAGGTAAAGTTAGAATTAATTTTGACTTAGTGTAAAAAATACACTAACGATTTACACACTTTGTTTATCGTTATGTCGTGTAACATTGAATGAGCCATTGTTGTTTTACTTAAAGAAATAAGTAAAACTCAGATGCAAAAGTTAATTCAAGTTCTCCTACTCATTCTTCCTTTTTCAATTTTTGGACAAATTAGCAACGCCTCTGACGATTTAGATTTTAGCAATGTCGCCTATCATTCTGATGCCAAAGTTCATCGAAAAACCTACCGGGCAAGCTCTTTGAATTTCAATACTGCATTCTTAGGCTTCAATACCAGTATAGTGACAGAATTGAATTCAAACATTAGATTTCAACAATCTTTGGGTAGCTGGAAAATAGGCTTACAAGCCAGTTTTCTCAATTTAGTTCAGGTACAAAGACACGCTGAATTGGGCCTCATTCTTGGCAAAGATGTTGCCTTGAATCGTAATTGGAGCATAAGACCAGCAATTGGGGTGAACGCTTTGAACTCTCAAATTTATTATTCAAATGGCAGCTTTTACGATTGGAAAATGAGTAGCAACTACAACTTGAATACTGGATTACAAATACGCTACAAAAAATGGCAATTATTAGGCGGCCTCAATTCGATATACTCAACAACAGATTCGCTACAAATTTCAGATAGCCTATATGTCGTATTAAAAAGATCAACACATGGTAATTTAGGACTTAAAAAATCATTCAATCTTGACAGCATACGTAAAGTTGAAGCGAGCCTATTTTATGAAAAATACCAAGGGTTCAACTATGTCAATGCCAGTATTATTTACCAATATCGTGGTGAATTGTTTTTACTTGGATTGTGTACCAATCAATTGAGTATGGGTTGTGGGCTTGTGTTGCCAAAAAAGCAACAAGTAATGATTTCATTCAATTTGCAACGCTACAGCCTATTGCAAAATGCTTTCAGACCAGGCTTTCAATTGAATTACAAATGGAAAATGATTCAACAAGAGCCTATCAGGCGCACCATCATGCCTGCCTTTTAAGCGTGAGATTTTTTTTTGAAATTGGCAAAATCAAAACGCATCATGAGCAATATTGCCAATAATATGGTTGCAAAAACCAAATGTGCTGTCTGTACCAAGCCTGGCATATCAGCATAAGCCAAAGCAACACCTGAAATGAGCTCTGCAGCCAATACATAAAACGCCAGGTCAACGCGTCTATATTTCCATTTTTTACGATTCTGCCAATAAAGGAAACTTAAAATAATCAACACAAGCCAACTGAAACTTCGGTGAATAAAAAACGGTAATCCGAGTTGCTCTATCCATTGGGCTCGTGAAAATCCCTGCTTAACGAGTGCATCAATAGATTCGCGAACTTGGGTACCTAAAAACATTTGGTAAAAAGTAATGCCTAAGATGAGCCAGCTTAGCCACTTAAATGTGTTATTTCTAGGCAAATCCACACGGATTTTATTTTGCATCTGGTGCACCAAATAAAGTTGGATTCCAATAATTACCAATGCCAAAAATAAATGAATAGTTATTGTCCAAGGCACCAAATTTGTGGCCACCACAATAGATCCAAACCAAGCCTCGATGCCCATTAATATTAAATTTAATAAGGTCAAGAGCAACCATTTTCTTTTGCGGTAAAACAACATTAACCAACCAAAACTAATAAGCATGGCATTGCCTGCTAAAAATCCTGCCAGCCGATTGATATATTCTGTCCAGGTTTTGCGCGCATTGAAAGCCTCTTCAGTATAAACTTCAGGATCATTGAGGATTTTTTTTGCTGTTTTTTGCATCCCTATTCGATTTAAAAAATTGCAAAACTTTTCCACCTTTTGTTGTCTTTTAAGAAGATAGGTCTCGCGGTAATCTGTGGGTAATTGGGTTAGTTCGGTTGGAGGAATCCACTTGCCAAAACACTTAGGCCAATCTGGGCAACCCATCCCGCTTCCAGATATGCGGACAAAACTCCCGGCAAAAACCACGAGAAAAATCAGAATTAAAACAATCCATTGATAATTTAAAAACCGTTTTGAAACTTTCATGACCCAAAATTACGATATTTCGGTATTGGGTTTTTCTATTTTTGGCGCTTATTGTATCTTTGTGCTTTAGATACAATATGGAATTCAATGCCCTAACAGCGATCTCACCCATTGACGGTCGCTATCAATCCAAAACCTCAACACTCCAAGCTTATTTTTCAGAATTTGGTCTAATTCGTTATCGTGTTTTGGTTGAGGTAGAATACCTTATAGCCCTTGTTGAAAGCGGAATTGATAACTTAAAATCATTTCCAAAAGACCATTATGCCGCCCTTCGATCAATTTATACAAATTTTAATCAAGCAGACGCACTATGGATTAAAAAAACAGAAGAAACTACAAACCACGATGTTAAAGCAGTTGAATATTTTTTAAAAGAAAAATTACATGCCTTAGGTCTTGAGGCTTACATTGAATTCATACATTTTGGTTTGACCTCCCAAGATATCAATAACACAGCTATTCCCTTGTCATTAAAAGAAGGTATCGAGGCAGTTTATTTACCAAGTTTATTAGCAACACTTAACAAATTGAATCATCTGGCCAAAGAATGGAAAGATGTGCCTATGTTGGCGCGAACTCATGGCCAACCAGCATCTCCAACTCGATTGGGTAAAGAAATTCAAGTCTTTGGAGAACGGCTTCAAAAACAAATTGAATTGCTACAGATGATAAAAATCCCAGCTAAGTTTGGCGGAGCTACAGGAAACTTTAATGCACATTTTGTAGCTTATCCCAATACTGATTGGGTTGCTTTTGGCAATCACTTTGTTAATAAGATATTAGGTCTTGATCGTTCCCAAACTACTACTCAAATAGAGCACTACGACAACCTTGCCGCCCTATTTGACTGTATGAAGCGTATCAATAATATACTTCTAGATTTAGACCGCGATATGTGGACTTACATTTCCATGGATTATTTCAAACAGCAAATTAAAGCAGGTGAAATTGGATCTTCGGCAATGCCACATAAAGTAAATCCTATAGATTTTGAAAACTCCGAAGGCAACATTGGGCTGGCAAATGCATTATTTGAACATTTAGCGGCTAAATTGCCCGTCTCTCGCTTACAGCGTGACCTTACTGACTCAACTGTTTTAAGAGTAATCGGTGTGCCGATTGCCCATAGTCTAATTGCCTTTGGTGCAACTTTAAAAGGTCTAAACAAACTGTTATTAAATAATAAAGCGCTTGAAGATGATTTAGAGCAAAATTGGGCAGTTGTCGCAGAAGCAATTCAGACCATATTGCGCAGAGAAGGATTTGAAAAACCTTACGAAGCACTCAAAGGACTTACAAGAAAAAATGAACTTGTAACAAAAGAAAGTGTTCATGCTTTTATAAATGAACTTGATATTTCAGAGCAAATCAAGTCAGAGCTTAAACGAATTAGTCCAGCAAATTATTTAGGTATTCAATCCATCAACGAATGAAATTTTACCTTTTATTAATTTTTTTATCAAGTACAATAATAGGTGTTAAGGGCCAACAAATCGATTGGCAATGGGGAAACTTTCAACGTAGTAAAGGACGATTGATTGATATTTTACCGGGCCAAAACAACGCCTTTTCCACTATACATAGCGTCAATAATTTAAGCGGAGGCAATAATTCACTCACGCTTTTTGAAAATATGCAAGCTATTGCTAATGAGCGTATTAAACCTGTTACTATGGAGGGCTTTGGCTACTATATTGAAACACTGCGTTTTAATGAACGACATTTTATTTTTATTGCCGATCGCGATGGTAAAGAAATGAAACTCTTTGTAAAAATATTGGATGCTGAATTGAATTTAATTGAGGAAAAACAAATAATGCAGTATGTCGATGTAAGACCAAACGCATTGCCAAACTTTTCCATTATTCAAGCTCCAAATCAATCGCATTTCGCTGCATTTTATCAAATACCAGGAAAAAGAAATGGTTCAGATACGTACGGATACTCAGTGTATGACCAAAAACTAAACAGTTTAAGCAAGGGAGAATATGGGTTGCCATTTGATGCGAATTTGAGCACAATCGAAGATTACTTATTAACCAACAATGGAGAATTTTTTATTGGTGTAATTGAATTAATGGCAATTGATAATCAAGGTATTAGGGTACGAAAAACATTTAAAAACCTTCATGTTTATCAATTTAATAATGAGGGCTTAAAAGATTATACCTTTGATTTAGAAGGAAAGCGCATCTCTAATTTTGTAATGAATACTCAATTTGCAGATCGACTGACACTTTTTGGTATCTACAGCAATAGTGATTGGGATGGAATGCAAGATGGATTTTTTAATGTACAGCTAAATCTATCAGCTGATTCTGTGATGGCGCTAGGTTTTTTACCTTTCTCCCAAACGATTATGCTTAGCGAGCATAGATCAAGCGATCAACAGAGAATTCAAAGAAGAATGGAAAGACGCAGCGATGATCCGCAGCTCTCACGATACCAAGTGCGTGATATTTTTACTTTAAATGATGGGAGCTATGTGGGCTCTTTAGAAAAGTATTATGTATACACAAGCACAAATATCAATAATCAGACAGGTCAGCGCATGACAACAAATTATTATTACTATAATGATATTGTTGCATTTTGTATCGATACAGCGGGAAGCCTTCGATGGGAACAAAGGATTCCAAAAACGCAGGTCAGTATTAATGACTACGGGCCATACAGTTCATACTGCAGTTATCTTGACAATCAATCGTTTAATTTTATATTTAATGATGCTGCCTCCAATTACGATCAAGGTGGGCAATTTAGACAAGGTTTAGAAGAAGTTAATGCTTTTAGTTTGAGTCGAAATAGGAATGTAGGGGCTTTGGTGCGTATAGACCTCGAAAATGGTCAAATGTCGCGAAGTATAAGCCATCAGCGTTCTGAAAAGAACATTCTTTTAGTACCCAAAGCCTTTGAATTTGATGCCTTAAGAAATGGTATAATTACATATGGTGTTCTAGGACCCCAAGAAATTTTTGGACATATTCAACTTATAACCAAGCCATGAAAATTTTATTCATTTTTTTATGTTTATTGCTTTTATGGTCATGTAATGGGAAACCCTACAATTCTCAGCATGAAATACAAAAAACCATCCCACTTGATAAAGACGTGCATAGTTATGCCAATTTCAAGCAAATCAATACCCAACATCTTCATCTTGAGCTTGAAGTTGATTTTAAGTCCAAAACGATTTATGGCATAGCGCGGCACAAAATGAACAATCGAGGAGCACAATCAGCGATATTTGACATGAAAGGACTCCTTATTCAAAAGGTGACACTTGGACCCAAAAACAATGAAGCGGAGACAGACTTCACCATTGGCCCAATGGACAAGGATAGCTTGTTAGGCCAAGCCTTAATGGTCAAGGTAGATAGCACTACCCAGTTGGTTAATATTTATTATCAAACCACTACTGCTTCTGACGCTTTAGATTGGCTCGACACCAACCTCACTAGCTCAAAGACCAAACCCTTTCTATATACCCAAGGTCAAGCGATTTTAACACGCACTTGGATTCCGATTCAAGATGCACCCTCAAACCGATTCACATACAGTGCTGAGGTTAAAGTTCCAAGTGATCTCTTGGCGCTTATGAGTGCCAATAATCCGATCCGAAAAAATTCAAATGGCCTTTATCATTTTGAGATGAAAAGGGCCATACCAAGCTATTTAATTGCATTGGCTGTTGGAGATATTGGATTTAAAGACTTAGGCCAGAATTGTGGTATTTATGCAGAGAAAGAACTATTAGATACTTGTGTTAAAGAATTTGAAGACTTACCTCAAATGATGCGCGTTGCAGAGCAATTATACGGGCCATATCAATGGGGAAGGTATGATGTTTTGGTACTCCCCTATTCGTTCCCTTTTGGAGGCATGGAAAATCCAATGCTCACTTTTGCTAATCCTACACTGATTACAGGTGATAAGAGTCTTGTTTCGGTTTTGGCTCATGAATTAGCCCATTCTTGGTCTGGCAATCTTGTAACAAATGAAACTTGGTCTGATCTTTGGCTCAATGAAGGTACTACTGTATATTTCGAACAAAGAATCATGGAAGCCTTGCGTGGAAAAGAGATTGCTGATATTTTAGCCCAAGTTGAATTTAGAGAATTAGAACAAACCATCGCTGAGTTGAAAAATGATGGGACTTATGAACAAAGTAAATTACATTTGGATTTAGTCAATAAGGATCCTGATATAGCCATGTCTGATATTGCCTATGTAAAAGGCGCTTTTTTCTTTAGGACTTTGGAACAGAACTATGGTCGTGTGGCCTTAGATGGCTTTTTAAAGAAATATTTTAACCATTTCGCTTTTAGAACAATTTCAGCAGAAGGCTTTATTGATTACTTAAAAACGCATTTAATCGAGCCATCCAAAAACAAATTCAATTTTCAAGAATGGATCTATAATTCTGGGTTACCAAATAATTGTGCCAAAATAAATGCATCGAGAATCACTGAAATTGAAAAAAAGGCTACTGACTTCAATAGTGGCAAAGATCCTTTTGGGGCGAAAGTGAAATACAAATGGATTAAAAAAAATGGAAAATCCAAGCGCATAAAGATGCTAATTGACGTCAAATACAATGACTATATTATACAAGAGTGGCAATTGTTTATTAGGGCACTTTCAACACAAACACCAATTGCCAGATTAAAAAATCTCGATGAACAATTCAATTTTAGTTCATCGGGGAATAGTGAAATTTTATGCGACTGGTTTGTTTTGGCCGCACAGTCAGAATATGCATTTGAAATTCAACCCAAAATCACCGCCTTTTTAACAAAAATTGGGAGGAGAAAATATGTGTTGCCAATTTACGAGGCATTAAGTAAAAGCCCCAAAGGGCTTGAACTTGCACGCCAAATATTCAATATCACAAAGAAAAATTATCACAGTGTAACGCGCAATTCAGTTTCAAAATTGCTCTATAAATAACACATTCGGCTTTAATTGCCATAAACTGATAGGAACTTAATTCTTACCAAGCGAAGCTCTTCTTCAGTATAGGACCCATCAAATTCATGATAGGCCGAGACAAGATCATCTGATTCTGCATTTAAGAAATAGTCAATGATTTCTTCTTGATTATCTTGATCGAGAAGCTCAGATAAATAATAATCAAGGTTAAGCTTTGTACCAGAGTATACGACAGTTTCCAATTCTTCCAATATGGAATCAAATGTTTTTCCTTGAGATTTTGCGATGTCCTCTAAAGGTAATTTACGATCAATATTTTGAATAAGTTGAACCTTGGATCCTGATTTATTCACCAAAGATTTCATAACAAAATCTTGTGGCCGTTCAATTTGATGCGCTGCTACATGATGTGCAATTAATTCTAAAAATGCATCTCCATATCGCATTGCTTTTCCTGCACCTACCCCCTGTATAGCTGTCAATTCATCGAATTCGACAGGGTATTGCAAACACATCTCCCTTATGGATGGCTCTTGGAAAACTACAAAAGGAGGAACGCCAGCTTCTTTGGCCACTTTTTTACGTAAATCAATCAATTGTTTATATAAAATCTCATCAAATACAGCTCCTTTTTGATTGAGAAGAATATCGTCATCGGTATTTGTAAAATCGTGCTGTTTATACAGTTGGAATGCGGTAGGATTTTTTAGAAATTTAGCACCTTTATCACTGAGCTTGAGTGTACCAAATGTTTCAATGTCCTTGAATAGATATCCCCCCACTACAGCTTGTCGAATCACTGCATTCCAAAAATGCTCATCATGCTGTTTTCCTGTGGCAAATAATGGATGGGCATCGTGTTTATAGGCTTTTATATCTGCATTAATATGACCTGAAAGAAAAGCACAGTAATGTTTAGATTTTTGAGTTTGATCTAGGGCGCTTACCACTCTGAGTAATTGGGTAAGAAATTCAGCGCCATCAATTCTTTCTTGTGGATGCTTACAATTGTCGCATTTATCTTGGCAATTTGATGCATTGAACTCTTCACCAAAGTAATGCAAAATAAATTTTCTTCGACAGACTGAAGTTTCAGCATAGGAAACAATCTCATGCAACAATTGCTTTCCAATTTCTTGTTCGGTAATTGCTTTTCCTTGAAGAAATTTCTCCAATTTCTCGATGTCTTTGTAGCTATAAAATGCTATACACTCTCCAATACCACCATCGCGACCCGCCCGACCCGTTTCTTGATAATAGCTTTCTATTGATTTAGGTATGTCATGATGAATAACGTAACGCACGTCGGGTTTGTCAATCCCCATTCCAAAAGCAATCGTTGCCACGATAACATCGACCTCCTCCATTAAAAAAGCATCTTGGTGGTTTGCTCGTGTAGTCGCATCTAAACCTGCATGGTAGGGAAGTGCATTGATGCCATTAACCTGCAAGAGCTCGGCAATTTCTTCAACTTTTTTTCTACTTAAACAATAAATAATCCCGCTTTGACCATCATGCTGTTTAATATACTTAATGATTTGTTTTTCAACTTCGCGCTTTGGTCTTATTTCATAATATAAATTGCCCCTATTGAACGAAGATTTAAAAACATCTGCATCCAACATGTTTAGATTTTTTTGGATATCATTTTGTACTTTGGGCGTTGCTGTTGCGGTCAGTGCAATGATCGGGACATTGGAAATCTTTTCAAAAATCTCGCGCAGCCTGCGGTATTCTGGTCTAAAATCATGACCCCACTCAGAAATACAGTGGGCTTCATCGATGGCGAAAAAAGAGATTTGAACAGAGGCTAAGAAATTAATATTTTCTTGTTTTGTAAGCGATTCTGGAGCAACATATAACATTTTTGTATGTCCATTAACTACATCTGATTTAACTTGTGCAATTTCTGTTTTTGACAAAGATGAATTTAAAAAATGAGCTACTTGGCCTGTCTGAGAGAATCCACGCACTGCATCGACTTGATTTTTCATTAAAGCAATCAAAGGCGAAACAATGATGGATGTTCCTGGTAACAACATGGATGGCAGCTGATAACATAGCGATTTACCACCACCTGTAGGCATTAACACAAATGTATTTCTGCCGGCCAACACATTTTCTATAATTTCTTGCTGCGCTCCTTTAAATTGATCAAAGCCAAAAAAAGACTTAAGTGCTGCTGCAATTGGATATTGAGTTGTAGAATTGGACATAAAGGCAGTGCTGAAACAACCAATTAATGATGTTGTTCACTTAAATATAATGCAAAATTGGCAAGTAGCCAATAAAAAATTGGAAATTATTGGTTAAACGCAACGACTTCCTTTACTGCATCGATATGTTGTTTGAGCAGGTTTTCTATACCACCTTTTAAAGTTGCTGTCGATGAAGGACAACCAGCACAAGACCCTTTTAAAAGTACAGTAACTGTACCTTGGCTAAAACCTAAATAATCGATAGCGCCTCCGTCGTTTGCAACTGCTGGCCGTACATATTGATCCAATAAATCTATTATTGCTTCGTCAAATTCAGAAGATTCAAACGATTTTGACACTATTGATTCCATATTTACAACATCCAAGTGTTGTTCATTAGATTCAAAAGATTGCTCTTGACTTGGCATTGCGATAAGCACTTCTTTAGAAAAACTTATCCATTCACGAATGAACTCTCTAAGTTCCATTGTAATAAAATCCCATGGGACGTTATCTGTTTTGGCAATTGTTATAAAATTTGCCGCAATAAATACCTTTGACACAAAAGGGAAATCAAAAAGTGCTTCTGCTAACGGAGAAAAACCCTTGGCCGATGATTTAGATTCAAATTCAACTGACGCACCTGTAGGTAGCAAATATTTGTTTGCAACAAATTTCATCGTTGAAGGATTGGGGGTCATTTCGCTGTATACGGTTACGGGAATCATGCTACTTTTTTTGCCTACAAAAATAAGCATAAAATAAAGTTTTTATTTACTTTGTCGAATGTTCAATTGCATCGCGTACTTGAGTTTTTATTTGAAAGCCAAAGGCCGACATGGAACACATTCTCCTTTTGCCTACTGGTTGGTAGATGTCGTTGCTAGGGCTAAAATGAAGAGTACTCATTTTCGGGATTCATTAGCAATAAATAAAAAAACGACACATTTTATTCAAAAATTAGCACACGCCTTACCCGATTTTCGTCTGGAGCAGTTTAATAGGATAAATTCTGAAAAATCTAAAATAACTTATTTGCTTGAACCTCATATTTTGTTTTTATCAGAAGAAAACTTCATTTTTTTTAAATCCTGGTATTCAAATATTGATTTCCATCCTCAAACCTTAGTGATTTTAAGTGGACACAGAACGAGCAAAATCAACAAAAACATTTGGAATGAATTATGTGGCGCTTCCACATTTCATTTTAGTGCAGATTGCTTTCATTTTGGTATTTTAAGTCCGAAGCCGGGACAAGCCAAGCAACATTTTTATTTAAAATTGAGCTAAGGCGCCAATAATAATTAGCTTTACACGTTTTTGTATCATGCGTTGGATTCTTAGCATATTTACTTTTATTGGTTTCCTATTTTGGGGTATGTTAAGCTCTTGTAATAAACAAATCCTTCTTTCTAAAGCCAATCTAACATTCTCAACAGATACCTTAGTTTTTGACACTGTTTTTACAACAGTTGGTTCTGTTACCAAATCATTTAAAATTTACAATGAGGACCTCAGAAGCTTGAAAATCGATGAAATTGAGCTCATGGGCGGCAGTTCTTCTGTTTATCGCATTAACGTAGACGGAAAATCTGGCACTTCACACAAGGACTTAATCCTTGAATCCAAAGACTCCTTATTTATTTTTGTAGAAGTAACGCTACAGGTTAATAATACGACCAATCCGCTCATAATTGAAGACTCTATCCGCTTTCGCACAAATGAAAAAGATCAGTTTGTTAAATTGGCGGCTTGGGGGCAAGATGCTTATTTTCATTATTCCAACTTTCAGCTCGATTCATTAGATTTAAATGAAGGCATTTGGCCCAACGACAAACCTCATGTTATTTATGGTGCTGCTATTGTTGATTCGGCGAAAAGCCTTACGATTCAAGCTGGAACTAAAGTGCATCTGCATAAAAATGCGCTACTCTATGTTTATAAAGGCTCCTTACAAATTGAAGGACAAGCAGGCAATGAAGTGCTTTTTCTTGGCGATAGATTAGAACAAGAATATCAAGATGTTGCTGGTCAATATTATGGTATTTATCTGCACCAAGCGCTGCCTTGCAGTATAAATTATGCGATATTAAAGAATGGTACTTCTGGTATACATTTATATAGTGAGGACCCCAATAATATCTCCTATACTTTGGATATTAAGAATACCCAAATTTATAATGAGGCACGTTACGGTATTTTCATTTATGCGGGCGCAAAAGTCAAAGCCGAAAATTGTCTTATTTCTCAATGTGCAACCCATGCCCTTTTAATGCTACAAGGTGGAGATTTTAATTTTAATCATTGTGATTTATTGGGTTATGGTGCCTCGACTAATCCAGCGGTAGGAATTAGTAATTATTATAATGATTACAATATCAATCAAACACTCGTTTCTAGTATCAATGAAGGTGTTTTTAAAAACTGTGTAATTTATGGGAATTTAAATACCGAAATTGCCATGGACACCATTCAAATGGCAGGGGTGCAACTCAATTTTGACTTTGATTACAGCGTATTAAAATCAGAAACCACATACAATGATTCGTTTTACGGGGCACATATCCTATGGAATTCACCACCGTTATTTACAGACCCCATTATAAGAGATTTCACCTTTGCTAACAATTCATCTCTGAGTAACAATGGAATAAGTACTGCTGTAATAACCGATATTTTTGGGCAAGGCAGAAATAATCCGCCAGATATTGGCGCCATTGAAGGACAATAAAAAACCGCAGGTGTCTTCCTACGGTTTTCATCAATATAATTCATTGAACAAATTCGAAAACAAACTATTGATTGGCATTCATCTTGTCTAAAACATCCATAACACCTTTAACTGCCTCTGCCGAGTCAATTAGAAGTTTACTTTCCTCTTCATTTAATTGAAGTTCAATAATTTTTTCTATTCCATTTTTACCCAAAACTACAGGTACACCTAAATAAATGTCTGATAAACCGTATTCACCATTGAGCCAAGCGCAAACTGGAAAAATACGCTTTTGATCTCTAATAACTGCCTCAACCATTTGAGCCGCAGCAGCACCCGGAGCATACCATGCGGAAGTGCCCAATAATTTTACAATTTCTCCTCCACCAAATTTTGTGCGTTCTATGATTTCATTCAACTTATTTTCTTCAATCAATTCACTGACAGGAATTCCACCAACTGTTGTATAACGAGGTAAAGGAACCATTGTATCACCATGGCCACCCATCAATACAGCCTGAATATCTTTAGGCGAAACATTAAGCTCTTCAGCTAAAAAGGCACGATACCTTGCCGTATCGAGGACACCGGCCATTCCAAACACTTTTGAAGATGGTAAATTAGCATTTAAATAGGCGCAATAGGTCATTACATCCAATGGGTTGGAAACAACTATAACAATTGCGTTGGGGGAATACTTAACCACATTTTCAGTCACACTTTTGACAATTCCCGCATTGGTGGCTATTAAATCGTCACGAGACATACCTGGTTTACGTGGCAATCCTGAAGTAATAACAACAACATCTGAATTTGATGTTCGGGCATAATCGTTTGTACATCCTATGGTTCTAGAATCATAAAGATTAATAGGGGCTGTTTGCCAAATATCTAAAGCCTTGCCTTCGGCAAAACCGTCTTTGATGTCGAGTAATATTATTTCATTGGCAATTTCACGTGTGGCCAACACATCTGCACAGGTAGCTCCTACATTTCCTGCACCTACAACCGTTACTTTCATTTTTTAAATTTTAATTGATTTGCGATTTTGCGAGACGAATTTACGCATACTTGAGAAAAAAATGCTTTTTTTAATCTAAAATAGACAACCTTTGCGTTTTTAAGGCAACCCTAAAGGTTAACTTGCGTTTTTAAGATATTGAAAATTGGAGCAGCATAAAGAACTAATACAAATTGTAGAGGGTTGCCTTAAAGGCGACCGTCGTTCACAAGAACGCCTTTTCAAGATGTATTATGGTAAAATGATGGCTGTTTGTATGCGTTACATTAGCGAACGCGATAGCGCACAGGAAGTGCTCCAAATTTCATTTTTAAAGGTCTTTGACAAATTGGAATATTTTGATTTTTCAGGTTCGCTTGAGGGCTGGATAAGACGCATTGTGAGCAATAGCGCTATTGATCACTTGCGCAAAGCCAAAAAAAATCCGTTTTTATCTGATCAGGATAATGATTTTAAATCCATGTCCGCTGATCCAATGCTAGAAAACGAATTATTGGAACAAACACAACAAAAAGCTAAACTTGCCCATGAAGCCATTGCTAAGTTATCGCCTGCCTATCGTACAGTTTTTAATCTTTACGTAATGGAAGAACTTAGTCATAAAGAAATTGCCTCGTTACTAGGAATTTCTGAAGGAACATCAAAATCCAATTTGGCTAAAGCAAAAATGAATTTGCAACGCCTTTTAAAAGATGATTTTACACTGATTGATAAAATATGAAAGATCAATTTGAAAAAAATATCAAATCATTAGTAGATGAATTCTCCTATGATTATGACCCGAAAGCCTGGGAGCAACTCTCCAAAAAGCTACCCGGATCTAAAGGTAGTTCTTCTTGGTTTCAAATTGGTTTCTTTAGCACTATACTTATTTTAGGTTTATTAGGTACTGCCACTTGGTTGATGTTTGCTATTTTCTTCTCTAGCGACAATACAATCATGCAATCAAACGACAAACCCACCAAACAGTTCTCCAAACAAAAAAATAATACTATTGCAGATAAAAATGAAAAAAGTGATGCAAACACCAGCAGCACTAGCCAAAACCATTCAAATCAAATAAAATGTGTCTTTGGAAATATCGTTGATACAGACTCACTTGAGCTTGTTTCAGGCGTTGAGTTTTTAAATGACACGGAGAATAATACAGAAATAGCCACAATAGAGCAAATCAACAAGGAATCTGCTACTTTTTCAAGCCAAAACAAGCAAACTGAGATTTCACAGAAAATATCTAGTCCGATTTTAGAACAAAACAAGCCAAATGAAGAATCAAGTCCTGCATTGGTGATACCTAAACCGTGTGAGTCGCTAAGTGTTTCATTAGATGCAGATGCCATCTCTTACATTGATGGCTTACCTCGCATTCATATCAAAGCTGAAACTAACGCAACTAAAATTAATTGGAGTTCTAGCGATTTGTTAAATCAGCAAAATAATGGGGCCGATTTACTTGCATTCAAAGCAAAAACATATACGATAAATGTCGAGGGTATTTTGGATGGATGCAAAGAAAGTACCCAGATTAAAATAACGGCTAATGACGATTATAACTTGCTAGCAGTAAATGCCTTCAATACGAATTCACGCGATGAGCGCAATGCTACCTTTATGCCTTATGCGCTCACCATCAGACAAATACCATTTATAATGCTCATCATTGATCCCGACAATGGAGCTGTCGTTTATAAAACCTCAGATTACCAACAACCTTGGGACGGCATCGATATACGCTCCGGACAAATGGTTCCAGCTCAAAAAGCATACATTTGGAAAGTAGTTTTGGAGCAACCGCTACCAAAAGAAAATTCTACCTATACAGGCACAATCGTAAGGATTTAGTCTTGACTAAATTCTAGGAAATATGTACATTTGTTGGGCACCTTGAAGTGTGAACCCAGCATGAGTATTATCAATTTATTACCCGATCACATTGCCAATCAAATTGCAGCCGGTGAGGTCATTCAAAGGCCAGCTTCGGTAGTAAAAGAATTATTAGAAAATGCTGTAGACGCTGGTGCCACCCAAATTCAATTGCATGTCAAAGATGCAGGGAAAACATTAATTCAAGTCATTGACGATGGCATTGGCATGGATGACATCGATGCTGAAAGATGTTTTCAGCGACATGCAACCAGTAAATTAACAAAGGCTTCAGAACTTTTTTCAATTCAAACTAAGGGGTTTAGGGGCGAAGCCTTAGCATCTATTGCCGCGATTGCGCAAATAAAACTTAAGACGCTACAAAAAGAAAAATCTACAGGGATTCAAGTAGAAATTGAAGGAAATAAAATAACAAGCAAAAAAGAAGTTGTTTGCAATTTAGGAACTTCGATTGAAGTAAAAAATCTGTTTTATAATGTACCTGCTAGAAGGAATTTTTTAAAAAGCGATGCAATAGAACTGAGCCATATCCAAACTGAATTTGAACGCGTTGCTCTTGCACATCCTGACATACATTTTATTTTCAAGCACAACGCGCAAGATATATTCAACTTACCAATTGCAAACTTGAGAATGCGACTTTCCACCATAATTGGGAAAGGAAGCAACGAAAAACTTGTACCCATTGAGGAGCAAACCGATATTGTTCGCATTCAGGGCTATATTGGGAAACCCAGCCTAGCAAAAAAAAGTAGGGGTGAGCAATATCTATTTGTCAATCACCGTTTTTTTAAAGATTCCTATTTTAACCATGCCATTTCGAAGGCTTATAATGGCATAATTAGTGAAAAACATTTTGCCTCATATTGTATTTTTCTAGAAGTAGATCCACATAAAATTGATGTGAATATACATCCGACCAAAACAGAAATAAAATTTGAAGAAGACCGCTTCATTTATTCCATTTTATTGAGTAGTGTAAGACAAGCTCTTGGAAAACACAATATTTTCCCAACACTCGATTTTGAAGCACAAAGTGCATTTGATGTTCCAAGCTCCATAAGGAAATCTGAACCAATATTGCCTCAGATTGATGTTGATCTATCGTACAACCCTTTCAACAGCGCCCAAAACCAAGACCAATCACACAAAAAAAATTATAGTCCTGCATTGCAGCAATCTGGATTTGGGAATTCCAAGACTAAGGAGGAGGATTGGCAGCAATTCTATCAAATTACTGAGCAAAAACAAATAGATCAAAATTTACTCTTCGAATCCTCATCGATGAGCCATCAATTCTTACTTCACGAAAGGTACTTAATCAATCCAATTAAATCAGGGTTTTTAATTATAGATGTACCAAGAGCAAAATATAGAATCCTATTTGATAAATTAATGCAGCAATTCGTTTCACAACCCTTGGAGTCTCAGACCCTACTTTTTGCCATAGAAAAACCACTCGAAAAAGAAGCCAAACTGACATGGCAAAGTCAAAAAAGTTTATGGAATCAATTGGGTTTTCATTTTCAAATCAAAGAAAACTTGCTTATCCTAGAAGCAGCGCCCACCCTACTTACTGAAGCAGATTTAGATAGCTGTCTAGACGACCTAACCAATGCAGCGGCCTTTGGTAATATTGAGCAAGGTGATATTGCACATTTTTTGGTTACTAAATTGGCCAAATTTGGGTCTAAAAATTTTAAAATCGAACATCTAGAAGAAGTGGAGCATTTTATAGAATCTCTTTTTCAATGTCCACAACATAGTATTACCCCTAATGGCAAATCAATTATGTTTACGCTTGGATTTGACCAACTTGCAAAAAAATTCTAATTATGTTTCAAAATCTACCGCAGGTCACAAAAAATATCTTACTTCTCAACATTGCTTTTTTTGTTGCAAGTTTAATTCTCAAGTATCAAGGAATTAATTTAGAGATGACACTTGGCGCGCATTATGTCAATTCGCCATTTTTTGAACCCTATCAATTGGTGACTCATTTTTTCATGCACAGCACCAGTAACTTTTTACACATATTTTTTAATATGTGGCTATTTGTGATGCTAGGTGCTTACCTAGAAAATCTATGGGGCGCCAAAAGGTTTTTTATTTTCTATTTAATTAGTGCAATGGGTTCATTTGCCCTTTACAACATGATTGGCTTCATGGATATCATGCAACTTAAAAGAGAACTTGCTTCGCAAATGAACCTTGAACAATTCAACTATTTTTTAGAAAATAAACTAAATGTCAATAATGGTCTAATAGATAATATTAATGCCTATTTAACTGATAACCAAATCATGGTTACGCCTACATTAGAGTCGTACTTGACTAAATCTTTAACACCAATGGTTGGTGCCTCAGGTGGAGTTTTTGGTATCATGACTGCATTTGCAATTCTATTTCCTAACACGGAATTCAGACTCTATTTCGCTATTCCCATAAAAGCAAAGTATCTTGTAACGGGATATTTTTTCTTGGAGCTATATTTGGCTTTTCAAAATCCGGAAGGCGATAATGTTGCTCACTTGGCTCATGTTGGAGGGGCTATTGCTGGTGCAATCATGGTTTTATTATGGCGTAAAAATGACCGATCAAATTTTTGGTAAAGTGCCTAAATTCCCAATTCTATGAATCCTTTAATTGAGCAAATAAAATCCCAATATCGTAGTGGGTCAATGGTAATTAAACTTTTGATCATTAATGTTGGTTTTTTTGTTTTAATTCAATTCATAGATGCACTGCAGCGTTTACAAATTGACCCATCAACACCCAAACCTGTAGACCACCGTTGGATTGATTGGTTATTTGCCTTGCCTGGTTCATTTGAAGGGCTTTTATTCCAACCTTGGACTATAGTGCTTTCCTTATTTGCACATTTCGGTATTTGGCATCTTTTAACCAATATTATTTTTCTTTATTTTGCGGGCAATACTTATGAAAAATTCTTTGGACCTAGAAGGTTATTGCATCTATATCTATTGGGCGGAATTGCAGGTAATCTTTCAGAAATAATCGCACATATAATTTTTCCGGCTATCCAAAACCAAATGTTCTCAGTTGTAGGCGCATCCGGATCAATTATGGCTATTTTTATCGCTTTGGCATTTTCAAAGCCTCAGCTTCAAGTCCAACTTTTTGGTATTCTTCCATTACGGATTTATTACATTGCAATTTTCTTTTTATTAAAAGATTTATCCTCTGTGGGTACCGCTGACAATATTGCGCATTTTGCTCATATTGGTGGAGGGGCGTTTGGCATTTGGAGTATCCAGCAATTCTGGAGTTCACAGATGGATAAAAAATGGCTTGGAATTAGTTTAAGAAGAAAAAAAAATAAATTCAAAGTTAAAAAAGGTGGTAGACCACTTAGCGATGATCAATACAGGGAAAACAAACAAACTAAGCAAGCTCAATTAGATCGGATCTTGGATAAGATTTCAAAAAAGGGCTACGACGGTCTTACTAAAGAAGAAAAAGATTTTTTATTCCAACAAAGTAAAGATGTCTAAATCGAAGAGTTTCATCTTATCATGGCCCTTTAAGCTACTGACGGTATGCAGTCTAATTGGATTGCTCCTAAGTTATGTAGCTCCGTTTATTCATCCTTCTACTATCCCACTTTTACCATTTTTTGGGCTGTCATACCCGATTCTTTTGGTATTGACTATTTGTTGGCTTGTTATCTGGGCTTTAATGCGATCAAAATGGGCAATTATCTGCTTAATTGTGTTGGTAATTGGTGGTAAATTACATTTTAGGAATTTTTCTTTAGGAAATAATGCTAATAATTCAGATCCACAAAAAGGACTCTCAGTAATGAGTTTTAATGTTCGACTTTTTGATTTATTTAATCCTGACTTTAACAATGCACTGAAAAATCGTGACCAAATTTTTTCGTTTATTAACGGCCAAGCACCTGATGTGCTTTGTCTGCAAGAGTTTTATCGCCAAGACAAACCGACGCGCTTTGAAATTATGGATTCAATTTATCGCATTATGGGATCGAAGGAATACCATGAGCGAAGTGCACACAAAAGACGAACACATGAAAATTACGGAATCGCAATCTTTTCAAAATATCCCATCATTTCTAAAGGCGATGTGATGTTTGATTCACAAAGCCCTCAAGATTTTAATTATTGTATTTTTGCCGATATTGTAAAAAATACGGACACTTTACGAGTTTATAATGTCCATCTACAATCTATTGGCCTTAAATCTGATTCAAATATTGGTGGCGGAACCTTGGCAAACTATCAAAGTAAAAGAGGCTTATTTGCCGCGTATAGAAAATTAAAAAGCGCCTTTCAAAAAAGAGCTAATCAAGCAAGACGCGTTGTCGAACATCTAAAAAATTCACCATACCCTGTTATAGTCTGTGGAGATTTCAATGACACACCCATGTCCTACACTTATAATCAATTTCATATGGTGTTAAGGGATGCATTCCAAGGCAATATTTTTGGTTTAGGCGCTACTTACATTGGAAAATTACCAGCAGGACGAATTGACTACTTTTTTCACAGTCCTAAATTAAGTGTGTCAAATTTTAAAATTCACCCAAAAACAATTAGTGACCACAGACCAATTAGTTGTGTTTTCACGTATAAATAGAAATGATTGCCTTAATAAATTGCGGTTCTAATAAAGTACGGGATATTTCTAGAATCATAGAAAGATCTACTACGGTGCAAATTATTGGATTGCACGATATCAATTACAAAGTGCTCAATCAATATAATGGTGTGGTGATTTCTGGAGCGCCCATTTTACTCACAGAAATTAATCCGCTTCCTTATATGAATAGTTTTGAATGGGTAAAAGGGTATTCAAAACCAATACTCGGAATATGTTTTGGGCATCAAATTCTAGGGCTTCAGTATGGAGCACAAATTACTCCTATGGCTGAAGATCGGCAATTGCATGAAATAATTCTTAAAAAGAAAGATCCTTTGTTTGATGGATTGGCTCAAAAGGTTTTTATGCAAGAAGATCATTGCGAACATATTACCGTACCAAAAGGCTTTAACTTATTGGCTAGTTCCAAATCATGTAATAACGAAGCCATGAAGCATAAAAAAAAGCCACATTATGGTGTGCAATTTCACCCTGAGGTTTCTTCTTCGGGTGGTGAGTTACTTATCAATAATTTTGTTGTACTAGCTTTAAAAGAATCAAAGTGCTAATTTAAATTTTACCCTCTGTGGTATAATCAAAATTTTATATGTAATTTAAAAAAAAAGGAGGCCAAGGCCTCCTTTTAAATTTGATTTCATTTGGATTACAATTTAATAAATTTGGCACTATCAGATTGTTTTCCTGAATTAAATTTGACAATATAGGTGCCAGAAGGCAGATCAGCACTATCAATGTTTAACTGATTTGTTCCTTCGGC
Organism: Crocinitomicaceae bacterium; assembly: GCA_030830785.1. GTDB lineage: Bacteria > Bacteroidota > Bacteroidia > Flavobacteriales_D > Crocinitomicaceae > UBA952. The sequence continues at coordinate 32,810 of JAURMI010000018.1, forward strand.
CATTTGAAGACTCTTACTCCATACCAAGCGACCTGTAATTGAATAAACCTCAATTTGAACCTTTCCACTTTGAGCTAATTCAAAAGTCAAATTAGTATTCTCCTTAGTTGGATTAGGATAAGTTCTTAATTTAGTTTTAAATTCTTGTGCTGGCGTACCCAAATCATTGTTGGTACCAAGATATTGAGTTGTTCGCCAAATTCCTCGTCCAAAGGTTCCCAAGTAGATTTCTCCTGGCCTTCCGTTGCCTTCATCAAAAGAACGCCAACTTTGTCGAACCTCAAAAACCGGGGTGCCTTCAAAACCAGTTGAGGCATTTTCCCATGTAGCACCTCCGTTTTCAGTGACCCATGCACCGTTTGAAGTACCAACTACTAAAATGTCCGAATCGTTGCGATCAATAATACCGTCATATGTAGCAATACCAGAAACTATGGAACCCAAATTGGTATAGGTTGGTGTTGCTGCAGTTGCATTATTTGAACGCTTATTTGTACCATTGAAACTTGCAAAACATACCAAATCATTTGCATCATTTGGATTGATTGCGATTCCTTCATAAGATGTATTCGTAATTTTAGTTAGTGTTGTGGCCGTGGGAGGTGTTGAAGTTGCACCTTGGGTAACGTATCCTGCCTCTGAATAGAAGTTAGGATTACTTGTATAAACGCTACCAAGACCGTCAAGTCGCCAAATTCCATTTCCAGCACTTATATAACAGTGGTTGAGATCTCTAGAAAATTCTACATCCACAGAATTCCAATTGCCACCTCCGATTCCTTTAGCCACGCAAATCCAACCTGGATTTGTAACCGAGAAACGAGCAGCATTGCGCGTTCCCCATAGTTCACCGCCATTGGCATTAACATATACTAAAAACCAAGATTGATAAGGGTCAGCAATGCGAAGCGTGTCCCAAGCTACATTGAAAATAACAGTATCTGAACCCATATCAACCGTTTCGCCTGTTGCCGGATTTAGACCATAGTTGACCCCATTTGAGGTTAAAGATGGCGTGTAATACAAGGTGTCATCAAAATAGAGCGCAGTTGGCGCTGACATTGTAATCGTGTCGCCAGAAGCCAACGATGGAATGCGCAACATTTCACCGGCACCAAAATTTTTCTTTGGAATGTATGTAACAGAATCTTGTGAATTTGGATCGTAATATTCGGCAAAGAATAATTCTGTATGGAAAGGGTGGTTTGGACTACCATCTGTACCAGGAGGATCATAAGTTCCAGGCAAATTCGGTGCAAAATTGGTCCAATTTACTCCTCGGTCACCGGAGCGGGAAATACTATTGTAATAAATAGAAGAGAACATTACATTAGGATTGTAAAAAGAAATTTCACACTCAAAACCATCACCGCCATTTACTTCACGGAACTCGTGATAAGTAGATAATGAGAAGTCGTTGTAAAGCGTACCATTATCTTGGGCGCCTCCCATTACACGACCTGCTGCATCAAATGCAATACCATAAAATTGCGTTACGTTGTAACCACGGTTCGCCGGTAACCAACTCTGACCTTTATTTGCTGAAATACCGATTCCGCCGTCATTTCCAACATAAAAACGGTTGTTGTCATCCCACTTCATTTCGTGGTTGTCTGCGTGAACATAAGTTGGAGAACTTGGATTAACAAACCAAAGTGAAATTTTTTCAAAACCACCAGATGGCGGGTTGTTTACCGTTTGCTTCCATTCCCAGATGTCGATACCTCCAATCAACAACCTTTCATTGTCTGTTGGATCAACAGAAATAACGCTATTGTAGGTACCTTGATTGCGGTAGATATCAAATTCATTTGGTGGGCCTGAAGGACCAACAAATTGATTCCAAGTTTGGCCGTTGTCATGTGAAACATGCATCGATAGCAAATTCGAGTTGGTACGCACCGCATAGAGTGAGTAATTACCGCCTTGCTTTGTAGGTGAAATAGCATATTCAATTCGTGCTGCACCAGTTGGCACAAGATTATTGGCAATAGAACCCGATTTATCGGTAAAACTATTTCCTCCATCTGTTGAAACAAACGTTTTATTCGCAGCATAGGCCGCTACTATGACTTGGCCATCTTTAGAAACTTTTAAGGCAAAACAACCTCCATTTGAAGCTGGAACACTCGTTAATGAGGCATCTCCAACCTTCCATTTTTTAAGTCCTGAAGCCGTTGCCAACCAGACATAATTATCTACATCCGAACTAGCCACTTCTGTACAATTAGAGGTTCCTGGTACCTGTTGAAATGTGGCACCAAAATCTGTTGAGTACCATACACCATTACCACTCCAACCTTCGTCATTTGAACCTGTTGCCACATAAAGTGTATTGTCTAAAGTCATGGTCATACTTGATATGTAAGGATTAGCTCCAGCAGCGAAATAGGACACCTGGCGCTCCCAAAAATTCCCTTTATTGTTGGAAACAAACAAGCCTCCCGACACGCCACCAGCCCAAACGCGATCGTTATTTGATCTGTCAACGCAAATGGCTCTAGTTCGGCCCCCAATGTTATCTGGACCTAAAGATTCAAACACTATAGATTTAGAAGTTCCTTTTTTACGAATTTCTTGTTCAATTTTAGCCAAGGTTTCATCGGATACACGCTCTCCGGTGGTAACATCAATGTAACGCGCTTTAAGCCAAGACAAGGCGTCATCTGAACTAGTTTCTTGTATAACAGATAATCCAGACTGCTCATAAATTCCTTCCTTTGCAATAGATTGATAGGCCACATAAGCGAGCGCTAAAATACCTGTAACTATCAGAGAACCAACTAAATATAATTTTTTATTCATAAGAAAATATTAATAAGGCATGATTAATGTACTAAATTAAGAAATATTCTCTTAATTCAGACGTCTAAAGTTTGACAATTATTCAAATTTGAAGCATTAAAAATTTAAAATCTTTTTGTTTTTTTTTAATCGATTAAATGTTTTTCAGCATGATAAGAGGAGCGCACCAATGGGCCGCTTTCCACATATTTAAAGCCCATTTCCAAGCCTATTTTTTGATACATTGTAAATTTTTCTGGGCTAATAAATTCGGCTACGGGAAGATGTGTTGGTGATGGCTGAAGATACTGTCCTAAGGTCAGCACATCCACATTTACAGAACGCAAATCCTGCATAGTTTCTATAAGCTCCTGTTCAGACTCACCTAAACCTAACATGACACCAGATTTTGTGCGCAAACCACCTTTTTTAAGTCGAAACAGCACTTCCAAACTGCGGTCGTACTTTGCCTGAATGCGCACTTGCTTTGTAAGCCGTCTAACGGTCTCTAAATTGTGAGAAACAATTTCTGGGGCCACATCAATAATAATTTGTAGGTTTTCCCAATTGCCCGCAAAATCAGGTATAAGCGTTTCAAGTGTTGTTTCAGGCGATTGATGTCTAATGGCCCTTACCGTTTGAGCCCATATATGTGCGCCACCATCTTTGAGATCATCTCGATCAACAGATGTTAGAACAGCATGCTTAACACCCATTATTTTAACAGAATTGGCAACCCGTCCTGGCTCAAATTCATCGACATTTTCAGGTTTTCCGGTTTGCACACCACAGAAACCACAAGAACGCGTGCATATATTACCTAAAATCATAAACGTGGCCGTACCTTCACCCCAGCATTCACCCATATTCGGACAGCTCCCGCTTTGGCATATAGTATGCAATTTATGTTCATCAACAAGACTTCTAACCTTGCGGTATTTCTCACCGGTTGGCAGTTTTACGCGCAGCCATTGAGGCTTTCTAAAACGTGTGGTATTTTGCATTAAAAATCAAATAATGTTAATTTCTGAAGGAGCTGCTCTCGAGACTTAACAATTGTAACTAAACTTTGTGCATTCCAACGCAAAGATTTTAATAACAATTTTAAATTTTTCATGAACAAATAATATCCGAGTGCTAAAACATTCATACTTAGAAAAATAATAAGCCAAATCCAAAAGGCTAAGTCGATGTATAAGTCTCCTATCATCATCAAAGCAATGGAGATGAGAGGAATGATTACAAGTAGCATGCCCATTTTTGTTGAAGACCAGAATACCCTGCGCTTCATTTTTTTCTCGACAAATCTCTTGACAAAGAAATACGGAATCCCAACTGGGATAAGACCTAAAATGAAAAGTGGTAGTTGCATTAAGCACTTCAAAAATATTTTTAATCGCCAATTTTCTTCAATTGCATACCAATACAATTCAGATTCACTAAGACCTTTGCGTTGTAATTGTTCAAGATATTGATCTATTTCATTTTTAATCGCACTAAATAATGGTGCCTGTTTTAATTCTTCTTCTTGAATAAATGTTGCCAATCTTTGAGAATAACGCCATCGGTTCTCCAAAGAAATTTTATCATTATAGCAATTTACATGCATTCCTTTACGATTGAGCATCATAACATTTTCATGTAAGCTGATTTGATCATCAGTATATAAGTGTGTTATTTGTTGTTGCATGCGTTTTTCTAACTCTCTATTGAGCTCAGCAATCACACGACTTGGATTTTCTAAATAAGACTCCTTATATTGATTTAAAACTATGGGCTCTGCTGCTGCTATGAGAACATCGCTTCGTAAAACACCTGGGTTGGTATAATTAATACCTAGACCTTGCACTTTGATTTCAAGACTCCAATTAAGATCTTCCAATGCTGTGAATCCAATTCTTATGGCTCCTTTTTTAATAGGCTTCAAGCGCCGCTCAAAAACGTCGTCTGTCATGCCTTCACCAAAAATCAATAGGCATCTATTTTTCGCTAATGTTTGCGTTGCTTTTTTAAAAACTTTTTTGTTTTTCTCGCGGGAATCGCCCCCATCACGAGCCCGATAAATTGGAATCATTTGTGACAACCAAAAAAGCGGTTTAGTGAACCAATTAAAAACATCAGAACGCGTCATAAAATAAACTACTGGCTTGCGTGCACTAGCAATTAGTAAAGGGTCTAGAAACGCCGATGGATGGTTACTTACAAAAATGGTTCGTCCAAATCTAAATTTATTAGGGCGGACAGCCTTAATACGCCTAAAAAAGAGGCGAAAACTAAAACCTAAACCGAACCAAAATATAAAATAAAGGAGCCTCATGTTGCGAAATTACCAATTTTAGATAATTTCGTTTAAAAATAAATGCATGAAACGCGTCGGAATAATTTGTGGGGGTTTTTCATCTGAATACGATATTTCTGTTAAAAGTGCCAATACCATACTTAAACACTTTCCGGAGCATTTACAGTGTGTTTTAATCGAAATTAATCAAGAAAACTGGCGGGAAAAACTGACAATAGAAAATCAAATTGACGCAGCTATTGTTTATACACACGGTAACCCAGGAGAAAACGGACTAATTCAAGCTTACCTTGAAATGCTCCAAATTCCTTTTGTAAATTCCGGTGTTTTATCTTCGGCTTTATCTTTTGATAAATGGTATTGCAATCAATTTCTCAAAGGCTTTGGTTTTGAAATAGCTCAGTCAAAAAGATTTTTAAAAGGAGACATCATTGATTTGGATCAACTTATTGGTCAATTGGGGCTTCCGTTGTTTATAAAACCAACAGATTCTGGTTCGAGTTTCGGAATTTCCAAAGTAAAATCACCTTCTACTCTTGACGATGCTATTGCAGCTGCTTTTAAAGAAGGCAATAGCATTGTTGCTGAGCAATTTTTAAATGGCACTGAGGTTACCTGTGGTGTATTTAAAAGCAGAAATGGAATTAAATCGCTACCTCTGACTGAAATTGTTTCCGAGACAGATTTTTTTGACTATGCAGCAAAATATCAAGGGAAATCCCAAGAAATAACTCCGGCAAGGATATCTGAAGCTGCCCAAAGATTAATTGAACAAAAGGCAAAGGAAATATACAGTATACTTAATTTAAGATCTATTGCTCGAATTGACTTTATGCTCGTCAATGAGGTGCCTTTTGTAATTGAAGTCAATACGACGCCAGGATTTTCTGACCAAAGTATTGTGCCCAAAATGATTGAAGTAGCGGGTATGGAAATTACAGAATTCTGGAAAGAAATTATTTCGGTTGAGCTCGGTATGTAGCCAAACTGTTAAAGAAAGGTTCCATTTTAGTAATCATAGATTTTGTTGAAATGTTAAAGCCATTGGCAATAATGGCAAATGCTATTTGATGGCCATCTGCAGACTCTACGTATCCAGCATAAGCACGAATTCCTCTCATACTTCCACTTTTGGCATGCATTTTTCCTTGAGCTGCCTGACCACGGCAAACAGGTTTAAGCGTACCTGAAACGCCAGCTATGGGCAAACTTCTGTAGTAAGAAGCATAATATTCTTGGTTGGTTTGCAAGGTCAATAAATGAACGTATTGCGATGCACTCATCCTGTTTTCTCTAGATAATCCGCTTCCATCCACAACCCGACAAGGCCCTATCTGCCATTGCTGAAACACCTCATCTATTACACGCAAGCTATTTTCATAGGTGCCTTTACCATATTTTTCGGCGCCAAGTTGCAATAAATTCCCTTCTGCAAACATATTGACGCTATGGTGATTTGTGTAAAAAATTATCTTCTCCAAGCTTTGACCTATTTGGGTGTAAACCAATTGCGTATCTGACTTAGATTTTCTGTACTCTTCACTAAAACGAGCAGATACCGCTGAACCATTTACACGTATCCCCGAGGCTTGTAATTGCTTCAAAAAAATATCGGCCAATAAGCGTTCTGGATCTGGCATACTCGCTCTTACTTCAACTGTTTTATTGGCTGGCATGGTTCCCGAAACTGAGCGCTGATAAGAGAATGCAGTACCATAAAAGTTCAGATTTTCACCGGAACTATTCGCAGACTTGGCTCCAATCCTAAAGGAATTATGCCCATCACTTGGGTAACTTCCTACATATTTTATTGTTGTCCCGGCACCCGCAGCACTAAATTTTAATTTGAGTATGTTATCATAAAAATTCAGTCCATATGCTCCTGAACCATAGTAATTGGCCATGTCTTCTTTTACCCATCCCAAAGGGCAATCATAAGCACCAAAAGAAATGCCATCGGCGATAATATTTCCAGTTATATTTTTTATTCCCTTCTGAGAGATGGCACTACACCAATCTTCTAAAAATTTTAATTCCTCTCCCTGTTCATTAAAAAATTTAGAACCTAAAGAAACATCACCATGACCCAAAATTCGAATATCGCCATCAAAGGTTCCGTTTGCCATCATTTTACCTTCCAAAATGATTTCAGTTGTTGCCTTGTGATCCACTCCAAGTTCCGATAATGCTACGGCCGAGCTTACCAATTTATTGATAGATGCCCCAATTAATGGAACATCTGAATTATATGCACTTAGTGTATCACCCGTATTTAAATCTACGGCACAGATGCTCCACTTTGCTTGAGATGATTGTGCGTCATGAACCATCTTCATTGTAACTGATTGTAACGGCTTTTGAGTAAACGCATAAAATGGAATCAAAAACCCTAGCAGGCAAATTCTTAAAATCATAGTCTACAAAATTAATGTAATTTTACGCTTAAAATTAGGACCAAATGTTGCAATTAAAAGAAGAATATCTTTCCGGTCTTTTTAGCATTGTACCTCAACGATTTAGTGATGATCGCGGGTACTTTTTTGAAGCTTACCAATCTTTTAATTATAGCAAATTGATTAAAGACTTAGAATTTGTTCAAGATAATGTGTCGAAATCTTCAAAAGGCACACTTCGAGGACTACATTTTCAGAACCCACCTTTTGAACAAGGTAAATTGGTGCAAGTTCTCAATGGTTCTGTTATTGATGTAGCGGTTGATTTAAGGCGCTCCTCACCTACATATGGTCGGCATTTTAAAATAGTGCTAAGTGGACAAAATGGAATTCAATTATATATTCCTCCGGGTTTTGCGCATGGATTTTTAGCGCTAGAAAATGAGACGATTTTTTCTTATAAATGCACCCATCATTACCAGCACCAAGCAGAAAACTGCTTAATATGGAACGACCCAATTTTAGCCATTGATTGGGAGCTAGATAACGATCCCTTAATTTCGTTCAAAGATCAGAAAGGATTGGCGTTTGATACTTTTTATTCACCATTTGAATAAACAAAATTGGGAGAAATTTCAAATGATCTGATCCGCATTCAAGGTGCTCGAGAACACAACTTAAAAGAAATAAATCTCGAGATACCACGGCATAAATTGGTTGTATTTACTGGACTTAGTGGGAGTGGTAAATCTTCTTTAGCTTTTGATACGCTCTTTGCCGAAGGGCAACGACGTTACCTCGATACATTCTCATCATATGTCCGTCAATTTATTGGCGGCCTTGAAAGACCTGATGTCGATAAAATAGATGGCTTAAGCCCAGTAATTTCAATCGAACAGAAAACAGTTGGAAGATCGCCTCGATCAACAGTTGGTACAATTACGGAATTGTATGATTTTTTTCGCTTGTTGTATGCCCGTACAGCGGTAGCCTATTCGTACCAAACGGGCCAAAAAATGGTTCAATATTCCGAGCAAGAAATTACTTCGCTTATTGGGCAGCACTTTAATGGAAAGAAGGTTGCATTACTTGCTCCAAAAGTAAAAGGCCGAAAAGGACATTACCGCGAACTTTTCGAGCAAATTCAGCGGCTTGGTTACTCCAAAGTTCGCGTGGATGGCAAAATATTGGAACTCAATCAACCTATTAAACTTGATCGCTATAAAACACATGACATTGAAGTAGTCGTTGACCGTTTTGTTGCTGGTGAAATCCAAACAAATCGTTGTCTTGAGACTGTACAAACATGTCTAAAAATTGGCGAAGGAACTTTAATGGTTTTGGATTTAGAAGCCAACTCGCTACGACATTACAGCATGGCCTTGATGTGCCCTGAAAGTGGGATTTCTTACCCAGATCCTGAACCAAATTTATTTTCTTTTAATTCGCCTTACGGTGCCTGCCCTCAATGTAAAGGGCTCGGTGAGGTAAGCGAAATGGATCGAGACAAAATCATTCCTGATCTTGGAATATCCATTAAAAATGGAGGCCTAGCGCCATTGGGTGCCTATAAAAAATCATGGGTTTTTGATAAAATTGAGAAAATATTAATTGCGGAGCATTTCGATTTAAAAACACCTATTGATCAAATAGATAGTCAAACAATTGATTTAATTCTTTACGGAAACGAGGACATGGTTTTAGGTCCTGAGGAGCAGACTGAGCGTTTTGAAGGATTGATACATTTTTTAGCAAGACATGCCCAAGATTCCTCAACATCCATTGAACGTTGGGCTCAAGGATTCATGAGAAAAAAAATATGCCCGATTTGTAATGGTTATCGACTTAAAAAAGAAGCATTACATTTTAGAATTGGTGAGCTTCACATTGGCCAAATCGCATCTTTTGATTTTCAGCAATTAAAGGAATGGTGTAGTGAACTTCCAACAATTCTTCATCCTGAAGCGTTGCAGATTGGCCAAGAAATAATCAAGGAAATCAATGCGAGATTAAATTTTATTCTTGAAGTGGGGCTAGATTATTTAACAATGAACCGCAGTGCAAAATCACTTTCTGGAGGAGAGGCACAACGCATTAGGTTGGCTACACAAATTGGCACAGAATTACTCAATGTTATATACATATTGGATGAGCCATCGATTGGCTTGCATCAACGCGATAACAGTAAGTTAATTCAATCACTTAAACGATTGCGCGACATCGGCAATACGGTTCTTGTTGTTGAACACGATAAAGAGATGATGGAAGCAGCAGATTTCATAGTCGATATTGGGCCAGGGGCGGGCGTTCATGGTGGGCAAATTGTTTATTGTGGTAGCTACAAGGAGATGTTGAAGTCTAACACAGTTACTGCCGATTATTTGAGTGGACGCAGAAAAATTGAAATGCCCAATTCACTTCGCAAGGGGAATGGTAAATTTTTAGAATTAGTTGGCGCTTGCGGTCATAACCTTAAGAATATAAATATAAAAATCCCTTTAGGAACGATGACCTATATCACTGGAGTTAGTGGAAGCGGTAAATCTTCTTTAATTAATCAAACACTTTTCCCAATTTTAATGAATCATTTCCATGATTCAATAAGAACTCCTCTACCCTACAAAAAAATATTAGGGCTCGAAAATTTGGATAAAGTAATTGAAATTGATCAAAGTCCTATTGGCCGTACGCCAAGATCCAACCCTGTAACTTACACTAAGATATTTGATGAAATCCGTAGTTTATTTGCAAGTATGCCGGAGGCACTTATAAGGGGATACAAAGCAGGGCGCTTTTCTTTCAATGTTAGCGGTGGAAAATGCGATACATGCAATGGAGGAGGAATGCGATTAATTGAAATGAACTTTTTACCAGATGTGTATGTCATGTGCGAACAATGCAATGGGAAGCGATATAATGACCAGACCCTTGAGGTAAGATATAAATCAAAAACGATCGCTGATGTACTTCAAATGACAATTAAAGAAGGCTGCCAATTCTTTGAAAACCAACCAAAAATTCATCGAATGTTGCAAACGCTTGTCGATGTAGGCCTAGGCTATGTCCAACTTGGGCAATCTTCAACTACCTTATCGGGAGGCGAAGCGCAACGAATTAAATTGGCCGCAGAATTAACTAAAAAAGCCACGGGGAAAACCATATACATACTAGATGAACCCTCTACAGGACTGCATTTTGAGGATATACAGTTATTATTAAAAGTTTTGCAAAAACTTGTCGATGGCGGCAATACCGTATTAATTATTGAACACAATTTAGACATGATAAAAACTGCTGATTATATAATAGAAATGGGCCCTGAAGGAGGAAAACGAGGAGGCAACTTGTTATTTGAGGGTCCTAGCAACGATTTTGTAAAAAAAATGAAAAACAAATCATACACTGCAAAATATTTAGCCTCAGAAATAAAAAAGCATTAATTTTGTCCCTCCTGAGTTAGTAATGACAAAATAAAATTTATATGGCAGTAGAAATTACAGACCAAAACTTCGATGAACTTGTATTAAAATCAGATAAACCTGTAATTGTCGATTTTTGGGCAGAATGGTGTGGGCCTTGCCGCATGATTGGACCAGTTATTGAGGAAATGCATTCCGAATATGAAGGCAAAGCACTTATCGGAAAAGTCAATGTTGACCACAATATGGCGGTTTCCTCTAAATTTGGTGTGCGTTCGATACCCACTATACTATTTATAAAAAATGGCGAAGTAGTGGATAAATCAGTAGGCGCTGTTCCAAAGGCTGTATTGGCCGAGAAACTCGAAGCATTAATGTAATATTTTAAAGGGAGTTTGCTCCCTTTTTTTATGCTATGGAATCTTTCTGGAGAAGACTACGTTACTATGGTTTTGGCTTTGGTCTAGGCCTAATTTTAACTTTTGGTATTTTCAATACAAGAGGATGTAGTTGGATGCCTTCAAATCGCGTAAAGGATAGTTTTGAGGGTCGCATCTGGGTAATGGACGCAGTTCAAGCCCAAGACTTCTTTAAGAAAAATAAATTTACCCATCGAAGTTTTTATAAAGCTGTTCAAGAGGCTGATGTGTTTTTCAGTAAAAGTAAAAAACACGGAAAACATAAAATTTATGTGCTGCAAATAAAGAATGCTCAAAATAGAAAAATTGATCTTCTAGCCCAAATTGTAGATGAAAGTTTAATTGTAGATTTTATACCTAATCAAAGTAATTGGAAACGCTACAAAAAATCTAAAGTTAAACCTCTTTATGGCGAAATAATTAGACCAGCGAATCAAAAAAGTTTTTTTTACCTCCCGGAAAATAGCCCTTTAAAAACCCATTTTGATTCATTACAAATACGAGATGTGAATGCTCTAAATAATTTAATGAATAAAAGTACGTTTGATTATTTAAAAAGCGATTTGAATGCAAGTCCAAAACCGATTCATGTATTTAGAATTAATTCAACTGATAAAAAACCGGAATATTTAGCATACTGTATATTGTATAAAGACAAGGGTAAAATTGTTTCGCTAAAGCAGTAATTTATAACGCTGGCGAGATAATCCACAGAATTCAGGTTGAAATTGTTCAAAAGTTCAGTTTTTCAAGACGCTAGCATTTTAATCATTTTATAATTTTGATTTATGGAATTTACTGCTGTGCAGATTGCGACGCTATTGAATGGCAAAATCCTTGGCAACCCAGAGGCCGTAGTTCAAGCATTAGCAAAAATTGAGGAAGGAGAACTAGGCACTTTAAGTTTTCTTTCCAATCCCAAATACGAAGCATTTATCTACAATACAAAATCGAGCATCTGTATTGTAAATGATTCGTTTGAACCCACCAAAGATTTACCTTCAACGCTTACATTAATCAAAGTGGCGGATGCATATGCAAGTTTTGCAAAACTACTTGCTATCTATGATAATATGAACAGAAGGGAAGCTATTATAGAAGACCCCTGTTTCATCCATAAAACGGCTGTGATTGGTGATAATGTATATATCGGTGCTTTTGCATATATCGGTGAAAATGTGCAAATAGGTTCAAACGCTCAAATTCATCCCAACGTAGTCATTGAAGAAAATTCCAAGGTGGGTAACAATACTACGCTCTATGCCTCAGTGAATGTATATAAGAACTGCCAAATAGGCGACGGCTGTATAATACATGCAGGAACGGTAATAGGATCGGATGGTTTTGGTTTTGCACCAGACCAAGATGGTGTTTACAGTAAAATTCCACAAATCGGCAATGTAGTCATTGAAGATGATGTTGAAATTGGTTCAAATTGCAGTATTGATAGAGCTACTATGGGATCAACCTTTATTCGTAAAGGTGTAAAAATTGATAACCTTTGTCAAATTGCACACAATGTAGATATTGACCGGCATACAGCGATGGCAGCTCAAGTGGGTATTGCAGGTTCGGCCAAGATAGGTAAACATGTCCAAATTGGCGGGCAAACTGGTATTGCCGGACATTTGAGTATTGCCGATCACACAAAAATAGTGGCACAATCTGGTATACCTTCAACTGTAAAAAAAGCGGATACCTTAATGGGCACTCCCGCTATACCTATCAATGAATTTAAACGCGCTCATTTTGGATTTCGAAAATTACCGACTTTAATTAAAACCATTTTCGATTTAGAAAATAAAGTCAAGGCGCTTGAAAACAAAAAGAACAACCCATGATAGAACAACAAAGAACAATAAAGGAAAGGATTGTTTTTGAAGGTATCGGTCTTCATACAGGCCAAGAAGTATGTTTAGAAATATGTCCAGCTCCTGCAAACCATGGTTATAAATTTCAACGCACTGACCTCGAAAATCAACCAACAATCAAGGCAGACGTTGATTTAGTTATATCAACAGAGCGTGGCACCACCTTAGAATACAACGGAGCACGAGTATACACTACAGAACATGTTCTCGCGGCTTTGTACGGCTGTCAAGTTGATAATGCGCTCATTAAATTAAATGGTCCTGAGGTACCAATAATGGATGGGAGTGCGCTGCCCTTTGTTAAAGGAATTGAAAAGGTTGGTTATGAAAACCAAGATGCCGAACGTGAATATTTTGAATTAAACGAAAACATTCCATGGGAAGACACTCAAAAAGGTATTGAATTTTTGGCAATTCCCGATTCGAACTACCGAATTACGGTAATGGTAGACTACCAATCTCCGGTGCTGGGCACCCAACATGCAAGCATGTATAACATTTCTGAATTCAAGGATCAAATTGCCCACTGTAGGACCTTTGTCTTTTTAAGAGAATTAGAGATATTGGCTAAAAATAATCTCATCAAAGGTGGGGATCTCGATAATGCTATTGTTCTAGTCGATAGGGCAGATATTAGCCAAGAAGAACTTGATAAACTCTCAAAAATTCTAGGAAAAGAAAAACTAAATGTAAATCTCGACGGTATTGGAGTGCTCAATAGTAGTAAATTACAATGTGAAAATGAACCGGCACGCCACAAGCTATTAGATATTGTTGGCGATCTTGCCCTGATTGGAAAACCAATTAAAGCCCATATTTTAGCCGCACGTCCGGGACATTACGGAAATGTGAGTTTTGCAAAGGTTTTAAAGGAACAAATAAAAAAACAAGATCAAAGCGGCCGCTTGTTTGACCTTTCCAAAGAACCGCTGTATACAACCACCGACATTGAAAATATGTTGCCACATCGCTATCCATTTTTAATGGTAGATAAGATTATGGAAATTCATCCCCAATCAATTATTGGCGTTAAAAATATAACAATGAATGAACCCATATTTACGGGCCATTTTCCTGGAAACCCTGTATTTCCGGGTGTTTTACAAATTGAGGCGATGGCACAAGTGGGCGGAATCTATGCACTTTCTCAAGTTGAGGACCCTCATTTATATTCAACCTATTTTATGAAAATAGACAATGTAAGATTTAAACAAAAAGTCGTTCCAGGGGATACTGTTGTATTTGAGTTAGTGCTCAATTCACCAATCCGACGGGGTTTGGTTGAGATGAATGGGACTGCCTATGTCAACGGTAAAGTAGTGTCTGAGGCAAGCATGCTTGCTCAAATAATTAAAGACAAGGCAGAATGATCTCCAACTTAGCTTCAATAGCAGAAAATGTTCAAATAGGACAAAAGGTTAGAATAGATCCTTTTGCTGTAATTCATCCAGATGTCGTAATTGGCAATGGATGTCATATCCATTCTAATGCCGTACTATATCCTGGCACTCGGCTTGGTGAGGACTGTCATGTATTCCCAGGCGCTAGTGTGGGCGTAATTCCACAAGATTTAAAATTTGACAATGAGTATACCACTGTCGAAATAGGAAACAACACCCGCATTCGAGAATGTGTTACCATTCATCGCGGTACTAACGATAAGCTTAAAACTTCAATCGGTGATAATTGTCTTCTCATGACCTATGTTCACGTTGCTCATGACTGTCAGATTGGTAACAATGTCATTTTGGCTAGCTATACAGGTTTATCTGGACATGTAACTATTGATGATTGGGCAATTCTAGAAGGAAAAGCTGCAGCCCAGCAATTCACGCACATTGCAAAGCACGCTTTTATCGGAGGTGCTTCATTAATCCGTAAAGATGTTCCGCCTTACATTAAAGCAGCAAGAGAACCCCTTTCATTTGCAGGTGTCAATTCAGTTGGTTTGAGAAGACGTGGCTTCAGTGAAGAACAAGTAAGGGAAATAGAAGATATTTACCGCATAATTTATGTCCAAAATAGCAATGTAGCCAAAGGAATTAGTGCTGTTCAGCAAACCATGGCAGAAAGCGCCCTGAAAGAAGAAATTATCGGATTCTTTCAAAATTCGGAGAATGGCGTAATTCGCGGAATGATATGATTATTCAGCGCGGCCAAGAAATTGATCTTCAAATTGAAGATTACGCTTTTGGAGGACGTGGTATTGCTAAAATACAAACCGAGCGCGGCACATTTATAGTTTTTGTCGATAATGCATTCCCTGGACAACTTGTGAGGGCTAAAATTCAAACACTTAGAAAAACCTTTGCAGAGGCCAAATTAATCGAAATTATACAGCGTGCACCGTTAGAAAAAATATCCGACTTTCAAGAAATATCAGGCGGCCCATATATCTATGTGCCAATCGAGATACAAAACAACTATAAAAAAGAAAGCACACTTTCCACTTTCAAGCGCTTGAGCGGCATCGACCATTGCCTTGAAAAATTTGACGGTTTTATTGCTTCACCGGCAATTTATCATTACCGAAATAAGATGGAATATAGTTTTTCATCTATCGAACATGATTTAATTAATAATTGGGAATTGGATGACGCTTTTGCTCTTGGATTTAAGCGAAGAGGAACGTGGTGGAAGGTGGAAAGTTTAAATAAGGCCAGTGGCCTATTTGATGAGCAATGGGAAAACAAACTTAACAAGATTCGCAATTATTTGCAGCAAACAGGGTTACCAGCGTGGCATCCTCCTAAAAAACATGGATATTTCCGTCATATTGTTGTGAGAAAATCATTTTTACAGGATCAATTACTCGTAAACTTGGTGACCTCAAATGAAGGAAATGATCAATTTGATGTGCTTGCATTTGCAAAGTTTCTAGAACAATTACATCCAGGTCGAATAGCAGGACTTTGGCACACTATCAATGATAATGTAGCAGATAGAGCGAAAATAGAAAATGGTCATTCAAAACTCATCTTTGGAAGCCCATTTATCGAAGAGGAACTTTCAGGCCTTAAGTTTCAAATCAGTATGGAAAGTTTTTTTCAAACCAATCCGGCCTGTGCAGAATTACTCTATAAAAAAGCTCTCGATTATTTATTTGAAGCACCATTTGAAAAAGGAGACATTGCCATGGATCTTTTTTGCGGTACTGGAACAATTGCTCAACTGATGAGCAAACGCAATCCGGATGTAAAAATTATTGGTGTAGATATTGTAGATAAAGCGATTTCGGATGCTAAAGAAAATGCATCCACGAATCAAATGAAAAACGTTGAATTTTACGCTGCAGATGTTGGAAAGTTCTTAAAGGAATATCCAGATTTTCAGGGTAAGATTAAAGGGCTCATGCTCGACCCACCTAGAGCTGGCATAGCGCCAAAAACCTTGCAAAAAGTAATCGGGCTTCAAGCCCAAAGCATCGTTTATATTAGTTGTAATCCATCTACTCAGGCAAGAGATGCACAGACCTTAGTGAATGCAGGCTATCATCTTGAAAAACTCGCGTTGGTAGATCAATTTCCGCATACAGGTCATATTGAATCAATTGCCAAATTTAAAAAAACATGAATGTTGAGATAATTGCTATCGGTGATGAACTTCTAATTGGACAAACCATCAATACCAATGCTGCATGGCTTGGACAACAAATGGCAATCCGCGGTTATCAAATTTGTCGATCAATTGCTATAAGTGATAATCCAGATGCGATAATTCAAGCCTTAGAACAAGTATTACCCCAAACGCATTGTGTTATTATCACGGGTGGTTTAGGGCCAACAAAGGATGATCTTACTAAACAGGTATTGGCTACCTATTTTGATAGTCCGCTAGAAATTCATGAAGCTACACTTAGACAGATAGAAAGTTTTTTTAAGCTGCGTAATAAGCCCATGTTGGATGTAAATTACCAGCAAGCGCAATTACCTACCAAGGCGAAAATATTAAAAAATAGATTGGGAACAGCTGCAGGCATGTGGTTTGAGCAAAAAAATACCATTTTTCTCTCTCTGCCGGGTGTGCCTTATGAAATGAAAACAATCATGATTGAAGAGGCGTTTCCCGAATTAACTTTGCGATTCAAAGAAAGAACGCTTTTCCATAAAACTGTACTTACTCAAGGAATTGGAGAATCTTTTCTAGCAGAACAAATTGAAGATTGGGAATATCGTGTTCGCAATGCAGGCCTTTCTCTTGCTTACCTCCCATCTCCAGGTTTGGTGAAATTGAGAATAAGTTCATATTCGGGCATCGAAAAAGAAGCCCAAATAGATGGTTTCATCGAAGAGTTAGAAATTAGACTTCCCGAACACATATTTGGCAAAAATGATCAGCTTCTCGAAGAAGTTCTGGGTAATTTATTAATTGATCAAAATTTGACAATCGGGACCGTTGAGAGTTGTACTGCTGGTTTATTGGCAAATAGAATTGCAAGTATATCTGGCGCCTCTAAATACTTCAAAGGGGCGCTACTCACATATTCAGACGAGATAAAAGAACAAATAGCTCAAGTAAGTAGCCAAACAATTGACAAATTCGGAGCAGTTAGTGAAGAGGTTGCCATAGAAATGGCAAAAAATGGACGTCGTTTATTGGCAGTAGATTATTGTTTATCAACTACAGGCATTGCAGGGCCTACGGGCGGGTCTGTCAATACTCCCCTTGGTCTAATCTGGATAGGTTTAAGTGGTCCGAATGGCACATTGGCAAAAGAATTTCGATTTGGCGATGACCGCCAAAGAAATATTGAAATGGCGGTATTGAGTGCCATAAATTGGCTGCGCTATGTTTTGAAAAATTCTCGAATTTAGATTTTGGATAAATTTGTCTAATGAATACAAATAATTTATTGCCCGTTATGGAACACTTTTATACCCTTCAAGGTGAGGGTAGACATAGTGGCAGGGCAGCTTATTTTATTCGTTTAGCTGGATGTGATGTTGGCTGTGTTTGGTGCGACGTGAAAGAAAGTTGGCATATCTCAAAAGATCAATTAATGTCGATTGAATTAATTGTAGAAGCAGTTGTTCAAACACCTGCTGATTTTGTTGTTATTACCGGCGGAGAACCCACCATGCACTCTTTGGAATCATTGTGCAATGCACTGCATAAAGAAGGCTATGAAATTGCTATTGAAACAGCGGGCGTGCATCCATTAATTGGAAAAATTGATTGGTATTGTTTTTCGCCAAAGAAATTTAAAATTCCTATTGAGGAGGCCTATCGATTAGCCAATGAATTAAAGGTAGTGATTGCGCATCCTTCAGATTTAGAATGGGCAGAGCAACATGCCGCCAAAGTCAAAGAAGATTGTGAGCTTTATCTACAAACAGAATGGGAAAAGCAGGAACGATTTTTACCTCTTATAATCGACTATATCAAACGCAACAAAAAGTGGAAAATTTCGTTACAAACGCATAAGTATATGCACATTCCATGAGGTTTTCAAGCTTAATTATTTTTATCGTTTTAGTTGCACACAATTACGTTTTTGCGCAATTCCCCTACTCTACTTCTAGTAAAAAAGCAATAAAATTAATTCAACAAGCACAAAAAGCACCTACGGCTAAAAGAGATCCGTTGACCGGAGCGCTAAACTATACTGAAGCAATTAGGTTAATAGATGCAGCGATAAAAAAAGATGAAAACTTTTGGGAAGCATATCTACTTAAAGGAGAATTTCTCGAGTATCAACGTAAATATGCAGAAGCGGCAAAATGTTATCAAAAGGCTCTTGAAATAGAGCCCATGCACAGCATAAGCGGCAGTACGCATTACTTTTTAGCTACTTGCCAATATACTATTGGTGACTATGAAGGTTCCTTGAAAAATATCAATATCTTTTTAAAAAACCCGAATTCCAATGAGAAGTGGCTGCAAGATGCCAATAAATTAAAGGATTGTGCTATTTTTTCAATGGAAGCGATTAAAGCGCCTAAATCTTTTGAACCTCATAATGTAGGCCCTGGCGTAAATACTCCTTTTTCTGAGTATTACCCTACTATAACTGTGGATGCTTCAGTATTACTTTTTACACGCAGGGTTAAATTTATGGTAGATGGAAAACAAGACGAACAAGAAGATTTTTACATATCAACTTTTGACAACCAAAATAAAATGTGGGCAGATGCCAAGCCAATGCCAAACATCATCAATACGGCTTGGAATGAGGGTGCCCCAACCATTTCAGGCGATGGCAAAACCATCATATTTGTTGCCTGTACCGACCCATCTGGTGTGAATTATGGTGGAAATCGAACAGGAAAAGGCTCCTGTGATTTATTCATCACGCACAAAATTAATGGTCGATGGAGCCCACCGATAAATTTACCTGGTAAAGTAAATACCTCCAATTGGGAGACACAACCATCTTTAAGTGCAGACGGTCAAACGCTTTACTTTATTCGAGCAATTCGGTCTAGAGAAGCAAAGACCAATAGTGATATTTATGTTGCTTTCCTCCAAGAAAATGGCGAGTGGTCAGAAGGGCAACGATTGCCAAATACAATCAATTCTATGGCCAACGAGGAGTCTGTTCAGATCCATCCTGACGGGCGTACACTATATTTTGCATCGAGAGGACATATCGGCTTGGGTGGCTCGGATTTATTCGTTTCTAAAATGGATGATCTAGGAAATTGGAGTAAACCAACTAATTTAGGTTACCCGATCAATACGCGCTTTGATGAAAATTCTTTACTGGTTTCAGCAAAAGGCGACATCGCTTATTTTGCATCAGATAGAGAAGGAGGATTTGGAGGTTTAGATATTTACTGGTTTGAATTGCCCAGGGAGATGCAAGCGGTGCAAACCTATTATTTTGAAGGCACTGCATTTGATGCAATAAATAATAAGAAGTTAGAGGCGCATATCACACTGAGTGACTTGAATTCAGGTAAAATTATTTTTGACGGATTCACGGATGCTTTTGATGGCAAAATCACTTTACCATTGCCCATCAACAAAAGCTATGCCGTGATTGTGAATAGAGATGGATACCATCCTTTTTCATTAAATTTCGACTTGAGAATAAAAGAAAATGCACAAAGTTTTCTTTTAGATATGCCCCTCAATCCTATACAATCTGCAGCAGAAAACATCCTGAACAATGTTTTCTTTGATTTAGCCAAGTCCACTTTAAGACCTGAATCTAAAATTGAACTGAGTAATTTAGCTCAATACTTAAAAATGAATGCCCAGATAAATATTGAAATACAAGGACACACTGATAGCCAAGGAGATTCTATAAACAACCTTTTGCTTTCTGAACAAAGGGCCAATGCCGTTAGAGATTTTTTAATTAATGAAGGCATTGAGGCCAAAAGATTAGTAAGCAAGGGCTATGGTTCTAATCAACCCTTAGTTTCCGATGAAAAAATAGCATTAATGGTGCTTCCAAAAGAGATTGCTGCTGCACATCAAAAAAACCGTCGAACAAGTTATAAAATAATTCAATGATCCCTTTTATTAGACTCATCAGAATAAAAAATTTGGCCGTAATAACCATTTCTATGATTGGTGTTGCCTATTTTCTACATTTAAAAAATCCGTACGAGGTTATCGATTTTAATTCATTTCATTACGGTTTATTAATCGCATCTACACTATTGATTGCTGCCGCCGGTCATGTAATAAATGACTATTTTGATTTGAAAGCAGATAGAATTAATAAACCTCAATCCATTGTTCTTTCAAGGCATATAAGTAAGCGGTGGGCTATTTTGGTTAATTGGATTTTTAATGGGCTAGCACTTGCAGTGGCAGCATATTTATCTTGGTACTATCAAAATTTAGTTTTTGTTGTCGTGCATTTGATCAGTATAAACTTATTGTGGTTTTATAGCGCGTATTGGAAAAGAAAATTGTTGCTAGGCAATGTTGTATTGGCTGCGCTACCATGCTTGGTTTTGTTTCTTTCGAGTTGGTTCATGCAAGTATTAAATGAGTCTGTGCTACCCTTCTCACCCTATCACGCCATCACTTGGAGTACCTATTTAGATTATCGTTTTATTTATTTTGTTGGAATTTGTGCTTTCTTTATAATCTTGAGTAAAGAAATTATTAAAGACATTAAGGACATACCTGGTGATACGATAATTGATGCAAATACCATCCCCCGTAAAATAGGATTAAATAAAGCCCAACTTTTATCATTACTCATTCTGCAATTACCCGGTTTATTATTTATTTTATTGTCGCTATTCACAGATTTTCAATTGCCTTCATTCTACGCAAAACTCACCCTCGGAGGACTTCAAATTCTTTTCATTTTAAGTATGGTTACCCATTGGATTGCACCCAAAATAATATTAAAAACCATCCACTGGATTGCAGACTTTGCGCTTCTTTTGGGTCTATCTTGTCTATTCTTTTAATATGAAAATCGTTTTAGGTTCAGCATCGCCACGTAGACAAGCCTTATTAAAGGAAATGGGCTTTGATTTTAGAGTTTTAATAGCTGATGTTGATGAATCTTTCGATGCTAACCAAAGCCCCGAGGAAATCGTATTGTCGATTTGTAGAAAAAAATTAGCCGCGCTTTGGCCCCTTGTCGAGCAAAATGAAATGCTTATCTGTGCAGATACCATCGTTTATTTAAATGGTAAAGTGCTCTCAAAACCCAATTCTTCCCAAGCTGCAATTGAGATGCTTAAGGAACTCTCGGCAAAAACCCATCAGGTTTATTCTGGGGTGATTATTAAAGATAAAAACGGCGAACATCAACTTGTCGATTGTACCTCTGTTCGTTTTCAAGAATTACAATTCGAAGATATTCTCCAATATGTAAAGACACATCAATCCATGGACAAAGCAGGCGCTTATGGAATACAGGACTGGATAGGCCATATTGGCGTGATAGAAATAAAAGGATCTTACACCAATGTCATGGGACTACCAACTCAAAGATTATATCCCTTTTTACGAAAAAAATAAAATAAAAAAACCGCTCAAAAAGCGGTTTTTAAATTCATTTGGTGGTCTTACGATTTTAGTCTAAACTCCACACGACGACTTTTAGCATCTTTTACTTCTTGATCATCATCTTCGACAATCTCAGAACTCGGCACAGTATCAGATTTAAAACTTTTAAATAGACGCTCTTCAGAAATTCCTTTACCTACTAAATATCTAATGGCAACCTCAACACGTCTTCGGTCTAAATCAATATAGTCCTCATTTTCTTGACCTGCCTTGATTTCTAAAGCATCGTTGTGCCCAATTAACTCGATTTTGATTTCAGGATTGGATTCCATTTGCTCATAAATGTAATCGAGGTTATCTTGAGCGCTTTGTGAAAGAGATTTTTTACCCTCGCGAAAATAGATAGTTTGCGCTGCAATTTTTTTATCTAAGGTCATTTTTTCATCCACCTCAGGTGTTTTGTCAAAAACCAACATGCTAAAGTTATCTTCAACTTTTGGCGGGCGCGCGTTGTAACATGCGCATTCTGATTGATTGTCCACCAATCGGACTATAATATTATCTATATAATAATAAGCGTGGGTAATTGGATCTGCCTCGGCATCTTTTGGTTTTTTAACCTGCTGGAATTGAGTATTCTCATTGCGATCAAAATTACCAATGGTCAGGTATTTCTCATCCCCTTTTGCCGTATATATATTACATACTTTTTCCCAACCAAAGAAACCATTGTACACTTTGTTTAGGGTAGATTTCATAACATGATCGCCGGCCATATATATTGCTCCAGTTTCACCATTTGCGGGTTGATCTTTTGAAAAATACACCGCCAAGTTATTATTGGCAAATTTAGAAGACTCACTCAATGAAACGGCATATTCTACACAATAGGTAAGTCCTTTTTTTAGTGTGATTTGATCTTTGCCCTGCATCAGCTGAATTGTAATATACGATCGCTCGCCTGCTAATTTCCCAGGTCGGTATGTAACTATACCAGCGTACACATTGCCTCCATTCTCTGTTGTAGGGTCTTCAGAACCATATATATTATTGGGAATACCAATGTCGCCACTTGCATTTTTAGAAAACAAATCGGCAGGAAGCGCAGTAGGAGAACTTATTCCTTTACCTGCCTCAGCTATACCCGCTAATTCTGTAAGGTCGTCAGATGCGCCTTCAAAAGTTATATTTATTATTTCTTTTTCATTGGTCTTTTTTCCTTTTTGAGCAAATGTGCTTGAACAAAGAAACAACATAGAAAATGCTATTAAAATGCTAGATGTTTGAAATTTCATAGTTTTTAACCGTATTTATGAATATTTTGACCTTTTCTGGATCTATATCTGGATAAACCCCGTGTCCCAAATTTACAATATGTCTTGGACTTTTAAAGGAATTGAGTAAATTTTTCGTCTCTTTAATAATTGAATCTGAACTACCATAAAGCGCACAGGGATCTAAATTTCCTTGTAAAGTCTTACTTTCTTTAACCAAACTTCGTGCCATTGTCATTGACATATTCCAATCTAAACCTATAGTTGAGCAAGACAAATTAGAAATCTGCGCTAATGATGCAACTGCTCCTTTGGAAAAAACAGTGAATGGAATACCTTCAAAAGCTTGACAAATTTTTTCTATATAAGAAAGGCCAAATTCTTCGTATTGCTCTTGGCCTAGAATTCCCGCCCATGAATCAAAAAGTTGCAAGGCATCGGCACCTGATGCAAGCTGTCCTTTTAAATATTCAATTGTCACCTCAGTAATTCTTTCTAAGAGTTGATGCGCCAATTTTGGTTGGGTATAAAGTAATTTTCGCGATTCACTAAAGGTTTTTGAACCTTTGCCCTCGACCATATAACAAAGAATGGTCCATGGTGCGCCAGCAAAACCGATTAAAGGTACACGGCCATTGAGCGCTAATTTTGTTTGTTTTAGCGCTTCAAAAACATACCAAAGCCGATCTGCAACATCTATTTGGGCATCTAATAAATCAAATTGCGCCTGAGATCTTATTGTATTTTCAAACCACGGGCCTTTATTTTCAATCATTTGATATGGCAAACCCATCGCCTCTGGAATCACCAAAATGTCAGAAAAAATTATCGCTGCATCAACCCCGAGAAGATCGACAGGTTGTATGCTAACCTCGGTAGCAAATTCAGGTGTTTCAACCAATTCTTTAAAACCTGAAAGTTTTGAACGTACGGCTCTATATTCGGGTAATATACGACCAGCCTGGCGCATTAACCAAACTGGATATCGCTCAATGGGCTGGCCAAGATGGGCTCTTAAAAATAAATCGTTTTGAATCATCCAAGCAAAGGTACGGATTTACCATTGAATTTTTTGATGGCCTTTTAATTGTAAAAAGTCGTTTGTTTTACTAAAATGCTTGCAACCAAAAAATCCTTTGTAAGCGGCCAATGGAGATGGGTGAGCTGCTTTTAAGAGAAGATGCTTTTTGGTATCTATGTTTAATGCCATATTTTGTGCTTTAGCTCCCCAAAGGATAAAGACTATGTTTGTTTTTTCTTCTGCAATTTTGCCAATAATTTTTGCAGTGAATTTTTCCCATCCCCAATTTTTATGACTATCGGGTTTTCCTTGCCCCACGGTTAGCACTGTGTTGAGCATTAATACACCTTGTTTGGCCCAGTGCGATAGATCGCCATTAGGTAAATCAGCTACACCGAGATCTGACTTCCTCTCGTTTAGTATGTTTTTCAAACTTTTTGGTAGCGGGTGCACTTGGGCTTCAACAGAAAAACACAAGCCATGGGCATGCCCCAAAGTTGGATAAGGATCTTGACCAAGAATCACGACTTTTAATTGCTCAATTGGGCACAATTCAAAAGCACGGTATATTTGCGATCGTGGCGGGAAAATTTGATCAGGATTTACATTGTAAGCTAAATTTAATTTTTCTTGAAGCTTTAAAAAGTAATCCTCACTGAGCGCTTCTTTTAAAAATGAATACCAAGAATTACTACTTGGGAATTCCATTTTATTGAATATCTATTAATGCCACCCAAACACTTATTCTTCCACCATCCATGCGTGGCCAAATAGGTCGAACATGGCCATCAAAAGCGGCGATTGACAAATAATCACCAAAAAATACCATAGCATTTGGCAAAAAGGGTCTATCTGAAATACGTTGCTCCTGGAATGAATTACCACCATCCGTACTTGTGGCCCAAACTACATCTGTTCTATTGTCCAAGAATCTGCGGCGGTCATAGTAAACGAAGTGAAGATCTCCACGTACTGGATCTATTGCCATTGAACTTAAAAACTGATGATGGTTGGTGCTATCCTGATTTACCCTCATTGGACTTGACCAAGTTTCGCCATTATCTATGGATTTGATCAACCAAATATCTGTATTGTCTTCTCCATTTTTTTGATCAGACCAATTTAAATAAAGTGTGCCATGTTGTGGGCCTCCGCTCAAATCGGATAATAGAATCGGCATGCCATTGGTTCTATAAATACCTGGGATATCTAAATCCCATCCTCCCACTTGATCCAAGAGTTTTTTCTCTTCAGCTAACCATGTGAGGCCGTCATCTAAAGATTTTTGGAGCATTAAGCCTTTTGGACCAGACCAAACCACAAAAATTTCGCCATTTGCTCCCAAGGCCGGAACTGCACCCTCAACAGTATTGTCACTATCGAGGCAATCACCGCCAAATTTAGATATGCGAATAGGATCTGTCCATGAAAGTCCACGATCCATGGATTTAGAAAAAACTATAATAGAACTATCCTGTGGATCTGAAGAGTCGTATTTATCAAATTGCGTCCACGTCATATAAATAACATTTGTTTTGGGGTCAATGACTACCCAATGTTTGTCTTGTGCTTTTGATCCATTTGGTGCAGGATAAGATCCTTTAGAAAATTTTCCAAGTTCATCTGAAGTTTGGCAAACGATCCTATCGAGGTGATGGCCCTTATTATAATCGCTTAAATGAAAATAATACAGCCGTCCGTTTCTATCGTATTGTAAAATTGGGTCGCCATAAACACCATACGGGCTTTTGAGCGCAGTAGTTTGCCAAGATTGCCCTCCATCTGTTGAAAAGTGATAACCATTCAACACGGTTCCAGCTGATATCTCCATGGGATTAATGGGATTTATAGCAATAGACGGTTCGCATTCACTGAATGGATAATCTGAATCAATTGAAGGGATTCTTATATTTCTAAAGTTTTGAGCCTGGAGCAGGCTAAATGCCAAACTAACGTAACCAATAAAGAAGAAGGGGCGCATTTGAATCTTTGATTTGAAGTGAAAATTGAGGTTTAGACCAAACTTTAAAGGCGCAATTGGTAGTGAAAAGCTTACCATCTCGCGCCACCAATAGTTCAAGTGATTCACCTTGTCTTAAGTTGTTATACTTATATTCTAAGGATTTAATATCAATGCGATAACCATCGCAAGCTAATATTTCATCCCCAGGACTTATGTGTGCATCTTCAGCTGCAGAACCACTGCGTACTGAACGTACTTTTATTAATTCACCAGAACTCAGCTCAAGACCTAAATTCAATAAAGTCACACTATTGTCTACAACTTGAATACCCATTGGCTCAAAATACTTTTTGTAAGGGATTATCTGTGTTCCATTAATATAATCCTTAAAAAATTCATGCATGTCTTGCTGACAATAATCACTGAATTCACTTTGAAATTCTTCTTCTGTAAAACCGCGATTTAGACCTAAGGCATATTTTTTATATAGCGCTTGTAAAAACCCGTCCAGACTTCTTTTTCCTCCTGATTTTTGAATCAAATAGGCATCAAGGACCGCCCCAATAACTGCCCCTCGAGAATAATAGGTCATTGTTGTATTACTAGAATTTTCATTAGGACGATAGGCCTTTATCCAAGCATCGAAACTTGCATGCGCTACAGGTTGAATTCTAGATCCCAAGGAGCCTTCAACATAATTAATTTGTGACTGCAACTTATTGATGAATTGATTTTTTGTGTAAAATCCAGACCTAAGTAGAATAAGTTCATCGTAATATGAGGTAATTCCTTCCATGACCCATAATAAAGAAGTGTAAGATTCTTGATCATAATTGAATGGGCCAAGTTCAATTGGACGAATGCGCTTCACATTCCATAGGTGAAAGTATTCATGTGCCACTAAATTGATAAAGCCTAAATAATTAGATTCATCATAAGACCAACGACTAACACTTAGTACACATGAATTCTTATGTTCTAAGCCCCCTTGACCATTTGCTACATTGTGAATTATAAAAAGATAGTCCTTATTTGGATTATCTCCAAAAACTAAGGTTTCAGCCTCAACAACTTTTGCCATATCTTTTTGCAACTGTGACACATTATAATTTGCTTGACCGTACATAGCCACTCGATGCTTTAAACCTCCTGCTAAAAAAGAAAATTCAACTTGATTTCCAATCTCTATAGGGCAATCTATTAATTGATCGTAATCATCGAATTGGAACACGCGATCATGTGGATTATCTTGAAAATCGGCAGCCACCAAAGCGGTGCTAATTTTTTTGAAACTTTCATGCGGGTATATATGCAAAATGCCTTTCTCATTTCGATTTTCTTCTGTATACATAAAAATGCCAGCGCCTGCTACAAATCCATGAGTTTCATCCAAATATGGTGTTCGAACTGAGGATTCAAAAGCATATACTTCGTAAAAAACGGTATACGAATCAAGCCCTTTGCAATGGATTTGCCATATGTTTTTAGCGCGTTTCTCAACAACAAGTGGCATACCTTTTGAATCAATCGCCTTAACTTGATTGATATTCTTAGAAAATTCGCGCACCAAGTAGGATCCAGGTGTCCAAACGGGTAATTTAAATTCTTGGATTTCTGAATCATTTTCTATTACCTCTATTTTAATCGCAAAATAATGTGAGTTTGGGTATGGCATCGACATATGGTAAGTTAACTTACTGGCATTGATCAATAAAGGCAAACAAAGGATAGAGAATAAGGCAGTAATTAATTTCATTTTTGATAATTAAAAGAAGTTCATCGTTTCGAATTGAAGTAAAAATAAATAGAAAACAAGAATTATTCCACAATGCGAATAAGCGCTGCATCGCTTATGGCTTTCTCTACAATTTGTTCCACACTTTCGCTTCCATTTCTCAACACTACCCCCATCCTGCGGTAAGGCCGTGTATTTGGTTTTCCAAAAATACGAACCTCGGCGTTTGGATCGTTTAGCACCGTTTCAAGACCTTCATATGACGGTGCATTTGCACTGTGTCTTTGGGCCAGTAAAACTGCACTCGCTCCATTTTGAATTTGCTTTATTTCAGGTATAGGCAATCCTAAAATAGCGCGAACGTGTAATTCAAATTCGTTTAGATTTTGAGTCCCAGCAAGTGTCACCATTCCAGTATCATGCGGTCTAGGAGAAAGCTCTGAAAAATAAGCGCCCTGTTTAGTGATAAAGAATTCTACACCCCAAATTCCTGCGCCTCCTAAAGCTTCTGTAACTTTAGCAGCCATCTCTTGAACTTCTAGTATATGTTCGCTTTGCATCGGCATGGGTTGCCAACTTTCTTGATAATCACCGCGTTCTTGGCGATGGCCTATTGGCGCGCAAAATAGCGTTGGCCCATTCTTTTGGGTTACCGTTAACAAAGTGATTTCGTAATCAAAATCAATAAATCCTTCTACAATTACTTCTTTTAAATCACCCCTCGATCCCTCCATGGCATGCTGCCATGCATTCTGGACATCCTCCTTTGATTTAATTACTGACTGTCCCTTACCAGAACTTGACATCAATGGTTTTACCACGCAGGGAATTTTGCAATAAGCAATGGCTTGCTCAAATTCATCCAATGAACTTGCATAGCGATATGGCGCAGTTCTTATACCCAAGTCTTTTGCTGCCAAATCGCGTATTGCTTTGCGATTCATTGTGAAGTTGGCTGCTTTTGCACTCGGAACAACCTGAATACCTTGGGTTTCGTATTTATAAAACTGTTCGGTTCTTATTGCTTCAATTTCGGGAACTATTATCTGGGGCTTATGCTTTGCCACAATGGTATCGAGGGCTTCAGCGTTCAACATATCTATGACCTCAAAATGATCGGCAACTTGCATTGCAGGTGCATCAGAATAATTATCTACAGCGATAACGGTTTGTCCATAACGTTTTGCAGCAATAACAAACTCTTTTCCGAGTTCACCACAACCGAGTAAGAGAATTTTGATCTTCATCAAACAAATTTAATCCAAAAGCAAAGAATTTGTTACTTTTGAGCAAATAGATGAGCACAATTAAATCCGAAATCGAGAAATTTGATCCTATTTTCCTTAGAGAGATGGCCGATGTCAATCTCATGAACCGCATTGACACCAAATTTGCTTTCAGACAAAAAGATTTGTTGCGCTTTCTACCCATTCTTTCTCAAGATTATCGTTCTTTAAAAGTCGAGGGCACTATGTTGCCTCACTATGAAAGCTTATATTTTGATGATAACCGATTTACTTTTTTTAGAGACCACCACAATGGTAAAGGAGACAGATTCAAGGTCCGAATTCGCAAGTACGTCGAATCGAATATCCATTTTTTAGAAATTAAGCATAAAAAAAAGGGTCGGACGGATAAGCGTCGCATTTTAACTGAAAATTTTAACGAACTACAAAATCAAAAAGAACAAGATTTTTTACACCGTCAGCTTATCAACTTCAATCAATTAAAGCCAACAATGTGGAATTCTTTTCAGCGAATCACGCTGGTTTGTAAATCAAGTAAAGAACGACTAACACTCGACTTTAATATTCAATTTCATATGGGTGAAATAAAAAGTGATTTTGATAATCTTGTAATTGCTGAATTAAAACAAAGCAATGTAGACCGTAATTCACCATTTTACAGACTGATGAAGAAAGAAGGCATCAGACCTTATCGATTGTCAAAATACTGCATGGGCAGTATTGCAATTTATGGCCAAGAAACCCTTAAATTTAATCGATTTAAAAAAAAGCTTCTTTTCCTTAACAAACTAAAATATGCTTCCTAACTTATTGTTCCTATTACCACTCAAGAAGGCAATTTCGCCCAATACAATCACATGGTTTAGTGAAGACTTTTATGGCTTATTAATTCGACTTGCCATAAACCTTGTCTTCTTAACCATACTTATAAGAGTTCTATACTACCCTAAAACAAGACGCAAAGATTATTTATTTACCTATTATTTAATTGGCACAATTACCTTCTTTTTATGTTTTGGCCTCATGCAGATGGACATTGATACTGGTATGGGACTTGGACTTTTTGCCATCTTTGGAATTATACGGTATAGAACCGACGCCATAGAAATAAAGGAAATGACCTACCTATTTATGGTAATCGGAATTAGTGTTATTAATGCGCTAGCATCCAATGATTTAAGCATTTCAGAAGTAAGTGTTATAAATTTGGTCGTGGTGTTATTGACCTATATTCTCGAAAATATTTGGTTAATTAAACATGAAACGCGCAAAACAATAAATTATGAGCGCATAGAATTGATCAAACCTGAGAATCACCATCTCTTAAAAGCAGATTTAGAGGAACGAACTGGTCTGACTATAAACCGCGTAGAAGTGGGTAAAATAGATTTTTTAAATGATACTGCAATCATTAGAATTTTTTATTTTGCCGACGATCAGGAGCTATCGGATTACCACGTACAATAAATGCTCAAAATAGCGCTGTATCCATTAACTTTGATTTATGGCGCCATTTCATGGTCGCGCAATATGCTATTTGATTATGGCTTTTTGACTTCAAAAAATATCGCGGGAAAATCCATTTGCGTCGGAAATATTTCAGCAGGTGGAAGTGGAAAGTCTCCTCATGTTGCCTACCTTATTTCCTTATTATGGAAATCCCATCAAATTCAAGTGCTCAGTAGAGGATATGGCCGAAAATCAAAAGGTTATATTTTATTAGACGATGCATCTAACCCTACTCAAGTTGGTGATGAACCCCATATGCTCTACAAGAGCTTTTCAAAAAAGGCGCAATTTGCTGTTTGTGAAAAACGATTAATTGGTGTTCAAAAATTACGTTCAAAAAGCCCCGATTCATTAATCTTACTTGACGATGCATTCCAACACAGATGGGTAAGGGCCGGCCTTCAACTTGTTTTGACAAGCTATCAAAATCCATTCTGGAAAGATACTTTATTACCATCAGGAAGATTAAGAGAAAGTATTTCGGGACTAAAAAGAGCCGATGCCCTTGTTATTACAAAGTGTCCAGATTTTGACTCATTTGAACCCAACAAAATTCTTTCACGCCTTTCTTGGCTTCAAAAACCTATCTTTTTTTCTAGATACGAATACCATCCTTTAAAACCTCTGACACGGGCCGTTAATGAAATAAAAACGATCCTCTTAGTAAGTGCTATTGCAGAGCCACAACACCTCAAAGAAAGTTTGGTGCAAAGCTATAAAGTAGAAGAAAAGATTTTCAAGGATCACCACGCATATAGCAAAAGGGACATCCAAGAAATTCACCATTTTTTTGATAACTTTGCCGATGAACAGACTATACTTGTTACGACCTCAAAAGATTGGACTAAAATCAATCTTTTGTTAAGTGAAAAAGATAAACAACGCTATCCCTGGTATTTGCTTTCTTTTGATCTTGAATGGTACGATCAAGAAGCATTTAATAATTTTATAGGCGCATATGTTAAATCAGATTAAAGAAAGTACAGCTTATATTCAAAGTAAAACCAATGTTCAACCAAGCATCGGAATAATTTTGGGGACTGGGCTTGGTGGCTTGGTAAAAGAAATTGAAATTATCGATGAGATAAATTACCAAGATATACCACATTTCCCTGTATCTACTGTTGAAAGTCATTCGGGAAAATTGATATTTGGGAGCATTGGAGGAAAAAACGTGGTGGCCATGCAAGGACGTTTTCATTACTATGAGGGCTACACGCTGCAACAAGTCACTTTTCCTGTAAGGGTAATGAAGATGCTAGGTATTGAAAGGTTGTTTGTCAGCAATGCATCTGGCGGTGTGAATCCAGACTTTGAAGTTGGAGAAATCATGATAATGAATGACCACATTAATTTGTTTCCTGGTAATCCACTTATTGGAAAAAATATCGATGAATTAGGCCCTCGTTTCCCGGATATGAGTGATGCTTACGACCAATCAATGATCGACAAAGCTTGTCAAATAGCAAAGGAAAATGGAATCCGTGTTAGTGTTGGATGTTATGCGGGATTAACAGGTCCTACCCTCGAGACGCCTTCTGAATATAAATACGTGCGCATCATTGGTGCAGATGCGGTTGGCATGTCTACCGTACCTGAAGTGATCGTAGCACGCCATATGGAAATTCCATGTTTCGCAATTTCTATTATCACTGATTTAGGTGTTCCTGGAAAAATAATGAAAGTTAGTGTACAGGATGTAATCGATGTGGCCAGCAAACAAGAACCCAAGATGACTCAAATAATGAAAGAGCTCATTTCGAGTATCTAATAACCCCATTATCCGATGGATGAAGCAATTCGATCGCGCTATGAAGTAGTCATTGGACTTGAAGTCCATGCACAACTATTAACCAAAACTAAGGCCTACTCTTCTGATGTAAACACCTATGGTTCAGCACCTAATACCAATGTAAGTGCAATTACTTTGGGGCATCCAGGCACACTTCCGATGATGAATCAAAAAACGATTGAATATGCCCTGCGCTTAGGAATCGCTTGTGATTGCCAAATAAATCAACATCAGCATTTTGCTCGTAAAAATTATTTTTATCCAGATTTACCGAAAGGATATCAAATTACTCAAGACACAACACCAATTTGTACAGGTGGGCAGGTGTTGATTAGAAAAGAAGATGGGGAGAAAAAAGCAATACGGCTCACGCGAATTCACATGGAAGAGGATGCAGGAAAAAGCATTCATGATGTCGATGTATTCGATACGCTGGTTGATCTAAATCGTGCTGGAACGCCACTTTTAGAAATTGTTTCTGAACCAGATTTACGTTCTTCAATCGAGGCCTATAATTATTTAGTAGAAATCCGGAAGCTCTTGCGTTATTTAGACATCTGCGATGGCAATATGGAGGAAGGTTCTATGCGCTGTGATGCAAACGTATCGGTACGTCTTATAGGAAGTAAAGAATTTGGCACTAAGGTTGAAGTAAAGAATATGAATTCAATGCGCAATGTTCAGCGTGCAATTGAATTTGAAACGCAACGTCAAATTGAAGCCATAGAAAACGGTGAATTACTTAGTCAAGAAACAAGAGGTTTCGACGCTTTGAAAGGCAGGACCATTTCTATGCGCACAAAAGAAGCGGCAAATGATTACCGCTATTTCCCTGAACCCGACTTACCTCCAATTGAAGTGAGCGAGGCCCAAATCGCAACTATTTCTGCCCAAATGCCTACCCTGCCAAATGTTTTATTTGAACGCTACACGAAGCAATATGGGCTCAGTGAATATGATGCTTCTAATATCATTGATCAAAAGGGACTAGCGCTTTATTATGAAAGTCTCATTTCGTACAATTCAAATTATAAAGCCTCCGCCAATTGGCTTATGGGCGATATAAAATCTTATTTAAATGAACAAGGAATTGATATAAGCCAATTCCCTGTTTCACCTCAGCGTATTTCGGCACTTATCGAACTTATAGATGAAGGAAAAATCTCAAACACAATTGCCTCACAAAGAATTTTTCCGGCGCTATTTCAATCTGAAAATTCGCCCTTAGAAATTGCACAATCTTTAAATTTATTGCAAAGTTCTGATTCTAATGAACTAGAAGGATATATAGATAAGGTAATGGAACTCAACGTTACGGAAGTTCAAAGGTATAAGAATGGTGAAAAGCAACTTATTGGCTTTTTTATGGGGCAGATTATGAAAGTTTCAGGCGGAAAAGCAGACCCTAAGGCTTCAAATTCCTTAATGCGACAAAAACTTGATTCATTATGAAGCAATCATGGACTAGAGGTCAAAAAATTTTTGTTGTTGCTCTTTTGCTTGCAATTCTCTCAGTGATTTTATGGGTATCGCGCAGTGACCTCGAAAAAAATAGCTTGAAGGAAAACATTGTCATCAAAGGAAAAATTATTGGCGCTCAAGGCTTACAAATTTATTTAGAGGCTCCGAGTAATCGAGGTACTATTTCTATTGCGCAAACAGAAATTGAGGCAGATGGCACCTTTGAAATTCCAGCAAATATTCCGGGATTAGGCATATATAATTTGAGATTATCTGATTTAAACGGCAGCACTCTTTGGCTACCATTACAACCCAAGGATGAACTTAGCCTTGAAGCAAAATTGAATTCTTTTAGTATTGAGCCGGGCATAAAGGGAGTAGCATGGGCAGAAACTTATAAAGAATTGATGGAGGCAACTAAAGAATTTGAGGAGTTGCAAAGTTCCTTACAACAAATGTCACAACTAGTTAGCCAAGATTCATTAACAGCACTTTATGGCAAAGCCAAAAATAAGTACGAAGGCTTTTGTTCTCGTGCCATTTTAAATGATTTGAATAGTCCGCTTAATATCTTGCTCAGCATGAATTTATTACCAACCACAGGATTTGAAGATTGGAATACTGCACATTTACAAACACTACAAAAACTTAGTGATGCATACACATTGAAATATGCAAACCAACCCGCAAGCCAAAATATGCAAGCCCAATACCATCAAATTGAAGACGCCTATTTTGCTTTTACACAAACAACCAATGGCAGTATGGTTGCTCCAGATATTAATCTTCTAGATCCTCAACAAAAGATGCTTTCGTTGAGTTCTTTAAAAGGGAAATATGTTTTAATAGACTTTTGGGCCTCTTGGTGTGGTCCATGTAAAAGTGAAATGCCCAATGTAATAGCTCTTTATAACAAATACAAAAACAAAGGTTTCACCATCTATAGTGTTTCCTTAGATGATAACGCAAGTAAATGGAAAGAAGCCATTAAAACCTGGGGAATGTCCTGGACCAACCACGTAAGCGACTTAAAAGGTTGGAATTCAGACATGCCAGCACTTTATCATTTCGATGGCATCCCATACACCGTACTCATTAATCCTGATGGCAAAATAATTGGAACTAATTTGAGAGGGTCTAAACTCCAAGAAAAACTTGCTTCAATTTTTAAATAACATGAAAAATCTGCTATTCATATTGGGTCTTTTTTCAACGGTCAGTTATGGCCAAATTCTAGATTTTAATATAAGTGGGCAAATATTTTCTAGTGGCGCAGATTCAATTTATTTATCTCAGCAATTCGGCACCACGTATAAAAATTATTCAGCTACAAGCCTTTCAAAAGATGGTTTTTTCTCATTAAGTGGGAAAATTCCTAGTCCCGATTATTACTTGTTGCGCTTTGGCAACAATAGCTTACATGTAGTCATCCGCGATACTAGTCATATTAAAATTTATGGCGATGGAAGAAATTTAGCATCGCACCTCAATTTTGTCAATTCTGAAGAATCTCGTCAAATGCATGAATATATGGTGTTGACTACTAGTTGGAGAATTAAAACAGATTCCGCTTTGTTGGCGATAAAAACGGATCCTAGTCAGGAAAAAAATATTAATGCCTACATG
The DNA here is from genome assembly GCA_030830785.1 of Crocinitomicaceae bacterium. Lineage (GTDB taxonomy): Bacteria > Bacteroidota > Bacteroidia > Flavobacteriales_D > Crocinitomicaceae > UBA952. Next base: position 68,548 of record JAURMI010000018.1, read on the forward strand.
ACCAATGCGTATGCGCAATACCAAACAGCGCTTCAAAGTTTTATTGGCATGTATGGCCATTCTGCAGCGCTCGTTTTACCTTTGAGTGCCATACAACTGGAAAATGATTTTCCAACTTATGAAAAATTAGTTGTTGCTCTTTTTGAAAGTTTTCATCAAAGCCCAATTGTTCAAAGCTTTTACAATAACTATTTAGAAAAAAAACAACAAATTGAAGAGGCAGATCCTTTTGCTAAAGGCAAACCCATCATTGAATTTGAAGAACTATTAAGAGACGGTAAAAAAACAATGAGGTTATCTGATTTGCGTGGTCAGGTGGTTTTGCTAGATTTTTGGGCATCATGGTGTGGACCTTGTAGGAAAGAAAACCCAAATGTGGTAAAAAACTATCAAAAATATAACGGTGCTGGATTTACAGTAATGAGCGTTTCATTGGATTCAAACAAAGACAAGTGGCTAGCAGCAATTGAAGCTGATGGACTCTCCTGGCCAAATCATGTTAGCGATCTTGGCGGCTGGAACAGTAAGGTGGCTCAACTTTATGGAGTTCATTCTATTCCATTTACCATACTCATTGACAAAGAGGGCAAAGTCATTGCAACCAATTTAAGAGGGCAGGCATTAGAAGAAAAATTAAGAGAAATCTTTGGATTTTAATGAATAATATTCGTCCATATCATTATTTTGTATCAGACCTTCATTTGGGTGCTCCCGACCAAGCCCAGAGTAAAGAAAGAGAAAAAGCATTTGTGGCATGGCTAGACCATATCGGAGATTCTGCCAAAACCATCTACCTATTAGGTGATGTATTCGATTTTTGGTTTGAATATAAAAAAGTAATTCCCAAGGGATACACCCGACTTTTTGGTAAACTTGCCGATCTTTCAGATGCAGGTGTCGAAATTCATTTTTTCAAAGGCAATCACGACATGTGGGTTAAAGATTATTTTCAAGAAGAATTATCTATTACTGTGCACAGTAATGAATTGGTATTAAACATTGAAAATACTTCGATTTTTCTTCATCACGGCGACGGTCTCGGGCCTGGCGATTTAAAATATAAATTGATCAAATCCATTTTTAGAAGTAAAATTTGTAGGTGGTTTTTTGCACGCCTCCATCCGAACTTCGGAATAGGACTGGCTTCATTTCTATCGCTGCGAAGCAGAATAAAAAGTAGTGCAAAAGATGCCATTTATAACGGGCCAGAACGAGAATTACTCTATCAATTTATTGAATCAAATCAAGAAAAAACAAAACACGATTATTACATCTTTGGACACAGGCACTTGCCTCTTTTTCTACCCTTAGAACAAACAGTGTATATTAACTCTGGAGATTGGCTCAAGTATAACACTTTCGTAAGATTCGATGGGAGTAAAATGGAGCTCCTACAATGGCAACAAAATAAGGTTAACAAGTATAATGGAAACTAGAACGCTCAGAAATTGGCAAAATGTTCACTTAAATGAGTTAACCAAAATTGCTGCCGAAATCTGGGACTTACTCCCAATGCCTAGCACCATTGGATTAGTAGCTGAAATGGGGGCTGGTAAAACTACACTTGTAAAATCCTTGCTCAATGAAGCAAAGGTTAGCCAGTTTGAAGGGTCTCCTACTTTTGCAATCGTGCAATCGTATTGTTCGCCAATAAAAGGCAATATCTATCACCTTGATTGTTTTAGGATTGAATCCCAGCATGAAGCTTTTGAGCTTGGTCTTGAAGAATTATTGGACGAATCGGCCTACTTTTTTATAGAATGGCCGCAAAATATTGGGCCAATACTTCCAAATGAACTCTTTTGGCTGTATATTCGTTCTAACAACGACCAAAGTCGGGAAATTACGCTTTGCCATGACTACTGATCCACATTTACTCAAATCGCTCATTCAACAAGGCGCCTTAATGCCAAAAGAGGATCTATTAGAAGTGGGCCAAAAAAAAGGGAAACTTCAAATAGGGATACCAAAAGAAATCTCCTTTCAGGAACGTAGGGTTGCTTTGGTGCCCGAAGCAGTTGGGTTGCTTATTGCAAATGGTCATGAAGTAAAAATTGAGAGCAAGGCAGGAGAAGGAGCCCATTTTACAGACAATGAATATAGTGAAGTTGGCGCTCAGATAGTTTATAACCAAAAGGAAATCTACCATGCAGATATAATTCTCAAAGTTGCGCCTCCTACTGAAGAAGAATTACAACTCATGCCGGGAAATCAAACTTTTATTTCTGCTTTACAGTTGGCAACGCAACCAAAAGAAATTCTTCAACAATTGGCTTCTAAAAAAATAACTGCCGTAGCCTGGGATTACATCAGAGATGAGGAAAATGTATTTTCGATCGTTCGAACCATGAGTGAAATTGCCGGAACAACTTCTGTTTTGGTTGCCGCAGAATTATTGTCTTCTTTCTCAAAGGGCAAAGGGCTTATGCTAGGAGGCATTGCCGGTGTGCAACCAACTGAGATTGTCATTTTAGGGGCAGGAACAGTTGGTCAGTTTGCAACAAGATCGGCACTTGGGCTTGGTGCTTCAGTAAAAGTGTTTGATAATTCCCTCTCTAGATTACGGCGCTTACAAAACGATATGGGGGCTCGTGTTTACACCTCGATTTTACAGCCTAAAGTTTTAGCAAAGGCAGTGCGAAGAGCTGATGTGGTTATAGGTGCACTGCGTTCTAAAATTGGTAGAACGCCTTGTGTCGTGAGTGAAGAAATGATAGCCCAAATGAAACCAGGTTCTGTTGTATTAGACATCAGTATTGATCATGGTGGTTGCTTTGAAACATCGCGAATCACTAATCATAGCGAGCCTACATTTATCAAACATGGTGTAACGCATTATTGCGTACCAAATATCGCCTCTCGGGTTTCTAGAACTGCCTCCTTTGCGCTTTCAAATACGCTTTCACCACTTATTTTAGAAATGGGTGAGCGCGGTGGTGTTGCTGAACTGATTAAAACACACCATGGCTTTAGAAATGGTGTTTATATGTTTAGAGGAATTCTCACCAACGAAGTGCTTGGAAAGGTCTTCGATTTGCAATATAAGGACATCAACCTGATCCTACCCGGAATCTGATGTCGATACTGACGCCTCTTCAACTACCCAAAGCACAACTTCAATTAAGTAGTAATGCTGGGCGCATTTACGTGCAATGTTTGTTACGTCAAAAAAAAATCATTTTAACCCAGGAAGAGTGGGTTCGACAACACCTCATCTATTACTTTCAAAAAACTTTGAACTACCCTTTAGAAAAAATGGCAATTGAAAAAGAAATCAAATTTGATGGTTTTATTCGGCGTTGGGATTTAGTGGTTTATGATTCAAATTTTATGCCCTATATATTGGTAGAATGCAAGGCTCCGCAAATTAAATTAACACATGAAGTCTTTATGCAAATTTCGACGTATCAGTCTAAGGTTCAAGCTCCATATCTTATATTAAGCAACGGCATAGATCATTTAATTTATCAAGTTGATGATTTGAAAAAACGCTTGGAAAGATTAGATTTTTTTCCTCCTTATATGCGATAATGATCAATTTTGAATAAAGTTCAACTCGCCTAAACGCATGCGTTTATATTGCGCTGAAAGATAGGCCAATTGCAAACGAAAAAGTTCCATTGCCGATTCTGTTTGTTGACCAATTTGTTGTTTGTTAATTTTCAATTGAAGTTTCATAAACATAGCATGAAGCAAGGTCTCAATGTCATGTCTATTTGACATATTAGACTTTTGTTTAAATGCCTGCAAAGCTTCATTGGCCTGATCGCAAAGCTTTTTGTAATGATCATCATTGAGAATTGTAAGCAAAGTATTGTGCAAGTAGATGAGCTCTATTAAGATTTCTTCAACTATTTCTATATGGCCCTCTTTTTGTAATTGACGTTGCTGCATTTCACCAACCAATTGACTATACCAATCAAAATGCAATTGATAATCATCAGTTTTTTCAAGTGCTGGTTTTAAAAACTCTTTATCTATAAGATTTATATCGAGACCGTATGAGCGAATAATTGCCTCAATTTGAAAAATAAAAAGAAGAAATTCAGCGACATTTTCAGTTTGTAAATTAGCATTTGGCTTCATCACTTGAGCTCTTTTTCAATCTTTTTTTGATTGTCATTTAGAAAGATTACAAAGGCTTCAGTTACATCTAAATTAGGATTGATGTAATTGAATTGGCCGCCTTGATCGTAAGCAAGCAATAAATCTATATTATTTTCTTCAGAAAAAATTTTACCCCACTCTGTTACCTTTTTATTAATTGCCTCCAGAGATTTTAAAGTCTCAGATTCAATTCGTACACTTTCATTTTGCTGAAAACTCAGCACCCGCTGTTGCAATTGCTGTGCCTTTTCTTGTGCTTTTATCATTTCGTTTTGAGACAACAAACCTGCCCTGGCTTCTTGGTCTTTTTTAACCACATAAGCCTCGTATTCGGAGTTGAGTTGCTTTAACTTAGTTTCAAATTGTGATTTCATTTTCTCAATGGATGCTTCCTCCTTCTTGAAATATTCAAAGTGTTTTTTTAAACTGTCATTTGAATAGAAGGCGATTTTAAGACCATCAATTGGCTGCACGGATACTTTTGCAGAGGAATTATTCTTCTTTGACTCTTTTGAGGAGCATCCCATTAAAAGGGAAATAACTATTAAAATTGGGAGTAGTTTATTCATCGGTAGTGGTTCTTAATAATTGAAGCCAACGCGAGCGCATATTTACAAAATCTTTTAAGCAAGCGGTATAAAAAGCTGCATCTAGATTCTTTTCAAGCTGATCTAAATTAGATATCTCAGATGTTGGAACTTTGAAATGCTGTTCATAGTCGTCGAGAACAATAGAAAGAAGATATTTATCATTGTATTGGTGTAAACAAACCTTAAAATGATCATGAGATATTTGACGCAATAAACGCATAGCACAAATATAAGCATTTTGAGCCCCTTATTGCGTTTGCAAACTACATGTATATTGAATATTTTTATCCAAAATAGAATGACTTTTGCAATTTTATTATAAATTCGGTCAAAGAATTTGATAGTATTCATTAAAGTCAGTGTTGTTTAAATTAAATTATGACAAGTATTTTTGTTGCTAAACTCGATTTTGGCGTAAGCAATTTAGAGTTGCGTCAACTTTTTGAAAAGTATGGCAAAGTAAATAAAGCCACTGTTGCTACAGATAGGGAAACAGGAAAACCTAGAGGATTTGCTTTTGTAGAAATGGACAATGACCAGGAGGCCATTCAGGCCATTGAGGCATTAGATGGTCATGTAATCAATGGCAGAGCTTTAGCCGTAAAAGAAGCTGAACAACGCACCGACAACCGATCAACAACTAAACCATTTGCCCCGCGTCAAAACGACTCAATGAAAAGGGCAAATGAACCAATCCATTCATCAAGAGAGTCGGATGAACCATATTCAGGCGCCTCTCAATCGTCTACAGAATTTTTATTACCCAAAACTGAGCCAAGAAAAAAGGCAAAAGAAAAAGATCGCAAAATCGATGAGGACAACCGCAACAAGAAACCTAAAATGGATGCTTACAAGAAAAGCGGGAAAAACAATCGCTTTTATGACGATGATGATCTCGATGACCTCGACGATGAATTATTGAAATATAAAAAACCTGATGAAGACGATTTCTTCGATGAGGACGAAGAAGACGAATTATAGTCATTAAAGACAAGAATTCATGTATTACGCTTAACTTTGCTTTACATGAATGTTTCTTACGCAGACCATTTAAAACACCCAGTTTTTAAAGTATTGTCTCAATACGCAACACAAAATCTACTTGATGTTTATGTTGTTGGTGGTTGGGTGAGAGATTTATTGCTCGATAATCCGAGTAAGGATATAGACATTTTAGTAATTGGAGATGGGCCAGCACTAGCAACCGCTGCTGCTAAAATTCTTCGTGTAAAAAAGGTCTCTATTTTTAAAAATTATGGTACTGCGCATTTTAAGTACAAAGATTTAGATGTTGAATTTGTAGGTGCCAGAAAGGAATCTTATGTGCCAAATTCTCGCAATCCACAAACTACATCTGGCACGCTTCAAGATGATCAAAATAGACGCGATTTCACCATCAATTCAATGGCCATAAGTCTTCGAGAAGAATCCTTTGGTGAGCTCATTGACCCATTCAACGGACAAGGAGATTTATCTAAGGGGCTAATTAGAACGCCAAACAAGCCATCTATTACCTTCAATGACGATCCATTGCGCATGTTACGCGCTATTCGTTTTTCTAATCGTTTACAATTTGAAATCAGCATTGAGTGTTTAGAAGCCATGAAAACCAATGCAAAAAGACTTCAAATTTTGTCTCAAGAACGAATCACAGAAGAATTAAATAAAATTATTTTATCACCAAATCCCTCTCGCGGGTTTAGATTAATGCAAGTAACGGGGCTTTTAGATGAATTTTTTCCTGAATTGACTGCGCTTCATGGAATTGAAAATAGAAATGGTCTAGCACACAAGGATAATTTTTATCATACATTAGAAGTTTTAGATAATGTGGCTAAAAATTCACAAAATCTTTGGTTGCGTTGGGCAGCTCTTTTACATGATATTGCAAAACCCTCGACAAAAAGATTTGATCCACAAATCGGCTGGACTTTTCATGGACACGAAGAATTAGGGGCAAAGATGGCACCAAAAATCTTTAAGCGATTAAGATTGCCTTTGGATCAAAAGTTAAAATATGTTCAAAAATTGGTGCGATTGCATTTACGTCCTATAGCGTTGGTAAAAGGTTCAGTTACAGATGCAGCAATTAGACGATTATTGCACGAGGCCGGCGACGATATTGATGATCTCATGTTATTGTGTAATGCGGATATTACAAGTAAAAATGAATTTAAGGTAAAGCGATATAAACAGAATTTTGAACTCGTAGCAGAAAAACTTAAAAAAGTAGAAGAGAAAGATCGCGTTCGAAATTTTCAACCCCCAATAAGTGGCCAACTCATCATGGAAACATTTAATATTGGTCCTTGTGCAGAAATTGGACAGATAAAAAGCCATATTAAAGATGCGATTCTAGAAGGGCATATTGCAAATGATTATCAAGAGGCTTTAAATGAAATGCTGCGTTTTGCTTCTTCCCTTGGGTTAAAAGTTTATAATGCGCCTAATAGGGCTGAATAATTAAGTATCTTTGTTACAAATTCTAAATCATGCCTGGTTTAAAATTTCGGGTTTTACTCGATAGTGATTCAAAAGACGAAGTATTTAGAGATATAATAATCTCGAGTGAAGCTGATTTTGAGTCTTTCTTTCACGCCATCATGAAAGCATTCTCCTTCAACGGGGATCAAATGGCTAGTTTTTATGTCTCCAATGATTCATGGGATAAAGGCCATGAACTTTCGTTAATAGACATGGCCTTTGAAGAGCAAAGCGAAGAGCAAGCTGCTAATGTCATGAAAAATGCCAAGATCAAAGAGTTTTTAGCCGAACCCGACCAAAAATTTATTTTGGTTTACGACTTTATGCGTATGTGGATTTTTCTAATCGAACTTATTGCTTATCAAAAAGAGGCTCCCGAGGCTCCTATTATGAGTTTGGCGATTGGAACAGCACCACAAGAGGCAACAAAGTCTATGTTCGATGAAAACCTATTCGCTAGCGACCAACAACTAAATACTAATGAATCCGATGAAGATGAATTTGGATTCAATGATTTTGAGGATGACTACTCTGATGACGACCTCAGCGATTACAACGAATATGACTACTAAAAATTTACACCAAACGGTTGATCCGATTGGGCAAGCCATTCTAGATTTTGCCGCAAAAAAGAAGCCTTTTGACATTATTGTTAGCTCAGATCTTTGTGATGACGACATTATACCTATCGAAGTACTTTTTAGAAGTGAAGATCAAATGCCTGAGCTCGAACTTGTTGCTCTAGACCTGTGTAAAGGTCTAATATTAGATATTGGTGCTGGAGCTGGAGTTCATAGCATTGCACTTCAAGAAAGAGGCTTGAAAATAAAAGCAATAGATATATCACCAGGTGCAGTCGCATATATGAGAAAAAATAATATCGACGCACAGCAAATTGATGTTTATCATCTAGAGCAAAGCGCCTCCTTTGACACGGTGTTATCGCTTATGAATGGCCTTGGATTGGCTAAAGACTTAGAGAACCTGAATTTTTTCCTTGAAAAAATTTATAATTTATTAAAGCCTGGTGGGCGATTTATTGCCGACTCAACTGATGTCAAGTATTTGTATGAAGAAAATGATGGTAGCTACTGGATGGACCTAAATGGATCTTACTATGGTGATTTTAAATTTGTAATGAAATATAATAAAATAATTGGGCCTGAATTTCAATGGCTGTATGTAGATTACGATACCTTACACAAGCACGCGACGGCATGTGGCTTTAAATGCCGAAGAGTATTTAATATTGATGAAAATTACCTAGCCGTTTTAGAAAAACCATGAGAAAACTTATATTTTTATTTCTTTTGATGGGGTGCATCACTTCATGTGGTTATAAGGATGATGAACTTCATGGGTTCGATGAGCAGATTAAAAAATATAACAAAAAAAACAACCTAGGACTTAAGCCCACTGGAAGTGGTCTTTATTTAAAGGTTGACTCACTTGGTTCTGGTCGATTAATACAGATTCAAGATAGTATTTGGGTCCGTTATTCACTTAGACTTTTAGATGGTACGATAATTGAAAATAATCCCAAGCCAATCGGATTAAAACTTAACGCTACTATAAAGGGTTGGCAAGAGGCCTTGTTCGCATTACCTATTGGTAGTACAATAAGTTGTATAATACCGCCTCAATTAGCCTACGGACAACAAGGCAATGGGAAAGTTGGCAAAGATAAAATTCTTTCATTTCAATTGAAGGTCATTGATGCCAAATAATTGGTTATTTTTGTCTCGCAAAAATTTCAATAAATATGAGTGTATTGGTTAATAAAAACTCCAAAGTAATCGTTCAAGGCTTCACGGGAAGCGAAGGAACCTTTCATGCAAGCCAAATGATTGAATTTGGAACCAATATTGTAGGTGGAGTTACGCCTGGTAAAGGTGGTACAACCCACCTTGATCGACCTGTATTCAATACAGTAGTTGATGCAGTTAACAATACTGGTGCTGATACTTCTATTATATTTGTTCCACCTGCTTTTGCTGCCGATGCTATTATGGAAGCGGCTCAAGCTGGAATCAAAGTAATTGTTTGCATTACTGAAGGAATTCCCGTTAACGACATGGTGAAAGCCAAAGAATATATCAAAGCCTACGACACGCGTCTCGTTGGTCCAAATTGTCCTGGAATTATCACAGCAGATGAATCAAAGGTTGGAATCATGCCAGGATTTGTATTTAAAAAAGGAAAAATTGGCATTGTTTCAAAGTCAGGAACCTTAACCTACGAAGCAGCAGACCAAGTTGCCAAAGCAGGTTTAGGCATTACAACGGCAATTGGCATTGGCGGCGACCCAATTATTGGAACCACTACGCTTGAAGCCATTGAACTTCTTATGAATGATCCTGAAACTCATGGTATTGTTATGATAGGTGAAATCGGCGGTAATTTAGAAGCCAAGGCTGCAAGATGGGTTAAAGAATATGGAAGTAAACCTGTTGTTGGATTTATAGCAGGAGAAACCGCTCCTAAAGGAAGAACAATGGGCCATGCTGGTGCTATTGTGGGGGGGGCTGAGGATACTGCCGAAGCAAAAAAACGTATTATGCGCGAGTGTGGTATTTACGTAGTTGATTCACCAGCGCAAATTGGCGCCAAAATGGCCGAAGTACTCGGTTAATTCCAAAAATCCCAGGTGAGCCCAAAGCGCAACTGAAAACTAGCAAAAGGCACTGCTTTATAAAGGCTTGAAGTGTAATCTAAAGTTGAAAGTAAGTTGCAAGCTTGAAGAAAGAATCTAAAGGTTTTAACTTCAAGAGCAAGATCAAATTGTGCATTCAAAATAAGATTAACAGGATCAATTGCCGGATTCTGATAAACTTGCCAGTCAATGCTTCCAATATAAGGCAGATAATTTATTCGTCGAACTTCAGCACCATATAATGCGCTTAATTTGGCTGAGCAAAGCACGTTTAAGGCTCTATTTTTAAAAACTCCGCCAGAAAATTGAAGAGCTAAAGTGCTTCGCAATGGAGGCAGAACAAATTGATCATCTCTTTTCCAATGGCTATACAATTGAGTTGCAGTGAAGCGCAAAGATTTTATTTTATAACTTATATCCAGGCCTGACTCAAAAGCGCGTTGAGGCCCCTCCAATACCCAGTTCATCGTACTATTCGAAAATCGGTAAATACTTTTTGCACTCATCAATGTGAGTTGAAAGGTTCCATTCAACTTTTCTTTTCCATAAAGAAAGTTGAATTTTACTAAATTAGTTTGCTCTCGATTGGGCTGTGTTTGTTGATAATTAGTAAGATTACTCATATAAGTCCTCTGCATCAACATTGGCCACGCATTTCTCATCTGATGAAGGGCTTTGAGCTTGCCGAAAGGAAGGTTTAACATAAATAAAATATCAGCAGTATAGCCATTAGATCCGCCAAGCAAGTTGAGCTGATTCTGGTGTTTAATTTTCAAATTATTAAAACTTATATCAAATCCGTTAACCAAATTCAATTCTGTGGTATCATATTGGAATTGTGTATCTTGCCAACTCATTTTTCTTATTTGTAAAGCTGAATTCCAATTTGCTCTTTTGCTTTGAAATCCCAAACCAAGCTCATTATTTAATATCGAAGTAGCAAAACGATCCCGACAAGAATCATTATTGAGGTAGAGTTGGCTATAAAATAATTCCAATGAATCGGTTTCATTGTATTTACGCAATCTGCTATCAAAATAATGCCTAGTGGTGAGTCTAAATCCCTTAATACTATCTTGGCCTAATAACAGCGCACCATTTAATTCTCCCTTGTAGGCATTTTGCTCAGAAAATACCTGATTCTTTTCTACGGGTAATAATTGGGCATTTCCAGCTTGAAGACTAGACCATGTTGCTATACCACCAGACCACTGTCTATAATTTGATATATTTGAAAAGTCACCTAACAATTTAAACCGTTTGCTCGAATGAAAAATTTGAAAATCAAACGAACTGAATTGCAGCTCACTTGATCGAATAAAACCATTACTCTTATAATGGTCATAGCGCATGTTGATCAAGGTCTGATTCGAAAACTGTTGTTCATAATCAAGTCGAAGTCTTTGAGATCCTTGCCCACCAAAACCATAAGCAAAACCCAAATGGGGCAAGGCACTAAAAAGTAATTTTTTTTGAGAATAATTTGTTTGGCTCAATGGGAACATTCCGGGCCTAAAAAGCGCCCACGTAGTTGGAAATTCTTTATTGGGATCAATAAAAAAAGCAGCACCAAAACCTTGCATAAATTGCAATAATGAATCTTTATTTCCCAAGGCACGATCACTTGCTTTAAGTGTGTCTGGAATAAAAATATTTTGCGCAGTGCTAGTATGCTTTAAGCAAGTAATAACCAATACCAATATGAGGTAACGCATTGTGCAAACTTACAAAAAATAAGGGCTACCCTAAAGAGGGAAGCCCTTAAAGAAAAGAATATAAAAAACTGTTAACTAAAGTGCGTTTACGTGTAATTGTAAACCAGATTTAAGATTAGCAGCTTTGTTCTTGTGAATAATATTACGTTTTGCCAATTTATCTAACATAGCAACAACAATGGGTAGCATACCTTCTGCCTCTTTGCGATCTTTTGATGCACGCAATTTTCTCAAAGCATTACGCGTTGTTTTGTGTTGATATTTGTTTAATACACGCTTAGATTCATTTGAACGAATGCGTTTAATTGACGATTTATGATTTGCCATAACTATTTATTAATTTTTAATAATGCAGCCCATAGGAGAATCGAACTCCTGTTTCAAGGATGAAAACCTTGCGTCCTGACCACTAGACGAATGGGCCAAAAAATTTGCAGCCCATAGGAGAATCGAACTCCTGTTTCAAGGATGAAAACCTTGCGTCCTAACCACTAGACGAATGGGCCAATAATTCAAAACCCCAAAATTTGGGATTGCAAATATACTATGAAATTATTGAAGCGCAAGGGTCTAGAAGAAATTTTTAAGAAATTTCTGTGTCGTCGGAACTCATTTTAAATCCCAGTCTTTTAGCCGTTTTTAGTTTTAGTTGCTCACCCATCATAAAGATTTGACCAACGCTTATATCATCCATATATTCGAATGGAGGTATGTACAAATCAAATTGAAGCGCATAGGCAAACGCCATTTGTGCAATTAATTGCAAAAGTTGTTCGGACAACAACATGTTTTGGGGATCATTAAAGGTGTGACCTAAAGAACCTTTACCCTCAATAAAAAAGTGGCGTTCATGATTGACAAAAATCCTTGCAATCAGATTTCCCATGTCATCAAGTCGATTTTGTTGCATCGATTCGGCCAAGAAATTATAGATATGTATCGTGCCAAAATAGCCATTGTTTTCATTAGACTTAAAATAGGCTGTTCCCCAAAGCGGGTTTGAATCGGGCAAACGAAAAACATTGTGATGTAGATTAAAAACCAGCACATCACTACCGATGTAAACATGAAATTCGTGGTCACCGCGGTCCTTGATATACAAACGAACACGCTCATCAGTAACGACCTCTTTTATTGCTTTAAACTCAAGATCTATAAGTGTTCTAAGTTGGTCAAACACCTTTTCTAAGTCATCTGCAATGTCTTGTTTGAGCGAAGATTTATGAAGTAAAAGATCAATGAGTTGCAATCGATTGGCTTGAATTGGATCCTTAATTTCTTTTTTCTTCATGGCATCATATTTGTACATAAAAATAAGTCAAAAGATCCATGCAATTACTTTCATTGATCAAAACTTTGAACTACATAGCTAAATATTGTTTAACTTTGAGATAAAGTGTTAAGAGTGTCTAAAGGAATTAAAAAACGCATTTGGTTTATAATTAATCCAATTTCAGGCGTGCGTCGAAAAGACGACATTCCAACCTTAATCAATCGTTACCTAGATAAGGACACTTTCAATTTTGAAATTCGCTATACCAAATACAAAGGGCATGCCATTGAAATTGCCAAAGAAGCTGTTAATTTAGCAATAGACGTTGTTTGCGCTGTTGGTGGCGACGGCTCGGTGCATGAAGTGGGTATTAGCTTAATCAATACCAAAACAAGTCTTGCAGTTATTCCTATTGGATCTGGAAATGGTTTGGCACGGCATATGTCAATTCCGAGAAACATCCAAAAAGCCATTCAAACCATAAATCGAAATAACCAAATTACCATGGACACCGTTTTGGTGAATGATAGGCCTTTTATTGGTGTTGGCGGTTATGGATTGGATGCAGTTATTGCAAAAAAATTTAATGATGACCGAAAACGAGGTTTTTTAACCTATATCAAACACGCGATCAAAGAAATATTTCGCTACAATCCTATGAATATTTCAATTGATACCAATGGTCAAATAAAAAAAATGCCTGTTGTACTGTGTACAATTGCCAATACTTCTGAATTTGGAAATGGATTCAAAGTTTCCCCGAAATCAGATGCAACAGACGGAAAAATTGAACTTTTTCTGCTTAAACCATTCAAATTTTTAAGCATACCCAAAATGATTTATCAGTTTTTTACTGGAAAATCAGATCAATCGACCTACGCTGAAGTTATTTCATTTAAAAAGGCGAAAATAACAATACCTAATGGCCAGGCCCATTACGATGGTGAGCCATTGACAACCTCAGGCGAATTAAATGTCTGCGTTGTACCACACTCCCTTCAAATAATCATCGGTAAAAAATAATGATCACCACCTTTCAACTCGATCTAGAGTTTATGTTGGCAGGGCTCTCCAAGCTCAAAACAGAAACAGTGGCAAATTGGGGTCAAATGTCGTCGCAACGAATGGTAGAGCATCTTACCGATTGCTTGTATATGTCAATAGGCTTAGGTGATTACAAGTTAGAAGTAGCAGAAGATCGCATCGAACGCATGCAAGCATGGCTAGATACCGATAAACCAATGGCCAAAGATATCCAAGTATCTTTTGCCTCCCCTTCCACTCCCCTGCGCAACGACGAACTAGAAACCGCAATTGATGAATTCACAGATGCATTCCTATCCTTTTTGGAGCATTATGAAAATCATCCCAATCAGAAAGCGCTACACCCAGCCTATGGCCAACTCAATTATAGCCAATGGCAACGCCTCCACAATAAACATTTTGCGCATCATTTTGAGCAGTTTGGACTTATTTAAACCATGGAATAAAACGTGGAACGCGTTTTTGATAATCTTTATAGGCCGGATATTTATTTGCAGATAGTTCTTCTGAGAAATCTGAACTTCCTTTGAATAAGATAATCAACAAGATACATCCACCTATGGTCCAATTGATCCATTGCCCAGTAGCATTGACACTAAATAAGTAGAAAATTACCCAAATCGATTGTTCCATTGCATAGTTTGGATGGCGCACTATTGCCCAAAGTCCTTTAGATACAAAGCCCAATTCATATTCACCAAGTGGTTCACCGGCCTTGATACGGCGGTGTTTTTCAGTCTGAAAGTCATATTGCTGTTGATCGGCAATAAATTCTATGACGATCGCCAACAAGAACAAGACAGCCAAAATATAATCTATGTAATTAAGGCCGGAATCCTTTTTTTGAGATACCGTCGCAAGAATGGGCACGGTGAAAGAAAAAATCAACACATTTTGATAGGCTGAAATAAAGAAAAGATTAAATAATCCCCAGATAAATTTATTATTAAAACCCGGGCGTTGGCGCAAAGCTTCCCAGCGGTAATCTTCTTCCCCAGCCCAAAAT
>JAURMI010000019.1 GCA_030830785.1 Crocinitomicaceae bacterium
GATAAATCAAGCGTATCCAATGTGAATTTAGGCTTCAAGCAATTTGCCCTTTTGTTTTTAGCAGTGGCCTTATTACTGATTATTATAGCAGTGGCCATGATCAACAATACCATCAGACTCGCGCTTTATTCTAAACGTTTCACAATCAAAACCATGCAGCTTGTAGGGGCAACAGCCATGTATATTCGCAAACCTTTCCTTGGGCAAGCGCTTTTTCAGGGCCTCATTTCTTCTTTAATTGGTTTGGCCTTGCTTTTGACGGTTTTCTATGGTTTAAATAACCTACTAGACACCATTGAAATTTCGTATACGCTTGAAAGTTTCTTGTTTTTAGTTGGTCTTTTGTTTGTGATCGGCGTTTTTATTACCATGATTTCTACTTGGTTTGCACTAAACAAGTATCTTCGTATGAAATTAGATGATTTGTACTAAGCTATGAAGGAACCTATCAAACACTTCGGATTTGACCCAGCCAATTACAAGTGGCTTTATATTGGTCTTGCCATTAACATTCTTGGTTTTCTACTTATGATTGGCGGGGGCTCTGATGACCCTAAAGTCTTTAAAGAAGACGAGCTCTTCAGTACACTACGCATCACCATTTCACCTATGCTGATTGTTGCCGGCTATGTCGTGATTTTTTACGCCATCATGAAGCGCAACAAAAAGGATAACCAAGACGCCTAATCCATGACTTTTCTCGAAGCGATTATTTTGGCCATCATTGAAGGCCTTACCGAGTTTTTGCCTATTTCTTCCACTGGCCACATGATCATTGCCTCTACCATGATGGGAAATGCAGCCGATGATTTTGTCAAACTCTTTACAGTAGCCATTCAGTTTGGCGCCATTCTCTCAGTGGTTGTGGTTTATTTTCAGAAGTTTATCCAAACCTTCCGCTTTTACCTATTATTGGCAGCCGCGTTTGTGCCAACCGGAATTATTGGTTTGCTAGCCAAAAAACACATCGATGCCTTACTTGAAAATGTAACAGTTGTTGCCTGGACCCTTTTGTTGGGTGGTATCGTTTTATTGTTTGTGGATCGCTTTTTTGCCGACAACGAAACTCAACAAAAAGAAAAACCCATTGATTTCAAAACAGCCATGATCATCGGCACCATTCAAAGTATTGCTATGGTACCTGGTGTTTCAAGATCTGCGGCAACAATTATTGGCGGCTTGAGTCAGAAACTCACAAGAAAGGCAGCTGCTGAATTCTCATTCTTTTTAGCAGTGCCTACCATGTTTGCGGCCACACTTAAAAGTATGTACGATGAAAAAGAACTTTTACTGCAATCGGGCGGCCGCGAATGGGGTTTATTACTTGTCGGTAATTTAGTCGCATTTGTAGTAGCTTATTTAGCCATTAAGTCCTTTATTGCATTCTTGCAGAAAAAAGGCTTTCGTGCCTTTGGTTGGTATCGCATTGTGCTTGGCGCTTCTATGCTCATTTTATTGGCTTTGGGTTATAACCTTCAAATGGCAGGCTAATGCTAGACATACAAGAAGGCTTAACCATACTTGTAGACAAGCCCTACACCTGGACCTCATTTGATGTCGTCAATAAAATCCGCTGGAATTTAAAGAAAAAACTAGGTGTTAAAAACGTAAAAGTTGGGCACGCCGGCACCCTAGACCCCTTGGCAACTGGGCTTTTGGTCTTGTGTTTAGGAAAGCACACCAAGCTCATCGAGGGCCTAACCAACGATACCAAAACCTACACGGGTACTTTTTTGCTAGGCAAAACAACTCCTTCTTTTGACCTCGAAACTGAGTACAATCAAGATTTTGAAACCGCACATATAGATGCCGATTTACTAGAAAGTGTGCGCCAATCTTTTTTAGGTGTTCAATTACAAACACCCCCTATTTATTCGGCCAAGCAAGTCGATGGTAAACGCGCTTATGACTTTGCAAGAGCAGGAAAGGAAGTCGAGCTTAAACAAAGCCAAATAGAAATCACAGATTTCAAAATAGACGCCAGCCGTTTTCCTGAAATCGATTTTGAAATAGCCTGCAGTAAGGGTACCTATATTAGGAGTATTGCTAGTGATTTTGGCCGCAAACTGCAGTCAGGAGCTACGCTTATTGCCTTGCGCCGCACACAATCTGGGGCTTTCCATATTGAAGCCTCCAAAAGCGTTGAGCAATGGATTGAGTTGATCAATCAGGAAGAAATTTATATTCCGTCCTGATAAAACGCACACTATAGCGGCTATTCCTTAATGTGCTTTAACTTTTCTTGAACGTCTTTAATGAGGCGATTGTAGTTAGCAATCTTGTCTTGGTATCCATTTTCTTCAGCCCTGTGTAATCTCTTTTGAAGATAGTGTAATCGACGTCCGAGTTTGTATTTGTCCCATTTGTATAAGATGCGTTTCATGGTGCAATGATTTAAATGAATACTGAATGAAAAGTCCGTTTGACTTCCCCTAAATATAGTGAATTCCTAATTGAAATCCAAGAAATAATATTTGTTACATGCTGCAAAAAATTGCCAAAGCGGCTCCTTGATTAATTTGCTAGAAAGTTATTTTGTTTGTATCTTTGCAACCCTGAAAGTCGAAAGAATGCCTCGGTGGCGGAACTGGTAGACGCGCTGGATTCAAAATCCTGTTCTTTCGGGAGTGCCGGTTCGATCCCGGCCCGAGGTACAAAAGCCCTTGAATATCAGGGGCTTTTTTGTTTTTAGCCTCAAGACAAATAAGGTAAAATGTAGTTTCGCCTAATATTTAGGGTGAGCTTTGGTGTATTTTGTATTTTAGAATCTTAAAACATCAAAAATGAAACACACCCTTCTTATTCTATCGCTGCTTTTTACCTCAATGAGTTTGGGGCAAACAGCAACCATCGGCACACAAGTTTGGATGACCAAAAACCTTGATGTTGCCAAATTTAGAAATGGTGACCCCATACCAGAAGCCAAAACTAATGAAGAATGGAAAAAAGCAGGTAAAAACAAACAGCCTTCTTGGTGTTATTATGAAAATGACTCAACGAATGGTGCGAAATACGGTAAGTTGTACAATTGGTATGCAGTAAATGATTCAAGAGGTCTCGCGCCTGTTGGGTATCATATTCCTTCCTATGAAGATTGGTGGCGTTTAACTGACTATTTAGGAGGGCAAGAAGAATCTACTGGTAAAAAAATGCAAAGCACTTTTGGTTGGGCAGATGATCAAAACGGAACCAATGAAAGTGGTTTTTCATGTTTTCCAACAGGTGATCGCAGTGACATTGGTAATTTCAGTGACTTAGGATTAGAGGGATCCTGGTGGAGTTCTACTGAGTACGGAAAAAAGGTTGCATTTCTCTTAACCATACGTGGTTGGTTAACTGCCCCAGATATTTATAGCCTTGACAAGAAGAATGGGTTTTCTGTTCGTTGCATTAAGGATTGATAAAATAAATATTTTAATATCCCCGCTCTGTAGTTATTCTATCGGGGGCAATTACGGTGTTGATTTTAAAGCTTTGCAAACCTAGGTCTTCTACAACAACAGCATAGCGGTATCCATGTTTGTTCTCTACAGAGGCTTCGTGCCGTGGATCGGCATTTATTGAATTGGGAAAAAGATTTGATTTATGTTTAAAAGTGCTTTCCACAACCGCCTCTACCAAGGCATCTTGGCTTTCGAATTCAGATAAATTAAAGAAACGCTGATGGTATGGTAAAGTACCAGCAAATGCACAAAATTCAGGATGTTCTTTTGACAATTCATCTTGTGAGCTTATCACAAGGATTTCTTCCAAACGGGCATCATACGTTCCTTCTGAATTAATTTGTGAAGTAATTCTTTGAGCAATTGCACGTTTAATTTCCTCAACTTGACTGAGCTTTGTGTTTGATAGAATGTTTGTTCTTTGAGCAAAAGCCTCAATGCTACTAAGCTTTGCTGTTACTATTAATGTGATAAAAAGCGCTCTTTTCATAATTGCTCAATTTATTATATTCAAAAAAAAGACTAATTCTAAGTAGCGTTGCATTTCAATCCAAATCCTCAAAACAAGGTTTGGTCAGCACAACGCTTTCGCCGTTTTCATACTTGCCAAATTCTATGCACGGCGCTAAGCCCCAATCGGTGCGGTCGCGGCTAAGGTAATAATAGCCGCTGCGCTTTCCATTTTCAAAAAAGAAAAAACTGTCCAGCAAGCCCTCCTCAGTTAATCGTATTGCTCCGCCTTGGGCAATTCCGTCTTTGTAGTTGAATTCCCTTTCTCTTTGCCCATTCTCAAAGAACTGCTCTAAGCGAGAGATCAAGCCATTTTCAAATGTATACTTACTAAGAAGCAAACCATTGGTATCTAAATCAACGCAGGTACCCGTAAATAACTCTCCGTCCATGTATGCCAATTCTTTGATGGAATCGCCCTCGCCAACCGGAGCCCAAAAATAAGAATCGCCGCACCAAATGCCGCGAACCACCAATGCCGGATTGTTGTAATTGTTGTCTTCAGAAAAGTAATGATTGCCGCAGGCTATAGTGATGCGCTCGGCAAGAATTTGGCCTTGGCTGGTAATTGCAAGTACCAACATTAATGTAGTCAGAGTTAGTTTCTTCATATCTAATGAAACCAACTTCGAAAGAAAAGTTACATTTTGTATACCTTTTCTTGGTAGAGGGCCGAAGCTGTTTGAATTTTAACTAGATAAAAGCCTGTTTTTAATGCTGAAAGATCTAAATCTAAGGCTTCCCCGTTCAGTTCTATTTCTTCCACTTTTTGTCCTGAGAGGGTTAATATCTGCACACGCGCCTCTTGATTTTTTACAAATGCAATATGCAGCATATCGCTAACAGGGTTAGGAAAAAGTTGAGGCTCAAAGAATGTATTTTGATCTGCTATACCATTAGAATTATTTAAGTCAATACCAGTATTGTTATGAATAAATTCCCAACGCCAATAAGGATTTCCATTTGGGTAGTAGTTCAATTTCCAATGTATTTGATCTTCAAAAAGACAGTTTATTGAATTGCCATTTGCTAGAAAAGCCGAATCATTTACAAAGTGTACTTTTACGTCAATTGTGTCATTGGTGGACCAATTCATAGAAAAATTTGCAAACGCATTATTTACAATATTAAATTGGTTTAAGACGTTGCCTTGTTGGTCTGTAAATTCCCAATCAAAATTATTCTGGGCTTGCGGATGCGTTAAATATTGACCAGAATGGTATATACTAATAGAAGTTGAATCAGAACCTACATTAATGCTCATTTCCAATTGATCGCAAGGTAAAGCAGTTATTACTTGTGCGCATGAAGCTTGAATTAGTGCCAATACAAAGCAAATTGTTACTAATAGTCTTTTCATTTTCAAACTTATTTTAGTTTAATATGCACTAAATTAGTGTTTTAAAGAGTAAAAATTAAAATTATTGTAATAAACATAATAACTCAAGAGGTCCATTTGATCAATACGGCCTTAATTATTGGAGAATCGATTCTTTGGCCAGTGTAAGTCTTCAAAATAAAGTGGACTTTTTCTTAGTCGGTATTAAAGCATATTTCATTTAGGGTAAAATATAGAATAGGCACCTCAAATTATCTCTGAAAATCAAACACTTACATTTGAACTTTTTGAAGTTTTAGATGTTAATAATGTAATATGCGTAATACTTATAGTATTTTTTACTATTTCTAAAGCGTGTTTATTAATGATATTTTTTAAAAATTCTAACCATGAAAAAACTTTTCTTTTTACTTTTTGCTCCTGTTTTTAGTATTTCGGCGCAATCGTATAATTTCGATACGACTAAATCAGTTCTTTACAACTTAGAAAATAACTCAGAGTTTAGTACATTGATTGAGGCACTCAATATTACTGGCCTTATTAATTCCCTACAACCCTCGAATACTCCACAAATGGGATACACGATTTTTTGCCCTACAAATGATGCTTTCTTGAACTCTGGTATTAATATTGGAAACTATACAGTGAACGAATTATCTGAAATATTGTTATATCACCTGTCTTTGGCTGGCCCTTATGCACTAAACTTGTCATGTCCATACTCACAAGTTGAAATACCCATGGCCAATGGTGAGTTTACAAATCCTAATGATTTTAGTACCTGGAATTCATTTTTAACTATCCAAAATGATTGTCAGAATATTACTTTAGATAACAATGCTCAAGTTTTGGAAGCAGATGTTCGCGTTTATGGTTATGTTTACAATGGTGTCGATGGATATCCTTTAAATCCTCAATTACCTTATGGTTATCAAATAGCGGATGATAATGGGATGATCCAGGTAATTAATGCAGTTCTCTTGCCAGAGCAAATTCTGGGCATGCCTTCATTCGATTCAGATAAAAATAAACAACTCATTAGCATTTGTAATTTACTAGGTCAAGAAGTAGAATTCGAGCCCAATAAATTACTTATTTACAGGTACTCAGATGGATCGTCTGAACGAAAATTTATATTAGAGTAATTACTAGCCTTTTGTATGGATAGATAGACTCCGAATGAGTTCTTCTTTTAACCCTTCGGCTTGATTCGGTTTACGGCAGAACTAAACCCGAATCTTTCGACTCGGCTTTTTTAGTAGCGGGGACAGGAATATCCTGACGCTCACTTCTTTCGGTCAGGATGGACCTCATTAGGGGGCTTAACAAGGAAAAGCTCAGACCGCTACGCGTTCTTCTTCGCTCTCGTTCACATCCTCACTCTGAAAGAAAAGCGCTTCCTACTAAAGTGTGAGTTGGATAGTGAGAGCGAGGGAAAAAGAAAAAGCGCCATCACTTTCGTAAAGGCGCTTTTCTTTTTAGTAGCGGGGAATATCGAATTATCGAACCTTATTCGAGTGGGGTTGGGGGAGATTGTTAATTTTCAGAATTTGTAATTTATATTTTTTTTAATTTTGATGTAACTAGTGGGTTGTGCGAAGTTTATTATTTTTTCTTTCAATTTGTGCTTTAAGCCATTTATATTCTCAACAAAATCTCTTGTCATATGCTGGTAGTAGTGGAAGAGATTGTTTTTACGATGTTACTCAGTTAACAGATGGTACATTTCTAGTTTGTGGCTATTCTGAGGATCTTGACTGGATAGACCCCCAAGTTCCTAAATTACAGCTGGTTGTGAATAGTAATATACCTAATAGTTTGGGGACTAATCGCTTCGGAATAATACTACATTTAACCGCTGATTTAAGTTCATTAATTGAAGTAGTGCACTTTCCACAAGGAATGGTTGAAGATGTTCGTTTTATGAAAACCAATTCCCTTCCCTACCAACCTACTGGAGATCTGTTTATAAGTTGTAATACCGCAGACACATACAATAATGATGGCGGATATGTAATAGCCAAGCTAAACGGCAACTTCGTTAATCAATTACCAACTCAAACTGAATGGGTCCAAGTAGTTTGGGCTATGTCTTACGCCAAAGAAGCTCATCCGTGGGATGTTACGTCTAATGGTGAAGTCTATTACGTGAGTGGTGAGGCACACGGATACGATTGGAGCGCGATGTATTGTTTAAATCAAAATGGCATACGTAAACCTGTAGAGAATTGGAGGACGCATTGGTTGACGAATAACAGTGAGTGGAAAGGAACACCTGCAAGTGCCAATCCTTTGGG
Organism: Crocinitomicaceae bacterium; assembly: GCA_030830785.1. Lineage (GTDB taxonomy): Bacteria > Bacteroidota > Bacteroidia > Flavobacteriales_D > Crocinitomicaceae > UBA952. Next base: position 7,590 of record JAURMI010000019.1, read on the forward strand.
AGGCATTGATGATGTTATGTATTCAGGTATTGTATTTAAATATCAAAATAGATGTGAACTTCGCTCATGGACTCAAGCTGATTTTGATCAAATAATGCCAGATGGTAATGGGGGAACTAGAAAAGGTAAATGGCCTGCTGACTTCCTATTCAGTGGTCCTTGTAATCCTTCGTCTCCCTCATCATTAAGTCCTGGATATAATGGCTATTCACCAGAAGCATGTTGTCCAGTTTGGGGAGCAAGTAGCATTACAATTGATCGCAGGAGTAATCATGTTTATCTTGGAATGAATTTTAAATCTTATTATAATCCTGGAAACACACCCGATTTTGAACCTGCTGTAATAAGTTTTAACAATGAAGGAGAAATGCTTTGGTGGAATAGACTGTATCATGAAATCACACCATCAGGAGATACCGTAGGTTCCATTCCGGATCAATACGTGGATGCCTTAGCTATAGATTATTCGAATGATTTGCTGGTAGTTGGTGCTCGATCCCACGGAAACAACACCGAAAACCTTTGGGAAGGTAATACAATTGAAGCAAATCCAAATGCATTAGGTTTTCAAAATCAATTTACGGGTACTAATGGAAATATACATGAATCTTGGCTCGGGAAATTGACACTAGACCAAGGGATTTTAATGAACAGTACTTATGTTGCAGAATATGCGGAATCAACAACTAATTTTGGTGCACCTCACCCGGATCCAAATCTCGATGGTTGGCCCAATCCAAATGATGGTTGGCCTAATGTAAATACTACGAGATTAACAAAAAATAATATGAAAGTTAGTTCTAATGGAGATGTATTGATTGGCGCAGTTGGAAGAAGAACTATAACAACAGCGAATGCCTATCAAAAAATGGTTAAGCCTTTTTGGGGTGGTATGAGTGCTTGGAATAGTTTTGTTAGAGTTTATAATTCTTCGCTAGGTATTCCAAAATATTCATCATTAATTGTAGGTGAATGGGATACGATTACACAAGCTGGTGGAGGCAACACAGATATTTATGGAGTTTTCAAAACAGCACAAGGAATAGTTGCAGTAGGAAGACATACTGCTGATGCAACCACGTTTATAGCAAATGGAAATTCAATACCAACGATAAATGTTCCGAATTGGGGAGATTCTTCCCCTCAAGGCGAATCAGCAATTATTGCTTATTTCAAAGCAGATAATCTATACAATCCTGGCGACAGTATTCAAGACCAACAATCTAACATTAAAACTATTTCACAAAACGACATAATTGTTACTCCTAATCCAGGAAGAGAGGAAATAATAATTAATTCATGTCTAAATGGAAAAATTGAAATTCAGGACTTAATGGGAAAAAGTATCATTTGCATTACAAAGTTGAATCCATCGATTTCTATAAATACAGAAGAATTACCAAATGGTTTGTATTTAGTTCGTTTAGGGAAAAGTGTTGTAAAATGGATTAAAAATTAATTAGAAAGACTTTTAAGTTCATCCGCTTTTGAAATATAACTTTCTACGCTTCTGAAAATGCAAAAAGCCAGTCAATTTTGACTGGCTTTTCCTTGTAGCGGGGACAGGACTCGAACCTGTGGCCTTCGGGTTATGAGCCCGACGAGCTACCAACTGCTCCACCCCGCAATATATCTTAAAACGTTTTGTTTTCTTTACTGGGACTACAAAGATAGGAACTTTTTTGGGTTCTACAAAAAATTAAACTTCTAAAATACTTAGCGCACACTAGGCCCAGCACCGAAATCCATTTCCGTAGAAAGAAAGCTCAACTTACCCTCTTGGTTTTCAGCCATTAAAATCATTCCTTGTGATTCAATGCCACGTATTTTTCTTGGCGCTAAATTTAAAAGCACCAGTACGGTTTTACCAATGATATCTTCTGGTGCGTAGTGCTCGGCAATGCCAGAAACAATGGTGCGGTGGTCTATGCCAGTGTCTACGGTGAGTTTTAAGAGTTTATCGGCATTTTCAACTTTTTGAGCACTTAGAATGGTGCCCATGCGAAGGTCCATTTTAGAAAAATCATCAAAGGCAATAGCGTCTTTCATGGGTGGAAATTTAGATGAGGGGGCTGCGGTAGCCTTTAATTTGTTTATTTCTGTTTCGACAAGTGTATCTTCAATTTTTGCAAATAGAATCTGTACTTCGCCAATCTGATGGCCAGCAGTCAAGAGGTCTGTACGGCCAAGATCTGTATAATTAGACCACGATGCACCTAGCATTTTAGCCAGTTTATTTGCCGTTGCAGGTAAAAAAAGTTGCGTGGCAATTTGAAGATTTGCAGTGATTTGCAAGGCCAAATACATGATGGTTTCAACGCGCTGGGGGTTAGTTTTTATCAATTTCCAGGGCTCGTTGTCAGCCAAATATTTATTGCCAATTCGAGCCAAGAGCATCATTTCGGCTTGTGCTTCGCGTAATTTGTAAGCATAAGCCAACTTGGAAATACGATTTGGAATTTCCTTGATTTCGGCAATGATAAGTTGATCTTCAGCAGAATAATTTCCGGAAGCTGGCACTCGGCCGTCGTAATATTTATTGGTAAGCACTAAGGTTCTATTCACGAAGTTGCCCATGATGTCTGCCAATTCTGAATTGACGCGCGTTTGGAATTCCTTCCATGTAAATTCTGAATCTTTTGTTTCGGGGGCAATGGCCGTAAGCACGTACTTGAGCTCATCGGTTTTGTCGGGGTAGGCCTCTAAATATTCATGCAACCAGACTGCCCAATTTCTCGACGTAGAGAACTTGTCACCTTCAAGATTTAAAAACTCATAGGCCGGCACGTTGTCTGGTAAAATATAATCACCGTGATTTTTAAGAAGGATCGGAAATATAATAGCGTGAAAGACAATGTTGTCTTTTCCAATAAAGTGCACCAACTTTCTATCTTTGGCCTTTGTTTTTAGCCAGTAATTTTCCCAGTCTTTACCATTATCTTGGGCCCATTGTTTGGTAGCTGAAATATAACCAATTGGTGCATCGAGCCATACGTAGAGCACCTTTCCTTCTGCGTTGGCAAGCGGAACTTTTACACCCCAATCCAAGTCTCTTGTCATGGCGCGCGGCCGAAGCCCCCCGTTGATCCATGACATACATTGGCCAATCACCTGATTGCGCCATTCTTTGGGGTTGTGTTGCATTCGACCATCTAATACCCCTTCTTCAATCCAATCCTTGAGCCATGCTTCATGTTGGTTCATGGGCAAATACCAGTGCGATGTGCTTTTTAATACGGGTGTTTTGTCACTTAGGGTTGAAATTGGATTAATCAAATCTTTTGGGCTCAAATCGCTCCCGCATTTTTCACATTGATCTCCATAGGCACCTGGGCTTTGGCATTTTGGGCAGGTTCCAGAGATATAACGGTCTGCTAAAAATTGATTGAATTGTTCGTCAAAATATTGTTCTGAACTTTCCTCAGTAAATTGATTTTGATTGTAAAGCTTTTTGAAAAAGGCTGCAGAGGTTTCGTGGTGCAACTTTGATGAAGTCCGATGAAAAATATCAAATTCAATATTAAATTCTTCAAAAGCTTTTCTAATGATTTGGTCGTATTTGTCTACAATGTCTTGGGGGCTGAGCCCTTCCTTTTTTGCACGCAAGGTAATTGCGGCTCCATGTTCATCGGAACCACAAATAAATGCTACATCATGGCCATTCATGCGTAAAAACCGAACAAAAATATCTGCTGGTAGATACACACCTGCCACATGGCCCAAATGGAGCGGTCCATTGGCATAGGGCAGAGCAGCGGTAACGGTATAAGATGCTTTTGACATGTAGCGCAAAGATAGCAAATAAAAAAGGGACGGTTGCCCGTCCCTTTGGTTATATAAGTCAGTTAGAAATTATTTCTTTACTACATTGAATTGAGCTGTTTTACCATTTTCAAGCATAACATTGAAAAAATATAGCCCAGCTTCTAAAGATTCAATATTGATTTGGTCTTGACCTGAAGCTAGGTTTAGTGATGTTGCCAAAGCCACTTTGCCTGTAACATCAGTAATGATTAATTCTGCACTTCCTTCGCCATCAATTGAAACCGTGACCAAGTCATTGGCAGGATTCGGGAAGGCTTTGCCTTCAACTGAATTGAGTTCAGCTACATTCACATCATTATCACCAACTGATACTGCCATTGAATTTGGAATATCAGAACCAAAACCTAGGGCAAACCACGAACCATCGTTTTCGATAGGTGTCATTGGTTGTGCATAATAAATTTCGTTCCAAGTGAGGTTGGTGCTGTTTTCATGACCAAGATAGACACTTAAATTTACAGTTTGTACGCAGGCTAAATAACGTTGGTTATCCATCAAACCTACTGGACTTGAAAATGCGCCATAGACACTTACCCCTTGAAGCGTATCGCTTGGATAGTAGTAATATCCATTTGCAACCTCAGTTAGGGTATTGAATGCTAGATTGGCATCGTTCAAATCAGCAAATGGGTCTTCCCATTTGTAGAGGTAAAGAGCAATTTCTTCACCATCCATTGCAACCCCAGAAGCAGCTGTAGCTGAAAACCAAACACCATTCACCTTTAAACGACTGGCATTTGGATTATCAATCACCTGACAAATAGAGTAGGTTTGATTATTTGTGGATGGCCTGTAGTAATTGCCTCCTGAAGGCACCCCAGTTGCTGCATCAACTTGAGAATAACTGTACAATGAATCGGTTACTGTAAAAGTTGTGGTAAGCACATTGTCGGCAGCATAATCGTCTGCTACACCTAAATCTACAGTATAAGTTAAGGTATAAATTCCATCAGAGTAGGATGACAAAGAAAAATTTGGAAGATTGTTGGCAGCCAAAGGATCCAAATCTATCGAATCTCCGGCAGCAAGGCTTACGCCACTTACCGTATTGTCATAAACTGTTGCACCAGATGGATTGGTGATAGTTGCATTCAAAGATATGGTACCTTGGGGTTGGTTGCCGTAGTTATAAACTCTAGCCCCGAGATCAAAATTAAATTCCGATCCGTTTTGTGCCAATTGTGAAGGAATCATTGCTTGACGTGGCAAAAGAGCAGCATTGCCCGAAATTCCTGCATCATTAGGGAATAAACCCGTTTTGTTACCTAAAAACATAACCACAGGGCCGTTAGCCATCTCAGCAATTAAATTTAACCCATCTGTGATATCGAGCATAACTACAGGAATAGTTACGTTGGCTCCTTGTGCACCTGCTCCCATTTGAATCACTTCGCCAGGATTTCTGTTAACGATAATAACACCCACAGCTCCAGCGTTTTGTGCATTCATGGCTTTAGCACCAAATTCACAGACATTTCTAAAAATAACGGCAATTTTTCCCGTAAGGTCATTAATAAGCGGATTACAACCCTCGGCAGAAATTGGATTGCCTTGCGCATTTAAACCTGTAGAACCATCGTCCACGACCATTATTGTATCTTGAACAAAGGTTCCTGGAATATTAAAGTCTGGGCAACCCCAACCACTCCCTGGTTGAGCCCACGTAAAGTTGTAATTACCTACAATGTTTTGAGGAGAAACACCAGCAGTAATTACTTGTGCATAGCTAATTGCACTAATAACAATAGCAGCAATTGAAAGTAATAGTTTATTCATAGTTTTTTTATTTAGATGAATACTAATGTATAAAAAAAAAATGGGTGACCAAAGCCACCCATTTTTAAATAGTTAAAACTAGAAATTAGTTCTTCACAACATTAAATTGTGCAGTTTGACCATTTTCCATGCGAACGTTGAAAATATAAAGACCATTTTCGAAGTTAGCGATAGAAATTGCCATTTCTGAACCATTGAATTCATTGTTTGTAGAAAGAACAACTTTTCCAGAAATATCAGTAACTGTAATGATTGCTTTTCCAGTTGTATTCAAAGCAATGTTCACTTTGTCAGAAGCTGGGTTTGGATAAGCCGTACCATTGATGCTTGGCAATTCAGTAACGTTTGCATCGTTTTCTGAAACTTTCAAAGTCATTGCAGCAGTAACATCATTACCAAAACCATCAAAATACCAAGTTCCATCTAATTTAACTGGACAAATTGGTTGCTGATAAATGCCATAGTTCCAAGTAAGGTCACCATCTGCTTCAAATCCAAAATAAATTGGAGAACCAGTGTAAGCACAAGCTAAATAACGCTTACCATCTTCAAGTACAGCAGGAGAATCAAATTCACCGTACACAGTCATGTACTCTTCACCATTACCAAAAGTGTAGTAACCAGATGCTACTTCGTTAAGGGTAGTGAAGTCAATCATTGGATCATTTACATCTACGAAAACATCAGCCCACTCAAACAAAGTCAGAAGAATTTCTTCGTTGTCAAGAGAGTCAGCAGAAGTTGCTGAGAAATAGATACCTTCTGCAACCAAACGGCTAGCGTTGTCGTTGCGAAGATTTGAACAAACGATAAATTCAGTTTGCGTAGAAGAACCACGATAGTAATTCCAACCTGAAGGCATGTTTGTAGTATCCATTTGCGCATAACCCCATTGGTCATCAGAAATACTGAAAGTTGTTGTGTAAGCGTTATCAGAAGTTTCATCATCACCAGCAGCGATATCTGCAGTGTAAGTTAAAGTATAAGTACCACTTGGGTAACTTGCCATTGAAAAGTCAGGTAAATCAACAACTTGCTCATCTGGACCAACACCTAAAGTTAAGTTAACCGAATTGTTATAAACTTCAGCACCACTTGGGTCAGTGATTACAGCAGAGAAAGTTGCACCGGCAGGTGCCGCGCTACCAAAATTCAATACGCGACCTCCTAAAGGAATGTTATATTCAGTTGCATCTGCAGCTACATAACTTGGTGTTGTTGAATGATAAGCCTTGCGAACACCACTTGGGTAAAAACCAATATCGTTGGTATAAAGCCCTGTTTTATTACCAATAAACATAGTAACAGGCTCTTGCTCAGCTAAAGCAGCTAAGAAATTACCATCATTTGTGCTGATCATTACTGTAGGAATGGTAATTAAACCACCCAAAGCACCACCACCCATTGCGATTGGCGCACCTTGGCTATTGACAATAATAACGGCAATAGCTCCCGCAAGTTGACAATTTAATGCCTTCTGAGAGAAGTTACATGCACCGCGATAAACAACGGCAATTTTTCCAGATACAGAATTTAAAATCCCAGTTGTTGTATCTACGGGAGTAATATTAATGTTACAAGCTAAGGAACTGGCTGGCCATGGTTGTGTATCATCATCAACTGCAATTGCTAATTCACCTTGAACGTATTGTCCTGGTTGAGATAGTGTTGGAGATGAACCCCAATCAGCTATTGTAAAGTCATAGTTTCCAAGAACACTCGTTGGCGAGATACCTGCAACAACAACTTGTGCATAAGTGATTGCTGTTAGCATCACTGCACTAAAAGAAAGTATTAGTTTTTTCATAGTGTATTATTAAATGTTTAGCGAAAGTTACTGAATTTTGAAAAAAAAGCAAAATATATATTAATTTTTTTAAAAAAAAGGGGGCGTGGGCCCCCTTTTGATTAATATAGAATTCGTGGCTATTTAAACCAAAGAATCAAATAATAAAACAATGCTGCAAACGCTCCACTTACTGGAATTGTAAGAATCCAAGCCCATAGCAGATTAAGCGTTACGCCCCAGCGAACGGCACTTAGTCTTTTAGTGGCGCCAACGCCTATAATAGATCCAGTAATAGTATGTGTTGTAGACACAGGGATTCCAAACTGCGAAACCACAAATAACGTAAAGGCTCCAGAGGTTTCGGCACAAACACCTTCTAATGGGGTGACCTTGGTAATCTTAGTCCCCATGGTTTTGACAATCTTCCATCCACCCATCAAAGTACCTAAACCAATCATTAAATAACAGCCAAAGGCCACCCAAAATGGCATGGTATCGGAATGAACTTTGGTTTTAATTTTATGACCGTCACGTAATTTAAAATTGGCTTGATCGATATATGTATTGAAAACCCCGGCAAATTTGTAATTCTTGTTGAGTGCTTTCTCTAAAAAAATTGTATCGTTGGTTTTGGCGTCACAAATGGCATCTCCAAAAGTATAGATTTCAATTTTGTGCATTTCTTCATCTATGGACTTAAAAGCAGGAGCACCTTGTACAGTATTGATTGCTTTGCCTTCTTCGGTATAAATAGAAACCCCCGAAGCTGCATCAATCACTTCTTTGTGGTCAATATAATATACCTTGCCTTCGATTTCAGCCGCTTCCGGTTTGAATTTATGTTTTTTACCGTCAGCATCCTTGTACTCAATTTGCATCAATTCAGTGATGCGAAGGTCTTTTGGTATCGGTTTGTTAAGTTTACCCTCTCTTCCCATATTGCCATAAACCAGTAATGCAGCACAAATAATACCCATGACCTTTTGAGAATCAGCTCCACCATGACCTAAAGAAAAGGCCGCCGAGGAAAGAAGTTGTAATTTTTTATGCATGTTCGCTTCTTTTAGAGCAGAAGGCTTTCTTGAACCGTGTGCAATTTCAAACCAAATATAAACCAGGATGAAAATAGATAGCATACCAATGACAATGTACATCATGATGGGTTTCATATCCAAATAATCAATCAGATATTGCATCATAAATAACGTAATTCCAGATAGGATGAAAATAACAAGCATTTTCTTCCAAAAAGTTCTTGCGATGGTAACAACAGCGATAAGATAAGCGATGAATCCACCAATCAGAGGTGCTAGAAAAATAAATAGCACAACTTTGATGATTTCACCACCTGCAATAACACTAAAGCCAGCATGCGCAACAGCCGCACCTGCAAACCCTCCTATTAGAGTATGCGATGATGAGGAAGGTATTCCTAACCACCAAGTTAAGAGATTCCAAAAGGTGGCTGCAAGCAAACCTGCTAAAATTACCCAAAGATCAATGGCACCATTATCTACAACTTTGGCAACCGTATTGCCAACACTCATGTCAAACACCCAAAAGGCAATGACATTAAACATTGCAGCCCATAAAACGGCTTGAAATGGGGTAAGGACCTTTGTTGAAACCACTGTGGCAATAGAATTGGCTGCATCGTGAAAACCATTGACAAGGTCAAAAACTAAGGCAATAACTATTACAGTAATTAATAAAGAAAACATAAGATTAACTTTTAAAAATTAGAAATGCCTTAGGCGTACTTAACAACAATAGATTCAATGACATTTCCAGCATCTTCACATTTATCTGTTGCAGTTTCCATAATTGTGTAAAGCTCGCGACGCTTGATTAATTCTTTGGCATCTACATCTGAATTGAAGAGCTGCTCGATACTCATATCGAAAATGTTGTCGGCATTGTTTTCAATGCTATTAATTTTAATGACGCACTCAATGATTTTTTGCGTGTTTTTCAGGTTGCGCAATTCCATCACGGCAGCTTTAACAGCTATTACCGCATCATTGATTGCCGACGCTGTTTTTTGAATACCTTGATCTGCAATTGGGTCAATTTTATAAAAATTAATTTTTTTACCAGATGCATATATGTAGTCTGCAATGTCGTCTAGAGCTGATGCCAATGAGTGAATATCTTCACGGTCAAATGGTGTAATGAAATTCTTTCCTAATTCTATAAAAATTTTGTGCGTGATATTGTCATTTTGATGCTCAATTTCTCGCATTTCTTCGATAAGGGCAGCTCTTTTATTAAAATCTGACTCATGAACCACTTGAAGTAGTTTCTGAGCAATGTGTTCTAGGTTATTACTTGCTTCTTCAAATAAAGAGTAAAAAACCTTGTCTTTTGGTAAAAAGTAACTTAATATTCCAGCC
>JAURMI010000002.1 GCA_030830785.1 Crocinitomicaceae bacterium
GGCGATGTCTTTCATAGACCACCCATACATTGGCTTGCCTCCATTTTCTGCAGACCCCACAAAGTTTTTGTATTCTTTGTTGATGCGCAAACGGATCGTTACGTCTGTGGCGAGCAATTGTTGATCTTGTGCCAATAATGGATAGGTAATCCAGGTCATTGAACCATACAATTCTCTTTTTGCCGCTGAACTGTTACCCTCTACTTCGAGGTATTTGTTGTAGGCAAAGTTATTGCCATACTCTGCATCGCTTGGTATGTAGGCCGGGAAGTTAAAGCCCGAACTAAAGCCATTGGTGCTGGCTTGGTTGTAGCTAAACACATAAATTGGATGCATACCACCCATCAGCGGTGTGCCTACGTTGCTCACCAAACGGTCTGTAGGGTTCCAGATCATGTCTGCACCGTTTTCACCACCCAAGAAAGAATTTTCTCCGAAGGCCATATAAAGACGGGCGCCACTCTCTAAATCTACAGCATAGCCCGGGAACCAACCCATGCCAGTACCCGTACCGTCAGGATTTCCGTTTTTGTCTACACTTGGGCTTTGGCGCAGTGCGCCAGGTTGTGCATTGCCAACATTGAGCGTTTGATTACGGCCCAATTCTACAACAGGACAGCGCGTCCAAAGATTGCGGTCATTGGTTAAGACGATATTCACGCTCGGCAAGAAGGAAATAGAAGCATTGAGCTTACTCGATCCAGAGAAGGTGCCGTAGTAGGCAAGTGGCATATAGTCTGCCTGATAACCCACCAAGCGGTGTGGTGCAATGATGCCATCTAAAATGCGTTCAAAGGCCTGAGTTGGGTCTGCACCCACTTCATCTGGATAATTACATGGATTGAGATACGTTGGCCCATTAGGTAAGCATTCGTAGCCCGCATTGCCCACTGTTGTTTCTGGAGCGTAATCACCAGAACGCACCCAGTTGGTTGGGAAGTAAGCGTCGTTGTCTTTAACGCCAGCTAACCAACGCTTTGATGAATCGGCAAACTCAATGCTTGCATCGATCATGGTAGTTGATTTAGAAGCCAAGTTCCCGACTCCTGTATATTTGTTTTGGTAAATCTGAACCGAAACTCCCCACTGAGGAATGATCTGCTCGTTGTCTGACTTAATGGTGCGCTCCGAGCTAACAGAATCCAAAATGGTCATGTCTTCTTTACTCACATAGCGATAAATAACCCAACTAGCCGTGTCGGCACTATTGCCAATATTTGGCGCAGTGTAGTTGCGGAATTTGCACTCAAAATAACCATTGGCCAAATTCAGTGGGTCTACAACTTTGATATTGATAGGGCCCGCACCATAGTCATAGGTAGGGTTGGCCATGTAGCCGTCTGCCAAAATGGTCTCTAGAGTATTTTTGGTGAACTCCAAGCTGCGGTTACCATTGCCATAACCATCTAAACGCGTAATCTGTGGAGAAGAACCGTAAGAAATCAATTGTGCGGTGCCGCCTGCCTCAGGCATGGGGTTGTGCGGAATTGCAGAAACTGGAGAGATTGCCGTACCATCAAAGTTCAAACGACTTGAGATAAATGGTATTTTTTGTCCATCCAACTGCATAGGATCATTAGGGTCATATTCCTTAAATTGGTTGAAGGCATAGGCTACAGCCACATAGTAATATGTTTTGTGATTTACCAAAGCGCGTGCACCCTGTGCAAAGGCATCTTCTTTAATTGAGAAGGAATGTAGAATTCCGTTGTTTTCGCCATCTACCTTCTCTACTGGAACAGAGAAACCAAGCGCTTCATCAAATTCAAAATTGATTATGCGCGAAATATCATTTTTAATATCGCATTGTGCTACTAAGCGCGCTTTGTCTGGGTCTGCGATGTCCGCAATCGAAATATCTTGTGATTTCAATTGGAATATCTGATAACCTTCAAATCTATACACCCTATCAACAGTAGGGTCTGTAATATTAATTTCATCAATTTCTGCATAAGCTTCTTGGTAGTTATTGGAAGAAATTGGGTTGTCAATCATAAGGATCAATTCATTCTCCAATTCTTGAATAGTAAGACGCGGTGCATCTGGTGGAGAAAGTATTTTAAAACATGCATCAAACAAGGCCTGAGCTTTGGTATCAGCACGCTTCATAGCCTCAACAGATGCCATAAGACCTCCGTCAGTGCTGCGGCCGTATACAATACCAACGGTAATGTTATTTATTGCTCCAGGACGGAGAATAAATGGCCCTGCAGACTGAACGAAGCGACGGTCACCAGAAGGGTTATTATATGTAGATTCGTCCCAACCATTAGGATAATCATTTGACATATCTTCTCCTTGTGTCGACCAATTTAAAGGATCCGAAGTGCCAGGGAACATGTAATCAGAGAGCACAGTAGTAACTCCATTTGAACCTTGATAACCTAAGCCACCGTAATACATTTCTGAACCGTTAGCCCATTGACCTTCCATGAAGTTGTAATATTCAGCAGCTGGCCCTGGGTCATTGTAGGGGTAAGCTGAGGTGGAAGTATAATAAGTAAAACGACGCATACCAAAACGCTCGTTATCAATGATACCGTCTGAATATCCAATACCTATTCCTTTATATACAATACCATTGTTGGCAAGTGCATCAACTACTGTTGGTACGACATTTGTTTGAGTGGCCTCGTCAAAATATGGGCCCGGGTTATCTAAGCCATCGGCATCTTGATAAGGGCCCTCGAAGAAGTCACAGCCAATTGATGGTGGATTTTCACCATACCCTAGCTTTCCTCCATCTGATTCATCTATCAAGTCTCCGTTATACATATACCCTAAACCACGAGACACATCACAACCAGTGTAATCATCTGAGTAATTGCCAATATCGGCATCTAGATACTGAGAAAAGTACGTGTTGTAAAGTGTTTGGGTTCCACGGTTAATTAATTCGTAGTTGTAAAAAGTCATGCGGTTTACTTCATCATTAGTTGCAAATGAGAAAGCTTGTGCACGAATTTCCATTCCTATAGGATCACCGTTTGTTTCAGTGTGGATATTACCTTTATCATTGAATACCCACCAATGAGTTTCGTCACCAAAAAGAGAAATGCGACGGTCTATTCCACATTCGATGTCGTCTCGACCTAGAATGTCGTCGTACCAAGGGTGATCACCGTTGTCTGGATTGTAATTTCCATCTTGATCACGGTCATAGAAAGGAGCTAAGAAATAATCTTGCCCACGCGAAACATCACCGTGTGCAGGCCAACCATAAATTCGATTAAGCTCGTCATTTGTTGGGGCTGTAATTTCATCACAACCTTCTGTGGCGATTCCAGCACCACATTCCCACCAGATATTAAATTTAATAACTTCAGCTTTACGAATCGTGTAGAATTTATCGTAGGCAATACATTGATCTGGATCAATATTGGCTTCCCCAAAATCTCGGGTAGCGTCGTCACCTACTGGAAAAATTGGATTGTAAGTGCCTGTACCAGGTGTAACTGTAAGTGGTCCAGGCCAAAAGTCATTACCAGAACGATAGCGCAACGCAGCTAGTTTTAGCTGACCGTTTACGTCAGTTCCACCCATCCAAAGGGCTCCTGCATAGATAGCAAAACGATTACTACCTTTCGGCACTTCGTAAGCAGCCGTTCCAGCAGCTCTGTTTTGGAACATACTGCCCCCCTGCTCAATGAGTGCTGCTACGTCATTAAATTTCATAGTCAATTTAGCAGTTGCAGGACTACAATTGGCCTTTGGTTTGGCATGAGGTTTATAATCTTTATCATTTGGGCCTAAGTAAGCAAAAGCTTGAGAACAAGCTACTGTTAGACCAAAAAATACGGCAAGGAATTGCTTTTTCATAATTCTTACTTAAGGCTTCTTAAAAATCAAATTTGACACCCAAACGAATGGTTCTAGGTATACTAATATTAAAAGGGTTTTGTATTTTCATTGTGTAGTAATCACGGAATGATTGCTCATCAATTTGGTTTTGAATTGATGTTTGGCTCGATGCTGCCGCAAGATAGCCATCGTCATCCCAGTTTCCTGTGGCGCGATAAACATTCAAGACATTAAATTGATTAAATAGATTAGTAGCGCGGACATACACTTGTAAGAAGGCTGTTTTCTTCTTATTTTCTTTATTACCATATTCAATATCAATTGTTTTATCGGCCTGAATATCTAAACGATATTGCCAAGGTAATCTAGAACCATTGAGTGTTCCGTTAATACCTGCATTTAAATTACCAATACCTTCATCAGTAATAAATGTTTGAGCAGAATATGGTGATCCTGAATTGATATTGGCAATCATGTTAAATCCTGTATTTTCTAGAATTCGCATTTTTCCAATTACTGGGCCATTGTAATCTTGGCCATTACCATAACGATAATCAAAAGTTACATTGAAGGCATGACGTTGATCATAACTATATGGGAAAATAATGCGCAAGTTTGGTAAGCCTGCATTGATCAATGCTGACATTGATGTTGCGCTAGAACCTGTTCCGTCTGCAAACTGTAAGGTATAGTTTGCGGTCATACGAATGTTGCCTGTCTGACGCATATCATATGCAATTGTCAACCCTTTAACAGTACCAAAATCACGGTTACCAAAAGTTTTGTACGTTACAGGATAAGCTTCAAAAACGTTTATCAACTGTACATTATCGCGCTGCTCACGATAAAAGGCCGAGATTTTTACTGATGAAGTCCTTGTTACAACTTGTTGGAATCCAAGTTCATAATCAACCGTTTTCTCAGGAAGTAAATTTGCATTACTAATTACCGCATTACGAGATTGAATGAATTGATATTCGTAAGGGTTAAATCTGAAACCAGAAGTTGGTCTTTTGGTAAGAATGTCGTAGTGTGCAAAGAATGAGGCCTCTTCAGAAATCGGGAAGGAGAATGCCACACGAGGCATAATATTTACTTGTGCTTTATAGTCTTCAAAGGCATCTGCAGTAGGTGTTTCTAAAGATGGGTCTTGCAACCAAGGTGCAATTCCAGCAGCACCTCTAACAACAGATGGATCTTGAATTGGAGCCCCAGTGGCATCATACCATTGTGAACCATTTCTAAAACCATTGATACTTGAAGGATTATTTACATCGTTAACATAAACAACATAGTCATCACCCATACCTTGAGGTAAATTTACCCAGCTAAATTGGTTTGGATCAGAGGAGGCCAATGCGCGTGCTTCTTGAACTGTTTTTGCCGTATAAAACAAATATGGATCTTTAAGCACTGGTTGGTTAGCATCAAAAACATCGACACGTACACCAACATTAAAGACGATATCTTTAAAAGCGAACTTATCCATGATATAACCGGCCATGTAAATTGGTTGGAAAGCACCTACAAATCGGCGGTAATTGCCATTTTCGTCAAATTCGTTGAAGTACTTATTGATATCTGTATTACCGCGTACTTTTTTACCCGTATGATCATAACCCCAATAAGATACAAAAGATTGACCACTATTAAGAAGCTCATCAGGAGAGAACATATCAAATTGAAATAAATCAGGGTCATATTGGTCAATATCGACATAATCGCTACCTGCCGGATTATAACCCAATTTTTTACGAAGATTGTAATCGAAGAATGATTGCTGGTCGTTATTAAGCTGACCTCCATATTCGCCTGTTCCATCTTGATATGCATTACCCGCATTGAGGCGGTTGTATGTGATTGCCTTGAATGAACCTGAATCTTTAATCGTGCCCGAATTAAGGTCTAACTCACGGATGTGAAAATTGGCCAACTGACGAGCAATAGACCAAATAGCCACAGGGCCGTTATCTCCACTTGTCCAACCACGATCCACGCGTTGTTCATATTCAAAACCAAGTGAAATTGAGTGGTCCCCTAAAACTACAGAACCTGCACCTGTTACACGAAATTGATCATTTTCTGATTTTCCAAAACCATTGGACGGTGCACCAATATTTGCCCAAATTCCATAAACACTACTTGGAAGGTCACCATTACGCAAAGCGTTACCTTGTTGAATTTGGAATAGGTTTTCGTAGCGTCCTATTGGGTTACTCTCATAAATATTATAGTATTGGGTGGTAATAGCAGCCAATGCAGAATTTGTCTCAGAAGGGGTAAAATCTACTTGAACATCACGGAACCCATTGTGCACATACATTTGAGTAGCCGGATCAAATTCATAAGAAGGAACTCGCGTAGTCACGAACTTTCCTACATGTCCATAATTGAACAAATTATACTTGTGGTTAGGGTCATAAGACTCTCCCATTGACTTGGAATAGTCTACCATGATATTATACAGTGCCGACTTTATTTTTGAACTAGACCCTTCACGATCATTGTTGAAACGCTGTGTTAGCCTAGCATATACGCGGTAATCTAAACTCTTACTAACACCAAAGTTGGCAAAGTTGAGCAAGGAGCCGCCATAGCTGTAAGATGAACCTTGAAAATAGTTCAATGAGCCACCAAACTGAACGTTTACAGAAGGCCCGGTATTAACATCGATTTTTCCAGAAGCAGAAAATACATTGTTGCGAGCATTCATTCTCCAATCGGTTTTTTCAAAATCATCGGCTCTTAAGAATAATGCATTGTGGAAAGTACCAAAACCAGTTGATGTAGGGCGTAGTGGATTGGCAAGTAAATCTTCACGCACATCTTTTTTAATGCGGTATGACCCACCAGCTAAAGGGCGGGAGTCAAGTTGATCTGTATAATTAGCAGAAATTAAAAACCCTAATCTCGGACGCGTTTTATTACCCAATGAATCGCGTTGCATCCAAAGTGGACCAGAAAGCATCCCCTCTAATAGGTTGTAACCATATTTATCTAAACCCAATACTTTTCCGTCATACCCATTTGGATCGGCGCCATTTAAATATACACCTGAAGTCACAGCCTCAAAACTTCCAAAGTAAACAGAAGAAGGACCCCTGGTTGTGATAGAAATAATACCACCGGTAACATCTCCATAGTTTGCCGGCACACCTCCTGTGATTACAGACACCTCTTCGAGGGCAGATTTTGGTAGATTTGAAGAACCGCGAACTTTAATACCATCAATGTAGAAATAGGTAGCATCAGATCTTGTTCCACGAACTGAAATGGCACCAGAACCTTCACTGACATTAACACCACCAACAGTTCCCGCTACAGCTGTGGCAGAACGCGCTGGCAAACGAGCAATGTCTTCACGTGTAACTACAGCCCCTGATGCACCACCGTCTTTATCGATAAGTGGGACTTTATATCTAACGACTTTTACTTCTTTGGTTTCTTGTGTTTTACTCGTTAGCATGAGGTTATCCAAGAATGTAATGCGGTCTGGAGAAATCGAAACACCTTCCATAGTGAGTGTTTGATAACCTCCTTCGGCATTTCGGACTTCCACATCGTATGAACCAGGTTGAATACCATTTATTTGGAATTTTCCTTTTTCATCGGTCTGAGCACTACCTCTCATCGAACCAGCCTGTTTCAAAATAACCTTGCTGTACTCCAATGGAGCTTTCGTTGCCTCGTCTGTAACTGTACCACGAAGGGTACCAAGACCCGATTGTGAAAATGCATAAGTGCCTGCAAATAAAGCGCTTAAAAGCAATAATTTGAGTCTAACCAACATATAACTGCGTATAAATTTTACTATTTCTCGATTTTATAAGAATGTAAATATAAAAAAATCCACATTCTTAACATAGATTTAACCAAAAAACTATTGAATGTTTGCGCATCTTTGCAACTAAGTTAATTGTTCTTTAAAAAATGTCAATCTACATTGATTTTGAGTTAGCCGATCTGCATTTTGCCCTTCAAGGTCAAAAAGAAATTAATCACGAGGATGTCTTTTTATACGAAGAGGAAAGAGAGCAGCTGCAATTAATTGGTCATCCTAGGAGAAAATTAGAATTTATTGGCATTAGACATTTGCGAAATTGCATGGGTTTGAATACCCCAATAAAATATGCACTTAGCGGTAAACCATTCATGGAACAATCAGATCAATTTATTTCTATAGCGCACTGCCCAGAATTTTACAGCTTGGCTAAATCAACCTTTGAAATTGGCATCGATATTGAACTACTCCAACGAGATACATCTCATTTAGTAGATAAATTCTCTACAGACGAAGAACTAAAATTAAACCCAAAAATGTCTTTAAAGGAATGGGCCTTAGAATTGTGGTGTGCTAAAGAAGCTGTCTACAAACTTGCCAATATTCCGGGACTAAGTTTTAAAAATGACATTAGAATTAACCGCAGGGCGATTGTTAATGGCCAAATCAGGTTGTTTGGTTCAATAAGGAAAGTTAATCAAGATTTCGAAATTCGTGTAGCGAAAACAGATCAACTGCTTTTAGCTGTGGCCTTTTAAATGTTTGCCTTAAGGCTCATATCCAAGGCAGCAACTGAATGGGTTAAAGCACCAACAGAAATATATTGTACTCCCGTTTGTGCATATTTGTAAATAGTTTCTGAATTTATCCCTCCGCTCGCCTCAGTTTCGATTCCTTTATCAATCCGGCTTAAGGCTAGTTTGAGATCATTTGGACTGAAATTGTCAAACATAATTCTATTATAGGTTACAGGAAGTGCTAGTAATTCATCTAACTCCTCTAAAGACCGAATTTCAATCTCTACTTTAATATTCAAGTCATTTTGTTGGATATATTGTTGGGTTTTCAAAAGTGCCTGTGCAACACCTCCTGCATAGTCAAGATGATTGTCTTTAAGCATAATCATATCATATAGACCAAAACGATGATTGGCTCCTCCACCAATTTGAACTGCATACTTTTCTAAAAAACGCATGTTAGGCGTAGTTTTTCTTGTATCCAAAAGCGTGCAATTTGTTCCTTTAATAAGCCCAACAAAATAAGCGGTCTGGGTGGCAATCCCACTCATCCGTTGCATGCAATTTAAAATTAATCGTTCAACAGCCAAAATAGACCGCGCTAGACCTTCAATGTTAAAAGCAATTTGACCATGTGTAACCTTATCACCATCTTTTAAAATAGGCGTGAATTTTAAAGACGAATCATATATTTCACAGATTCTTTTTGCGACTTCCATACCGGCAAGAACGCCTTTGGCTTTAATAAGCAAACTCGCTTTGGACACTGCATTAGGATCCACACAAGCTAGTGAAGAGTGATCTCCATCTTGAATGTCTTCCTTTAATGCAGCCTTTATAAAATCATCTAGCATCAAACAAAGATAAGAAGTGCCAAAGATTCTGCACAATGTTTCTAATTTTGGGTTAATGAATTTTCAAAAAAATCTTATTTCAAAAGTTCAAACGCTCCCAAATCATCCAGGGGTGTATCAATACCTCGATCAAAAAGGGAAAGTTATTTATGTTGGAAAAGCTGTTGATTTAAAAAAGCGCGTTAGTTCTTATTTTCAAAAGGAGCACCTCGATGGTAAGACGCGTACGCTTGTTCGACAAGTTCACGATGTGCAATTTACTGTTGTCGGAAATGAACTTGAAGCCTTACTTTTAGAAAACAATTTAATAAAAACTTACAGGCCACGCTACAATGTGTTGCTCAAAGACGATAAAACCTACCCATGGATTGTTATCAAAAACGAACCCTTTTCACGGGTTTTTTCGACAAGAAAGAAGTTTAAAGATGGTTCGCTTTACTTTGGTCCATATCCCAATGTAAAACAGATGAATAAAATTCTTCAGCTCATTGGAGAATTATTTCAATTAAGAACCTGTACACTTGATTTGCGAGAGGAAAAAATCAACCAAAATAAGTTCAAGGTATGCCTTGAATATCATATTGGCCGTTGTGCAGGGCCATGTCAAAATTTTCAAAGTCAAGAAACATACAATCAAACCCTTCATGCTGTGCGCCTTTTGTTGGAGGGTAAAAATTATTCTCTTACACAGTTTTTAAAAAAGGAGATGGCTGCATTTGCATCTGTTCAATCTTATGAAAAAGCCCAACGATGCAAAGAACTCATTGAGGCACTTACAAAATATCATGCCAAGTCCATGGTCGTCTCAGATCACAGAAAATCTTTTGATGTCTGTTACATCGAAAAAAACAATGAGGAGGCTTGGTTAGGCTATTTGGTTGTCAAAGAGGGTAATATCGTAAATGCCTACGCCTCCAAGGTTTCTGACCCGCTTGATGTGCCATTAGCCACGCTTTATATTCAACTCATTCCACAACTTCAGGCACATTTTGAAAGTCATTCAAAAGAAATAATTGTAGGTATTGATAAGCCGCTCTTTTTGGCAGACACGAAGAATAGCTACCCAAAAATTGGAGAAAAAAAACAATTGCTTCAAATGGCAATCAATAACGTGCGTCACGCCCAACTTCAAGTAAAAAAAGCCAAAATAAACAAAAGTGTTTCAGAAAAAAATTTACCAATGCAAGCAGTAAACGAACTTCAGCTAGCATTAGGACTAAAAGAACCACCGCAGTATATAGAATGTTTTGACAATTCAAACCTTCAGGGTACCAATGCAGTTTCTGCGTGTGTGGTATTTAAAAATGGTTTGCCAAGCAATTCAGATTACAGGCTTTTTAATGTTAAAAGCGTGGTTGGCCCCGATGATTTTAGTACAATGAAAGAAGCCGTTTTTAGAAGATATCACCGACTAAAAGAAGAGGGATCCCCATTGCCAAACCTAGTGGTTATAGATGGTGGTAAAGGTCAGCTTAGTGCTGCAATGGAAGCAGTACATTCTTTAAATTTACAAAATGAACTTCATTTGATTGGACTTGCCAAAAGACTAGAAGAGATATACAAGCCTGGGGTTTCCAAATCTATGTTATTGAGCAGGCGATCTTTGGCACTAAAGTTAGTTCAACAGCTCAGAGATGAAGCACACCGTTTTGGCTTAAGTCATCATAGGAGTCGAAGAAGTAAAAACGCACTTGGTTCAGAGCTCGATCAAATTAAAGGACTTGGCCCAAAAACAATAGAAATTTTATTTCAGGAATTCAAAAGCATATCAGCAATGAAAAGTGCAGATCCCAAACTTATCTCAAAAAAAATAGGAGCCGCTAAAACACGACTCCTATTACAGTATTTTTCAAAAAATCAATCCGCTAATTCACTGTAAATGTTCTGGTGATTTGGCGGTTATTTAATTCCAAAATCATCAAATAACTTCCTTGAGAAAGCCGATCAGTTTGGGTAATGATAAGGTTGCTTCCCGTCTGAATGTTAACTGGATAAGACATAATGTTCTTGCCTGTCAAATCTGTAATTTTAAGACTTGCAAAGCCAGAAACTTGTGACTGAAAAGATATATGTAAATCGTTATCAGTTGGGTTAGGATACAATACCAATTCATTAAATCCAAATTCATCCAAAGTGGCCAATACCAAATCATTTGATGGCGGACCGCTATATAAATTGATATTGTCTAAAAAGAAGTTATTACCGCCTTCGCCCTCAAATCTGAAGCGCATTCTAAAATTATCGGTAAAATAATTACCCGTTACATTGGTCATATGCACCGTTATCCAATCTGCTTCTGTTGGCGACCATGCTGTGGAACTTGTAAGACTTGAAAGTTGATTGCCGCCAAGTGTTTTGCGCTGCGCCCAATTTTCTCCACAGTTTCCTGTTATAAATACCTTCAAATATTCATAATCTGTTGAGACGCGTTTGCGATAGGCATAACGAAATGAAAGTGTTACCTGACCAGTGGCCGCATCAATTGGAGATAAATCAATGTTGGTAGAAATTAATTCATCCACATTGGAGGCCGCTTGATTAAAATTATTCAGACGTGCACATTTTCCACTCGATTGTCCAAAATTTGATTCTAGAATAAAGGCATTGTTATTGTTCGCATTGTATACCTCCCAGTTAGGTAAATTATCCAAACTTGTATAAGATTCAAATCCTTCCCAATACGGCAAAGCTGTTGGCGCACCCAGTACGCGAATAAATCCTTGCTTTGCCTCCGTATCGTTATTGGTGCCATCTGTTGCTGATAAACTAACATCATACATTCCAGCAACATCAAACATAATTGATGGATTTTGAGAATTTGCATCAGTTCCATTTGTAAAACTCCAACCAGTATTGGGAGTGATTTGCCAATCCCATCCCGAAACAGCATTGTAGGAATCATCAGAAAGTTGAATTTCATTGCCCATACAAATGGTAGTCTTGTCTGCAAAAAAATCTGCCTTACAAAGATATGGAGTAGTGGTAGCGCCTACTGCCAATAAATTGGCTGCCGAAACAACATTGGCCCGACCCGTCCCATTAGACTGCAAGGCGTTTCGCATGCGGGTGCTTTGTCCTGCTGTGAACATTTTAGAACAATAGGAATAATCCATATAGTTCTCAACATTATCTTTAATATCAAAACCCCAAAAAGCATTATCAGTGCTACAGGTATTTGAATTTAGTAAGCAAGCACTTACACCAATACAATTTGGCGTATCTTGAACGCTATCATCAGTGCCACAACTAGAGGCATTTCCCGGGTTGTTATTCCCACCCCAGGTATGATTCAAATTAAGCCAATGGCCAACTTCATGGGTTAAAGTACGGCTCGTACCAACACTACTTGTTCCAATAGCCCCGACATAATCATGCAATATCCAAATTCCATTTTTCATACTCGTTGCGGTGTTGTTATTTGGCTTATAAGTATAGCCTGCCGCCCCGCCAATATCTGCACAAATAAAAATATTCAAATACTTATTTCCAGGCCATGAACCATTATATACATCATTTCCATCAATAATCTCATCGACTTGTGTGCTACCGCTTGAACCATCAAAACTCAAAGGAGAAAAGGTCCGAGTTATGCCCTTGAAACATTGCCCATTAGGTGCAATCGTAGCAATTTTAAATTCCACCTCTACATCTGCAGGCATACCTTGAAATTCTTGATGAACATTGGCAGTATCGGCATTTTGTTTTCTATAATCGCGGTTTAAAACATATAAGGCATTTAAGATTTGCTCATCGGAAATATTCTCTATTCCCCCAAAATGCAGTACATGGAAAACCACAGGAATGGTGTAAATGGTGCCTTTTTGCGCCCCGCCTTTTTTGGCAATCTCTTGATATTCTGCTTCAGCGTCAATGAGTCCTTGAAGAAAGACAGGGTCTTTTTCCAATTCGGCCTGTTTTTTATGTGTAATGCAATATTCTACGTTTTCTCCTTCACGCATATTTTGAGGATCCAATATACGTTGAGGTTTCTGCGCATAGCTTGTGAGGGAGGAGAAAAGAAGCGCGCTACAGAATATGAATGAAGAGGCTTGTTTCATGATTATTTTGAGATTACTTAAAAGTTCGGATAAAAATACAACAAGAAAATCGAAAATGAATGGTTAACGACAATTAATATAAATACAAGGAATGATTACTTTTGTTTTATGAAAGCGAATAAAGCCAGCGATACTTTGGCCATTACCACCAAAGTGGTCTTGCCCAATGATACCAATACACTTGGCAATCTTTTTGGGGGAGAACTACTTGCCTGGATGGATGTAATTGCTAGTGTCTCAGCCCATCGCCATTCCAAAAGAGTTGTTGTTACGGCTTCTGTAAACAATGTTTCGTTTCAAAAACCAATTAATCATGCTTCAATTGTGACCCTCGAATCAAAAGTATCAAGGGCCTTCAACTCTTCGATGGAGGTTTTTGTAGATGTTTTTGTGGAAGATCCTGTTTCTGGTCATCGAGAAAAATGTAATGAAGCCATCTACACTTTTGTTGCTGTTGATCAAAATGGCAATCCGATTCAAGTTCCGGAACTTATCCCCGAAACAGAAGAAGAAAAAATGCGCTTTGACGGGGCCTTACGCCGTAAACAACTCGCACTTATTTTAGCAGGGAAAATGAAGCCATCAGAGGCTACCGAATTAAAAAAGCTCTTTTTTGAAAATTAAACCTTAAGGTTATTAACTCTTTTTGCAAGTAAATCAATATCCTGATTTCGCATGCATTTAAAATGACCTTTGGGACACTGTTGATGCCCAATTTTTGAGCAAGGCCTACACGATAAATTCTCACTCTGAAAAAATTCAATCGATCCGCGATTAGTATTAAACGGGTACATTCCAAAATCGGGTGTTGTATTGCCCCAGATAACCATCATCGGTATATCAAAAGTTGCACCAATATGCATGAGCCCAGTATCGTGCGTAACAAGGCATATAGAATTTTTTAACATCCATGCCGATTCATGGATTGTTGCACTTCCGGCCGCCGAATAAACGTCTTTTTTGTTAACTGCTGAAATTATAAACTCTGCATCCTTGGTGTCTTCTTTGCCACCCAATAAAAGCACTGGCAATTGAATTTTATTAACCAGTTCTATTAATAAATCAATTGGTAATTTCTTGGTTGCAAACTGAGCTCCAATGGCAAGAGCTACATACTTTTTAGGTGCTAATTGGAGTGTCTGCTCTAAATCAATTTTTGCTTCTGTTGGAATAAGATATTTAGGTGCCGTTCCCGTAATGTTCGTCTTGGTAAAGACCCTAAGCGTTTCCAAATATCGCTCTGTGATATGTCTGATTTGTTTAGGTTTAACTTTAAAAGTAGTTAGCAACCACTTCTCTAAATTGTTTTTTGGGAAACGATACACTTTGCCGAATTGAAAACGAAGCAAAAGACGTGTTCTGAGGTTATGATGTAAATCTAAAATAGCGTCGTATTGGATAAAATCTATTTTATTTCTTAATTGCTGAAGTGATCCATCAAGTGTGTAAACATGATCAATATCTTCACAAGCCTCCAATAACTCTTTAAACCCAGCCTTTGTTACAAAGTCAACGCTACAATTAGGGTACAAAGATTTAATGGTTGTTGCGACGCTAAAAGTCAGAACAATATCGCCAATTGAACTGAAACGAACCAATAATATTCTCTGAGGTATCCTTGAGCGCATTATACGAAAGTACGAATTCTACTTAGTGTGCTGAAAAAGGACCTTATTTCTATCGATTTGTGCTTCTAAACAATTAAAGAAAGAACTTCTTTGGCTTTCTTCTAGGCAGTCCAATGGAAAATAAAGCTGAAGATCATTTGTATAATCGAAATAAATGGTTTGCTGACTAACAGAAACCTTTCTCAGTCCATTTAAATAAATCAAAATCACTTCGCGATCTGCAACCAAGATAGCCTTTGAACTAAGACCTACACGAAATGAATTTTGATTCATTAAGACAAAAATGATCGCATCAATAGCGAGAAAGCCATATGCTATTACTACAAAAATTGCCTTCGAGGATAAAAACAAATGAGCGAATACTAAGCTGACAAAAACTAAAGCCTCCAATCCGTTATACACAAAAACACGCTTTTTACGCTCTGTACTAATGGCCTGATTCCATGCAAATTTACCTTGTTGTTTCACCATACTTACTCCCATCCAGCGGCGAATTGACCGGCGTAGTCCTATGATTAAAATGATCAATCCAAGTCCTAAATATATTTCTTTACCATACGGCAGTCTATTGCCAGTGGTATGTAAAAAATCAACGGGTAAATCAAAGCCAACGAATACTGAAAATAGCATGGTTGGCAGGCTTAATACCAATAATAACAAATTGATAAAACTATTCATTTGGAATAAGTCTAAGTTTGGTTTTCAATCCTTTAATTTTGTTATTGGCAGTGTCGATCTTTTTATTGACTTCTTGGCGCAATGAATCTGCACCCTTCGATCGAGCAAAGAATCCCAAATTATTTTCCAAGGTCAAAATTTCCCTTTGCAATTGATCAATTTGTTTACGCAATTCTTGCCGTTCAGTTTGCAACAATTTTTGCCTATTTGGCGAAGCAAGCATTTGCTCCACCTTAGCAGCAAATAAAACCCGTTCTTTTTCTTGGCCTTCTAGTTTTAGGGCATTGTAAAGCTCATCCATTCGTGATTTAAAGGCATTGTATATTGCTTGACCCTCCTTTATTCCGACAGGGCCAATTGCAGTGAATTGCTTTTGAAATTCTTTTAACTCATCCAAGGCCACCTCTTTTTCTTTAGGCAGCTTGTAGTCATTGAGGGTCTTGATTAGGTTTTGTTTAACTACCAAATTTTGTGCGTTTTCAGCATCCAAACTTTCAAAATAAGATTGGCGCGCAGTAAAAAATGAATCGCAAGCAGCCCTAAATTCTTTCCATAATTTATTGTCATAGCGCTGTCCAGCTGATCCCAAAGCTTGCCAGTCTTTTTGGAGTTTTTTATATTGAGTGGCCGTTTGTTTCCAATCCGTAGAGCTACTAAGTGATACGGCCTTTTCAATAAGCCCTTTTTTCTTGACAACAATAACTTTATTATCTGCATCTTGAGCTGCACTAAATTGTTTCTTAGCTGAAAAGAATGTATCGCATTGTGCTCTAAATTCTTCGTAAACATTTTGATTTTCTTTTCTACTTCCAAAACCAATGGTTTTCCATTGGGCTTGTAATGCCAATACATAGGCCGTTTGCGTTTCCCATTGTTTGTTGGTCTCCCATTGTGAAACTTCTGACATTCTTTGGGCAAGTGCTGCAACAATTTTCTTTTTTTCTTCGATATTGGCCTTTAATTGTTGGCGTTGCGCTTCATAAAATGCATTGATCTTATCATAAATGGCTCTGACGGCCTCCCAATAAGCACCTTTCATGATTTCCCAATCATCATTTTGAACCGGACCAATTTCTTCCCATTCATCCTGAAGCCCACGAAGTTGATCTTCCAATTCTCTTTGAGTTATATTGGCTATTCGCAACTGTTTTAACCTAAAAATTAAATCTTCTTTGAGCTGCTTATTTCGTCTATAGTCATGATCCTTGAGCTCCTTGTAAATATTAATATTGTAAAAAAATATCTCAAGTAATCGAGAATATTCTTTTTGGATAGCTTCGCGTTGATCTCGTGCAATAGCACCAATCTTTTTCCAAGACTCATGAATTTCTTTATACGCTTGAAAAGCACTGCCAATTTTTTCTTCATTATCAACAACCTCCTTTAAACGGTCAATGAGTTCCTTTTTTAATTTGAGATTTTGTGCTTCTAAAGACTGTTGTAGCTGTAGTTGCGATTTACGTTTTGAGACAAATTGATTATAAACCTCATAAAAAGCTTCTTTGAAAGGACTAAAATCAGTTGGCTCATATGAAGATCCTTTTTCAATTTCTTCCAATCTTTTGATTTGTTCTTGACGTTCTAATTCTAGAAGCTGATCTTCAAAGATTTGACGAATTTCACTGGCAGCCCGACCCAATTGAATTAAATCATCTTGTTGGCTTAATTGTGTAATTTGATCTATAATATTTTGTAATTCCATTAATCTTCTAATTGAAAAGTAGATAGCGAAACAAAGGCCTGCATTCTATTATAAATATCCGTGTGATTTATTTCTAATAAACGTTCGGTTCCAAATTTTTCTACACAAAATGACGCCAGTGCTGAGCCAGCAATAATTGCGCGTTTCATGGTCTCAAAATCAAGTTTTGGTTTAGAAGCCAAATAGCCAATAAAACCACCTGCAAAGGTATCTCCAGCTCCAGTAGGATCGAAAACTTCTTCTAAAGGCAAAGCAGGCGCATAAAATATATTTTGCTCGTAAAACAATAAGGCGCCATGCTCACCTTTTTTTATGATTAAAATTTGAGGGCCCATAGCCCGAATCACAGTGGCCGCTTTTCTTAAAGAATATACCCCAGAGAGTTGGCGTGCTTCTTCATCGTTAATAATAAGAACGTCTACCTTTTTAAGTGTTTGCTTTAAATCATCGAGTGCAATATCCATCCAAAAGTTCATGGTATCCATGGCAATCAATTTTGGGCGAACGGCCATTTGTTCGATGACTGAAAATTGCACTGATGGACTCAAATTACCAAGCATAAGAAAGTCTGCGTTACGCGCAGCATCAGGCAATACGGGTTGAAAATCTCCCAAAACATTAAGTTCAGTTATGAGGGTATCTCGAGAGTTAAGATCAGTATGATAACGGCCAGACCAAAAAAATGTTTTTTCGGCATTTTTTATTTCTACACCACTTATATCAATCCCTTTAGATTTTAGGATTTCTAGAAATTCTTTTGGGAAATCTCCCCCGACAACGGAAATAAGGCTTTGCTTTTCTAAAAAGAATGAAGATGCCAATGAAATATAGGTGCCTGCGCCTCCAACAATTTTATCGGTCTTCCCAAAAGGGGTTTCGATTGCGTCAAACGCTACACTACCAACTGATGCTAATTTCATAAAATATTATTGAGCGGCAAAGATAGCTAATTTATGCTCTTTTGGGGTATAATTTATGCCGATTTAACTGCCCTTGGATGCGCACTACCGTATGCTTTTCGCAATTGGGCAAAAGAATTGTGTGTATAAACTTGTGTAGCTGAAAGATTGGCGTGTCCAAGTAAATCCTTTAAGGTTTCTAAGCCAGCGCCGTTATTTAACATGTGTGTAGCGAAGGTATGCCTTAACACATGTGGGCTTCTTTTTTCGACTCCGCTTAAAGTACTTAATGCAGTTCGTATAATCCGATAGACCAATTGAGGATACAATGCCTTAGCATTTTGGCGCACTAACAAATTTGGGTGGTCAATTGCCAAGGCACGCTTTGACGCCCTATAAAATTCAATTTTGGCAAATAAATCTCTCGATATTGGAATGAGCCTTTCTTTATTTCTTTTACCTAAAACCTTTATTGATTGTGAATTTATAGCTGTTTCCTTTAATTCGATTAGTTCTGAGAGTCGAATACCGGTTTGATATAACAGTTCCAAAATCAGTTGGTTGCGGATGCCTTCAAAATCAGAACCAAAAATGCAAGCTACTTTTTGAGGTTCTAATTCAGATTCTTTCACAAAAGCAGGTAGCCTTTTTTCCGATTTAGGACCTTGAATACGGGCCATCGGATTTTGTGTTAGTTTTCCTTCCTTCATTAACCACTTAAAAAAGGTGCGTAAGGAAGCTAATTTTCTATTGATTGAGCGATTACTTAAACCCTCTTCAAGAAGATGGACTATCCAACTTCTAATGATTGCACTGTTTTGTTCTTGCCAATCAGAAAGTTTACGACAGTCGGCAAAGTCACTAAATTGTGTTAAATCGTGAACGTATGCCAAACAAGTATGTGAAGCATATCGCTTTTCTTGACGTAAATAATTTTCAAAAATCTCAAGCATAAAAAAAGGAGCGCTAGCTCCTTATTTATACGTATTTTTTAGACAATTGGTTACAACTGTTGGCTTTGCATTTTTTGTTTGTATGCCGCACGAATGACTTCCTGACGACGAGAAACAGATGGTTTTTCGAACTCCTTACGACCGCGAAGTTGTTTCATAACATTGGTTTTCTCGTACTTTTTCTTGTACTTTTTCAATGCGCGTTCGATGTTTTCGCCTTCTTTAATTGGAATAATCAACATAGGTATAACTCTTTTAATTCTAATTAGGACGGCAAAGATAAGAGAGAAATTGTATTCTACAAAGATTATTTCAAAATTTCTCTTGAAATAACAATTTTTTGAATTTCTGAAGTTCCTTCTCCAATGGTCATGAGTTTTGCATCGCGTAAATACTTCTCTGCTGGATACTCTTTTGTATAACCATATCCACCCATTATTTGTACTGCTTCATTGCCACATTTAACAGCAACTTCTGAAGAATAATACTTTGCAAAGGCACTCTCTTTAGTTACTGCTTGTTTTGTATCTTTTTTGTGTGCTGCTTGAAAGGTAATAAGCTCGGCGGCTTCGATTTGCGTTGCCATATCAGCTAATTTAAACCCAATTGCTTGGAAATGAGCAATAGGCTTACCAAATTGTTCTCGCTCCTTGGCATACTTTACAGATGCTTCAAATGCCCCTCTGGCAATGCCGCAACTCAATGAGGCAATAGATATACGACCACCGTCGAGAATTTGCATCGCTTGCTGAAATCCTTGACCAATCTGACCAATGATATTTTCTTTAGGAATGCGGACATTATCAAAAATAAGCTCGGCTGTTTCACTGGCGCGAACACCTAGCTTATCCTTTATTTTTACTGCAGAAAATCCGGGAGTTCCCTTTTCAATAATAAAGGAGGTAATGCCTTTGCTGTCGAGGGCTTCTCCGGTTCTAACAAGCACTACAACCACATCACCACTTAAACCATGTGTAATCCAATTTTTAGTACCATTTATAATCCAATGATCTCCATCTTGTATGGCCGTGGTTTTCATGCGCATAGCATCTGAACCTGTATTTGCCTCGGTAAGCCCCCAAGCGCCAATCCATTCACCACTTGCTAATTTTGGAAGATATTTTTCTTTCTGAAACTCCGAACCATGATAAAAAATATGCCCTGTACAGAGAGAATTGTGAGCGGCAACGCTTAAACCAATTCCGCCACACACCTTTCCCAATTCCATCAAAACTGTTGCGTATTCGCGGTATCCGAATCCTGCCCCTCCATATTTCTCGGGAATAAAGATGCCAAGCAATCCAAGCTCACCCATTTTTTTGAACAGCTCGACAGGGAATATTTCTTGGTCGTCCCAATGCTTTAAGTTTGGGAGAATTTGCTGATCTGCAAAATCACGAATCATTTGAGCGAGCAAAAACTGTTGTTCTGAGAAATAATTCTTCATGAGATAATTTACTACTTCGGCTAAAGGATGCAAGCATGTAGCCACATAAAATTAATAAGTTATAATGGATTGAATTTGATTATTGTGGTGCATTAACGCCTTATGACCTTCAAGAAAGGACAGTGAAACTAAAAAATCAAAACCTGCAACCTGGCCGCCGCTTTTTTCAACTAAAGATGCTGCAGCAGCAGCAGAACCTCCAGTAGCCAATAAATCGTCATGAATCAAAACCTTTT
Organism: Crocinitomicaceae bacterium; assembly: GCA_030830785.1. Taxonomy (GTDB): domain Bacteria; phylum Bacteroidota; class Bacteroidia; order Flavobacteriales_D; family Crocinitomicaceae; genus UBA952. The sequence continues at coordinate 20,775 of JAURMI010000002.1, forward strand.
GACCTTGCTTTACAGCGTCAGTATGCATCTCGATAACAGCTTGGCCATATTCTAATGCATAAGCATGTTTAATTTTATTATAGGGCAATTTGCCTTCCTTGCGAATCAAAATAAAAGGCAAGCCCAAACGCATGGCCAAGGGATAGCCAAATAGGAAACCCCTACTTTCGATTCCTGCAATCGCATCAAGCTTCGTATTTTGATATTTATCAACTAAATGATCTAAAATTGCATTTGACAATGTTGCATTGAGCATCACTGTAGAAATATCTTTGAATAGAATTCCTGGTTTTGGAAAATCTGGCACATCGCGAATAACGGCCCTAAGTTGTTGTTCAATTGTCATATCACAAAGATACGTAAGGCAAAAGTTTTTTGTATGTTTCCTCGTCAATTAAAACGGATTCTTTTATTTGTTCAATAGAATGAAATTGCCCCCGCTGAGCGCGCATTTTTATAATGGAGTTGGCTTGATTCCAACTCAAATAAGGGTGTTGCCTTAATCTTTCTAATGTGACTTCATTGAGCTTTATTTTTTTCCCCATGGAATTTATAGATAAATATGGCAAGGCATTTTGCAACATTTCAATATTTAAACCTTTAATTTCATTGAGTTGATCAATATGTATAAAGCCGCCCAATCGGTCTCTGTATTCAAGAATTTTGGCAGCCGTATAATTTCCAATTCCTGGCAAAGCAATTAAGGCCATTAAATTTGCAGTATTGAGATCAACTTTCTCAAACGATTTTTCTGTTTTAGAAATATAATTTTGAGGATCGCTTTTATCGAAGAAATCAATATTAGAATTGATTTTTGTTCCATTTTCAAAAATTAAGGAATCAGCAATTAGATTTAGCAGTTGATTTGGTAGTACATATATACGGCGCATTTGCGCAAGCGAACTAAAACCATATTTATCGCGGTAACGGATTAAAGATGTGGCCTGTTTGGCACTCAACCCTAAGAGCTGCCATTCCTCTAGAGTCAATGATTCAGCTTTACAAGACTTCCAAAGTTTGTGAAACCCATTTTTTGATACCTGGTCTACACTGCCCTCTTTTAAATATGATTCTAAATTTTCTAGTTCAGTTGTAGACCAACTGTATGAAAGTTTGGGGCTGAAAAAATACGACTCAATACGCGGAAAAAAAACTACAAGTAAACATATAAGCAGCCAAAGTATCGTGCCGCGTTCCATTCTTTTAGAAAAGATGACAAATGGTTTTTTCATTCACCAAACAACGCAGCACTACAAAGCTTATTGGCGTAGCATTTTTCTAACTAATAGATATTAGGTAATTATACCTATTGAGTGTCATTTTCAGAGAAGGAGTCTGGTTCTTGGTGTTTTGGTGTAGTCAATACACGATAGAAAAAATACCCTGTTATTAATGTAACTATTGTCCAAACCGAAACCATTAGGATTAAAGCGCCTGTACTCATTTGTTTGTTTTTAAAAGTTTACGTTTGGCAAAAGCCACAAGAATTGCAATACCCACAAAAAGAATTAACAACATGGCCCTACCCAACCAACCATAAAAAGAGGTCTCTTTTGTTGCACGATTTATAATTTCTGGCAAGCCACCAACAAATACTACGATTAAAAAAACGGGAGAAATAAATTTGATGATATACTTGAATATAATTGGAACCTTTATATCTGCACCTCTTGTTATTTCGTCCCAAGCTTTGTCCATCCCAAGAACCCATGCAAACAATACAATTTCAATCATTGCAAAAAGTACAAGCGCAACGGTTCCTGCCCAATAATCATATTCATTAAACGCATCTTGAGACAAGACGGCAGGAATACCAAAAAGAAAAATAAGTGCGCCAAATAAATAGGCCCCATATTGGGATTTCCACCCAAAATTATCTCGCATAAATCCAATTAATGGTGTGCCCATGGCCATGGAGGAAGTGATACCCGCAAAAAATAATAAACCAAACCACATTAAGCCAGATAAAGTTCCAAACCAACCCCAGGAACCAAACAACTGTGGTAACACTTGAAATCCAATTCCAAAGCCAGATCCGCCTGAAACCATATCTGAAATGGCGTCAATGCCTAAAAATCCGACAGAAATAGGGATAATAATCGCAGAGCCCAATACAACCTCTACAAACTCATTCATCCAACCTGCGGTCATTGCATTTAAGGCAATGTCTTCTCTGGAATTTAAGTATGAAGCATAACAATGAATGCTCCCCATACCAAGTGACAAGGTAAAAAATATCTGACCTGCGGCGGCAACCCAAACTTTAAAGCTCCATATGGAAGAAAAATCAGGCGACCACAAATAATCTAAACCAACCAAACCATCAAAATCGGCTCCACCTGGAGATGCTTTCAAAGTAACGCCTGTGATAGCTAGTATAAGACCAAAAAACAACAAAAGAGGCATACCAATTTTTGCTACTTTTTCTACTCCACCTTTCAAACCACGAGACAATATAAAGGTGTTAAGCACCAGACAAATAAGCCAAAAAACTATGGGCTGTGAGCTTCCTAGTTCAATATAAGAGGTAAAAAAATGATCTAATTGAATTTTAGTCATGCCATCAAAAGTGCCAGCAACCGAATGAAATGCCCAAGAAAGCGCCCAAGATTCTAAATAACAATAAAAAGCGGCTACGGCAATATTTGTAAAAATGCCAAATACACCAAAGTATTTCCAAAAAGGGGCCTTACCAATAGCATCAAAAATAAAAGGTGTTGAATGTTGGCCTTTGCTGCCTCCAAATCGACCCATCCCCCACTCTACAAATAAAAGTGGTAAACCCATCAATAAAAAACAGACCAAATAGGGTATTATAAATGCACCACCCCCATTTTCGATGGCTTGCGCCGGAAAACGCAAAAAGTTTCCGAGTCCTACGGCATTTCCTGCCATAGCTAAAATGAGGCCTATTCTAGAGCCCCAACCTGTACTAGTTTGATTTGTCATAACTTAAATCTAAAATAGTCATTTCTTGGCAATCTCACAGCAGAAGATTCAAGGTTTGTTCAAGTGTATGAGGTTTATAGCCCAAAACTTTCTGTGCTTTATCTAAAACAAAACCTGTTCGGGGTGGTCTAGGGGCAGCTTGCTGAAGCATGGCACTACTCACTTTACTCACATGTGCCATTTCAAGCTGATAAAAATCAGCAATGCGCTGAACAATTTGAAAAATAGAAAGCGTTTCTGGTCCACATATATGGAAAATACCCTCTTCATTTAATTGACAAATGCGCAAGCAAGCCCAAGCCAAATCACTGGCCCAGGTCGGTGCGCGAAATTGGTCATCAACAATTTGTATGGGCTCCTTACTTTGTAAAGCGGTTTTGGCCCATAAAATGAGATTTGATCTAGAAAGATTTTCTGCAAAACCATAAACCAAAATGGTCCGAACAATGGAATATTTCAAATTATGTTCAGATTGAAGGATTTGCTCTGCCAATTGTTTTGAACGGGCGTACACACTTAAAGGATTGGGTTGATCCGTTTCTTTGTACGGGCCCGCTTGTCCGTCAAAAACAAAATCGGTAGAAAGTAATTGCAAATGACAGCTGTTTTGAGCACAAAACTTCGCTAGCAATTGTACCGATTGCCGATTAACCAAATCACATTGGGCTGCATTAATTTCACAATCATCTACATTAGTAATAGCAGCAGTGTGTATAATATGTGTTGGGGCAAAGCGCTTTAAAACCAGAAACAGATTTTTCTCATCAGTAATATCCAATGTTTGATAATTTTTTACTGGACACATCAAATTGCGATTCGCTCCTAAAGAAGTGGCCAAAAATGGCACCTGTTGGGCCAAGCAAAATTCAACGAGTTTTTGCCCTAAAAGTCCGTTACTGCCAGTAATGAGAATTTTCATAAATCCCAAATCGATTGTTTACGCCTTGCTTGGAATTTAAAATAATGTTTGTGTTCTAAAATCCATGCCATGATCAAATAGAACAAAACCGGTGACCCCAATCCAATAAAACTAAAATAAATAAAACCGAGACGAACCTTATTGGTCCTAATTCCCAATCTACGGGCCCACCACTCGCAAACCCCAAATGACTGAAGCTCAAAAAAGAAAACTATTTTTTGTAAAAGACGTCTCATTCATCCAAATAAAAAGGCGCCCTCGGGCGCCTTTCAATTATAATCTAGGAAGTTGTTTGAATTTGCTGTAGTCTGGGTTTGCTGCCGGCGCTACACTCGGTTCAAAATTGGTGCTCGTAATCTTGGCAGTTGTTCGACGATTTATGGTGTGCAACATTTCAAACTTGGTTTTGTCTGATTTGAATTGATTGATATAGTCTTCGGTTAAAACGACGGTTTGCCCCGATTCATCTACCCAAGTTGCAGGTTCAGACTCACCTCGACCAATTGGTCTAATACGACGAGGATCAATGCCACAAGTCTCAACTAAATGTTTGTACACGGCTTTTGCTCTATTTTCAGAAAGCACCTGATTTCGGTTATCACTACCCCGGGCATCAGTATGAGAAAATAGATCAATGGTAAGATTTGGATATTCTTTGAGCATGCTGTCTAAAAATTTAAGCGAATCTAAAGACATACAAGTTGCATCATTAATGAATACCCATTGATCAAATACATATCGAACTTCTGGGGTGCGAATTTCGCCAATAGGCAACAATGGCATTTCAATAAGAAAACTTTGGCTTTGCTCAAGACCTTTGGTTGTAAAACTAGCTCCTTTTAAATCTTCATAATAACCCTCTTTTTCTGCTTTAAGTGTATAATCTACATCTGGATTGATATACCTGCCTTTCTTATCTGATTTCAATTGCCATGTATATTTCCCATTTGCATTTGCACTTGCTTCATACTTCGAGCCATCAGATCCTTCGACATAAATTTTAGCACCTGCCAACCTTTTAGATTTCTTCCCAGACTCATAGACAGTAACTCTCAAATCAAAAAGATTTGGCGGTGTCATAAAGCTCCAAATTTCTGGCGTGTATTCCTTGTTACTAGCAGTCTTTCGCTCGGAAGTAAAAAACCCTGATTTCCCATCAAAATCAGCCATTGCGTAATCATTTGCTTGAGAATTGAATGGTGTACCCATGTTTTTAACGCCTGTCCATTTGTTTTCCTCATTCACGCGTTGAGCAACAAAAATGTCGAGGCCACCAATTCCTGGAAGGCCATCAGAAGCAAAATACAATTGACCATTTGGACCAATAGAAGGGAAAAGTTCGTTGCCAGCCGTATTGAACATAGCGCCCATGTTGTGCGGAACAGAATCCCAAGTCTTATTTCGCTTGTCATAAGTAACGTACCATAAATCTCTTCCTCCAAATGACTTTTCACCATTTGGACTTTGCTTCATGTCTGAAGCAAAAATGAGCATTTGATCGTCAGGAGAAAGGCAAGGGTGCCCAACAGAAATAGTATCAGAAATCGTAAGCGAAATTTTATGTGGCTCATCAAACTCATCTCCACTAACTATTGCAGTCCAAATTTCACAACCTAGATCCATTTTTTCGGCGTTTGGACAACGCGTGAAGTAAATGTTTTTGCGTTTAGCATCAAAAACAGCCGAGCCCTCATTTTGAGTTGTATTGACGACACCTCGAGTATCTAAAGACTTGACATTTGTTGGGTTGCCATTTACATCATATTCAGCAATGTATAGATCCATATATTTTTCTCCAGTAATTGGATCTCTTTTTTCACCAGTACTTTCATCTCGAGATGAACTAAAAACGATGACTTTACCCTTTTTGTCCATGTAAGAAGGCGCCATATCCATTTGCTTGGTATTAATCTTCACCTCAGATCTTATGACCAATTGAGAAGTTTCGAAATCTTCAAAATCTTTATACTGCTCACAAGCCATAATAGCATCTTCGACTTCTTTTTTACGAGAATTTGGTGCAATTCTTTTATAATCGCGATAGCTTTTTATGGCATTATCGAATTCCTTCATCATGCGCAGCATATCTCCCTTGAAATAATAAACCTCCGGAACTACATCAAAATATTTGAGCTCAATACAAGTGCCGTACCAATCATTGGCTTTATCATATATTTCTAAAGAACGATATGACTCAGCAATTTTAAATGCCATATCTCCTTTTTGTCTAAGTGAACCTCTGGCGCCCAATTTTTTGTACGCATCTTGACAAATATTTAAGGCTTCAAAATAGTTGCCCGAATTAAAAACTTCATTTGCTTGTCGCACAAATTTTGGATCTGGTGCAGTTTGAGAAAAACCCACAGAAGTGGATATTAAAGTGATAATTGCAGCAATAAAGAGTTGTTTCATAAACATAGTTTTAGCTTGGAATGATACCAAGAAAAGCAAAAATAGAGAAATTTTATTTAATATCCGAACAATAGGTTCGCCAGCGCTCTAATAAGCTTTCAAACCCTTGTGGAAGCTCAGAATCAAACTCTAAATATTGTTTTGTTTTGGGCTGAATAAACCCGAGAGTTTTGGCGTGAAGTGCTTGTCCTGTTAATAATTTAAAATTATTAGTAATAAACTTTTCATAAGCCGAAGTTTTGGTGCCTTTCAATATTTTATCTCCACCATATTCAAAGTCATTGAAAAGAGGGTGCCCGATGTATTGCATGTGTGCACGAATTTGATGAGTTCGGCCAGTTTCTAATTTACATTCGACAAGCGTAACATAGCCAAATCGTTCCAAAACTTTATAATGGGTAATCGCTGGTTTGCCATAAGCACCATCGGGAAAAACAGTCATTACTTTTCTATTTTTCAACGAACGACCAATATGACCCATTATGGTACCATCTTTATCAATATCACCCCAAACCAATGCATAATATCGACGTTCTGTGGTGCGTTCATAAAATTGCTTCGCTAAATCATTTAACGCCGTTTCAGTTTTAGCAATGACCAACAATCCTGTTGTGTGTTTATCTATGCGGTGTACCAATCCTGGCCTGCCATAATAATCGGCTGGCCTCACAGGTAGATGGTCAAAATGATAGACAAGCGCATTAACAAGAGTGCCTGAATAATTTCCATAACCAGGGTGAACAACCATATTTGAAGGCTTGTTCACTACCAAAAGGTCGGCATCTTCATAGATGACTTCCAAAGGAATATCTTGGGCAATTAGCTCAAATTCACGAACCGGATAAGGCAAAACAATCGCAATTTCGTCGCCAGGCTTTACCCTATAGTTTTGCTTGACAATTACACCATTAACATGGATATTTCCATTTTTAGCCGCTACCTGAATTTTATTTCGGGAAGTGTCGGCCATGCGATCGAGCAAGAATTTATCAATGCGCACAACCTCTTGTCCGGGGTCTGCTTTGAAACGGTGGTGCTCAAATAAATCCGCCTCTTCAATTTCTGAGTCAATGTCTTGATCTTCACTCATTATTGTTCGATAATAAGTTTAATGACGTCAAGAGATGTTCCAGGACAACTTAAAAAATAAATTCCGTTTGGTAACATAGAAATATCGAATAGAGACATAGTTTGCTGCATGATCAATTGACCAAGCGCATTATGCAATTCTATGCTCGAACCTTGAAAACAAGTTGGTAACGAAACGGTAATTTGTTGCTTTGCAGGATTTGGATAAACGGACCACTGCAAGTTAGAGGATTGTGAGTTTGAAAGACCTAAACTTGCATCTAAAGAAGTTGAAAAAATTGGATGCATCATGGCTGAACCTGCATATGGACTTGTGTACCATGTGAATCCTCCATCAACGCTATATTGAATCTTGTTAGACTGGTCAATATTTCTATCTAAACCGAGGTTTAACCTTTCGGCATCGAGTTGTCTCCACCCTACAAAAAAGGATTCGCCCACACTGACTTTCTGTGTATCTGTAAAATAATATGGGATAAAGATTCCGCGATCTTCCGCATAAAGTGGTGTTCTGGGAAAAAACACATCGTCCTCATAAATTAAATTGCCCGGGTGCCCATTTTCATTGTCCCAAACACTGATTAAAAAAAGGTTGTTTGAAACATCTACAACTGAAGGAACAAAATGAAAGGATATTCCTATGAGCGAATCTGCTTCATAAGCATTGAATTTTATAGCAAGTCTAGACTGCTGTCCTGTAGGGCCAAAAGCTGCTTCAGCACTTCCATCATCATAACTGTAAAAATTATAAAATGGTTGGTAAAAGCTCGTAGTGTCATTTAGAGCGAGATTTGGAAATTGCACTTGAACCGAACCTGAAACACGAAATGCTTGTTGATTTCCTCCGAGAGTCACATCGAATGATCCAAAATTGCTTAAATCATGAAAAGAATGATACGTCGTATTGGGATTATAATTTAAATCTCCATTAGATAATTGACTTCCAGGTATTGAAAATTGCCCAAGCACGGTGCCAGCTTGATCTATGGTGAATTCAGCGGCAATTTGATTGTTTTCTGGTGTTGGACTACCATTGTGTATGGAAATTGGAAAATTATCACAAAATGGCTTGGGCGAGTTTTTATAGTGATCCCAAGGTACAGCTGTATAGTCTTGAAGCAAGGTATTTAAAGGATAAACCCAAGCAAAGTCTTTAAACAGTGTATCTGCTACATTTGATTGCGATCTAAGGTGCACGTAATCTATGTGAAAATGATCCAAGGCACCCGAAAGCGCTCCATAATTACTGAATCTAAATTGAAATCCGCGTTTAAAATATTTAGCTGCTTTTATAGGAATGTGAACGACTTTGAAAGGCAAAGTGGTATCACCACCAATAGACCAAACTTCAAACCACTGCCCCAGCTCTTGGGCATAAAATTCTAAACGCAAAGAATCAGAATTCTCAGGAGTATCACCCCATCCTTCAGACTGAACTAGAAAAGAAAAGTACAGGGAATCAGATGCATTGTATAAACTCAAATCTAGTGGCTTAGAATGAAGATAGTCTGCTACATTAGTAAGTGTGGTGCCAATAGCATAGGGAAAGCCCGAAGCATCCAAACCATCAAAAGTGACTACACCAAGTGATTGCGGATTTACACCAAATCTTCGATTCAGATACGCATTATTGTCCAACCACAAAGCATCGGGGTCGTTAATTGTTGCAAAAAAAATGCGCGCTGAATCCTGAAAAAAACTGGGATTCTGAATCCACACTGTATCTGATATATCGGCAATGCCTATAGTGTCATAAATATAGTATGGGGGGTACAAACTCATAGTTTGATAGGTCAATGGATAGGAAGAAAAATCTGCTACCTTAATTGAAACTGTTTGGAAGGTAGAATCTGAAAAAGTATTGGAATTTATATCATAAGTACGCCTAAAGGTAGCTTGATCAGTAAAGGTTTGCCCTGGCGCTATTGGCTGTAAAGTACTTGGGTCAAGCAATTGATAAAACAAATTAGAAGTTACTCCTGGATCATTAAACTGCGCAGTGTATTTTTGGAATTTATCCGATGAAAACTCATCGAAAAAAGGCAAGTCTAGTGTGTCAGGCGTATAATAAAATGTACTGTCAATAACACTTGAAGATGACTTTAAATGGTTGGCTTGATTAACAATGGAATAATTTCTCAGAACTGGGCCTATTTCCATTTTTTGTGCCCAAAATTGACACAAGTAAAAACTAAATAAAATTAAAAAATATGAACGCATCTTTTATTGGGGGTCGAGACTAATGTCTACTTTACGCATTGATAGAATAAAATGTGTTGATTTAAAAACGGTCTTTCCTTCAATATATTCTGGAGATTGAGAAAAAATTTGGGCACCTAGTGAATCTTGAGCTGTTATGCAATCTGGGCACACAAAGCTATAACTTCCTACACCCAAAGTATCGAGGATATTGAGTGCTTCAGCCATTGTTAATCCTGTAAAGTTTGGCAAAATAACAGGTTGGCCTTCATCATTTTGCCCTACAACTAGAATAATAACCGAGCCTATAGGCAATCGCTCTCCTTCTTTAATACGTTTTCCATTAAAACGCTGATCTAATACCGAACCATTTGCTTCTGAAGATGGCTTGTATTGAATAATATATCGCAAACCACGGTTCTCAAGAATGCTCTGTGCAAACTCAACTTGCTTATTCAATAAACTCGGCATATAAACCAACTCACTTCTTTTAGATAATCTCAACCCAATAACGCGACCAGATTTAACATAGACCTTAGACAAAGAAGTAGGCTCCACAAGTTGTTCAACAACAGTTCCTTCAGGGAGCTTAGGATCGTAAATGCTATCTAAAATTTGGTAGGTTAGCTCCAGGTCTTCAATCGTCCGTTTAGCCTTATTTGAAGACATCCCTACTAGATTGGGAACGGCAATTTTTTGGCCATGATTCGTCGTAAAGTCGAGATACATCATGGTGGCAAATACTGCCAAAAGATAAAACAGAATAACCAGGCCAAAATGCTTCCAAAAATGCTTTGTTTTGATAAAAGCGAATATTAAACGAAACATTTTTTTGATTTTGTCCAACATTGTTCGAGCATAAAATATTTACAAATATGCTTAGAAATTTGGAGAAAGCGCGTGCGAACTAAAGAAGTCTTCGATAAATTGCAAGGCCTCATCTGTAGAATCCGTGATTTTAAATAAAGACAAATCCTTGGGAGAAATATAGGCCTCTTTTAACTGTGTGCCTTCAACCCATTCAAACATACCCGACCAAAAAGATTTTCCCAAAAGCACAATAGGCCTACGTGCAATTTTATTGGTTTGAACAAGTGTCATTGCTTCAAAAAGTTCATCTAAGGTCCCGAATCCACCGGGTAATACCACAAAAGCTTGTGAATATTTAACGAATACTACTTTGCGAACAAAAAAGTAATCGAACTCTAAATAATGATCTCTATCAATATATTGGTTATGAAATTGTTCAAAGGGTAAATCGATATTGAGACCAACCGAAACACCTCCGCCTTGTTTTGCTCCTTTGTTGCCTGCTTCCATTATACCTGGGCCACCGCCCGTAATTACCCCATAGCCTGCCCTGGCCAATTTTTCACCAATTTCTACAGCTTGTTGGTAATGTGGGTGATCTGGTTTGGTGCGTGCTGAGCCAAAAACTGCAACACATGGTCCAGCTTTAGCCATTTTGTCATAAGCCTCAACAAACTCTGCCATTATTTTAAAAATTGACCAGCTATCATTGCTTTTTATCTCGGACCAATCTTTGCGTTGTATTTCCATGATTCACTTACTTAATGATACTAACTTCTACTAATTTGGGCCAATATTTGCCCGTCATGTAAATTTTTTGGCTGTTTGAATTATAGGCAATGCCATTGAGCACCTCGCCATTACCTCTTGCCGCATTGACCAAATTATTCGCATCTATTATTGCCAAAACATTGCCTTTATTAGGATCAATTACAGCTATAAAGTTGGATGTATAAATATTTGCATAAATAAGGCCATCTATATATTCTAATTCATTGAGCTGCGGAAGTGGGCCCTGATCGGTGTAGACATCCAATGTTCTTAAAACACTAAAATTCTTAGGGTCTCTAAAGGTGATGCGTTCTGTACCATCAGACATGATGAGCTGTGATCCATCAGTACATAGCCCCCATCCTTCTCCCCTATAAGTCAATTCTTTTTTAAGTTCAAAGGTATTGAGGTCGTAAACGAAACATTGCTGATTTTGCCATGTTATTTGAAAAATTTCATTGTTCAAAATGGCCATCCCCTCTCCAAACTTGGATGCATCGAGTTGTTTTTTAAATAGGAGGCCATCTTTTTGAATTGGAATACCCGTTTGAAGATCAATTTTGGCAATCATCGAACTACCATTTTGATTTGGGTCACCTGTAGACTCATATAATTCGTCATTAAAAAAACAGAGCCCCTGGGTGTAATTTTGAGCATCATGTGTGTACGATTGGCCTAATTTTAAGGTCCATTTTTGGGGCGCCTTTTCAGCGAGAATGCGCAAGGTTGCTTGCGTTGAGTAAATTTCCCCATTCATATCTGTTACACTAAGTTGCAGAAGATACGCGCCAAGCTTTAATTTTCGAGTGTCGAGTAAAAATGACTCTTTTCTTTTCGGACGTGGTAACTCCAATAAAATGGAATCCGAAATAGATAGGGTTAGTGCCGAACAATTTTCAGCCAATTCAAAAGGAATATTAATTTCTTGACCCGAAACTGCATTGATGTTTTCATTAAATCCAAAACGAGCTGTTTGAATTTCCAAATCTTGGTCTGATGAACTGAAAAAAGGGAACAAGAAACCAGCTAAAAGACCAATAACTAAAACCCAAATTAGAATTTTTTTCATTTTTAAAAGGACATTAATTCAATAGTATTCGCATCTATGGCTCCATGGCTTTCGGCATAAATAACATTTCCTTTATGGATAACTATACATTGAGGAGATTGATGTGCTACCCCTGTTTGTTCTGCGACCATATTAGAAATATCACGGTGTTGAATCAAATCAAGATACCAACATGTCAAGCGATTTTGTTTAAAAAGTGAACTTTGCTCAAAACGAGAAAGCACCATCGAAGATATTGAACACCTTGTGCTGTGTTTGAAAATTACTTGTGGGTTTTGCTCAGAAGCATTCATAAATTCAGACCAATCGGCTGAATTTGAAATTAGGTTCCAACTCATGCCATTCCTGATTTAAACTGACTTAAAAACCGAATGTCATTTTCTGAATACAAACGCAAGTCATTAACTCTATATTTGAGCTGGGCAATACGCTCAAGCCCCATGCCAAATGCAAAACCTGTATAAACGTCGGTGTCTATTCCACAAGCCTCCAAAACGTTAGGGTCTACCATTCCACAACCCATAATTTCTAGCCAACCCGTTTGTTTACAAACGTTACATCCTTTAAAGTCACAAAGTGTACAAGAAATGTCTACCTCAGCGCTTGGTTCAGTAAACGGAAAATACGAGGGGCGCAATCTTATTTTGGTTTGCGTACCAAATAAAGTCTGGGCAAAAAATAACAGCGTCTGTTTAAGATCTGCAAACGAGACATCTTTATCAATGTAAAGCCCTTCCACCTGATGAAAAAAGCAATGAGCGCGTGCGGATATAGCCTCATTTCGAAAAACACGACCTGGAGAGATGGTCCGGATTGGAGGTTGTTGTTGCTCCATTACACGCACTTGAACACTGCTGGTATGTGTGCGCAACGCCAATTCTTCTTCTCCTTTTTGAATAAAAAATGTGTCCTGCATATCTCGTGCGGGGTGCTCGATAGGAAAGTTGAGTGCACTGAAGTTATGCCAATCGTCCTCTATTTCTGGGCCTTCGGAAACATCGAATCCAATTTGTTTAAAAATATTCAAAATCTCCTTTCTTATCAACGATAAGGGATGATGTGCACCTACCTTCGGCGAACCAGCTGGTTTGGTCAGATCTTCGTTGTTAGACAATTTTTGTACTTTATGGAGGGCTGCTTTTGCCTCTAAAAATCGTCTTTCTGCATGCTCTTTTAAGGCGTTAACACTTTGTCCGTAGGCTTTCTTTTGCTCATTGGGAATGTCCTTGATCGCCGCGTATAAATCTTTCAAAATATTCTTTGAACCCAAAAATCTAATTCGAAATTGTTCGATTTGTTGTTCCTCCATGAGTAGAGTACTCTCAATTTCTGCTGCTAATTCTTGTATTTTCATATCGTTAATAACAATACTGATGTAACCTTTTGGACTATTTTATTGTTAAAGACAGTAAATAGTTCTGTATAGATGCAAATGTACAAGAAAATAAAGCTGTTTGTTAAGGCTTCAAAAGCTATTATGATGTGTTGCGCATTCTTGCTTGCACTCATGGCATGTAAAGAAGCGCCGCCAACTACCCTGGAAGTTTTAGTTGTTAATGCCAATGGAACCCAAATGGCAAATGCTAAAGTGTGGTTGGTAGCAGAGCCTACTGATACCGCTCACAACGCTATAGCAGTAAATGATAGCACAACTTCAGATTTAAACGGAAAAGCCTATTTTGATTTGTCAGATTTTTATCAGCCTGGGCAGTTAGGCGTGATGCAAATTAAGGTTAAAGGGTTTTATTTTGGCCTGACCGGTGAGTCTATTGCAGAAATTATAGAACAACAAAGAAATAAGGTGCTTCTTCTACTGGAGTAAGCACTGTTAGTTAGTGTTTTAAAATTCCAAAATTTAAATGTAAATTTGAATCGTTCAAGACCTATGAAAACTATTATAACAAGTTTATTTTCTCTGTCGCTACTAATTTTATTAGGTAGCTGTGAGCCCAAAGACCCAGCTATTATTAAGGTTTTTGTGAGATCATCCTCCAATCAATTAATCGATGGAGCAAAAGTAATAATCGTCGGAGACCAGCAATCTACACCAGCTACTTTGGCCTATGTTGATACAACTTACACCAATTCTTCTGGATTTACCACTTTTGGTTTAGACCCATATTTCACCTTAGCGGGTGAAAGCAACAAAACAGGATATTTCGATATTATTGTTAAATACAACAACAAAACTGCCTACGGTTACACGCGTGCTAAGGTGCATACAACAGCCGTTGAGACAATCTATTTACCTAATTAATACCCATGAAAAAAATTCTCTTTATTGCACTTGCAGCCTCTACGCTCTTTTCATTAAGTGCATGTCGTAAAAAAATGGATACGATTGCTCACATCTATGTTAAAGATGAAACCAACGCAAGCGTACCTAATGCCATGGTTGTACTTTACGGAACTAATACACAACAGACACCACAACAAGTTGCTGTTTTTGATACTGCCTATACCAATTTAAATGGATTGGCGACCTTTAATTACAATGAATTATATCAGCTTGGACAGGCGGGTGTAGCAGTTTTAGATATTAAAGCTCAAAAAGGCAATAAAACTGGTCAAGGTATTATCAAAATTGAAGCCGAAAAAATAAACGAAGAAACGGTTTATATTCAACCTTAATTTTTTAGGCTACAATGCGTTTGACTAGGTCACTTTCTTGGCCTAATATTTCTTCCATATCCAATTCATAGTGAACCGAATTTGGAAAATTGATTTCGTATTCTGTAATAAATCCCAGTTCATAGCGGCATAAAAACTCACTTGCATCCAATTGGGATTGCTTTTGCCATGCACTGATTACGGCATTGAGTCTAGACATCCTAAAAATTAATTTAGATTCATAACTAAGTAAGTCCTCCTTAATTAGTCCTTCTACAGTGACATCCGCGTCGTGATTATTAAACCAAATGTGTTGAATTACAAATCTCTTTTTCATAGCTTTTTTATTTGATTGAACAAAATTGCAAAAGAACATCGTAAACGTTTTACGTTCATTTGTAAATCCATAAATTCTTTAATTAATTGTTTAATTTTGCCCCATGGCTGATGATGGGAAAATGTCTTTTTTAGAACATTTAGAAGAGTTGCGCTGGCGCTTGCTTCGCTCAGCTATTGCTATTGTCTTTTTTGCAATTCTGATCTGGTTTTATCAGCAGCAAATAATGGAAAGAATTTTTTTAAAAATGGCTGACCAAGATTTTATAACTTTTAAACTCTTGTGTCAATATTTTGGAGTGTGTATTGAACCCATTAACGTCGATTTTCAAAGCACTACTCTTTCTGGGCAATTTTCATATGCGCTGATGATGAGTGTTATGGGGGGTGTTGTTCTTGCCTTTCCGTTTATTTTTTATCAATTGTGGTCTTTTGTGAAGCCGGGCTTAAAAAGAAACGAAAAAAAAATGGCAAAAGGCATTGTCTTTTACGTGAGTCTTCTCTTTTTTCTTGGCATTGGTTTCGGCTACTATGTGGTTGCGCCATTAAGTGTTCAATTTTTTGGTGCTTTTCAAATTAGCCCAGAAATAAGAACCGATATTACCATAGCTTCGTATATGAGTACAATTTTATCTACGGTATTCTACACAGGATTATTCTTTTTGTTCCCTATCTTAACTTACCTTTTGGTAAAAATAGGCTTGTTCTCAGCAGATTTTTTGATCAAATACCGCAAGCACTCTATCGTCGTTATACTCATCTTGGCCGCCATAATAACACCTCCTGATATCATTTCTCAGGTCATAGTCACCATACCGATTTATTTGTTGTATGAGGTGAGTATTCTTATTGCTAAAAAGGTAGGTGCCAAAAGGCAAGAATAATGAAGCTGCTGTTCTTATTGTTCTTTTGCATTTTTGGATTTAACCTCCTAGCTCAACAGACCGTTGTAAGTGGAAAGGTGCTGGATAAAAAAGGAGAGCCACTCAGTGAGGTTAACATTCAATATCTCGATAGTAAAATCGGAACTAAAACTGACTCTTTAGGAAACTTTTTTCTTAGTACTTATTACCCGACAGACACCCTTATTTTTCGCTTGTTAGGTTATCAAACACAGCGCATCAAAATAACCAAAGATCGGAGTCAAGAGCTGCTCATCAAGTTAAACGTGCAGGATAAGGAAGTTGCCGAAATCATTCTTAAAGCCCCTACAGAAACTAAAGGCGCACAATTACATCGGCAAATGATGCGCTACAAAGACATCAATAACAAAGAGAAGCTCAGCGCATACCAATATCATTTATACAACAAAATAGAATTAGACGCATGCAATCTAGATGACAAATTGCTAAATAACCCCGTGGTGACAAAACTTGATATTATAAAAGGATTCCTACAATCCGATAGCAATAATACCGCTTTACTGCCTGTTATTTTATCTGAAAGCGTATCTGATTTTTACTATCACAAGAACCCTAAACTTAAAAAGGAAGTAGTACGAGCCACCCAAATAACCGGAGTTGAAAACATGCAAATGACTCAATTTTTAGGCGACATGTACCTAGAACTAAATATCTACGAGAATATTTATGATTTATTCAATAAATCTTTTATTAGCCCACTGGCTCCGTATGCACGCGCCTACTATCAGTTTTATGTAGATGACTCTACTTTTATTGGAGCCGATTGGTGTTATAAATTGAGATTCGTGCCGAAGCGAAGTGGCGATTTAGTTTTTAATGGGCACATGTGGGTCCATGACACTACTTATGCAGTAAAACGCATAGAGGCCCATATCGCATCCGGCGCTAATCTCAACTATATACAAGATTTTTATTTTGAGCAAGCCTTTGAACAGATTCAAAAAGAGGTTTGGATGCTTAATGAAGAGAGAATGGTCTTGACATTTAAATTAACAGAAAAATCAAAGTTTTTAGGCCTTGTTGGTCGAAAGTATAGCCATCGCGATTCCATAATTGTAAATAATCCACTCCCACCAGATTTCTATCGTTCTAAAGACAATGTAGAAATTTCAGCGCAAGCAAAAATACAAAGCCCAGATCAATGGGAAAAAATGCGCCCTATTGGGCTCAATCAAACAGAGGCGCAGATTCAGCTCATGGTAGATTCGCTTGAAGCATTGCCATTTTATCAAAATATGCGCAAACTCACCTATTTCGCCACTACGGGTTACTGGCCAATCAATAAAATAGAAATTGGATCTGCTGCGTCACTTATTAGCTTTAATCCAGTAGAAGAATTTAGATTGGCTTTGGCTTTGCGCACATCGAATGATTTCTCAAAAAGATTAGAGCTCGGCGGAAAAATTGCCTATGGATTCCTAGATGATAGGTTCAAATACAATTTGAGATTGCGTTACAATATCACCCCAAAAAAACGCGGCATGTTAAATGTCTATTACAATTATGACATAGAACAAATAGGTCAATCTCCAACTGCAGCCTCCATGGGCACATCGTTTGTGACATTTTTAAGCACTTCACCTTTTGATAAGTTAACTTTTGTGCAAAAAGCCGGGTTTAATTTGGAAAAAGACATTAAAAAAGACCTCATTATTTTCACAGGCGCAGAATGGAAAAATTATACGCCACTCGGGCTTGCAACTTATCAACGCTTAGTAGGAACAGATACCTTAACGCTTAATAATATTACTCAAAGTGAAATAACAACCCGTATCAGATGGACCAAGGATGAAGAATTTCTATCGGGTTCTTTTGATCGTACCCCGTTGCGCTCACCTTTTCCAATACTTTCCTTTCAAGGAATATACGGAATCAAAGGGCTTCTTGGTAGTGCCTATAATTATCAAAAATATGAATTTCAATTTGAGCACAATACTCAGCTTGGTGTTCTTGGCCGAATGCGCTATGGCTTCTCTTTAGGTTATATCCACGGAAGTGCGGCTTATCCATTACTTAAAGTGCATGAAGGAAATCAATCTCTGTGGTTGCTCACTAGCACATTTAACATGGTCAATTTTATAGAATTCATCAGCGATAGATATCTTATAGCTTTTGCTGAAAATCATTGGGAAGGATTGCTATTTGACAGATTGCCTTTGATTAAGGCTTCCAAGATAAGACTAGTTACAACCCAAAGAATTATGATTGGAAGTCTATCAGTGCAGAACCAAGAACAAATGATCATTCCAGACTTTGTTCAATATTTTAATGGTATACCTTATGTAGAATTCAGCATCGGCGTAGAAAATATTTTAAAGGTGATTCGAATTGATTTAATTTATCGTGCCACGCACCAAATTGATGCAATAAGTCCTTTTGGAATAAAGGCGCGCTACTCCTTAAATTTTTAGTAAATTGGTTCAGTGAAATTAAGTACAGCATCAATTAGTAAATCGTACCGCGGCAGAGCCGTCGTTAACGGTGTAAATGTTCAGGTAAGTCAGGGTGAGATTGTGGGTTTATTAGGCCCAAACGGTGCTGGTAAAACAACTTCATTTTACATGATGGTCGGCTTGGTTAAGCCCGACTCTGGACATGTTTTTTTGGATGACTTAAATATTACCAAACTACCTATGTACAAAAGGGCTCAACTTGGGCTAGGATATCTTCCACAAGAAGTCTCTGTATTTAGAAAATTAAGCGTTGAAGACAACATAATGGCCATTTTAGAAATGGGCCCCTTGAAAAAAAATGAGCGTCAAGCTAAACTAGAAAAACTGCTCGAAGAATTCAACTTAGGACTGGTACGAAAAACCCTTGGCGATCGTCTTTCTGGTGGAGAAAAGCGCCGCACAGAAATTGCCCGTGCTTTGGCTACAGACCCAAAATTTATTTTATTAGATGAACCATTTGCTGGTGTAGACCCTATTGCAGTTGAGGACATTCAAGAAATTGTCTGGGACCTAAAAAAACGCAATATTGGCGTTTTGATCACAGACCACAATGTGCAAGAAACACTTTCTATTACTGACAGGGCCTATCTCCTATTCGAAGGGCAAATATTAAAATCAGGAACCGCTGAAGAATTGGCCGCAGATGAGCAAGTTAGAAAAGTTTATTTAGGGAAAAATTTTGAATTGCGTCGAAAAACCTAACGCAACAAGTGTATAACGCCTTCATTTTGACGTCTAATATGGGGCTCATGACAAGGCCTAAATTTTAATACATAATTGTATAGCCCATCCTGACATGGGATTCCTTTAAAGTTGCCATCCCAAGCTTCATTTGGATCGTTACTTTCAAAAACGCGCTCTCCCCAACGATTAAAAATCTCTAAATACCAATCATTTACACTAAAATCTGTCACAATTAAAAAGTTGTCATTTTTGCCGTCGGCATCTGGAATGAAAGTATTTGGTGCATAAATGCTAAAAGGTTCAACTTCTACTGTGGCATAAGCAGTATCTGTACATCCAAAAGCATTATAAACTACCTGCATCGGATGGTCCGTACCACCAGTATGGTACTCGTGAATGAAATTTGCAACATTGTATTGATAGCTCCTGTTTTCTACCAAATATTGATATTGGATTGCGCCAATGGATTGATCGGTAAATACAACTTCATTAGTACATACATCTACCTTTTCTGGACTTACAATAAATCCTGCTTGTGGTGTTGGATGAACCGTTATTAAATCTTGTTGTGCCAAAAATAAGGTATCAAAACAGCCCGCTTGTTCTATGAGGGTAAGCGTTATGGTATAATTACCAGGAACCAGGTAATTATGTACTACATTATTTGCTTGAACTTGGGTTCCATCGCCCAAATCCCAATAATATTGGGTCGGTGTTTCACTCTGGCTTAAATTAATAAACTGAGCCTGAGTAGGCGCGCACAGTAAAGCATTGAGAAACATGAAATCAATAGTAGGATGTGCAAATACTTGCACAATTTCTGTAATTGTGTCTGAACATTGCGGATTTTGACCAATTAGCATAATACTTTGAGGGCCACTTTCAGAGAACAAAACAGAATTTGCTAAAAGTTGATTGCTTGAACTTGGAGTTGCATTCGGGCCAAAATCCCAAAAATAATTCGTGCCTTGTGGGCCATTGACTTGTGCATCAAAAACAAAGTAATCATCAATGCACAACGAATCTGGGTGAAACATTTGAAGCGAAATGGCTTCGTTGATGGCAAGATCAAGTTGAGCCGTATCATGACATGATGAAGATGAACTTGCCACGAGCGTCACTGGGTAGGTTCCTGGCCCAGGAAAAGTAAAAGTCGGCGTGGCCACCGTACTTAACTGACCATTACCGAAATCCCATAAAAAAGTGCTCGCATTTTGCGAATTATTTCCAAATGACACCGTATAACCAAGACACAAGGCCTGTTGGTTTACAGAAATAGCTGCAATTGGCTGTTCAAAGATGAAGACAGAATCTGTGTAAGTCTGTTGGCAGAAGTTGGTGTTGGCTTCTAGTGTTACAACTTGAAAACCCGCTGAATTAAAGCTGACATTTTGAACTAGGTTACCATTTGCCTGAGATAAATTAGCCTGAGGTGGGAACTGCCAACTTAGCACCGCAGAAGGATCGGAAACTTGGGCACTAAAATCAAATGAATTGCTTGATAAACATAAAGAATCCATTGAAGACCACGACAAACTTAATTCTTGATTGACCACAATTTCTATGTAAGCCGTATCTGTACAAGCTTGACCCGGATTGACAATCAATTGCGCCGTGTAAGTTCCTGAAGATGGATAGGTATAAGTTGGTTCAAATAAGGTACTAACATCTGTATTTGTACCCACAACGCCAAAATCCCAAAAATAATTTGTGCCTCCAAAAGACTGGTTATCAAATTGTACAGTGAGCCCGTCACAGTAGCCATTGAAATTGGGCAATTGTGATTGTAGAGGAAGGATGGCTGCCATTTGGATATTGCAATCAAAAACTCGAAATAAAAAATCGCGAATCGTTTGGCCAATCAATTGTCCATTGCGATATTCCTGAACACGCACACCAACAACAAATAATCCAATTAAATTTGGATTCACTGTTAGAAGCCCTGTATTGGAATTAATGGTGGTTGAGGAGCCTGGCCCCAAAGGTACAGTAGCACTAAAATTACTCTGCCAAGTTACAGGAGAATATGGCGGAGGAGGCATCTGCAAAGGTTGAGGACTAGCAGAATTGGCCCCAGCAAAGGGTGTTACCAATGAATAAACCAACTGATCCCCATCTGGGTCTGTGGCCGCATGATCAAAAACCAATTGATCGTTATTACAGAGCAATACGGGTGGATAATTTGTAAATCGCGGACTACTATTGTTTGTCGCATTTGTATTTGACCCAGGTATAGTTGCAACTAGCGTTATGCCCGTATTGTCGGGAAATTGTAAATTGGTAATATTGGGGCCGCGGCAACATCTTTGGTATGAAACTGTGTAGCCACTTGGAATGGGTGGTAGGTTAAGAACTACCTGATAAATAGCGCGCTCCACACAAATTCCGGCCGGTTGGGTTGCGCATGGATTATTGAAATTAATTGGCAAGACAACTGATCCCGGAAATGGAATTTGAACTGTCTGATAATGTACATTTCCCTGAGTAAAAACGGATAAATAAAGTGGATCATCATATTGAGCACCAGTGGAAGCACAATCGCGATATAGGGTAATGTAAAATCGATAATTATTGCTGCCTAAATAATCATAGTATATATCTCCCCCTATGATATGTGACGCAGATAAGTGTCCTATAAACAGGAAATTAAAAGCAATTAATAAGATTTTGAATCTTCTCACAACAATAACAACGCAAATTTAAGGGTTTGGTTGTTCGTAGACAAACAGTAAATTTGTAAAAAATTGTGAAGATGGAAAGTTTTGATGTGGTGGTTATTGGTTCTGGCCCTGGGGGTTATGTTGCGGCTTTGCGTTGCGCTCAACTTGGGCTCAAAACGGCGCTAATTGAAAAATATAATACGCTAGGAGGCACCTGTTTAAATGTAGGATGCATCCCCTCCAAAGCGCTTTTAGATTCATCGGAGCACTTTCACAACGCCCAACATAATTTTGATGCTCATGGCATAGAAATCAAAGGTTTGAAAGCCAATTTGGCGCAAATGATTGCCCGAAAGAATGAAGTGGTTTCGCAGACCTGTGCAGGAGTTAAATTCTTGATGGACAAAAACAAAATAACTGTATATCAAGGCATAGGGCGCTTTATTGACCCACATACCATCGAAATTTCTGCTGAGAAATCAACAAAAATAACTGCCAAAAATATAATTATTGCAACAGGAAGCAAACCCAATTTTTTTAAGGGTATGGAGCCCGATAAAAAGCGCATTATAACCTCAACAGAGGCACTCAATATGACTGAAATTCCTAAAAAACTATTGGTTATTGGTGGTGGCGTAATTGGTTTAGAATTAGGATCGGTGTATGCACGCTTAGGGGCAAATGTAGAAGTCATTGAATTTGGCGCCAATATACTTTCTGCAATGGACGCAAGTATTGGTAAAGAATTCACTAAAATATTGAAAAAAGAAGGGTTTAAATTCCATTTTGAACATAGGGTTCTAGGGGTTGTCAATAATGGTAAATCTGTTATGCTCACAGCAGAAAATAAAAAAGGAGAAAAGGTTGAACTTAGTGCCGACTACTGCTTGGTTGCTGTAGGTAGAAAAGCTTACACCGAAGGTTTGCAACTTGAAAACGCTGGTTTACAAACAAACCAACGCGGCCAAATCGAAGTCAATGACCATTTACAAACCAGTCAGCCACATATTTTTGCTATTGGAGATGTTGTGCGCGGTGCAATGCTTGCCCACAAGGCTGAAGAAGAGGGGGTATTTGTAGCCGAGCAAATTGCGGGGCAAAAACCCCACATTAATTACAACCTCATACCCGGTGTGGTGTATACATGGCCAGAAATTGCTGCGGTGGGCAAAACTGAAGAAGAATTAAAAGCTTCAGGGCGCCAATACAAAGCCGGATCATTCCCAATAAAGGCCTTGGGTAGAGCGCGTGCAAGTATGGATACCAGTGGTTTTATCAAAATTTTAGCGGACGCCGCTACAGATGAAATTTTGGGCGTTCATATGATTGCCCCAAGGGCAGCAGACCTCATCATGGAAGCTGTTACGGCAATGGAATACCGTGCCTCTGCCGAAGACATTGCACGCATTTGCCACGGGCACCCTACCTACTCTGAAGCCATCAAAGAAGCAGCCCTTGCCGCTACTGCTGACCGCGCGTTGCATGTGTAGCTAGATTTTAGAGCCCCGCTCCAAAGGCATCTTTAATGTGGGTAAGATCAGTGCGGTTTCTATTGTGCACAATGGACACAATGTCAAAGCGGACCTCGTGGGGCCATTGAATTAATTTAGAGTAATTGTCGGCAACTCGGACAATTTGTTTTTGCTTATTTAAGTGCACTGAGCGCCAAGGCGCTTCAAATATGCTACTTTTACGCGTCTTTACCTCGACAATTACTAAAGTCTGGGCGTCGATGAGTACCAAATCAATTTCCATTCTGCTGAAGCGATAGTTCTTGACAAGAAGCTTATAACCCAAGCTCAAAAGATATTGCAAAGCATAGGCTTCTCCCCATTTGCCAAGTTCATTGTGTTTCATTGGTTGATTCTTTCTTGCCTTCGAACTAAAATAAGCCAAAATTGAACTTATCTTTACAGTGAAAACACTTATGGGCAAACAATTAATTAAAAACATAAAAGGCCTTGTTCAAGCTGGCGAACAAATCCCTTCAATAATTCGGGGCGCTCAAATGCATTCATTACCTATTATTGAGAATGCCTACCTATTACTCGATGACAATGAAGTAAGGGCCTATGGTCCAATGCATACCTTATTAGAATTAAAGGATTTAGAAGCTATAGAAATTATAGATGCAACGAATTGTTTTGTCTTACCCGCTTTTATAGATTCACATACCCATACAGTTTTTGCTACTAGCCGCGAGGAAGAATTTGTGGATCGAATAAACGGACTGAGTTATGAAGAAATTGCTGCTAGAGGGGGTGGTATTTTGAATTCAGCCAAGAAGTTAGAACAAATGTCAGAAGAAGCTTTGTATGAAGCTTCAAGGACTCGTATAAATAAAATGATTGCAAGAGGAACTGGCGCCATTGAAATCAAATCTGGCTACGGACTTAGCAAAGAAGGCGAGTTAAAAATGCTACGTGTTATTAAAAAGCTACAAGAAACTTTACCTATTGCGATAAAGGGAACTTTCTTAGGGGCACATGCCATTCCTAGTTCATATAGCGATAACCGTGAAGGATACATCGGCATGCTAATCGATGAACTTTTGCCTCACATTGCTGAAAATAAATTGGCTGCTTATATTGATGTTTTTTGTGAGCGCAATTATTTTAGCGTAGAAGAAATGTGCCAAATTTTAGAGGCTGGAGCTAGGTTTGGCCTCAAAGGTAAAGTGCATGTAAATCAGTTCTCTGTGCTTGGCGGGGTTCCCGCTGCTATTTCAAGAGGGGCAATTTCTGTTGACCATCTTGAAGAAATAGATATTGCCGATATAAACGCCTTGGCAAAAAGCAATTGTATTGCTACGCTTTTGCCAGGTTGTTCACATTTTCTTTCTATTCCTTTTGGAGCAGCCAATGACCTCATTGATGCCAACGCAATTGTTGCACTGGCAAGTGATTTTAACCCGGGTTCGGCGCCAAGTTATGATCTCATGCACATTTTATCTCTGGCATGCATCAAAATGAAAATGACTCCTCAGTCAGCAATTAATGCCTTGACAATCAATGCTGCTGCTGCACTAGAACTCCAAGACACACATGGTAAAATCGCGCTTGGAAGGAAGTCTCCTATTATACTTACCAATGAAATTCCTTCCCTAGCATACTTGGCTTATGCCTACTCAGAAAATCACATACAGCGAGTTTTTATTTAATTATTTTTGATAATGCGTACGTTTCAATTTGTTCTTTTGTATGTTATTCCATTTATTGGAGGCGCACAAGATCAGATTTTTCAAAAAGAATTGCTTTGGGAAATTTCACATCCTAATTCTTCAATCAAATCATATATTTTTGGCACGCTACACGAAAATAATAGAGCGCTTTTTCAACTTTCAGATAGCACCTACATTGCCTTCGATAAGGCAAAAAAAATAGTCCTTGAAACTGATATTTATTCGCTTTTTTCTTGGATGGATACCCGAAAAGAACTGCCACAAACAAGATTTGACAATGACGGAAACTACTTTTCAAATAGACTCTTGGGTTCAAAAACACTTTATGGCAATGAGGATGGTATGCCACAATTTTTGGATGCTTATTTTCAAATTTTAGCATTTCATCTGAATAAACCCACCATTGCTTTAGAAGATGTTGAGGATCAATATGCTCTTTCAGACCAATTCAATCTTACTGAACGCAAAATATTGAACAATCAAATTAACTCCTTTACACAAGAGAAATTACTTGAATTGTACCTAAAAGGCGACATAGAAGCTTTACATAGATTCATGAAATCTTATCTGAATCTTCAAGAGGATTTATATGAGCAAGTTATTGTAAATCGCAATTATATTATGTGTGACAGTCTAATTGCACTTTTAAAAATCAACGAATCTTTCTTTTGTGCTGTTGGGGCTGGTCATTTAGGTGGTGAAGAAGGCATTTTACAATTATTGCGTCACAAAGGTTTTAGGGTGCGCCCTGTTCAATGGAAAATTAGTACCGAAACATCGCTAAGTAAAAGTCATTTAAATGAATCAACCGAATATATTTTTAAAGATTTGCCATCGGGATTAATCGCCAAGTTTCCCGCTAAACCTCTGTTTGAACAACTACCAGATAGCACAAGTAGAATCATCTATAGGGAACTAGGGCAAGGCAATACTTTCGAGATTTTAATTTATCCTTACGATCAGAATAGCAGCCGAGAGGAGATTGCTAGTATTTATATAAATCCGCCGCAAGGAGGTAAAATAATCAAAAGATATCAAGATGATGGAACAGTGGTTTTTCAAGGGCTCTCTGATACATATCCAGAAGGTCTAAACATGGTGCAAATTCAATTTTCAAACAATAATTTCGCTGTAATAAAATGTTACGGAGGACATAAATTTATGCATTCAAAAAGGCCAACCACTTTTTTTGAAAAAGTCTGGTTCGAATAATCTATTATGGTTTTGTTATGAAATTTTTAGACCGACTTGCCATAGACCTTCTTAATAATCAAAGCAAAACCCAAGAATACGTTGTTATTCTTCCCTCTGAACGCGCCAAAAAATATCTAAATAACGCACTTTTCAGAGCCAATAAGGGCCCTTTATTGTCGCCAAATATTTTTACCATTGACCAATGGGTTGTTGCACTGAGTAAAAAAAAGATTCAACATCCAACCCTTACCCTACTATCGCTCTACAATGTTTATAATGCACTATTTCAAGAGAAAGCCCTGTCATTTGAAGACTACCTATCGTGGGGGCCAATTATGCTTTCTGACTTTGATGATATAGATCGGTATCTAATTGATCAAAATCAATTATACCAAAATCTTTCTTCAATTAAAGCGCTAGAAAGTTGGCAAATTGACGAAGAAGAATATTCAGAATCACAGAAAAAATTTATGTTATTTTGGGAGTTAATCCCCAAATTACATCGAGGGCTACAAAAAATCCTTATTGAAAATGAATCTTGTACCAAAGCACAAGCCTACAGACAACTTGCCGAGCAACCTACAAAATTCTTTGATGCCTCACAATACTTTATTTTTGCAGGGTTTAATGCCCTTTCACTAGCAGAACAACATATAATTAAGTTTCTACTCGATGCTGGACAAGCCGAATTTATCATTGATTCTGACCATTATTATTATGACAACCCAATCCACGAAGCAGGCAATTTTCAACGCAAAAATATTTCCTTTTTTGGGCTAAAACCCCCAAAGTTAAATAACGCGTTAGCGCAAGAAAATTATAACGTTAAAGTCATTGAATGTGCCCAACATATTGGTCAAATAAAAGTTTTAGCAACAGAATTATTACAATCAAATCGAAAAGATTGGGGTGAAGTATTGGTTTTATTGGCCGATGAATCACTTGTTCATGCAGCCATAAGAAATATACCTAAAACAGTCTCAAAAGCCAATATTACACTTGGGTTGCCACTTAATCAAACGCCTGTAAGAACGTGGGTTGACTTATGTTTCCAAATTCAAGAAAATCAACAAAAATTCAAGACCTCCGCCATATATTACAAAGACTTGCAACGCTTCTGCCACCATGCATTTATTTCCTTGGCATTTGATCAAAATGCAAAATTAGAACTGTCAAAACTAGAAAAACAGACCATTCAATATAATCGTGTTTTTCAAAACATTAATCAACTCCAACTTTCCGAATCCCTACTGAAATTAATTATTCTTTTGACTACTCCATGGCAAGAAGATTGGGAAAAAGCGCTGCAATCCTTGCGAAAATTAAATGCCCTTTTACTCGATTTCATTCCAAAAGAAAATGACTTTGAACATACAGCACTGCTCTCTTTTGAGATGGCATGCCGCCAATTTGAATTGTATTTAGGGGCAAGCTTCCCCAAGATGAAATTGACAAGTTTTAAGAAACTTTTTTACCAACATTGGACCAGTACAAACTTGGCCTATCTTGGAAACCCAACCGACGGGCTTCAAATGACAGGATTGTTAGAAACAAGACTACTCGACTTTGATCAAATTTACGTACTCGGAATGAACGAAGGGAAATTACCTCCCACCAACCCCATTCAAAGTATCATTCCAATGGACTTGCGAAAAGCTTTCAAAATGCCCAGTAATAGGGATAAGCAAGGCCTATTTGCACAACACTTTTATAGGTTATTGCATCATGCAAGATCTGTAACTTTTACTTATACTACAGCTAGCGAAGTATTGGGCAGCCAAGAAAAGAGTCGCTACTTACTACAATTAGAAATGGAATGGCGGGCCGTGAATCCTAACGTCAATTGGGAAACCTATTTTTACCAAATTCCGTCAATAAAGCAAAGTCAAGAACAAACGCGTATTTTAAAAACCAGTGCAATAAAACAATTAATAATGGACTATTTTAAAAAAGGCGTTTCTGCTTCTGCAATGCGTAAGTTTATAAGTTGCCCCTTAGATTTCTATTACCGATATATTGTAGAATTTGGTGAGGAACAAGAAATAGAAGAAGATCTTGAATCAAGCGCATTTGGTTCGCTTATCCATGAATGTTTAGAAGAATTATACCAACCATTTGCGCAAAAAAATAAAGCCGGTGAGCCCGTTATTCCGTCTCCAGGGCCAGTATCACCCAAAGACATAAAAAGAATGCGCAAAGAATTTCCAAAAATATTGAGAAGACTCTTTTTGAATTATTTTGATAAGAATGAAGATTTATTGAAAAATGGAAAAAATTGGCTCAGTTATGAAATGGCGCTCGCGCTCACTGATAAACACCTCCAAAATGACCTTGATTTTATTGAGCAGCAAAAAGACCCTCTTTTTATTGAACAACTCGAGGGTAAGCTAACACACGAAGAAATTATTCAAATAGATCAGATGAGCTTCCCAATCAAATTTGTCGGTTATATAGACCGCATAGATCGAATTGGTGATGACTACTACAGGGTTATCGATTATAAATCGGGAAAAGTTACAGATGATGACATAAAGATGCGTTCAGATAAGGATGCATTCACAAATTTGACAGTCCCGAAACATAGCCTTCAATTGTGCCTGTATTCCATGCTTTTTAATTCTCAATACGG
This sequence comes from Crocinitomicaceae bacterium, assembly GCA_030830785.1. Lineage (GTDB taxonomy): Bacteria > Bacteroidota > Bacteroidia > Flavobacteriales_D > Crocinitomicaceae > UBA952. Next base: position 49,663 of record JAURMI010000002.1, read on the forward strand.
GCATTTGCCTTCTGAGGCGCGTATTCAATCCTTGATAAACAATAAAGATGAATTTGCCTTAAGATTTGACAAGCGCACTGATTTAAATGAGGTTCCCGAGATATTCCAAGAAGGGATTCAAATATTGATAACCCAATTATTTGATGAAAATCAACCCTTTGAACACAATCCTGATTCCAAATATTGTCAGTTTTGTACATAAAAAAACCTGAGCTTTTGCTCAGGTTTTCTGCAAGTTAATTAAAACCAAAATGAACAATGAACTGTCCTTTAAGAATAGACGATTATTGTTTTAAAATGGTTGCTTAGTATAATTCTAATTTCAGTGCAGTGCGGTAATCTTTAATTTCTTCACGATTAATTTTATGCTCTGCATTTTTAAGTAAATTCAATAAATAGAGAAAATTCTCTTTGTCATCAATTTCAATTGGATATTCGTTGCCCTCTTCATCTTCTTCATATTGGGCTTCAATATCAAAACTTTCATTTTCATCAATAAACTCATAAGTGAGCCGCAATACTTTTACAACTAATGGGTCGTGTTCAAGCAAAGCCATTTCTCTTAATTCTTTAAGATCATCGATAAGTTTAGGCGCTTTTAAACCTTTTTTTTCGACGTTGGCAATGATTTGTTCAAGTTTTTGATTGGCACGCAAAGTTTTCATATCATCTCAATTGTGCGACAAATTTAGTGCATTTCCTGAAATAAACATCGCGGTGTAAGTAACATTCGCATTCCATTAGCATTACGTCTTTATTAAATTTTAAATTTGTTTTATGGAAATGCTTTTGCACGCCTTTACAATTGGACTCATTCTATCAATTATGCCCGGCCCGGTATTCTTTGTTTTGATAGAAAAAAGTATTACAAAAGGTATTCGCAGTGCTCTGGCCATTGACTTAGGAGTATTAGTTAGCGACGTTGTATATATTTTATTAGCTGTTTTATTTGTAGAGCAAATTAATGGGGTGCTCTCTGGAAATAAAAAGGAAGTATTTGACATTATTGGAGGCAGTATTTTCATCACTTATGGGATCGTCAATTTATTTAAAAAAACCAAAATGCATGATGGCGATCAAGAATTTGAAGATGTTACTGAAAAATATCAAATAAAAGAGAGTGCCGATCCTAATAAAAACTTTGGTTTGCTCATTGCCAAAGGTTTTTTATTAAATTTTGCCAACCCCATGGTTGTTTTTTATTGGTTGAGCGTGGTCTCGGTTGCAAAGAGAGAAAGCCATACAACCGGTAATCTATTTTTAATTGTGTTTCTAGTAATTGTTTTAATCACATTCTTTTCAATTGATGTAGTTAAAATTTTTGCAGCAAAAAGAATTCGAAACCTAGTTACGGTAAGCCTACTTCAAACCCTAAATAAATTAATTGGCATCATTTTTATAGGATTTGGATTGTTTTTTATGCTCCAAAGATTCTTGTAATGAGGCGACTGATTTTTTTGTTACTAATTATCTTTTTTCAAATCAACATAAAGGCACAAGAATATAAAGTGCTTAAAGAAAATCTGAGTCCAAAAGTTCGCTTGTATTGGGATGGTCAAAAAAAACATCTGCAAGCATCTGGTGCTTATTTTACGAGCCCAATCTCGCCCAAAACAACCGAAAAACATGGCAAATGGCTCTATTATAATTACGATGGGCAAATAGAAGAAGAAGCAAATTACTATCGAAACCGCTTGTACGGAAAGCGGATTTTTTATTACCCTTCCAAACAAATAAAAGAAGAATCTTTCTACAAATTTAACGTGCCCGATTCTACCTATAAGCAATATGCGTCAGATGGAAAATTATTGATAAGCGGGCAGTTTGAGTTGGGCAGCCCTAAAGGTGTGTGGCATTATTATTACGAAGATGGCAGCCCTAAATCTATTGAAAATGTTCAAAACGACACCGTTTATTTACAAGCCTATTGGGAGGCAGATAGTACACATTTACAGACAATAAAAGATGGAAATGGGCAAATTATAAGCTACTATATTGATGGGGTTGTAAAGGAGTTCTATACCTTCCAAAACGGATTAAAAACTGGGCCTTTTGAAGAACGAACTGCCAATGGGTTCTTATCGGTACGAGGTGCATTTGATAAAGGGAAAAAAGATGGGACATGGGAGTTCTATAGCTATGAAGGTAATCTAGAAAAACGTGTTACATATCAATCGGACTCATTGAATGGTGAGTATCTTGTTATGAATACAACTACCGACACCCTCACCTTTGGCAATTATCAACTTGGTCAAAAACAAGGCTTTTGGAAATGGTTCACTCAAGATGGCAACTTGGACATGCATGGATATTTCAAGGAAGGGAAACAAGACAGCACTTGGCACTATTACTTTTCTAATGGTCAGTTGTCTTATGAGGCACATTATAATACTGATCTTAGGACCGGTAATTGGATCTATTTTTATCCAAACGGAGCATTATACAGGACAGGGTCTTATGAAAATGATTTGCGTAAAGGCCATTGGCAAACCTGGTACGAAGACTCAACACTTCTTATGAGCGGGACTTACGAACTTGGCAAAGAAGAGGGCGAATGGTTCAATTACTGGGAAAATGGGCGCTTAAAAGACAAAACCACCTTTGAAAACGGCCTTCTCGATGGGGAGTGGAAATCCTTTTCTCCCGAAGGTGTACTCTTAATTTCAGGAACCTATAAAAAAGGAAATAAAGTTTCTGAATGGTTGAGTTATTACAACAACGGTAGGCTAAAAGAAAAACAACATTTTAAAGTTTTTACGCAAAAAAATGTCGCTGAAGGAATAGCTATTATGGGGCTAAAGGAAACGGTTTCAGACCTCCACGGATCCTTTGAGTCATATTCACAAGTGGATTATCAAATCAAAGAGGTTGGAAAATACTATCATGGCCTCAAGCATGGAACTTGGATCAACTATTACCCTGGTGGGGTGGTTCCAACTATTGTAGCTCAGTATCGATATGGTAAATTACATGGCGTTTTTAAACAATATGACCGCTATGGCCGATTGGTTTATGTAATAAATTATAACAATGGCCTTAAAGATGGTTGGTTTCTGGCCTATAATGAAAATGGACAATTAGTTAGCAAGAAATTATTTAAAAATGGGATGCAAATTCGCGTTCAATCAAAAGAAGGGTTTAGTCCTTTTTAGAAATTCCTTCAATAAAAACTGTTAGCTCAATAAAATCATCTACACTCAATCTTTCAGGTCTCTGATTCTCAAATTTTTTATCCAAGGGTACGTCTTTGAGCAAAGCTCGCAAAGAGTTTCTTAATGTTTTTCGTCTTTGATTGAAGGCCATTTTAACAACCTTAAAATAGAGCTGTTCATTGCAGGGCAATTGATCGCGATTGTTTCGAATACATCGAATTACACCACTTTTAACTTTTGGGGGAGGTATAAAAACATGCTCATCTACAGTAAAACAATATTCAATATCGTAGAATGTCTGAAGTAAGACACTGATTATCCCATATTCTTTTGAACCTGGAGCTTGTGCCACCCTAATTGCAACCTCTTTTTGAAACATTCCCATGATTTGAGGTATTTGGTCGCGATGTTCCAAACACTTAAATAAAATTTGGGACGAAATATTATATGGGAAATTACCCACAACAATAAAAGAATCTTGATCAAAAATTGAACTAGGGTCCAAACGCAAAAAATCACCAAAAAGAATGCGATCCTCGTAAATCGGATAAGTTGCCCTCAGATAATCTATAGATTCTATATCTACATCCAAAAGCCACAAATCAATTTGAGGTAAATCCCATAGAAATTTGCTCAGTGCACCCATTCCCGGGCCGATTTCCAATACTTTGCGTGTTTGATCTGTCCACAGTATCTGTCGGGCGATTTTTTGACAAGTACCAGGGTCTTTTAAAAAATGCTGGCCTAGCTGTTTTTTTGGTCTAACACTCATCTATTGAATGTTTCAATTACACTTAGCGTGGTTCTAAAAGCCGCAAATTTTCCATCGAAACGAAGCAAATGCTCTTGTTGCAAGGCTGCAGCATATTGGTTTTGATAGAGGTCCAGTGCGTCTTGATTCGGTGCCAAATACATAACAGAATAACTTAAGCCTCCCTCCTCATGACCATTTAACTTGGATAATTTACATTCCAAAAAACAACCGGTTTTTAAAACATCGGGTATATGTTTTGAACGCATCCATTCAAGCCAATCTACAGCTATATGTTGATCAATACTAATTGTAACATTATAAATAACCATTGTACAAAGTTAGGCAAAGCAGTGAATTGCCATTTAATTTTAATTCGTGTGCGTAAAATAACCTGTAATGTAAAAACAAAATAATTGTACATTTACTTCAATCTTTAAAAACTCACCATGAAAAAACTAGTACTTACTTCTTTATTTACAATGACTTACCTTCTTTCTTGGGGGCAATCATGTACGCCAGGTGCCAATTTTGTGGATTCAACCTATGGCATTTGGCCGGATACAACTCAAAACTTACCTCCTGCAATGCCAAATGTGGCCTATTCAACGGATATCAATTTTAAGGTGCCTGCGTCGGTAACCCCAGAAATTGACCCAAGCGGACAATTCGTTGGTTCTGTAATTCAGCAATTTACCATAGACACACTCCAAGGCCTGCCTCCTGGTTTTGATTTTGCGTGCAATATTAGCAATTGTACCTATTTAGGTGGAAACAATGGATGTGCCAACATTTTTGGTACCACAGATTCAGTAGATGTATTCCCTGTAACGGTAGATGTCACTGCCACAGTTTTGGTAGTATTATTACCTGGCTTACCTCCTACACCAATAACGCAAACAGTTTCTTTTGATGGATATAAAATTGTTGTTGGATCTGGCGGAATTATTGAACAAATCATTCAACCCTTCAGCCTAGAACCAAACCCAGCCTCAAACACCATTTTTGTAAGTGGGCTTGTGAGTGGCAGTGCCTCAAAACTAACACTGCGTGATTTCAGTGGAAAAAGTATAGAAACGATTACCACTTTTGAGGCATTAGCGAGCTTTGATATTAACAATCTTGCTCAAGGCACCTACTTTATTGAACTTACGGACATATTTGGGACGCAACAACAAAAATTTATTAAGCTCTAGCATTATCCATGACAAATTAAAGGGGAGTAATGCTCCCCTTTTTATATCTATTTCAAATAACTACTTTCGATACAACCCGCCGCTTGAAATATATTGGCTCACCCTTTCAGTCAATAAAAATGAACAATCTATTCCTGCGGCTAATCTAGATCGAATTAAACTAGCACTTATTCCCAAAATTGGCACATCGTCAATCATGTGAACATGAGGATGATCAAGTAGTTTAAAACTATCTTTTTCACTTTGTGGGGTTTGCGGGTTGCGCGGATAAACATATAATTTATGATGGGCAAGAATTTGTTCCCAATTGAACCACTTATGAAAAGTAAAGAGGTTGTCTGCACCAATTAACAAGCTGAATTCATGCTTTGGATATAATTCTTTAAGATGAGTTAAGGTAGAAATGGTATAGTTGGGTTTTGGCAATTTAAACTCTATATCACTTGCCTTTAAGAGAGGATGTTCATAAATGGCTTCACGAACCATGTCTAAGCGCAGATGATCTGCAAGCAAAGTAGATTTTTCTTTGAGTGGATTATGTGGTGTTACAACCAGCCATACTTGATCTATTTGTGGGTGCTGGGCCATGTGATTGGCTATAACTAGATGTCCAACATGAATTGGATTGAATGTGCCAAAATACAGTGCTACCCTCATCGCTGAATAAAATCTAATATGAGGCTTTTTACCCTTTCAACAGCCTCGTTTAAGTCATCGTTTATTACAATTTTGTCGAATGCCGATGCTTGCTCCATCTCTTGTGTAGCCTTTGCTAATCGCAATTGAATTTTTTGTTCATTATCAGTTTGGCGATTGCGTAAACGCTCCTCTAGTGAATCTAAATTCGGTGGTTGAATGAAAATTGACAGGGCTTCTGCACGCAATTTTGATTTTATTTGAATCGCACCAAATACATCAACATCAAAAACAACAACTTTCCCTTCGGCCCAGATACGTACTAATTCAGATTGTAAAGTTCCGTAATACATGCCTGGATAAACCTCTTCCCATTCAAAAAATTCACCCGCGTCAATACGGTGTTTAAAAGAATCTTGATCTAAAAAATAATAGTGCACACCATCGCGTTCATTTTTTCTTGGTGATCTAGAGCAAGCGGAAACCGAAAACGCTAACTGGGGCAATTGTTTTAATAAGGCAGCAACTACCGTAGACTTACCAGCGCCTGATGGAGCAGAAATTATTATACTTAGTTTTGGCAACATCATTACAATGCGTTTAGAACTTGTTCTTTGATTTTTTCAAGATAATCCTTCATCATGACCACTCGACGCTGAATTTCTGAATGATTACATTTACTGCCAAGTGTATTTATTTCCCTACCCATCTCTTGAGCGATAAATCCGAGTTTCTTGCCTGAGGCTTCCTCAAAGAGTGTCTCATTGAAATAATTTAAATGCTGTTGAAGTCTTTGTTTTTCTTCTGAAATATCCAATTTTTCCACATAATAAATCATCTCTTGCTCCAAACGATTTATATCGACCCGACTTTCATCTATCATTGCAAGTCCTTTTTGTATACGCTCTTTAATTTGCTTTACGCGTTCTTTTTCATATGGAACAATAGCGTCCATTTCTAAGCGAATATTTTCTATATGCTGCATTAGATCTTTTGCTAAGCCTTTGCCCTCCTCTCGACGATAATTTTGAAGTTGAGTGCAGGCTTGTTTAACCAAATTATAAATTAAGTCTGCCTCTGCTTCTGAAATTTCTTCAAGTTGACTATTTAAAACATCTGGCATTCGCAATACCAATGAAAGATAGTCTTGTGTGTTGGTCCCCCAGGTCTTGGATTCCCAAGATTTATTTAGCGCCTTTAACTGTTCAAAATAAGCCGTAGCTAATTGTTCATTTATTAAACTTGTTTGAGAAGGATCCTCATTTTCAATATAAATGCTTAAATCTATTTTACCTCGCATTAAAGCCGATGTAATTTGTTTGCGGATTTGCGTATCTAAATCTCGGTACACCGCGGGAATTTTTAGATTTAGATCCAGACTTTTTGAATTTAAGGAGCGAATTTCCACAGCTATTTTTTTGCCCTGGAATTGCCCAAAAGATTTACCAAAACCCGTCATTGATTGGAGTAAGATTTCGCTCATATTTTATTGGTTATCTAGTAGTAGATCTGCATCAATACCCTCATTCTGTTCTTTCACAAATCGCGCTATTTCACTCATTATTTGTGCTTTTTGATCGCTCTGTGGGGCGCGTTCTTCTAAATATTCTTTGAGTAATAACTGTGATTCTAGAAGCTGAGATTCATCAAATGGACCTGTCATATTTTCAATAATTGTTAAACAATCAAGCGCTTCTAAAAAATCTCCTTGGGTAGCCAACATTACAAAAAATGGAAGGTGCTCATCAAAAGGCAACTTAGAATTCCAAATTGCCGAAAGGATCAATTTACGCAAGGCCGCATCAGATTGATCTTGCAAGAAGTCAATGAAAACTTGAACAGTATTGAGGTCTGTTACATCGGATAAAAACTGCAAAATTTCTTGTTGCTGACTGCGATCTCGGGATTGAAGTGTCTGAAAAAGAAGAACAAGAATGTCTGGCGTACCATATTGTTTATAGATAGCCAATGCAGATTTTAAGGCTCCTAGGTTATTTTGTTCTAAATAATTCTTGGCCTCCTGTAACTTCTTTTTTTGGGTATTAACACTCATGGCACAAAGTTAAGCAATTCAATTACTATGGACTAAAAATTGCATCAATGTGTTACTTTATGCAAAATTTGGTGTTTATAACATCAAAAAAAAGCCAAATATTCTATCGTTTTAAATAACAACTTTGTAAAAAAAGTAATTCCCATGAAAAAATACTTGCTTTCGTTTGTAATCCTTTCAATTTTATTTAGCGCTTGTGTTCCATCTAAAAAATACAATGAGTTATTAGAGCGTGAAAAATCATGCAGTGAAGAACTAGCTAAATACAAGAAAAGTAGCAGTGATTACGAAGTGCTTTCTAAAGATCTTCAAATCAAATATGATCTAGCAGCTAAGGAAGTGAGCCGCTTGCGAGGCGATACCAATAATCTTGGCAACCAAATTAGATTATTAAAACGCGAACAAGAATCCATTGAAACGCAATATAAAGCACTGGAAAATTCTTTTGATAAACTTAAAAATTTGTCTGCTAAGGAAACTGCAACCCTTCAAACCCAACTCGAACAAAAAACAAAGGAACTACAACTTAAAGAAGACGCCCTTCTAAAGCTAGATCAAGAGTTACAAGCAAAACAAGCTCAATTGATTGAACGTGAAAAACGTGTCAATGAGCTTGAAGAACTAATTCGCAACAAGGAGGCCAAAATACAATTATTAAAAGCACGTGTAGCCAATGCCTTGCGCAATTTTGAGAATCAAGGCCTCACCGTGGTACAAAAAAACGGTAAAATATATGTAAGCCTCGAGGCCAAATTGCTTTTTGGATCAGGATCAACAAAAGTGGAAGATGAAGGTAAGTCTGCCCTTGTTGAGCTAGCTAGGGTACTTGAAACTGAACGTGATTTAGAAATTGTCGTCGAAGGGCACACTGATACAGACAAGCTCAATAGTAGTGTATCTCCAAAAAACAATTGGGAACTTTCAGTCCTAAGAGCAACTTCTGTTGTGGAATTAATGCTAGCGAATTCCAATATGTCGCCAACTCAAATCATGGCGGCTGGTCGCAGCGAATATCATCCGGTAGATCCTAATGATAAAGCAAAGAATAGACGTATTGAAATCATTATTTCACCGAATCTAAATGAGCTTTTTGAAATTATTTCCAATGATTGATTTTTTAAAGACTAGCGAATTACATTGACGTGACCCGATAAGTCCTCAAAAATACCTTTTTGAACTTCGTAAATCAGGTACCAAGAATAAGTACCGTCTTGCACTGGTGTACCCCCATCGGTGGCATCCCAAACAAAATTAAGTTGGTCGGAGAAAAATATTTGTTCTCCCCATCGATTAAAGATGTAAAATCTTGCACTCATTAATCCAATAAAACGACCATAAAAAAAGTCGTTTAGCCCATCGCCATCTGGTGTAAAGGAGTTTGGTAAATATATGAAGCGTTCAGGAGCAATATTAATCCATTTAGAAATACTATCTATGCACCCCTGTTGATCACTTGCTACCAAGGTTATTTCATAGGGGCCGGGAGCTATAAAGGTATGTGTCGGATTTACTAAATACGATCCATTACCATCGCCAAAAGACCACGTGTAAGACCACGCATTTTGAGAGGCATTTTCAAATTGGATGGGCAAACCTTGCATAGGATTTTGATTCAAAAAATAAAAATTAGCAATAGGTTTTACCACCTGAACTTGCGTAATGGCGTTTACAGAAAATGTTTGACATTCATCAGATACCTGAACAAAATAGGATGTTGTTTGCTGAGGAGCAACCATTATTTGGGGTGTAGTTTGTTGATTGGACCAAAGAAAATAATACGTCCCATAACCTCCACTGGCTAAAACACTTAGCTGCACACTATCGCCAGGACAAACTTGAAAGGGCCCATTGGTTTGCACTACCAACGGTGGGCTTGTGATGGTGTAAACTATAGAATCGCTTAGTGAATTGCCACAGTTGTCGCTTACATTTAAAATATAGGTTGTGGTTACACTTGGATTCACATTTAATGAATCATTAGCGCCAATCGGGAGTCCATTGCTTGTCCATAGGTAAGTATAAATACCTGCTCCGCCGATGGCTGTGGCTCCAATTGTAGCTGGAATATTTGGGCAAATTTCCGTGATATCCGGGCCCATTTGAAGCTGGAGAGGCGTAAAAACCGGCACACTAACAATAATGGTGTCATAAGATGGAGTACCAGAACAAGCATCTGTTACCATCAGCCAAATGGCCTCTGTGGAAGTAGGAGTGAAAGTAATACTTGGCGTATTTTGACCCGTGCTCCATTGATAAGTATAAGGCTGAATTCCTCCATTAATTTGAGATACAATGGTTACAGGTTCACCAGGGCATGCCACCGAGGAGGTACTCAAATTCATCTCTAGGGGTTGGTTGTCTTGTATCCAAAGATTCAAAACCAATGGCGTTATATTTCCACATGGATCGGCAATCGGAAAAGTTAAAGTTAGCGTTTCGAGACCTTCGGTTTGCACATCTGTAAGTGATTGTATTGTGAAACTATAGGTTGATTGCCCCGGATTAAAAGTGATACTAGATGGAACTCCTGTATAATCAATGCCATTGGTGGCTGTACCACTAATTTGAACAGGTATGGTTAAGGACTGATTAATATTTGCTTGGCGTTCAATGGTAACGTTTGCGCTAACACATCCTTCGGCCATCCAATCTGGATTAGTAAATACTTGTTGAGAAAGCGAATGGCTAATTTCTATAGGCGTAATGGTTGATAAACTAGCTGCTTCCAAAAAAATACCCGAGTCCCATTGGCCATCACCGACATCGGCAATTGAAATAATCAGATGATAAGTTTGACCGCACTGAACTTGCGAAACAGCTTCTAGCACTTTGGTAAAGCCATCGTATTGAATGTATTGCGCACTTTGGTTATAGGGCGCCGTATTGCCATCTCCATTATTGACAAAATAAAAGGAATTGGTGATGCTATTAACATTATTAATAGATACAACTGCACCATTTGGGAGTTTAGCAATATTCTGAAAACCAGTGATTCCTGGTCCGGATATAAAAAATCCGAATACATCATTGTATGTCGTATTATTGGGAGGAGCAAATTCCGGATATTCATCGGAGCCAAACACATATTTAAAGCGAACAGTATCAGCATATGGCACAAAATCAAATTCCAAAATGGCAGCATTATAGGTTTGTGTGCCATTTATTGCTTGGGAGAGTAAATTGAACCCGCCCATATTGTTATCTACACCCGCTCCCGAAGCATTGTTAGGGCCTTGAGGGCCATTGCCATTGGGTAGGGTCGTACCTGTAGTGAGAACTATGCCACTATTTATTCCTAAAGTGGTATTATTTGCAGTAAATTGCGCAATGGCAACAGGGCTGCCATTGTAAGTTACATTGGAAACTGTTACGCCATTTCCGAGCAAAACATTTTGCACCAAACTTTGAGGATTAAGCGCATTATTGGTGATTAATTGAGCAGTACTTTTTAGGGGTGCTAGTAACACCATGAATAAAAAGATTGTGCTTAATCGATACAACATCATATATTATACGTCAAAACCTAGATTTCGTTGTCATTTTTACCCTTTTTTTCAAAAAAAAAGGATACAAATGTATCCTTTCAAGTTTTGTGCCAAAATGCCATTTATTTTTTACTAAAAACTATAGGTTGAAACGACAGCCAAATAATAGGCAATATAAAGAGGCAAGGAATTGCTACAATTGGGAAAAATGAGGTGTCAATTTCTGTATTTGTATATTTTATTGGAAACCCGATCAGTGCAACTGCACTAAAACTAATCAAGGCATTCAAGACAAAAAGACCTCTGTTTTTCCAAAGCCTTTCAAAGAAAAAACCCAAGGCAGAAAAGGATAAAGACAGAATAAAATAAGCTAGAATAACTTTCCAGATAGGTAAAATTTTAATGGATTCATCGAATTCAAAGGAATAAAAGTAATTCAAGAAAACCCCAACAACAATAGAAGATAATGTTGCAATTATAAATCCAAAAATCAATGTGCGTATCATAATCTATTTTTTTATTACCGGAATGGAGGCATCAATCTTAATGGTTTCTGCAACCCCACCATTTTTTTTACCAATTTGATAATCAGTTCTAACTACACTAAAATTAGCAATAAATGTGCCCTTAGCGCCACTTTTAGTAAAAGTAAATGGTATGCTTATTTCTTTTGTTACACCATGCATTTGCAATTTGCCAATTGCTTTATATCCTTGGGAAGTTTTTTCAATTTTTGATGAATTGAATTGAATAAATGGAAATTTGCTGGCATTAAACCACTCCTCTCCGCATGCATGCTTATTTTGCAGCGCATTTCCTGTGTTGATGGATGCGACTTCAATTTTAAAATTCAATTGAGATTTTTCTAAATTACTCGGGTCAAAATAAATAGACGGGCTACTCAACTTTTTGAAATTACCACTGACATCAGAATTTGAAAAATCAATTTTATAACCTTCGGCTAGTTTATATGCCTGAGAAAAAGCAGTTAAACTAAAAAGACATGTAATTAGCAATAAAGCTGCTTTCATCATTATTCTAGTTTTGAACTATTTCCAAATCTGCAACAAGATTTACCTCGTCAGAAAGCCCAGGGCTCACTTGGCCCATTCCAAATTCAGAACGCTTAACAGCACCAGTAATATGAAGGCCTGCGACTGGAGTGCCTTTGTGATTTTTACTAGAGCCCGTATGCACACCGGTCAAAACGACATTTTTAGTAACCCCATGCATGGTAAGGTCACCTTCAATGGTGTAGGTGCCTTTGATTTTAGTTTCTTTTACAGCATTACTTTTGAAAACAATACTTGGATATTTTTCTACATCAAAGCAATCTGCTGTGCGCAAATGATTATCTCGCGCCTCTATGCCAGTATTGACTGAAGATGCCTCGGCATTGAGTATAATCGTAGCCTCGTTAAAGTCTTCATTTGGTGTGTTTACCTCCATGGTGAATTTGGTAAAATTACCATGCACATTAGTAATTCCATTATGTACAATGGTGAAGCCCAAACGAGAGTGAGCACCATCAACTGACCACAGGCCAGTTTGAACTGCTACAAAAGAGAATAAGGCGAAAGCACCAACAATTGTGATTGCTAAATTTTTCATTTTAAAAGTTTTAAAGGTTAAACAAGGATAAGGTTTAAAAGTTCGAAGTAAGCGCAAAAATAGTGTTTTAATTCATGATATAAATTGAGGGCTATTGTTGTAATAAAGCCAATTTTTCAAAAGCATCTTTTATATGTTCAATGGGTTCAATTACCAAACGCAATTTGTCTCCTTTCTGAACAAGTTTGTAGCCATTGGGCTGAGCCAAAATGCCATTTAATATGTTTTGAAAATCCTGAGTTTCGTAAAAAGGTGATTGCGGATTGGAAATAAAATACCCTACAAGTTTTTCAGACTTAAGCACCAAGCGCTCCAAGCCCATTGATTGTGCTAACCAGCGCAACTCAAAGGAAAACAACAACTCCTTTACCTCCTTTGGAAGCGGTCCAAAACGATCAATAAGTTCAGCACTAAAAGTATTAAGGGCCGCCTTATCCTTTAAATCATCTAAAGCTTGATATAAACTTAAGCGTTCGGCAACCTGATTGACATAGTGATCCGGAATGCGAACTTCCAAATCGGTTTCGAATATGCAATCTTGAACAAAGCCATTTAATTGATCACTATGCCGCTGTTCAAAAAGATCTTTAAATTCAGCTTCTTTGAGTTCTTGCATGGCCTCGTTTAAGATTTTTTGATACATCTCAAAACCAATTTCTGCTATAAAACCACTTTGTTCACCTCCCAACATGTTTCCTGCACCACGAATATCGAGGTCTTTCATGGCAATGTTGAAGCCCGAACCCAAATCTGAAAATTGCACTAAAGCTTCTAGGCGTTTTCGTGCTTCAGAAGTCATGATGCTAAATTTAGGAGCAATGAGATAACAAAATCCTTTTTTATTGCTTCGTCCTACCCTACCACGTAATTGGTGCAAGTCACTAAGGCCAAATTGATGAGCATCATTGATGATAATCGTATTGGCATTGGAAATATCAATTCCCGATTCAATTATTGTTGTGGCCAGCAGAACATCATAAGCACCTTCAATAAAATCGAGCATCACTTTTTCAAGTTGTTTCCCATCCATTTGTCCATGTCCAATTCCAACCCTTACCCCAGGGCACAAGCGCTGGATCATTCCTGAAAGCTCCCGAATATTCGATAAACGGTTATTTACGAAAAAAACCTGACCACCTCGCCCTACTTCATAAGCAATCGCATCCCTTATTAATTCTTCATTAAAGGAAACAATTTCTGTTAAAACGGGTTGGCGATTGGGAGGCGGTGTATTAATGATACTTAAGTCACGAGCCCCCATTAAAGAAAATTGCAGCGTGCGAGGAATTGGCGTTGCAGTAAGGGTTAGTGTATCTACACTGGTGCGCAAAGTTTTTAGCTTGTCTTTTACTGCTACTCCAAATTTTTGCTCTTCGTCAATAATCATAAGACCTAAATCCTTGAATTTTACACGATCTGCAACCAAGGCATGCGTGCCAACCAAAATATCAATTTGACCTTCAGCTAACCTTTTAAGTGTCGCGGTGATCTCTTTACTAGACTTAAAGCGATTAATATATTCTACAGTTACTGGCAAGCCCTCCAATCTATTTTTAAAGGTGCGGAAGTGTTGCAATGATAATATTGTTGTTGGAACTAAAACTGCAACTTGTTTTGAATCCGCAACAGCCTTAAATGCTGCACGAATGGCTACCTCTGTTTTTCCAAAACCAACATCCCCACAAATTAAACGGTCCATCGGTCGAGGGGACTCCATATCTCGTTTGATATCTTGAGTGGCTTTGAATTGGTCGGGTGTATCTTCGAACATAAATGAAGCTTCAAGCTCATTTTGCAAATAGCTATCAGGGCTAAATGAAAATCCAGGCTTACTTCTTCGTTGGGCATAAAGTTTAATCAAATCAAAGGCAAGTTCCTTGATTTTCTTTTTGGTCTTGTTCTTTAAATTAGACCAAGATTGCGTGCCTAATTTATTAAGTGTTGGTGCGCTCCCCTCTTTTCCCGTGAATTTAGAAATGCGATGTAAAGAATGGATGCCAACATACAGAACATCGCCATCTTTGTATACCAAACGAATGGCTTCTTGCTCCTTTCCATTAACATCTATGGTTTCTAAACCAGAAAACTGCCCAATTCCGTGATCAATGTGCGTTACATAATCACCTTTTTGTAGCTGGTAAATCTCTTTAATTGTTAGGGCTTGTTTGGCCTGTCTAAAGCCTTCTTTTAGCCTAAATCGATGATAACGTTCAAATAATTGATGGTCTGTGTAACAGACAAGCTTGACACTAGGAAGGATAAAACCCTCATGCAGTGCCAAGGGCAAGGCTGTGAATTCTGCCTCAAGACCCATATCCATGAAAATTTGATATAAGCGTTCAATCTGGCGCGGTTGATTGGAAAAAACTAAATTCTCAAATCCTTGAGCGCGTCTTGATTTTAGGTCTGAATCTAAGCGCTCAAAATCCTTGTTAAAACTTGGTTGAGGCAGACAGTCAAATTCTTCAGCATGTGTTGCCCTAAAATTGTATTTAGGGCCGAATTCTATAAGGCGATGTGCTCTGAGTTGTTTTTCAAAGTCAAGATGTGAAACAAATTTTTCATGTGGTAAGGCATATGTCACTGGCCCTTCATGTTTGCTATGAATTTCAACAGCTCGCTCGTATTCTCGCTTTAATATCTCATAAGTGCGCTCTACGTCTGCCATCCAGCAAGTGGCCTCAATGCCAACAAAACCCAATAAACTTTCCTGGACATCCATGCTGTGACCCATTTGAATATTGGGAATCACATTGAAAAATTGATGGCTAACTATTGATAATTGACTGGAGGGGTCAAAAGTGCGAATACTTTCTATTTCATCGCCAAAAAATTCGATGCGGAATGGATTTTCATTTGCATAAGAAAATACATCTAAAATACCACCGCGTATAGAAAATTGGCCGGGTTCATAGACAAAATCAACGCGCTCAAACTGGTATTCTAATAGTAATTCATTTAAAAAATCAGTACTATAAGACTTAGAGACTTCTAAGCGCATCGTATGCTTAACAAGATTTTTTTTGGAGGGGATTTTTTCAAATAAAGCCTCAGGATAGGTGACAATCCATACAGATCGTTTGTCGCTAATTTTTTCTAAGACCTCTGCCCTAGCAACAACATTTGCATTGTCGGTTTGCTCCAATTGATACGGGACTCTGTAAGATGATGGAAAAAACAGAACGCGATTGTCTTGAGGGGAAAGCCCTTCTAAATCATTTAGAAAATAAGCTGCTTCTTCCTTATCGGCTAAAACAAAAAGGTGTATCCCCGGCACTTGATCAGCCACCAAAATTGAAAGTAAAGACTTTGCAGATCCTATAAGACCTTTCCAGTGTATGCGCGCCTCACTAAGCTCCAAGGCTGCAGCTGTTCGGTCAATGGCCGAATGTTTGGCAAGGGTTTTGATAAAGTGCTTTAATTCCATGCGGGGCTGCAAAATTAAACAAAGTATCCACCATGAAGAAAATAAATGTCACCTTTTAAGAACTTTGCGTTACTAATAACAATCTGGTGTGAATATCTCCAAATGTCGCCAAACATGTGGCTAATAGCATTTACTAATTTTATCCTACCAAATTAGATTTTCGATTATGAAGCAAACAAAAAAACACATTTTAACTGCAATCTTTTTGATAAGCGCTGGCTTACTCAATGCGCAAGTTTCAACCAATGGCTCAAAGGAAGCCTTTAAAACTGTTGAAGAGATATCAGCCATAGATTTTTTAATGAAGGGGGGCGTATTTTTAATCCCCATTGCACTTTTACTTTTTTATTCGACCTATGTTGCTGTAGAGCGCTTTTTGTATATCCGACGTATGACTGCTCAAAAAAAAGAAGTCATAGCTAGTATTAATGAGATTCTTAAATCAGGATCGGAACAAAAAATTCAGAATGCACTCAATGTGGCCAGCCAAGACCAAACCGCCTTTGGATCTGTCATTCAAGAAGGCATTCAATCGATCGGAAGACCCGTTAGCCAAATAGAATCCAACATGGAAAAAGTAGCCAATATTGAGATAAGTAAAATGGAAAAAAATCTCAATCATCTTGGCCTTATTGCAGGAATAGCCCCTACGCTCGGTTTTATTGGTACTATATCTGGTGTTATAAAGATCTTTTATAATATCTCGATTTCCGAAAATGTTTCTATTGGTAATATTTCAGGAGGGCTATATGAAAAAATGATTTCTTCAGGTTCTGGATTAATTGTGGGTATAATCGCCTTTACCGCCTACCATATTTTGAATGGAATTATAGACAATTATGCGCTTGCAATTCAGAAAATAAACCTTGAGTTTGTAAAATTAATAGACCCTAAAGATGGCAATAAAGCGAAATAAACGGTTTCATGCAGAGGTTGCTACTTCTGCTTTGAGCGATATCATGTTCTTTTTATTGTTGTTCTTTTTGATCATCTCAACTCTGGCAAACCCCAATGTTATTAAGGTGCCACTACCCAAGTCAGACGCCAATGAAAAAACGCAACAACAACACGTTACGCTTACACTAAAATTTGACGAAAATAAACAACGTCACTTTTATGTCAATAACGACGAAATTGCAATGGATCAGCTTGAGGGCGTGCTGATTGACCAAACCAAGAAACTCGACGATAATACCGTCATATTGCGCTTGCCTTTTGATGCAGAAGTTCAAGAACTCGTGGATTTATTAAAAATTGGCATGCTCAATGACTTAAAAATGATTATTGCTACCAAGGAAGGGTAAATCAAATTTTTATCATCATGGACAAACTCCAATCAGATCGAGAAAAGGAACAAGTAGACGCAAGAAATTCACTAATCATAAGTAGCTTATGGTTGTTATTTATGTTTTTTGTTGCTTTTTTTATAAAATTTGATGCAAGGCCTGATCAATTAATTGACACCCCGCCGCTGCGCTCTGATGAAGTCATTGAAGAATTTCAGATAGATAATGTTTCGCTTGCGGATGTTTCGGGTGGTTCTCGGGGTGGCGGAACTCCGGGCTCTGGACGCATAGGGTCTGCAGCAGACCAAACTGAAAGGGTAGCAACCACGTACCGAAGTGATTTTAACCGCAATAACGGAAATTCCAATAACCACAATTCAACAAATGGACAAAAGCCTAGCGCTTCCCCTCAACCCACAAATTTCTTCGGGGGTGGCGGCAGTGGTAATGGAAACGGTTCTGGAACTGGGCAATTTGGTGGGCCAGGCAATGGAAATGGAGAGGGCGATGGAACTGAAGATGGAAGAGGGTCTGGACAAGGTAGGATTCGGTTAAATAATGTAAGTCTACCACAATATAAAAATGATTTTGATTGCCGCATTAAATTCAAGGTACAAGTCAATGCCAACGGGCAAGTAATCGGGTTTAGGACTATAAAATCTGAAACAACATGTACTGATGACCGCACAATAAACGATATCAAAGAGCGCATCAAACGCGAGGTCAAATACAACAAAGATCCAGGAGCAAGTGTAGTTGAGATGGATTATACCATTGACCTCAAGGCGAGATCTTAAATTGCTAAAACATAAGCATTGGCTCAGTTTTTAAATTTTCCGAACCCCTCTAGAATTTTAAATGTTAAAATTGGTATTGCTAGCAATAAGTTTCAGGTGATTTTGCTGCTGAAATTACTTGGCCAGATAAAAGAAGATCTAAACCAGCAAAAGGTAGCAAAGCGCCAAGATATAGCAAACCTAAAAAATAATATGTCAAGTTTTGGAGGCCGAAGTATAGAATGTCTAATTTTTTAATATGTCTGATATAGAATTTATAAACAATAGTAATGGGGTAGTTATTAAGCTACCCCATTTTTTATGTTTGATATATTTTAATTTAAAACTAAAAAAATAAAATAACCATTTTCATTATCATTAACGCCGGCGCTACAAAAAATACCAATTGTATCAATATCAGGCAATAACAAAAGATAATTATGAGATGGACTGTTAATCCATCCATTTAAACAATATCTGGCATCAGGTAAATTTGATAAAAAAGCGCCACATTCTGCATATACCGATTTAAATTCAGGATAATCATGTGTTAATGTTTCAATACTAACACAATATCTTGTTTGACATTCAGCCTTCTTATTATCAGAATCGGTAAGTTTAACTACATTTAAACCTTTACTAACTCGATATGAATTTAATTCTTTAACAAATTCATGTTGAAGTTTTGTGTTATCAATTTGTGCAAATGCAATAAATGGGAATAACAAAATGATTAGCTTTTTCATGTCTATTCATTTATTAGTTCAAATTATTAGGGCACTACTTTAAGCGCAGCAGTTAAGGAACTCGGACCACCATTAGAAGTATAGTTTACAACTACTACTACTTCTTTACCAAGTTCCATTTTTGCAATCGATGAGGCGGGTATAACACTCCCTGAAAAGAAAATAAATTCGCCAGCAGAAGTAGCAATATGACCACCCGTAACATTATAACTTACTTCCAATGGGCTATCCCTAAGGATAAGGGTTATACGACATCCAGATCTTTTAGATATTTCATCATTCATTAACTCAGGTTGAGGCATGGCTTTCACTCTATATTTGAAAGTGCCATGATCGTGAATAAACCCATCTGAACTTCGGCCTTTCAATTTTAGACTTACCGTATTGGCCCCTCCCGGACGCAAAATATATCCATTATATACATTTCCATTTACTTCAAAGCTATCTGGAAGGGCTGTGGCATTCTCTACATCCAAAATAAGCTGCTCACCCTCGGGAATTACAGGTACAATTTTATTATCGTATCCTCTGTAAAGAATCATTGTTTCAGGCATTGCCACAACTCCTGGTTGGGCCTTTAATGTAAGCGAATGAACAAATACTAATATTAGAATTATTGTTGTTTTCATGGCTAATGGTTTTTCTTTTGATGTTAGAAAATAAATGAAGTCTTGAATATTGTACAATAATAAAACATGGTATCATCAATATAATATGCGGATTTTGTTGGTGTCATGATAATTCCAGATGCGGCACCAGGACCATTAGCTACAAATTCAATTTGGAATTCTCGATCCGATTCTTTTGATAAAACAATAAAATTACATTCTCCTGACTTTATACCATTTTCGTCTTTTATAACACATTTATTAGCATCAAAATCTATGTCATATGTATAAGTATTAGGTTTTACATCCCATTCATCCTCAGTATTTTGAATTAATTCAGCTAATGATGAGAATTTTTGATACCCATTTAAACGAGATGTTTCAAATATTTGGATAGTAACTACTTGAGTATAACTTGTAATTGCACTGAAACTAAAAAATGCTAAAAAAAATAGATTTTTCATTAGAAATTATTTGCTTTTTGTGTTGATTTATATTTTGTGCAAGATTCCGAACAAACACGTGAATTCGCCATTCACACAATACACAGTTATTTCATAATAATTTGGCGTATCGGGGCCAAAACTCGTTGTATTTTTAAAATGCACTTTATAGTCAGCTGCATAAATACTATTGCTCTCATTTTGTGAACAATCATTTTTACCTAAAGACTCAACTCTAACATTGTTTTTGTTTTTTAATTGATTAAATCCTTGAGTTATATAGGCTTCATTTACTGCTTGATTCGGATTGTTATTCATTTCATCTAAATCGGGCGTGATTAAACCGGATATAAATTGCAAACCCGCATCATGTGCATTTTTCCACATATAATTCACAAATTCGAGAATATCCTGCTCTGTTATTGAGCTGGATAGTTTTTGACTAATTACGCTATCTAATTCTTGAAGTTTTGCAATACATAAGCTGTCTTTATTATTGCCCTGAGCAAAAACCGGGAAAATGAATAGTGATAGGCTTAAAAAACAACAAAATTTCATAAGCTTACTTATTTCTTCGCAATAATCGATTGAAATTGTATAGTAGCAAACATATAAAGCTACTCACTAGGGTGATATTAGCAACTGGGTCTGGTTTAAAGAAATGCTCTAATTGGAGGCTTGTAAAATCACTCCACGAACGGCCATAAATAAGCAGGTTAGCAAAAATCCCAAACAATAAAGTGAGATTGACAGCCACGATGGTTGAAACCGACAAAAACTTTTTCATAATAATTAGAATTGAGCGTTAAAAATAAATTGATCAGCGTTGTGTTTTATGGTATTATCACAATGAACCTCTAGATGATAATGCGAATAATTAAAAGAGTTACATCATTAAAACCTATGAGCAATCATTTATTGCTAACTTATTTTAAAAAATCATAGGTTTTGAAATGCTGAATGCGCAGTGCAATGCCAAATTCATTATTCAATGGAGCGGGGCTCAAATTCAGTGAGTTTTGTAATTGAACCAGATTATTCCTGTGATAAACCTCTACTTTGGTTAGCCACGCACGCGATTTTTTTGATCCGCCACTTTCTAAATGATACAAGCCCAAACCATAGCGCAATGCCACTTGGTTCTTGTCTTGTATGCGTGCAGCATTGAAGAGATAATGGTATTCAGGCGTAATGAAACACTCCAGCATTTCTGCCTTACATTTAGCACCCTTTTTACGCTGATTTAACTTCAAGAGGTTTTTACGAAAATGGACATCTGCAAAAAGCCCTTCTATTTGAGTACTGTTGTTCTGTAAGGCATTTTGACTCACCTTTATACCCAATTCCGGCACCGCGTATTTGCCAATTTGCCGACAAAGGCCAACTTGAAAAGAAGGCTCTAGTGCGTTAGAAGTAAGAGAAGAATTACTTGTGCCAAAATTATACATGCCAATGACGCCCAAATTTTTTTTAGTGCGCACATAATACTGCCCCTCTACATGATGGATACTTAAAATCAAAAATAAAATTGCCAATGCCTTTGTCATGAGTTGAGTTTCTTATGTAACCAAAAAATTTCTGGTGGTTACAATTAATTCAAATTCAACAAAGACCCCGGAGCAGGCATTGTAGAAAAGGATTATTCCATTAACTTTAAGGCGAGATCTTAATTGAGGCCCATGGCCTTTTCTACCATTTCTTTCGAGCCAATGTAAAGGGCTGCCCTTTGATGTAGTTCAGTGGGTTCGATATCTAATATTTGCTGATTGCCATCAGTAGCCAAGCCGCCGGCCTGCTCGGCAATAAAGGCCAAGGGGTTGCATTCATAAAGCAAGCGCAACCTGCCTTTTGGTGCTGAAGACACCGCTGGATAGATATAAATACCTCCTTTTAATAGGTTGCGATGAAAATCGGCAACCAAGGAGCCGATATAACGCCCAGAATAGGGCTTTCCTGTTTGATTTTGATCAGATTGGCAATATGCCAAATAAGTGCGAAGTTGTGGGTTAAAATCATTGCGATTGCCCTCATTTACAGAATATAGCCTTCCATTTTGAGGCATTTTCAAATGAGGATGCGATAAATAAAACTCACCTCGTGCAGTATCAAGTGTGAAGCCATGTACGCCATTTCCTGTAGTAAAAACTAACAGAGTTGAAGAACCAAACAAAACATAGCCAGCAACCACCTGTTTCGAACCAGGCTGCAGCATATCCTTCAATTCTGCTTTTGCGCCCACATTGGTTATGCGCCGATAGATTGAAAATATAGTGCCAATTGGTACATTCACATCAATATTTGAAGATCCATCTAAAGGGTCAAACAAAACAACGTAGTTTGCATTTTTGGCGGCTTGTGATTCGAATGCCACAAAATCATCATTTTCCTCAGAAGCAATTCCACACACAAAACCCCCTTGTTCAAAGGCATTTTTAAATAAATTATCGGCAATGAGGTCTAGTTTTTGCTGGGCTTCTCCTTGAATGTTTTGCTTTCCTTGAGCACCCAATACGTGATTGAGTAATCCGGCTTTAGAAATATCTGCTTGAAGTGCTTTTGAAGCGCTTACGATGTTTTCAAGCAAATTTTGAAGATCCTCGATTAAAAAAGGAAAATCTTCTCGATTTTTAGATATAAACTCTTTTAAAGAAGTGAGTTTAAGCATTTTACATTGAGAACATGTTGCTGTAGTCTGATCCTAGATGAATGGGATTGACTATAAGCGTTGGAATCAAAGCATCGTTAGTAATCATATACTGTTCGTGGTTACTACCAAGGGCAGCAAATATATTATTGCGATGAAGATTCATAATGGCAATAAGATCGGCTTCCACACTAACTGCATACTTCACCACTTCTTTATCAAAGCCCGAACTTGGTACAATTGCACTAGTCATTTCTATTCCGCGATCTTTAAAAAATCCTTCTGAAAAGGTAATATTTGATTTGACTTGATTTCGCAAAAATTCATCTGTTTCGGAAGGCGTAACGACGTGAACCTTCGAATTGAAATATTTTGCCAAATTGGCAACGATAGATAATTTTTGCTTTGTCTCTTTATGAAGATCCATAGGCACCACAATGGAATCATAACCACTTGGTTTAACGGCTTTTTCTTGGACAATGATAAAAGGGACTTGAGAACTTGTCACCACTTTTAAGGCATGGCTACCTGTAATATGTTGCCAACCGTGTGCACCGTGCGTACCCATAACGATGAGTTCTGCCTGATGTTCAGCTGCAAAAGCACCGATATCTTCAAAAATACTCCCGATTCGAACATTGGCAATTAGCGTTACGCCTTCGTGCTCGAAATTGCCAATAATATTTTCTAACTGAGCCAAGGATTCTGGAATTTGAGCATCCTTAGATACCACATGTAATACTTGTATTTGAGCACCAAGAGGTTTTGCTGTGGCAATGGCGTGCTGTAGCGCTATGTCGGCAACTGTAGTGAAATCGTGAGGAACGATGAAGGTTTTGGTTTGCATAAGCGATTTTTTTGCAAAGTTAAAACAAAGTGTAGTAAGAACGCACTTGTTTTCTCTTTATTTTTGTGCAAAGCCTATACTCATTCACAACAAATTAAATGGCCATAATTGGTAAGCTCATCCAACGCAGTACAGCAATTGGGTTTAAAAGGATTTCTCGCTCGCGTGCCGACTATAAACAACAGCTCGCAGCGTTAAGAAAAAACATTGACGCCGCAAAAAAAACAAGTTTCGGTGTAAGTTATCAATTTAACGCCTTATTGGCTAAAAATGATCTCGTTTCTCGCTTCCAACAAGTCGTGCCAATTACCGATTATGAGTGTTTTGAAAAAGAATGGCTCCGAGAGGCTATAAATGGTAAAAAGGATCAAATTTGGCCAGGAAGAATAAAATACTTTGCCTTGTCATCGGGAACTACAGGAGCACCGAGCAAACGTATTCCAGTGAGTACTGAAATGATTCGATCCTTTCAACGCGTTTCATTAAGACAATTTTCTATACTTCATGACTTGAATCTTACCGATTCGTTCTACAGTGCAAAAATGTTGGCTGTCGGCGGTTCTACCAAACTAAAAAAAATCAATCAGCATTACGAAGGTGACCTAAGCGGTATTTTAAAAAAACATGCTTCACTGATTGCCGCACCTTTTACCAAACCAAATAAAAAAATTACACGACTTAAAGATTGGAAGGAAAAACTTCCTATGATGGTAAAAGAAGCCCCAAAATGGGACATCGGAATGATGGCAGGGATTCCAAGTTGGTGCATTTTATTATTGGAAGAAATTGTGAGCCACTACAAGCTCAATAGTATTCACGACATATGGCCAAATTTTCAGGTTTATGTGCATGGGGGAGTTTTTATGGCACCTTTTGAAGAACGCTTGAATAAAGTTTGCCAAAAACCGATTGTTTTACTCGATACTTATCTAGCGAGCGAAGGTTATTTTGCCTACCAAACAAATCCCAGGAATAAAGGTATGACTATGCTGATGAACAATAGTATATTTTTTGAATTTGTACCGTTCAATACCCAATATTTTACCCCTAATGGTGAGCTCATTGATAAACACCGGGCCTATACCATTAGCGAGGTTAAAGCGGGTGTTGATTATGCCATGGTTATTACGACAAATGCAGGTTTATGGCGCTATATGCTCGGAGATCTCGTACAATTTATAGATACCACCACACATGAAATGAAAATAAGCGGCCGCATCAAGCAGTTTTTAAGCATTTGTGGTGAACATTTATCCTTGGATAATATCAATCAGGCCATACTCAACGTATGTACAGCACATCAAATCTCCATTTCTGAGTTTACGATTTTTGCAGACCAAAAAGCATTTCAGCATTGTTGGTATTTAGGTTGTGACCAGGTAGTGAATACAGATCAACTCATTGAACAAATAGATCATGTGTTGCAATCTCTAAATGATGATTATGCTTATGTGCGCAAACATAATATGGCTATACCCAAAGCAAAGGTGCTCCCCAACAGTGTATTTTATAATTATTTAGAAAGCATTGGCAAGCTCGGCGCTCAAAATAAAATTCCGCGCGTCTTAAATAATGAACAATCAACAGACTGGATAAACTATCTTAATGCAAATGGGTACCTCTAAAAGCTGATTTTTTCAAGAAGGTGTAAGCCAAATTTAGCTCAATAGAATGTTTGTATGCAGACGAGGCCGCGCCTAAATCTAAATCATAAGAAAGGCCCATGTCAAAGGCACCAAAATCTATTGCAAAATAAGGAGCAATGGCCGCAGATGACCTAAAATAAAACCCAGTGGTTAGAAAACGATTACTCACCTCGTTTGTGATTTGCGAACTACCCCTAAGTTGCATCCTATACATGGCCCCCAACATACTCTCTGTATGGCCACCCTGCCTAATATGTGAAAGCGAAAATTGCATCGCGGAAATCTCATTTAACCCCATTGTAAGGCTAGCAAATCCGACCCATTTTTGATAAAGACGGTCTGCAGAAAGCGTATTGTATTGTAATCTTGGTCGATTTACATGCTGGATTGATAGTCCGGTTTGCAAAGACCACTGACCATCCCTGAGCTCACCGCGCTGGTTTGGTTGAAAACGATAAGCTACCCCAAGGCCGGCATCTACAAAAGCAAAACTGACAAAATCATTTTCCTCTCCTGAAAAAATGCTTGGATCTAAGGTAGTACCATTCCATTGTGAATAATAAAGTAGCCGACTAAAATCAGCAGAACGCTGTTGAATGGCCGTTTGTAGTCCGGCGTCGAGCCAATGACCTTTCGCCAATGGAATATGACCACTTGTAGTTATTCCAAAAGATTTTTGTGACATCCGTGAATCTCCACCAACATCGTTGCTAAAAAAAGGCGCTATTCCCACAAAGGCTCGGTCATTTTGATTTGAACGACCTGCAGTAAATTCTGCCATACCATAACTGGTTAAAAACTGCGTGCCAGATCCGATCCATTGATTGCGGTTTAACATCGTCAGTTTTTCAAAGCCCTTGTAAGTTCCAACAAAAGCAGGGTTTAAAAATGATATGCTTCTATCTGCCTGAGTTAAGTGAAAATCTTGCGCTTTAGTTTGCCAAGCGCAAAATAAAAGGATGAGCATTACACTTAATTTTCTTCCGAGTAATCGCATCATTTATCGAATTAAGGTAATGTTTCCAGTAAATTTCTTGGAGCTGCCGTTGTCAAAGGTTACATCACATATATAAGCGTAAACCCCACTATTGCATGGTTTACTTTTATAATTTCCATCCCACTTAAATTGCTTGTTCGTTGAAGAATAAATTAAGTTGCCCCAGCGGTCTAGTATCTTAAAATTCAATGATACTACATCTTTTCCTGCTATGATCTGATATACCTCGTTTAGCCCATTACCTACCCCATTTGGCGAGAAAGCAGTTGGAAAAAACACACCGGTTGCACATTCGGGACTGCTTGCATCCGGGTCGCAAGGGTCAAGTGGATCTGAACCATTTGCAACCTCAGTACCATCATTGATGCCATCGCCATCGGTATCCGGATTATTTGGATTAGTCCCTAAAATTGCTTCTTGTGCATCGGTTAGTCCATCAAAATCTGAATCGATTTGACAGCCTGGCAAGGTGTCATCTGGATCGCATGGATTTAGCGGGTCTGAACCATTTGTAATTTCTGTGCCATCATCTATGCCATCTCCATCGGTATCTGGATTCGTAGGATTGGTTCCGGCTGTTGCCTCTTGACTATTAGTAAGCCCATCTCCATCTTGATCACAAGGCCCAGCATTCAGATTTGGTATACAAGGGTTGTTATTATCAGGATCCATTTCATCCATCACGCCATCACCGTCAGTGTCTATAATTGAAGACTCAAGCGCATCGATAATTCCATCACCATCCGTGTCTAATGGTGAACCTACATTGCCAATCTCTGCACAATCGTCTTCGCCATCGCCATCTGTATCTGGATTGTTAGGGTCTGTTCCCAACAAAATTTCATCGACATTTAAACAACCATCGCCATCTAAATCCGGAATATCTGGCACAAATACGGCTACTATCGTTTCTGGGCCATTGATATTTACAAAATTTGAATCCAGTGTATTGGCCAGCCCCATTGGGCCTGTTGTGATGGTCCAATGGCTAAACATGTAGCCTGCATTAGGCTTTGCAACAACATTGGTTTGAATGCCGCCAAAGTAATCTGTTGTCCAAGGATAGTTAGGAGGGTAAATTGAATTGACCTTAATTTGACCTGCACCTGCAGGACTCACATCAAAAGTGGTTGCAAATGGGCCAGTTAGCTGATAGCAATCAATAAGGCCCTGGGTAAGTGCATTACATCTTGTATTGATATAATTTTTAAGCGCGAGAACATTGTTTTGCCAAGTAGTCATTGAGCCCCCCCACTTTGCTATTTGTGCAGGCATTTCTGGCTCAATTTCTGCAAGCATAGAGTCTAAAAGTGGAATCATAAACGAACATGAAAGTTTGGTGTTCATGAGGTCTACATATCTTGAAATATAATATTGTTCTACTATTGGATTCTCATTGATGAGTTTCTGCAAAATAGAAGTATGGCCCTGTCCTCCTGGATTTGGCAGGTTTTCTACATTACAAGGATCGGCATTGGGTTGCGTACTTGGCACACCTGTGTAGTTAATGTAATGGCCAAAAGTGGCATCTAAATCCCAAAGTACATAACCCCATTTTTTATGATTACCAGTAGTATCGAGGCCCCTCCACCAGGCCGTATTCCAGTTGAGCCAATCTGTAGTTACTGTTACTGAATTCAAAACAAAGTAATCTACCAATGATTTCCAACTAAATAAACTGTCTACGTAGGCAAAATTTGCCGCATTGCCCATATTGTTGTTTGCGACAAAATTCTTGAGACTATTCCAGGCTGGGGTAGCGTTTGGCGAGCCGTATTCCTGCCAAGTTCCGCCCCATGTTTTGAGATAATACAAATCATATTTACCTTGATCGTAATATTCATCAGTAAAGTCGTGGTCATCGGCCTTTTCGCGAATTTCATAAACACCCCAATAGCTACCATTCAAATACAATACACATGGTCTCCAGGTACGTTCATCTAATTTTAAATCTGCCCTATCAGAGAGCGTATGAACGTATGCATCTCGAATGTGTGCGCCACCATTTGAAAATGGATAATTGTCATTGGCAGCAGGTTTTAAAATCACACGCTGGTACCTATCTCTGGTTCTTTCTGGAAAAATTAAATGCTCGATATCGCCATTGTGTCCGAATTGATCTCGGCAAATGAAATCAAAACCCCTTTGCTGATAAGCCCATGAATCATTGCCGTGTTTGTTAAAATTCCCTTCCGCCTCATCAATGTAGGTGCCGTCTTGCTCAAACAATTCAAAAGAACCGATGCGATTTTGTGGGTTTTGACTTCCGTTTGCAATAAGCGTGTAAACACCTTGACTACAAACCGAAACCACCGGGATTGCGTGGTTTACATCGATAAAATATGTATTTGTTTCTATAAACGAGGAAAGAGTTGGGCCAAAGGCAGCTGCACGCAGTACCTTCGTAGAGGGTATAGAGATGGGGCCCGAATAAGCCGTTGACCCTGCTACAGGGTCTGTGCCATCTAAAGTATAACGAATGGTGGCAGAAGGATCTGCACAAGTAATACTCACTGTTTGTGCGCCATTGTAAAACCCTGCTTGCAAGGAAAATACTGGTTTAGGTGGATAAAAATCAACTCCTCCCGCATTATTCGCATTGGGGGTTGGCGTTGTAAAAAGCTTGAAATCAATGGCGCCGTTACTCGATCTACCTACCGAATGATTTGATTTGGTGAGATGGACAATTTTAAATGAGTCTGAAACTGCGGCAGTTGGGTCACAGAGAATAATCCAATCTCCTCCTGTTTGAGATAAGTTAAAATTAGGGTGGTATTCATTGCCATTAACCGTATTGCGCTTTGAGCAAAAAACCATTTTAAATCCATTGGGTGCTATAGATCCACTGGGAATCTGCCACTTGGTCAAATTACTTGCTTTGTCTGATAAATACCAACCTGTTAAATCAATAGTAGACCCTGTAGTGTTATAAAGCTCTATCCAATCTTCTCTTTGACCATATGCATCTGTTGGCCCCGAAATATTTGAACATGAATATTCATTTATTATAACTTGCGATATTCCTAAAAACGGAAATGAGAAAATTAAAGAGAGTAATAAGTGTTTCATTTAGCTTGTTTTAGCAGCATCAATATTACTGAAATATCAATTTTTATCCAAACTATCAGACGTATTATCTTGTGAAAAGTTGTTTTTTTGTTATCATTGCGAAAAAAAAGTATGAAAAGTTTAGCTTGGATTTTGGGCTTGAGTTTTATGATGATTAGCTTGAATGGTTGTAAAAAGTATGAAGGTGTTGGCGGTAGAAGTAAAATTACCGGCAAACTTACCATTAACGAAAAGTTGTATATCAATGGCGTTCTAACACAAACTGTGAGTTACCCAGCTGCTACCGAGGATGTCTATATCGTATATGGAACACAGGACAGCATTTTTGATGATAAAATTGAATGCAACTACGACGGCACGTTTAGTTTCGATTATTTATTTCCTGGCACCTACACTGTTTTTGCCTACAATGAGATTTTCCATACAGGTAATTCTGTTACCAACAACGATGATGACTATTATACAAAGGAGCCTGTAACTTTTACTGTAAATGTTGCAAAAAACAGTAGCATCGATTTAGGGGAAATAATCGTTTTAAGATAATGCGAATAGTACAATTTGTTGCGCTCATTTTTCCACTACTTGGGTGGGGGCAAAATAATACCGTGTTTCAACTTTGGAATGAAGCAGGTATTGGCTATAAAATTGATAAGAAGCAACAAATTGGTTTAGACCTTACAACCCGCTTTGATAATTTAGGTCTGAGTACCTATTTTCCGCAGCTATCTTACAAGTATAAAATCAACAAAAATATCCGGCCATCAATCGATTATCGATTTATTGGAGACCGGACCATATCTGGCAGTTTCATAGAAAAGCATCGACTCAATTTGAATTTACAACTAAGTAAAGATATCAATCGCTTTGAGTTTGATTTACGCCTGCGCTACCAATATTCATCTAACCGACTGGTGGCTAATATTGAACCTGAATTCGGAAGAGCAATTCGCATTCGTCCAAGCGTTGCTTACAATGTAAAGAATATTAAATTAACACCTCAATTTTCTTCGGAATTCTTTACGGGGCCAATGGATTACCAAAAAGGTTATCATCTCAATCGCATCAGATGGAAGCTCGGAATGAGTTATGCTTTTGATGGGCCATCGCAAATAGAAGTTGCTTATTTTTATGATCAACGTATTTCTGATCCCGGAGCCTTGAATCGTGCTATCTTGAATTTGTCTTACAACTATCAAATTAAAAACAAATCCAAATCGAGTAAAAACCGTAATCCGCGAAGCTTATAATTGCTAAACTTCCAGACTTTCATATCCATCCTCATTTAATCGGTCTATAATTACTTCGAGATTTGCTAGTTTTTTCGTTCTTCGGGTTTCAATTGCAGTGGAGGTGAAATATTGATGCTGACTAATAAAGTTGACCTGAATTTGATCCCATTCTTTTCTGGATTTGATTTTACCTTGTTCAAGGAGCTCTTTACATAATTTGTCTGAAATCTCTTCAAAATCATCCCGTCCTAAATAGTCCAGATCTGCATCACAAATTATTTCTTGTAGTTTATTAATTGGTTTATGGGGAATCTCAGTTACATAAATGAGCTCCACAATGGTTTTTATATGTTGTTCCGTATAGCCATATTTTGGCAAAATTTCTTGTGCCATTCGTGCTCCAATTGGTTCGTTTTTGTCGTATTGCTCAATAAAACCTGAATCGTGAAAAATAGCGGCAGTCTTAAGTAAAAACAAGCTTTCATCAGTTACACCCTCCAAAAGAGCAATACGTTCTACAGATTTGACAACATCTTTGGTGTGTGCAATAGAATGATAGTACAAACTTGGTGATAGATTTTTTTGAAGAATATCCATTACGTGGTGTTCTGCTTTGTAATATTTTATCGAACTATAATGATGCAATTTTTTAATTTCTTCGAAGCGCGAATTCGGCAACAAACCCTCTGCGTTTATAGAAAGTTCTGGTTTGATGCGCTCTATTACATACATGTCCTCATTGGTCCGAGATTTAGTAAGTACTTTGCCTTTGTATTGATATTCAAAATACGGTTCAACATGTTGGAACGTATTGCCAGTAACCGTAACTTTTCCTGGTTCACCGAGCATTTCCATACGCTGTGCTAGATTAACAGATGAGCCCCACACATCATAAGCTAGTCGGATGTTGCCAATAATTCCCGCAATCACCGGACCTGTATTAATACCTAATCGAATTTCCCAATAATCTTCATGATTAGCAATGGCTTCATATTTAAGCTTTTCCATAAATGCCTGGATCTGAAGTGCTGCACAACAAGCATCAATTGGATTGGTAGAATTCTCTATCGGAACCCCTCCCGCACACATATAGGCATCGCCGATGGTTTTAATTTTTTCAAGATTATTGGCCTGTATTATTTCATCAAATTTCTGAAAAAGGATGTCAAGTTTTGAAACAATTAGACTAGGGGCCATTGACTCAGAAATACGCGTAAATCCTACCACATCGGTAAACATAATAGAAACTTGTTTGAAGGCCTGTGCCTTTACCTTACCGTTTCGTTTGAGCTCTATAACTACTTGAGAAGGCAAGGTATTAAGTAGCCATTGCTCAGTGCGGTCTTTTTCTATTTTTAAGAGTGCCTGTTGCTCATCTACCTTGTTTTTTTCTTCCTCTAATAGTCGCTTTTGCTCCTCAATTTTGGTTTTTTGCTGTCTGATTTCTTTTGTTCGATCGGCAATTTTAACCTCCAAACGCACTTGATTTCTCCGCGCAGTTTCTATGCGTCTTCTAATAAATATTAGAACGATTAATAAAAAAATAGTGGCCACCAATATAGATAGCCACCATGATTGAAAAATAAAGAAAATGAGCAAGTTGCCCATAAAAAGTTAAAATTTATAAAACCAACTTGCCATAGGTAATGGGAATGAAGTATCTTCAGAAATAACCCCAGCTAAACTAATTTGAAAAGCTTTATCTTCTGTTCGTTGAAAACGCATACCTGGCATGAGAATCAAAATATTTTGTGCCGATGAAGACTGCCATTCCCCAACCACAACTTGTTGAATTTGCCATGTGGTTTGATTATATTCAGTGGTAACAGGTTGATAGCCCTGATTATTATTGCTTTTTCCAATAATGTACATGCAATCATAAATAAAGCGGGCCTTTTTCCCTACTTTGGTTTGCCCAGCCAATCCAATAATGGGCGCTTGAATATTAAACCCAGGATTAATTGTTCTGGTGCCTTGAACTGGGATAATCGGGTATTCACCATTGATGGATGGATATGTTCCTGGCTGCAAAACATCCACCGAATAGGTATACTTATTGCCGTCATTAAAATGCCCGTATCCCAAGGACAAAGTTGCATTTGATTTGCGATCGCCATAGGTAATCATTCCCCAATACAATCCGCCTCTACCGCGCCCGGAATTCAAATATCCAGAGGTGCCAAGCAAAGAACCAACGCCTACGTTAATTCTTGGGTTTGCTGTGCCGTGTGTGTATTTAAATGCCAAAGCTATTGGTGAACCTATCCAAGAGGACATGACACCAACTGACAAATCTTTGTTGACAGCAAAATGAACTTCAGGACCATAAAGATTGATCATGGCATAGTTTTCACCTTTTTTGATTGGAAAGCAATTGGTTGTGAATTGATAGCGGGTCGTAAAAACCCCTACGGTATTTACTTCGCCATCTTTTTCTACATCCTCTGAATAATCTAGCTTGCGAATCGATTTTATATCGCTTTTTGGGATATAAACCTTACCTAGCGATTGGGTTAAGACCAACACCTCTCGGCCATCATCTGAAAGGATAACACCAACGTATTCATTGCCATCATTTTTAATAACAATGTATTTGGTTGTATCCGTTGTTGGCATCTCATTATTTGGTGTTTGTGCCGAAAGGCTAAAACTCCCGAATATACAAAAGGCAACGAACAAACCTATTCTTTTAAATATTAAAAATTTCATGACAATAAAATTTAGTTATACGTAAAATTAATAATAACGTTGCGGACTTTGCTTATTAATTGGTTGTTTACTTTTTACCACATTAAAGCCCATATTAACTCCTAAGAAGCCGCCACCACGTTGTGAGCTGTAAAAAATATTTACAGGAACATTAAGCGCGCCCGCCTGAAAAGTCCTACCAAAGGCAATAATAAATGAGGTGCTAAGACGAGGCGAACCATCTTTATCAAAATGTGTTTCAAAACCTGGATTGTCAAGAAGATCTCCGTTTTGGTCTACAATGTTGTTTTGATTGGCATAGCTAATCCACTCCCAGTCTTTGTAATATCTTCCTGTTATGCCATACAATCCGTCTTTATCCAAATATCCATTGGATGTATACGAAATACCAAATCGAGGGCCAAATGCAAATTCATAATTGCCTTTACCAAATCTAAAACCATTTAATAATGAAATTGAAGGAATAAACTGGCTTTGTTCTAAACCTGAAATATTTACAATACCTTCTACGAGCGCTGAGAAGTTTTCTGTGCCCACATATTGCCCTTCAATTTGATAACCTATCATCGAGGTAAAAGGCTGTATGCCCAAACCACCGTATTTTATATCCCTTGAAGCAAATTCTCTAACGTCACCCGTCAAAACTGCTCCACCAATGCGCGGGCCTGAATTATTAACTTTACCCACATTGTTTGAGGTTATAATTTCATTTTTAAAAGCCAAGCGATCAGAAAGTGCTTTTTCTACCGTAAGGCCGTGCATTTCAAACAATACAATTTCTATCATACGCTGAATTTCTGTTTCTTGGTTGTCAAATTCCCGAACCGAAGACTTATAAAGGTTTTGTGCCTTTACATCGATAATCTTAATTGTAACAACAATTTTATTACCCAGCCCATCAATAGAACCCGACATTACATAATCTACCTTAAGCTCTTCACCTAATCTGGCTAAACACCCTTGGCCATAACAGCCCACCTTGTATTCTTCTTTAGCTTTGATAATTTCATTCATGTCGAATTCATCATAAACTTTATACTTATTCATTTTAATGAGCTCCAGGCGCATCATTTTGGCGGCAGACTCAGGTTTAATTGTTAATGAATTAATGTTTGGATTAGAAACTGCAATTGAATTAGTCGGTTGAGCAAAAAAGCCACCGAGACCTAATAAGATAGCTGAAAGCAAGCTTGTTAGTTTGAATTGATTTGTTTTCATAATTATAAATTTTATGATACAAAGTTGCAGATGAAGCGGCTAAAAATAAAACTGAATATCGGAAACAAAAATTGAGCAGTTGCGAAAAACGCAAGTTTTAGTCCGTTTCTGGAATATCTGCTTCAATTTTCTTACGAAAACTCAAAATTGTTCTTTCGAATTCTAAAAAGAAATTGTTGCGTTCGCGTTCATTGACAACGCTAATCAGACTCGAGTTGACCAATTGCTTATCTATGACCTGCTTGGCATCCTGTACATATTGCAGGTCGGTCGTTTGTAGGTAGTTCATGATGTTATGAGACAAAAACAAGCCTTGTTTGCCTTTACTTTCGTAATAAAAAGCAGAATCTGCATTGATTGTCTCATTGAGATACATTTCAAATGTGTTGCCATTTGCTGGTGCTTGGGTGCCAAAAATGAATTTTTTACCAAGGTCTGCTTGCGCCCTTAGGTGAGCAGAGAACATCATTAAACGATCGCAGAGAAAAAGAGCATAACTAGGCTCTTCAAATTGATTTGACTTGAAATAATACAATATTTGTCGCAAAAACCCACGCATGAGCTCGGGGTCGAAAATCTCAACTGAAGAGGTGGTATTATAAGCTTGCAATATGGACTTCCCTAATTCAAAGGCACGTTCGGTTGTTTTTTCATGATGAAACAACACATTTTTGTAATCTGGGATTTGTAAATGTGTTTTGGCCCAAAAGAACAATTTAAAGCGCACCAACTGCGGAAAATTCAAGAGCTGAAAAAAGTGCGTATTGTTTATGGTGAGCATGATTTTAGGGTCCTCTAGATGCTTTAATCGCTCAAAGGCTTCGAGTATGCCTTCTAGATAGGATTCTAATGAAAAATCATAAGCGTTCAATGGCGTATACCGAAATATGACATTTGATTTTTGAAGCTGAATCAATGAGTCAAAAGAAATATCGAAAGCCTTACACAACCTTTTGAGCTCATCTATTGTTAGCGCAGTCTCGTTGCGCATTCGTCTGTAGGCAGCGTCAGTACTTATATGCAATGTATCACTTAGTACATTGCCTAATGAATCACCAACCGGTAATTTTGCCTTGATGAGTTGAAGCAATTGGTCTTGAATGCTTTCCATTTTGCAATATACAAAGATTAATTATTGGTATAAATTCTTTGAACGCGAGGGGAAATGCCGGTTAACACTTCATATGGGATGGTTTGGGCCTTTTTTGCAAAAGAAGCTAATGATTGGTTCGGACCAATGATTTCAACTTCAGAATCCAGGCGCGCATGCGGTGCGCTAACAATTATCATGTCCATGCAAACGCGTCCTATGGTAGGACAATACCTGCCATCAATATAAACACCGCCTGCACCGTTGCTCAAATTTCGATCAAAACCATCTGCATAACCAACAGGAATAATTGCAACTTGCATATCTTCTACCAATGGAGAAGTGCAACTGTATCCTACACAAGCTCCTTTTTTTAATTGCTTTATTTGCGAAATTTGAGTTTTCCAGCTAAAAATTGGTTTGAGTTTGGATTCAAACGATGGATCATGATGGATGCCAAATAAGCCAATTCCCAATCTAACCATATCAAATTGTGCATCTGTAAATGAAACACTTCCTTCTGAATTTAATAAATGCTTATCAAAGTGATAAGATAAATTTTTGGTGAACTGAGCACAACAGCCATTGAAAATCGAAATTTGCATTTCATTCATAGGATTTTTTGGATCATCTGCACATGCCAAATGACTATAAACGCTTTTAATTAGCACTTCTGGTTGAGCACTAATAGTTTGCAGCACTTGTTGAATTTCGGAAGGTGCAAAACCCAAACGATGCATTCCTGAATCGATTTTTATATGAACCGGATAAGCTTGTTTATGCTGAGCAATAAGTACACGTATGAACGCATCGAGATGCTCTAAACTATATATTGCTGGTTCAAGCTCGTGTTTAACACAGC
The DNA here is from genome assembly GCA_030830785.1 of Crocinitomicaceae bacterium. Taxonomy (GTDB): domain Bacteria; phylum Bacteroidota; class Bacteroidia; order Flavobacteriales_D; family Crocinitomicaceae; genus UBA952. Next base: position 86,144 of record JAURMI010000002.1, read on the forward strand.
GTTCAAAACCGATTGGTTCGGCGTTCATGACTAGAATTGGCAAGCGAATTCCTGCCTCGCGCAAGCGCACCCCTTCATCGGCATAGGCAACCCCTAGGTAATTTACGCCGCTTTTTTCAAGTTGTTCGGCCAATTGTATTAACCCTGCACCATAGGCTTGCGCTTTAACCATGGCTAAAATTTTTGTTTCGGGTCTTAAGGCTTTTTGAAATTGACGCAAATTATGATGCAAAGCCGAGAGGTCATATGTCACAGTTGTACTATGGGATTTAAGGCGCCAACTTGCCAATAGCACTTCTGTAAGTTCCTGTTTTCCTTTTATTAATACCAAGTGGTTTTCAATTGGAGGTAATTCTTGAGGCATTTCACTCCAAATATAAAAGTGATCGATTGCGTGTGTTTTAAATAAGTCAAGTATTTGCGTCTTTAATTGATCTTGGGACTTGTCTAAGAAACAACAAACCAATGTAGGTCTTTGATTTGCCGAATCATTTAGAAAAATTAAAGATGCAGCAAAGGCATTCAAGTCAAGTGTATAAGAGTCATTGATTAATGTTGACCCTTTAATACCATCAATCAATTCCATTCTATTGGCCAAGGAAGGCAATTCGGCAATTGCCTCCTTAGAACAAGAATGGAATTTTAATGCACAATATAATGCCATACGAGCATTAAAATTTCTAAGAGGGTCTTTAAAGGGGATCGCTTGTGCTAAAGTAGCATATGAATCAGGTAAGCTTATGTTTTCAAATTCTTGGTCAATAAGCCAAGTACAATTTTTAGACAAAATCTTTAGCGCTTCTCTATAAGCCAAATCCGATTCAAACTCATGGCGGTGATAACCAATTGTTGAAGTAATTACACAAAATTTTGGAGCAATAATTTCTTCTAAACGCTCCATTTCCCCTTGCTTGCTAATTGCTACTTCAATTATTGCCAGATCGCCACTCAAGGGAAGTTCCAACAATGACAAAGCTACCCCTAGCTGAGAATTAAAACTTTTTGGACTACGGTGAACATTCAAAGCCGGACTCAACAAATGGTAAATCCATTCCTTTATCGTTGTCTTGCCAATTGCACCGCCAACCGCCAAGATTGGATAAGTGATACGACCACGGTGAAAAGCGGCTAAATTTTGGAGTGCAAAAAGTGTATTTGAAACAACAAAGTAAACCGCATTTTGCTCTTTTTTTGCTGGAAGTTTGTCTACTACAAAATGACGCACTCCTTTTTGATAGGCATCCAAAATAAATTGATCGCCGTTTTGAAATGCGCCTTTTAAAGCAAAAAAAACAACTCCTTCAGAGCGAATGATTAATCGCGAATCATAAGCAACCTCATCAATGCGCCCTGAAAGATCCAACATAGTTGAATCGGCAGAAATTATTGATGCAAATTGCTTTATACTTAAGTTTAATTTCATGCCTTCGCTTTTTGAAAGCATGCCCTGCATAAAGGCTTATATTTTTCGGTGGCGCCAACCAAAACTTGTTCTTTTTGAGAAACCGTTCTATGAGAAAACTGGGCTAAATTTCCACACGATACACAAACTGCATGCACTTTACTTACAAATTCGGCAATGGCCATTAAATCGGGTATGGGGCCAAAAGGCTGCCCTAGATAGTCCATGTCAAGACCTGCAATTACTACCCTCACTCCTTTTTGGGCCAATTCAACACATACTTGAATTATTTGCCGATCAAAAAATTGGGCCTCATCGATAGCAACAATCTGTTCTCCATTCCAATGCTTCAAAATTGACGCTGATTCTGAGACGCGTGTCGCATTCCATGACTGCCCTTGATGACTCACCACTGACTCTGCTGCGTAGCGGTTGTCTAATACTGGTTTGAATAAAATAATAGACTGATTGGCAAATTCTGCTCGCCTCAATCTTCTTAATAGTTCTTCTGTTTTTCCAGAAAACATCGATCCACAGATTACTTCTATCCAACCCAATTGTGTATTTTCTTTATTAAATTGTTCTAAAAACATAATGCTGTTGAATAAGATTGTGAAATGTTTTCTAATTTTGATTCGGTTGCTTATTAAGCTTCCTTTTGCACGAAATTAATAAGATATCAGCAATGTCAGATAAAAGTCCTTCTTTAATGATTAAAACAATTCTCGGACACCTACAAAATGGTGTCGAAAAACTCGAATCTGGAAACCTTAGCCCTGAAGATATGGAATTATTGGTAGAGGATTCAAAGGACCTATATGAGCGGATGATTATTTTACGATACAAGATTTATGAATCTAATGTACTCGGAGTAAAAGGGGCGGTTGTATCGGCTAGTATCAGGCAGCCAGAAATTGGCACTCCTATAGATTTATTTGAATCTATTGATCAAAACAACATAGACCCTGAATTCGAAATTTCCTATTCTAACGAACCAACTTCTTTGGATGAATCCATCAGAGAATCTGAGTTGCCATCTGAATCTAGCTTCGAAGAGGAGCAAAATCTTGAAGAAAATTTAGCTACTCAGGATGAAGAAAAATCTTCTGAAGATCTCTTTGAAGCAGACCAAGAAGAAGGACATGAAGATTTTGAGGATGAAAAGCAAGAAATAGTTGCCGTTGAGCAAAGCATCACAATGGAAGAAAGTGAAGAGGAGGATGCGCAAGTAGACCAAGCCCAAACCAAGGAGGGCAACATGGCAGAATCAAGCGCATCGGAGGAATCTCAATTTGACAAAGACCAACCATTATGGATGGCTCAAATGGAGGCAAATATACGTGACAATAGGAGTGTTTTTCCATTGGAAAGCCTAATTGGCGCTTTTACCCTCAACGAAAAACTCCAATTTATAAATGAACTCTTCGATGGGTCATCTGATGATTTTTCTTCTCACATCAAAGCCCTAGATCAGATGGATTCCTTGCAAGCTGCACGCAAAAAACTTACCGAGTTAGAAGACACCTATAATTGGGATATTGAATCAGAAGTTTTAGAAGATTTCATCTTTAAAATTTGTCGAAGATATGCGCCAAGCGCTTAGCCTTGTTCTCTTATTATTTACGTTATCTTGCCTTGGACAAGATTTTCAATATCGACAAACCATTGATTCTTTATGTTCGCCTAGTTTTGGCGGAAGAGGATACGTCGACCAAGGGGCACCCAAAGCAGCTCAATACATTGGTGCTCAATTTAAAAAAATTGGTCTCAAACCATTAACAAAGAAATACCAACAGTACTTTTCGTTTCCTGTACAAACATTTCCAGGGTCGTGTAGTTTTGTGCTAGATAAGGATACTTTAGTACCGGGTAAAGATTTTATCGTAGATCCAGCCTCTTCAGCAGTGCAAGCAAATCAATTCAAACTTGTTTTTTGTAATGCTGCAAAGCTATATCAGGGTGTTAATAATTTTAAACCATGCCCTGCAAATCATATTTTGGTGGTACAAGCCTTTGGTTTTGGAGGTGACACGAACAAAGTCTTGCAAACGAGGCTTCTAGAACTCAAACAATTTGCACCTACCATTGAACTCATTGAGAAAAAACTAACTTGGTCTGTTAGTCAAAAAGCAAGCGCTTATCCCGCATTTAAAATACTTTCAAGTGCCATAAGTCTCGATGCAAAAGAAGCTTTTATTGATTTAGACGCCCAGTTTTATTCAAAATTTCAAACAAGCAATGTTGTTGGTTTTCTTAAAGCTAAGAAAAATGCAAAGCATAAACCTTTCATCGTACTAACTGCACATTATGACCATCTCGGCAAAATGGGTCAAGACACTTATTTCCCGGGTGCCAATGACAATGCCTCTGGAGTCGGTATGCTGCTCTATATAGCCAATGAATTATCTAATTATAGAAATCCTGAATTTAATTATGCATTTATTGCTTTTGGTGGCGAGGAGGCGGGCTTGGTTGGGTCAAACTATTTTGTCGCCCATCCCTTAATTGAATTAAATTCAATACGCTTTTTACTCAATACCGATATTATGGGAAGTGGCGAGCAAGGCATTACAGTTGTGAATGCAACGCTTTTTAACGAAGAATTTGAATTACTGAATAAAATAAATAAGGATGGCAACTTTGTGAGTGAAATAAAATCTAGAGGGCCAGCAGCCAACTCAGATCACTATTATTTTACTCAGGCAGGTGTGCCTTCATTTTTTATTTATACCATGGGGCCCAACAAACATTATCACGACATTGATGATTGTTCATCTCAATTGAGCTATGCAGCATTTGAACCCTTAGCACAACTCTTTCTTCGTTTTTTATCCTCATTTTAGCCGACGCACGAAGTAGCTCGTTTGAAAAACAAGTACGCTAAGCGCCATACTTAAGAGGTACATGACCAAGGTTCTTGGTTTGTATGTTAAAATTAAAGCCGCACATGATGACATATAACCGATTAATTGCAACACAATAAGAACAATAAGTCGGATTATTTGAGCCGATGCATCTCCATTATTATTATTGACAAACAAAACGGCTGCAGATAAAAAAGTAATCAACAAGGAAATAAATTGAACGACCAACATATGTTGGATATCTATATTAAAAACTTTTGTCAATTGTAGAATTACAAAAACCACGTGGACAGAGAAAAGTACAGCTAAATAGGATTTTATGCCAATGGGTCTTCGATTTTTAGTTTTCATCATTGAGCTGTTTTACTTCTTTGATAACAATATATAGGCCGATGCCAATGCCGATAAATGCAAAAATGATCGTCATAATTTGACCATAATGCCATTTGTTATCCAAATAATTTCCTAAAAAGGTAAACCCTCCAATAATGAGCGCCATCTGAATGGCTGCCGAACTAAGCTTTAAATATGGATTTGAAGACGGCTTACTCATCAAATGCAGCTTCAGTAGCTTCTGCATCTAGCTTTTGGGTACTAACACCAGCCCTCATTACACATGCGCCCTCAAAAAATGCGCCTTCTTCAATGTGTAATTTCATCGTTTGAATATCGCCTTTGATTCTAGCTGTTGAACGTAAAGCCAATAAATTTTCTACAATGACTTGGCCTTCCATGGCGCCTTCTATCTCTGCATTAACGCACACCAAATTTCCGTTGATTTTTCCAGAAGCACCAACAATAACGCGTCCTGCACAGGAAACATTACCATTTACCTCCCCATCTAAAATAATATTGGAATCAGATGTTAAGTCACCATTGATTTCGGTACCAGAATTAATTCTATTGTTTTGATCGGTATTATCAGATTGTTGAGAACCACCGAAGATGTCTTTTCTTAGCATATTGCTTAGTAATTGTCGATAAAAAATCCTTTATATTCGTCAAATTTCGACGTTTCTATCAACTTTTTCAAATTTTCTTGATTGATTATGTAAATTTTATTATTCTGAAACTCATCCAAATACTCTACCCCAGCCTTATAAGCATTGATATAATCCCAAGCAATCTTAGTAGTTGGAAATTCAGAAACTAAAATAAAATTGGTTTCTTTTAGGGTCATTTTGACAGAGGCCTTGACCTTAGTTGTCTTGAATGCACGCGAAGAAAAGTTTGCAATTGCGGTGCGCGCATCATCTGCCTCTTCATCCTCATCTAGCAATACAATTACAAATTGAGAAACGTTTGGTATATCCTTAAAAATTGAAGTTTCAATTTGAGATTTATTAATTGCAAAACTTGAATAACCCTTTTCAATTATATCTAGCATTTCTTTTGCGCGAATTGCTTGAGCAGATTTTGGTTTCTCATTTATTATTCTTTGCAATAAAGGGATTAACTCACTTTTATTCTCAGTTTGCTGACCAATTGCCAGTGTGTTTAATAATAAATACTCTGCTCGGTAGGCATTTGCGGGGTCTTGATCAATAATGAGTTGTGTTGCTTGTCTTACTTCTGAATAATGTTCTAGCTCGTATTTTTTTAAAAGATCTAAAAAGGCTTCTTGGTCCTTTTGAGCACTTAGCTTTTGTTTCACATAAAAATCTGGATCTTTAAAAAACTTCGCGGCATCTGAATTGGGATATTTATTTAAAATATATTGTCTGTATTGGTCCTCTTGGCCTGTGCCCTGATAAATTTTATACAATTGAAAGGCTGCCGACAAGTCATTAGGGTGATCTAAATTCTTTTCGAGTATTGCCTTAAACTGAGCTGCGGCTAATTGGGCTTCATCGAGAATTTCTTTATAAAGTACACCTGAAGTATAGAGTGCATCAAGCAAGCGTTCTTGAGAAGCTTTTAAAGATTCTTCGGTCAGCGGTATATCTTTTAAAAGGCTTTCTATACTGAGTGAATCTTTTGTCACTATTGGGCTTTGTGCCAGACTACTATCTTGTGAATCGATATCTATCGCTGAATTTAAAATAATACGTTCGCTGCGGCGCCAATCATCTGTGTTTTCCCTAAGACCCCAATTTTTTCTAAATTCATTATATCCGTCTTCGCGCAATTTAGGATTGTTAAATACAAACTTGTTAGAGTTTGCATTATTGTTTGTTGGCTGGCTTTGCTGTAATGCAAGTAATTTAGCTGCTTCTTGTTCTTTTCTGCGCTGCTCATCGCGCTTAATTTGCTTAAGGGTCTCTTTTAAAAAGTCCTCTCGGTCTTTTTCAGACAAAGCTGCTATTTTTTGAACAGAATCCTCAAATTGGGCAGTTTCTATTGCTTTAACTAAATCTGCTAGTTTAACAGCTTTACTTTTGATAAGCTCTCCATTAGGGTAATCATCGGTAATGAATCGCGCACTTGAATCGTAGTATTTTTGTGCCCAAACAAAGTTTTTCTCCTCAAAAGACAGATCTCCAAGTTTTTGGTATGATTGAGCCCGTTGGCGTTTGTTATTATTTGAAAAAAATGCCGAAGAAGTTAAATATGATTTGGCCTGTGGTCGGTTGCCTTGAGTTAATTCTAACAGCGCCATTGCATAATAGATCTGGTCTTTAAATGTGGCATTTTTGGCATCGCGTAACATTTTTTCTAAATCAGACATTAGGCGCTCATCACCACTAACAATGGCCCGATTTAAACGCGCATTGAAAGCTATTTCTGGAGCAGCTGAAGGTTTTGTTGCTTTTGAAAAATGAAGTGCCGCTTCATCAGACTTATTCAACAACTGATTAACCTGTCCTAAAATGAAGTGCAAGCGCGTTTTTTGTTTCGCATCACCACATTTATCAATGGCCATTTGTAGGCCCTCAATGGCCGATTCGTAATCTTTTCTGCGCAGCTCTAAATCAGCATAAGTCTTGTGAATTTCAAATTGTAGGTCCCTGGACATCGGGGCCCCTGCTTGAGGATTTTTATCTCTTAAAAACCAAATGTAGTCTCTGAGTATTTTATCATTTTGCATCACAGCGCGCTCATTTAGTGCGTCCAAAATAAGTTTAGCATCAGCATATTTGCGCTGTTCGATATGTATACGTGCAATCCACAAACTTGCAACATAAGCGCTTGGATCGTCGACAAAAAACCGCTTTACAAACTGAAAATTTTCAAGTGCTTTTTGATAGTCTCGACGATAGAAGTAGGCCTCACCAACAGTGAGCCAATTCTCATCAATCCATTTGTTGTACTCAACTGTTTTATAGTACATATTTTCTGCAGTAGGCATGCTGTGATTGAGAATTACCTTAACACATTTCACTACCGCTGTATCAATAGCTGGAATCATTCCTTTTACTTCCTTTTCATCAGGAGTAGGGAAAACAGGTAAAATCGTATAAAAATTTTCTTTACGACTATCGTTATATGTTTTCAACGAGACCCGTAAAAGTTCCTTGGCGTTGAAGTGCCCATTATATTTTGCCGTGGTTTGATGATAAAATCTATTGAGCGGCGTATTATTTTCTGTCGAGCAAGCCCATGACATGAAAACAAGCAGTAATGTCAGAAATAAATTTAGGCTTGAGCGCATTGGAATTGAGTAGACATTATAACGTAAATAATACGTTTTTAGTATAAAAATTATGCAATATTGGTAAAGACTTGTTGGATATCGTCATCGTCTTCAATTTTATCCAGCATTTTTTCGATTTCCGTTAACTGATCTTCTGTGAAATCAACTGGGCTCGTAGCAATGCGTTTAAGACTAGACTTTTGCACTTCTATTTGCATGTCTTCTAAAGCTTTAGCTAAGGTTCCAAATGAAGTGTAATCACCGTACAGGGTTAATAATTCATCCTCAACTTCAATTTCTTCACAACCAGCATCGATAAGTTCGAGTTCTAGCATTTCAGGATCCATTTGAGCCGTACGCACAATTTCAAAAACACTTTTACGCGCAAAAATAAATTCCATAGAACCATTTGGAACCAATGCTCCGCCAGCCTTATTAAAATATGATTTCACATTGGCAACTGTTCGGGTTGGATTATCAGTAGCGCACTCTACATAAACCAAAACACCATGAGGCCCTTTCCCTTCGTAATTGACCTCAGTGAAGGAGGCAATATCTTTTTGAGCAGCACGCTTGATTGCAGACTCAATATTGTCCTTGGGCATGTTTTCTGACTTTGCATTTTGAATAGCCGTTCGCAACTTTGCATTGGTGGTTGGATCCATTCCGCCTTCTTTGGCAGCCATGGTGATGGCCTTACCAAGTTTAGGAAACATCTTAGACATTTTGTCCCAACGTTTTTCTTTTGCTGCTCTACGGTATTCAAATGCTCTTCCCATTATCAGATTTTAGGGCAAAAATAAGGAATTCGATAAGAAAATTCAAGGATAGGGCTGGACTCAGGCTAATATTTGTTCGATATAATTGAGCAAAGACTCTTTGCCAAATCCCGATTCACTTGAAGTGGTAAAAACTGGAGGTAATTCTTCCCAAAATTTAAGCATCTCCCTTTTGTATTTGGCAAGGTTTTTTTGGAGGGCTGTACTCGAAAGTTTATCGATTTTTGTGAAAACCATGGCAAATGGAAGCCCTTTTTCACCACACCAATTCATGAATTCTAGGTCTATTTTTTGAGGCTCTAGCCGCGCATCGAGCAATACAAAAATATTGTAAAGTGTTTCACGCTTTGTGAGGTAATCTGCAATGAACCGCTCAAAAGAACTTCGCTTACTTCGGCTAACTTTAGCATAACCATAGCCAGGCAAATCAACCAAATACCAATGCTCATTAATTAAAAAATGATTGATGAGTTGGGTTTTGCCCGGGGTACCTGAAGTCTTGGCCAAGCCTTTTTTACCTGTAAGCATATTAATCAATGAAGACTTACCTACATTTGAGCGGCCAATAAACGCAAATTCTGCTTTGCCATCACTAGGACATTTACTGACTTCGGTATTAGAAATAATGAAATCTGCGCTCTTGATTTGCATCCTACAAATTTACTTGATTCTTTTATTTTCTATGATTTTTGAACAATCTATTTATACGGTTGTTAGCAAAGAATTAAGAAGAGTAATGGCTGATTATAAAATCAAAGACATTGAAATTTTAACAGGAATCAAAGCGCATACGATACGTATATGGGAGAAGCGCTATGGAATTCTTATACCCGATAGGACAGACACTAAAATTAGAACCTATTCGGATGCTGATTTATCCTTATTACTCAATGTTTGCTTACTTAACAAAAAGGGTATTAAAATATCAAAGATTGCCAATATGGGTACTGATGCCATACATGATATGGTATCTGAAATCAGACTGAATACTACGGTAGATAACGCTGAAGAAAAATTAATTTTAGCCTTATTAGAACTTGATGAACTACTCTTTCGCAACACGCTGGCTGACCTCATCAATGAAAAAGGATTGGAAGCCACCTTTGCCCAAAATCTGATCCCATTTTTAGACAGAATTGGTGTTATGTGGCTGGTAAATAGCATATCGGCAGCGCAAGAACATTTCATTTCTAACCTCATCAGACAAAAAGTAGTTTCCGAAATTGACAAATTGCCCATTGCTCAAGAGTCTAAGGAAAAGATTTTGCTATTTTTACCCGAACATGATTGGCATGAAATTGGATTGTTATTTTATCAATACTTACTCCGAAATAAGGGAATAAAGACTTATTATCTCGGACAAAGCCTACCCTACGACTCATTAGTTGACTGCATAAAGCAACTTCAACCTACCATTGTTTTGAGCAGTTGGCTAACAGCTGTTGACGAGCATTTCATTGTTGGCTATTTTAAAAATTTGGCAATTGATGCGCCCAATGTGCGCTTATTTGCTGGTGGTGCTCAAATTCATACGCACAGTGCAGCACTCCAAGGCAGCGTCATTGAGGTTAAAAATTCAGAAAGTTTATTGGCTTTAATTGATTAAAGAACAATATTGACAATTTTACCATGCACTACAATTACCTTTTTTGGTGATTTACCTTCCAACCACTTTTGCGTTTCGGGTTTTGAAAGAACAACTGCTTCTACTTCTGTTGCAGTTAATGAAAGATCAAGACTCAATTTAAAGCGCATTTTACCGTTGAATGAAACCGGATAATCAAAGGTGCTTTCCTGTAAAAAAGCAGGATTGAAAATAGGATACGATTCATTAAATATACTCGAGGCCTCAGGATGGATTAAAGACCAAATTTCTTCACAAATATGTGGCGCATAAGGAGCCATGAGGATTGTGAGCTGTTCTAAAATTAGGCGGTTATTGCATTTTTGCTCTGTAAGTTCATTCACACAAATCATAAAACTCGACACTCCAGTATTGAAGGAGAACCGATCGAGGTCGTCGGTGAGTTTTTTTATCGTTTTATGGAGCGATTTTAGGGCTTCTGGTGTAGGTTCATTGTCTAAAACTTTAAAGGTGCCTTTGCTGTGAAATAAACGCCAGTATTTCTTTAAAAAACTATGCACCCCCGTTATGCCTTTGGTATCCCATGGCTTGCTTTGCTCTAGTGGCCCCAAAAACATTTCGTACATGCGCAGCGTATCTGCACCATACTTTTCACAAAGATCGTCTGGCGTAACAACGTTATACCAACGCTTTGACATTTTATCCACTTCTCTTTTAACAATTACTTTACCCTGTGCATTGGAAACAAACTCTTGATTGGTAAATTGTGGTTGCCATGTTTTTAGCGCGTCCAATTGTATGCTGTCGTCATCATTGAGTAAATCAACAAGAATGCGCACCTCTCGGAACCCTTCTTTGTTAGTAGGAAGCATGTCTGATGAGTACATCTTTTGATCAGGACCAATAAAGGCAATCGCCGATTTACCTAAAATCATGCCTTGATTGATAAGTTTTGAAAACGGCTCATCAAAGGAAATAAATCCTAAATCGAAAAGTACTTTAGTCCAAAAACGTGCATAGAGCAAATGGCCTGTTGCGTGTTCGGAACCTCCAATATATAAATCCACTTGTTTCCAATAGGCCAATTTTTCTGGGTCAGCGAAGGCCTTGTCGTTATATGGATCCATATAGCGCAAGAAGTACCAAGAACTCCCGGCCCAACCAGGCATTGTATTGTATTCCATCCTGTCGCCAAGTTGGCATGACCAAGCTGATTTAGGGGCCCTTGCGAGCGGTGGTTCGCCATTCTCGGTTGGCAAATAGGCGTCTACCTCTGGTAAAGTCACTGGTAATTGTGTGTCATCTACAAGCATAGGCACACCATCCTTATAATAGACCGGGAAGGGTTCGCCCCAATAGCGCTGGCGCGAGAAAACTGCATCGCGCAAACGGTAGTTAGTTTTTCCTTGTCCAATGCCATTCTTTTCCATCTCAGCAATGACTCGCTCGGTAGCAGATTTTATATCTAATCCATTTAGAAAATCTGAATTCGCTATGACGCCCTCTTTTTCAGCAAAAGCAGACTCTGAAATGTCTTGATCTGCAAAAATATTTGGGATGGGCAATCCAAAATGCTTGGCAAAATCGTAATCGCGTTGATCTCCGCAAGGGACCGCCATCACAGCCCCTGTGCCATAGGACGCTAAAACATAATCGCCGATCCATATTGGAATTTCTTCACCTGTAAATGGGTGAATGGCATAAGCACCTGTAAATGCCCCTGTAATATTTTTAACATCTGCTTGGCGATCGCGCTCTGTTTTGAGTGCAGCTTGTTGTTGGTAGGCTTGAATGGTTGTAGCTTGATCGGCTGAAGAAATTTCATTTACAAGTGGGTGCTCAGGGGCTAATACCATAAAACTCACACCAAAAATAGTATCTGGTCTGGTAGTGAAAACCTCTATTTGTGACGAACTATTTTTCACGCCAAAATGAACACTAGCCCCTTTTGATTTTCCTATCCAATTGCGTTGCTGTTCCTTGAGGGCATCTGTCCAATCGATGCGTTCAAGCCCTTCTAGCAAACGCTCAGCATAGGCCTTGATGCGCATTGACCATTGCATCATCTGCTTTTGCTCAACAGGATGACCTCCGCGTTCAGAAACTCCATTGACAATTTCATCATTGGCCAATACCGTACCGAGAGCAGGGCACCAATTCACCCAACTTTCTGCCAAGTAAGCCATTCTGTATTGTTGTAATACTTCTTCTTTTTGTCTTGTGGTGAAAGCATTCCATGCTGAGGCATCAAATTGTTGCTCACAATCGTGCAAAGCAGTGGTATAGAGATTTCCTTCTTTTTCAAACTGAGCAACTAAGGTTTTGATATCTCTTGCTTTATTGGCACTTGTATCATAATAAGCGTTGAAAAGTTGCTTGAAAATCCATTGAGTCCATTTATAATAGGATGGATCTGAGGTGCGTACTTCGCGGCTCCAGTCAAAACTAAAGCCCATTAAATCGAGCTGCTGACGGTATCTGTTGATATTTTCTTTGGTGGTAATTGCAGGATGCTGGCCTGTTTGAATGGCGTATTGTTCAGCTGGAAGGCCAAACGAATCATAACCCATCGGATGCAAAACATTGAACCCCTTCAGGCGTTTGTATCGGGCATATATATCTGAGGCAATATAACCTAGCGGATGCCCTACGTGCAAGCCCGCCCCTGAAGGATAGGGAAACATATCCAAGACATAAAATTTGGGTTTATTTGGGTCTTCGGTAACTTTATATGTGTTGCGCTCTTGCCAAAGTTTTCGCCATTTGGCCTCAATTGCTTTAAAAGAGTAGTCCATGTTTGCTTTTAGAATGCACAAAGATACAAAGCTAGAATTTAAAGGAACATAAAGTAAAGACCTAGAAACAATAATAAAAGGTCATAACTGCCTTTGGGAAGTCGTAATTCGAGTTTAATGACAAGAAGGGTCAACATAATCCAAACCCAAGGTAAATTAATATAAAATGAAAATAATGATAGAAGGAATACAACTAAAAAACTTGCGTTTCTTGCGCCGAGCATTCCAGCAAGCGTATTTATCTTCCCGTTATCTACTTCTATATCTTCAATATCTACCTGAAGACTTAAGGCAAAATAAAATAATAAAAACGGTGTAAAAATCAAATTCATATTCCCTGCCAGGCCTGGAATTAAGTTTAGCTGAATAAACCACATCACTGCAATTAGTATATTTTTTAATAAGGGAATCCGACGCCAATTTATACGGCTTTCGTAAGTGAAAACCAAGAGAAATTGAATGAGCAATAATAGCCAAAACCATAAAAATGGCAGAACTGAGAAAAATGCATAGAAATAAATTCCTGCTGGAATAAAAACCAAACTAAAAAAAACTCCAGACTTTAAATTAGTGTGCAATTTGCTTTGAAACCAAAAATAAATGTGACCAATAGCTAGGCCTTGAGCAATAGATTTAATTAATGCTTCAAAATTAAATTGTCCGATACCATTTCCCCAGTGAAACAGCCCGTAACTAAAACATAGCACAGAAATCGCTAATATTATATTACGGATCAAATCAACTTTCAATAGCATGAATAATATCTTTGAGTTCAATTTCCTGAATGCATTGGCAATTTTTACCTGAAGCGCATGCTTTACAAGATTTCCTAGCAGTTAAAGCCACTACTTTTGGCCCAAGTGCTGCCCATCGACCTGAATGAACAGGATTTCGTTGTGAAAACAGACCAATAGCGCGGATACCAGACAAACCCGCGATGTGATAAGGGCCCGTTGAACAAGCTACCAAGGCTTTTACTTTTGAAATAACCGCAATAAATGAAGGTAAATCCCATTTTCCAGTGAAGTCAAAAATCCGTGGGTCATTTGGAATTTGCTCTCTAAAATTAGACCCTTCTTTTTCTGTCCCGGTAAAAAAAATTAAATACCCTTTTGAACTCAGCTGTTTTGCAAGTTTAATGTAATTCCCCATGTCATACTCCACTCCACTCCCATTTGATTTTGGATGCATTAAAATTACATTTTGCCAATCCGACATTTGATGGTCAAGCTGAAGTTGAGATGGAAGAAAACTTAAATTTGCATTTATTTTTTCCAAACTTGGGGTTTCTAATATGCCCAAAGGAATAAGGAGTTTAAAATTTAATTGCGCTTCGTGTATAGGAGAATGAATTCTTGAAAATCTTGGGCGTTGATTACAATAAAACCAATGAAACCATCGGTGAGAAGTCCCAATGCGCATGGCAATTTTTGCTTTTTTACACCATGCGGCCACTTGTTTATTTGGAAACACATGAACAACTACATCAAAATTTCCAAGAAGTGCCATCCGGTCATTTTGACCCAGCGCTTGAATTTCTTCTAAAGTCAAAATAGCATCGATAGATGAAAAGCAATCTACTACTGCCCTTGTGTATTTTGTACACAAAAAAGTCAATTTTGCCGTGGGGAATTTTTCTTTAAGTGCCATGCAAATTGGGAGCGTCAAACACACATCACCTATTGCATCGGTTCTGCTGAGCAAAATATTTTTGGGGTTAAGCATCTTGCCAATGTTTTCGCAAAAGTGCATATTTTTGATGTGTACCATAGGCACTTCTTATTGCAATATGCCAGCCAGCTAATCCATCTAAAAATCCCAATTTAATAAAGTAACTTTTGATGAATTGCGCCATGGTTTTGATTCCTATTTTGAACAAAGAACTTTTAACCTTTTTGGCATATAATTCTTTTGCTGCAATTTGTGAAAAAAAGGCAATCTGTTTGAAATGATCTTCTTTGGTATAGTAGGAATAATGCAATAAATCACCTTTTAAATGCGTAATAGAAAGATTTTCTTCAGCGATAAGTTTGTCATGCGGATTTGTGCCACCCCAAGAGGCATTTGCTTTTGACACCAAGCGCAATTTCGTATCTGGGTACCAACCACTGTGATGAATCCATTTTCCGCAGTATGAGGTCAAACGATTCATAGTGTATCCTCCATTTTTGGGGGCCTTCTTCTTAATAGATAGGATTGACTGTTTTAAGGTTGGAGTCAATGCCTCATCAGCATCCAATGATAAAATCCATGGATGTTTTGCGCGCTGCAAGGCTTCGTTTTTTTGTTGGATGTGTCCTACAAATTCATTTTGTTCAAAGCGTACTCCAAAACTTTGACATATCTCTTGGGTTTTATCTGTAGAAAATGAATCTAAAACAAGAATCTCATCACATACCTCTTGTAAAGATTCTAAACAGCGTCCTATATTACGCTCTTCATTGTAAGTAATTATTACGCCTGAGAGCTTCATTAGTCACTACTTTACACGGATACGTTGGCCAACTACAATGACATTAACGCGAATACCTGGATTTAATTTTTGTAATTGTGCCTGAGTCATATTATAACGCTTGGCAATTTTACTAAAAGTATCTCCAGCCTTCACAGTATAATACTTTTTGGCTGGCGGAGTTGGTTTGGGAGTTGGAGTTGGTTTCTTTTCGGAATAAATAGAAAGTTTTTGACCCACATAAATATTGGTAGTCCTTAAATTATTCCATTCCATTACTTGTTCGGTACTTACATCATAGCGCGAAGCTATTTGTTGAATATTTTCGCCGGATTTGACTTGATGATAAATCAGATTATCAGTTTGATTGTTTTTTACACTTGGCGAATTATCGGTTGATGAATTTTGATTTTCGGTTGGCCTTGCTGATGCTGACTTCGGGTTATAGAGCGCATCTTCAAGTAAGTAAAGCGAATCTTCATAGCCAACGATTAATCCAATTTTTTCTAATGGACCTGTAATGCAACTCGATGGCGACATTTTAGGAATATACGTAGATTTATAAATGGGATTCAAGCTCTGTATTTGTTCTAAATCCCAGTCAACAAGTTTGGCTATAGTTTGCATATGAATACCTGAGGTTAAACACATGGTGTCTAATTGCGCATTGTGAATATCTGCCTCCATTGGAATAATATTGTATTGAGCGTGATAAGTCATCATGTAAGCAGCAGCAATAAAATTAGGTACGTAACCTTGCGTTTCCTTTGGTAGAAAAGGCCGTACCTCCCAATAGGTTTTTTTACCTCCAGATCTTCTAATTGCATTATTGACATTTCCTGGGCCGGCATTATAGGCTGCCAATGCTAAATTCCAGTCGCCATAAATGCCAAATAGCTTTTTTAGGTAACGACAAGCGGCATCGGTGGATTTTTCCGGATCCATGCGCTCATCAATGTAAGAATTTTCTTTGAGGTCAAAATAAAGTCCTGTCTTATACATAAATTGCCAAAGCCCTAATGCGCCTGCTCTTGATTTCACTTGTGGACGCAAGCCACTCTCAATAACAGACAAAAATCGAAGTTCCAAAGGCAAACCATATTCTGAGAGTTTTTCTTCAAACATATCAAAATACAATGCCGAACGACCTAGAGCAACGCGAATAAATCCACGTCTTTGTTCTTCAAAAAACCTTATTCTAGAAAGAGTGGTTTGATTGCAATCTAAATGGAATGGCGTAAGTTCATTCATTTGTGACAATCGTGCGCAAATCATTGAATCAGAAAAAGTTGGTATTTGCCCTTCCGTATAATTCAATGCGGTAATTATAGAGTCATATTTACTTGAATTTGCATAGTCTGCGTAAAATAAATTCAAACTTTGTTGAACTGTATTTACAAATGGGTCAGGATCTAAGATGTCCGAAGGGCGCGCTAAGTGTGCTGGCTTTTGCGCTACTATCATAGAAGCTGTTAAGACGAAGAAACTTATCAAAAACAATTTGCTCATAGTATTTCCTGAATTTTAGTTGATGCATAAAATAGCAAATCTTCTTCCAAATCTTGTGCCATTAGTTGTACGCCAAATGGCAATCCATTTGAGTGAACGCCAAATGGAATACTAATTGCTGGATTTCCTGTAAGGTTGGCATGAACCGTAAAAATATCTTGCAAATACATTTGTATTGGGTCTTTCACTGCATTTAGTTCAAAAGCTGTTGTAGGCGTGGTAGGCATTAAAAGCACATCGCAAGATTTCAACAAGTTTGAAGTGTGGTCTTTTAACATACGTCGTACTTGTTGTGCTTTGGTGTAATAAGCATCATAATAACCCTGTGACAACACAAATGTTCCAGTCATGATACGACGCTGTACTTCTAAACCAAAACCCTCACTTCTTGATTTGGTATAAGTTTCCTCAACTCCTTTTGCAGAAGAACTCCGATATCCGTAATGGACACCGTCAAAACGTGCCAAATTTGAGGATGCTTCTGCTGTGGTAAGCACGTAATAGGCCGGCACCATATATTCTAAATAAGGAAAACTCATTTCAATTATTTGGTGACCCGCTGATTTGAGGTGATCCAAAGTTTGGATTAATTTATCTTTAATTTGCTGATCTAATCCAGGATGGGTCAAACATTCAGATAAGATTCCAATCTTTAACTTATCAGAAAATGTTGAGCGATTGCGAACAGGAACACTTGAGCTAGTAGCATCGTATTGATCGTGACCTGCGGTAATTTCTAATAACAATTGGTTGTCCTTAAGATCATTGGTAAAAAAACCTATTTGATCAAAAGAGGATGCATATGCAATTAACCCATATCTACTAAGCCTTCCATATGTTGGTTTTAGACCAATGGTTCCTGTCCAAGAAGCTGGTTGACGAACTGATCCTCCGGTATCGGAACCCAAAGAAACCGTGCAGAGTTGAGCTGCAACCGCTACTGCGCTCCCTCCAGATGAACCACCGGGCACATATTGGTTGTTCCAATTATTAAGAACGGGGCCAAAAGCCGAATTTTCATTTGAGCTCCCCATTGCAAATTCATCACAATTTAATCGGCCTATAACAATAGCATCTTCATCGAGTAATCTTTGCAAAACAGTAGCAGTGTAAATTGACTCAAATCCAGATAAAATTTTCGATGCAGCTGATACCTTATGCCCTTTGTAACATATATTATCTTTTATTCCAACAATGACACCTGCTAACTTTCCAGCAGTGCCATTTTTAATTTTCTCATCTACTCGAATAGCTTGCTCCTTGGCAGTTTGTTCAAAAACTTCTAAAAACGCATTAAGATGTTGATTTGCAGCAATTGCAGACAAATGCTCTTCGACTATATCTAAAGCCGACTTGCCAGAACGCAAGGCATCCTGAATTGCTGAGATAGTTCGGTACATGCCCTTACTTTTCTTCTTTAGAATTCTCGTTTGAAGTGTTGGTTTCAGGATTGTCTCCTTTGGAAGCATCCTTGAATTCTTTTACTCCTTGACCAAGACCCTTCATCAATTCAGGGATTTTTCTGCCGCCAAAGAATAGAAGTACTATCACCAATATTATAATTATTTGCGGCACACCAATTACCCCAAATTCTATATGCTTAATACTTTCTAAATGGACCATGATAAAATATTTTCAATAAACAAATATACTATTAAAGAAATTGACGCAGCGTTCTATAATTTTCTTGCTACTTCAACCTCCTCGTATGCTTCAATAATATCGCCAATTTGAATGTCGTTGAAATTATCTATGTTTAAACCACATTCATAATTATTCTTGACTTCTTTGACATCGTCTTTAAATCGCTTCAATGAACCAAGATTGCCAGAATGAACAACAATACCATCGCGGATAAGGCGTACCTTAGAAGTCCTTTTAATGATTCCATCAAGTACGTAACAACCTGCTATTGTTCCAACCTTAGTAATCTCGAAAGCTTCTCTTACCTCAGCAGATCCAGTAACTTTTTCTTCAATGTCAGGTGAAAGCATCCCTTCCATTGCTGCTTTTATTTCTTCAATGGCCTTATAAATTACCGAATACATCCTGATATCGATTTGTTCGCTTTCAGCCAATTTACGTGCTGGCAATGTAGGTCTTACTTGGAAACCGACAATAATTGCGTCAGAGGCTGAAGCAAGGTTGACATCTGCCTCAGTGATTGCGCCAACACCTTTTAATACGATGTTAACTTGGATTTCTTCAGTAGAAAGGTTTAAAAGTGAATCAGAAAGGGCTTCAATTGAACCATCTACATCACCTTTAACGATAATATTCAATTCTTTAAAATCACCAATGGCTAAACGACGACCAATTTCATCGAGGGTAATATGTTTTGTTGTGCGCAAACCTTGTTCTCGATATAACTGCTCTCTTTTTTGAGCAATTGATTTTGCTTCTTTTTCATCGTCCAAAACGTTGAAATTATCGCCTGCACTAGGGGCGCCATTGATTCCGAGAACTGCAACAGGTTGCGCAGGACCAGCCTCTTTTAATGCTATTCCGTGTTCATCTTGCATAGCGCGTACACGGCCATAATAGCGGCCCACTAAAATAACATCACCAATGCGCATGGTGCCTGCCTCAACGAGCATGTTTGTCACATATCCTTTCCCTTTATCTAAAGAAGACTCGATAACTGTTCCAATTGCATTTTTATTTGGGTTGGCTTTAAGATCAAGTAATTCCGCTTCGAGTAAAACTTTATCTAGCAAGGCATCTATATTCAAATTCTGTTTTGCAGAAATTTCTTGAACTTGGTATTTGCCACCCCAATCTTCTACAAGAATATTCATGGCTGATAACTGTTCGCGAATTTTATCTGCATTAGCACCGGGCTTATCAATTTTATTGATGGCAAAAATCATTGGTACATTTGCGGCTTGTGCATGAGAAATCGCCTCCTTTGTTTGAGGCATTACATCATCGTCAGCAGCTACAATAATTATCGCAACATCTGTTACTTGGGCTCCTCTTGCGCGCATCGCAGTGAAGGCTTCGTGACCAGGCGTATCTAAAAAGGTCATTTTACGACCATCCTTTAAGGTAACAGAATAAGCACCAATATGTTGGGTAATACCGCCTGCTTCACCTTCAGTAACATTCGCATTTCGGATGCGGTCGAGCAAGGAAGTTTTACCATGATCCACGTGGCCCATAACAGTAATGATTGGCGGGCGTGCAATTAATTCTTCGGGCTGATCTTCAACCACCGAAATAGCATCCTGTAATTCTGCACTGATGAATTCAGTATCAAATCCAAACTCATCTGCTACAATTTGAATAGTTTCTGCATCAAGGCGTTGATTGATCGAAGCAAAAATACCCAATGACATACAAACAGAAATAACTTGGGTTGGCTGAATATTCATCATAGAAGCAAGCTCAGAAACGGTAACGAATTCGGTAAGTTTTAGTGTTTTTTCTTCGAGTTCGGCCATTGCCATCTCTTCTTGACGGCGCTGAGCATTTATATCTCGTTTTTGACGACGATTTTTTGAAGCTTTCGATTTACCTCCTTGATTAGAAAGTCTTGCAAGCGTTTCTTTGATCTCTTTTTGAATATCCTGGTCGGAAATTTCAGCCTTTTCTATTTTAGGCTTATTATTGGCATTATTGGTATTGCTCGGATCTACTTTCTTGATGCGTTTGCGTTTGCGCTTTGAATTGGCATCGTCTGAAGATGAGGCAACTGGTGTTCGAGGCCTTTCTGTCGGTAATTCAATTTTACCAAGCACCGTTGGCCCTGATAGGGATTGTCTAGACACGCGAATTGTTTCAATTGGTGCCGGACTCTCTAAAGTTGCTTCCACATCGGATTTATCAGATGAGGTAGTAGGACTTTCAGGTTTTGCTTTCTCTTGGTGAGTCGAAGCATTGTCTTTAGCTTTATTGCTGTCCTTGGCTTTTTCAGGTCGAGTGCGTTGATTAATGGCCTCTAAATTGATTTTACCGACAACATTAATTTTTGTCTCTACACTTTTAGATTGAATTTCTGATTTAGTATCACTTGAGTCTGAGGAGAGGTCTGTTGGTGAAGTCTCGTTAAGAACCTGACGTTTAATTTCTTCTAAATTAATTTCTTCATCATCGTCTTCCTCGACTGCCTGCGCATCATTAGGCTCATCAACAGTTTTATCTTTTAGAGATAAAGATTCACGCTTCTCTCTTCTTAAAACAGCTTTAGACTGCTCTTTCATACTTTGGTCTGCGGCAAACTCTTGACATAAAATATCATAGTGCTCTTGATCCAAACGTGAGTTTGGTGTCGGATCAATGACTATCCCTTTTGAACCCAAGAATTCAACAATAGTTGGTATTCCTACATTCAATTCTCCTGCTGCTTTTCCTAAACGAATCGGTTTTCCCGCCATAATTTACTTTTGCGCTCCTTAATATTTTAAAGTTATTCAAATTCCGCTTTTAAAATACGGAATACTTCTTCAATGGTTTCTTTTTCGAGGTCTGTACGTGCTACTAAATCATCAATGCTGATCTCAAGAACAGCCTTGGCCGTATCACAACCAATTGCTTTGAGCTCATCGATTATCCAACCATCGATTTCATCGGCAAATTCTTCTAAATCAACATCCTCAATATCGACTTCGCCATCGCGATAAACATCAATCTCGTAACCACAAAGTTTTCCAGCAAGTTTTATATTATTACCCCCTTTACCAATGGCCAAAGACACTTGATCGGGTTTTAAAAATACTTTGACGCGTTTTTCATCATCTAAAATTTCCATGGAAGTAATCTTAGCAGGTGATAATGCGCGCTGGATGAGTAATTGCTGATTACTAGTAAAATTAATTACGTCAATGTTTTCATTGCGCAATTCTCTAACAATTCCATGAATACGAGATCCTTTCATTCCAACACAAGCGCCTACAGGATCAATGCGGTCATCGTAAGATTCTACAGCTACTTTTGCACGTTCTCCTGGTTCACGGACAATATTCTTAATCGTAATAAGGCCATCAAACACCTCCGGAACCTCTAACTCAAACAAACGCTCCAAAAACTCAGGAGCAGTGCGTGAAAGAATAATAACTGGGGTGCTATTGCGCATGTCCACTTTAGCAACCACTGCACGAACAGACTCACCTTTTTTAAAGAAATCAGATGGGATTTGCTCGCTCTTTGGAAGTATTAGTTCGTTGCTGTCGTCATCCATTATAAGGATTTCTTTTTTCCAAACTTGATATACCTCACCAGTTACAATTTCACCAATTCGCTCTTTATATTTGTTATAAAGTTGGTCTTTTTCAAGCTCCATAATTCGAGAAATAAGGTTTTGACGCAATGCAAGTACATTGCGACGACCAAAATCCTCAAATTTAAATTCTTCAGTTACCTCCTCACCTATTTCAAAGTCAGGTTCAATTTTAATGGCATCTGAATAAGCTATTTCTGTATTTGAATCCTCTACTTCACCATCATCTACAATTTCTTTATTTAAAAAGATTTGTACGTCACCCTTATCAATGTTGACAACGATGTCTATATGTTCATCAGTATTGAATTTCTTTTTGAGCATGGCACGAAATACATCTTCTAGCACATGCTGCATTGTTTGCTTATCAATATTTTTAAGTTCTTTAAACTCTGAAAATGAGTCAACAAGTTCCAAACTATTCATGGGTATTATTTAAATGAAATTACAATTTTTGCATCTTTTACTTGGTTGAAGGGTAGTTCAATTATTTCTTCTACCCAAACTTTTTTCTTTTTATTTTCTTCGCGTTTTTGCTCGCGTTTTTTAAAAATTAGATTGTCATCGGCCATTTTTACAAGTTCAGCTTCAAAATTATCTCCTTGTAATGACTGCACTTTAAAACTACGTCCAACATTCTTAGCAAACTGGTTGATATGCCTGATTGGCTTATCTAGACCTGCAGAAGAAACGTGTAATTCAAAGTCAGCTTTTTCTCTGTCCAAATTGTGTTCTATATTTCTAGAAACAGAAACACAATCATGCACACTTACTCCGCCCTTTAGTTTATCCAATTCAACATGAATCACATTTGTGGGTGAAATGCGCAAATCGACAAGGTATAGACCATTATTGAGTTCGTCTATTCTTTCGGCAATTAATGATTCTATAAGTTTCTTATCTAACATAGTATTGTTATCGAAAAAAAGAGGGGACTTGCGTCCCCTCGTTTTATCATTAATCAAATGTGTTGCAAATATACGGCATTTAAATTAATCCACAAAATCATAATGTATCTTTGTATTATGTTAGTCGAAATTGAAGATAAAATTATTTCCACTCAAATCTTCGAAAGAAAATTTGTATGCGATCTTAATGCCTGCAAAGGAGCATGCTGTGTTGAAGGAGATCAAGGCGCACCGCTTACTCAAAGTGAAGTTTCTTTGATTGAAAAAAATCTTGAATACATTAAGCCCTACATGCGAAAAGAGGGAGTCGAGGCAATAAAAACTAATGGTGTAGCCTCATTGGATGAGGATTTTGAGGCCCAAACAACCTTAGTAGATAATAAAGAATGTGCTTTTGTCTACTTTGATGAAGCTAATATTGCCAAATGTGCTATTGAAAAAGCGCAACGCGAGAATAAAATTGATTTTATCAAACCCATTTCGTGCCACTTGTATCCTATTCGCACTAAACAATTCAATAATTACACCGCCCTTAATTATGAGCAATGGACAATTTGCCAACCAGCTTGCGCTTGTGGAGAAAAATTGAATATGCCCGTTTTTAAATTTTTAAAAGCGCCATTAATCAGAGCTTTTGGAGAAGATTTTTACAAGGAGCTGGAAAATATTTCACAACAATTAGAATCAGCTAAGTGATTTGCATAGTTTAGAAAAATTCATTCAATAAAAAAGGCCCTAATGCTAGGGCCTTTTTTTGAAATACAAAATTATCTAATGTGACTGCTCACCTTCTTTTAGTGGTGTTACTTGAGTAATAAAATCACTCTCTTCACCTGGGACAGAATAGTCATAAGGCCAACGGTGTACTGTTGGCAATTCACCTGGCCAATTTCCATGAATATGTTCTACAGGAGTGGTCCACTCTAAGGTTGTTGAAGACCATGGATTTTGCGGTGATTTAGGGCCTCTAAAAATCGAGTAGAAAAAATTGAACAAGAAAATTAACTGACCTAGGGCTGCAATGATAGCAAAAACAGTTATGATTTCGTTTAAATCAACCATCAGATTTAATGAATTGTTATCAAATTCTCCGTAAGCAGAGTAATCATAATAACGACGCGGCGCACCAGCCAATCCTACAAAGTGCATTGGGAAGAAAACTCCATAGGCGCCAACTAATGTAATCCAGAAATGTGCATATCCCAATCTAGTATTGAGCATCTTGCCAAACATTTTTGGGAACCAATGGTAAATACCCCCAAACATACCAAATACAGCAGACATCCCCATAACAATGTGAAAGTGCGCTACAACGAAATAAGTATCGTGCAACATAATGTCAAGGGCTGAATCTGCCAAAATAATTCCAGTTACGCCACCAGTAATAAAAGTAGAAACCAAGCCTATAGCAAATAGCATGGCAGGAGTCAATACCAAGGAACCTTTCCACAAGGTTGTTAAATAATTAAATACTTTAACGGCCGATGGAATGGCAATCAAAAGTGTGGTAAATACAAAGACGCTACCCAGAAATGGATTCATTCCTGTTACGAACATGTGATGCCCCCAAACAATAAAGGATAAAAATCCAATTGCAAGGATTGAGCCAATCATTGCCTTGTATCCAAAGATTGGTTTTCTAGAATTGGTCGCAATGATTTCCGACGATAATCCCAAGGCAGGTAATAATACAATATATACCTCAGGGTGACCCAAGAACCAGAACAAATGCTGATAAAGAATAGGAGAACCACCGTGATTGGTTAGCATTTCACCCCCAACAATAATGTCAGATAAATAAAATGAAGTTCCCATAAGGCGATCCATAATTAAAAGGAGTGCTGCAGATAAAAGAACAGGAAACGATAAAACACCTAAAACTGCCGTTACAAAGAACGCCCAAATTGTTAATGGCATACGCGTCATTTTCATTCCTTTGGTTCTAAGGTTGATGATCGTAACGATGTAATTCAACGAACCGAGCAATGATGAGGCAATGAAAATGGCCATCGAAACCAACCAAAGTGTCATTCCAAAGCCTGAACCTGAAACTGCCTGTGGCAACGCAGATAGCGGTGGATAGACTGTCCAGCCGGCCATAGCGGGCCCTGACTCAACAAATAATGATACAATCATTAGCAACGATGAAAGTGCAAAAAACCAGTATGAAAGCATATTTAAAAAACCTGAAGCCATATCACGAGCGCCTAATTGAAGAGGAATCAAAATGTTAGAAAACGTTCCCGACAAACCTCCTGTAAGAAGGAAGAATACCATAATGGTTCCGTGAATGGTGACCAAGCCTAAATACATATCTTCTTTGAGGACACCATTAGGCGCCCATTTTTCGCCAAGGAAAAAAGATAAGAAATCTGAACTTTCTCCTGGCCAAGCCAATTGTATTCTAAACATGATCGATAACATCATTGCAACTAGACCCATAAAGACAGCAGTCATTAAGAATTGCTTGCCAATCATTTTATGGTCTTGAGAAAAGATGTATTTAGAGATAAAATGCTCCTCATGATGATGGTGTTCATCATGATGTCCGTGTGCCTGTGCGTCGTGTGAAGCCATTATTTTGTTATTTATCGTTTCTAAAAAATTAATTCATTGTTGTGTCTGTTGCTTCTGCAGGGGTAACTGCAGCAACAGGAAAATACTGATCTTTAAAGGTTGCCTTTTTCTTGGCATCCATCCATTTTTTATAGGCGGGTTTATCTAGGACAACCACAATCATTTTCATTTTATAATGCGCGCCACCACAAATTTTATTACACATCAATATGTAATTGAAATTTTCGTCATTTTTTTCTCGACGCATTTCTGTTGTGGTCATGTTGGGTGTGAATTTCAAGCGAGTAGCCATACCGGGAACAGCATTCATTTGTGCGCGAAAGTGAGGGAAATACGCAGAGTGAATGACATCCTTAGCACGCAATGCTACTTCATATTCCTGACCTTTACACAAGTATAGGGTGTCTTTTTGAATGATATCGTCCCAAGCGTTAGCATCAAGTTTAGCGTTATGATTTTGTTTCATTTGTGTCAAAAATCGATAAGTCCTTTCTTTTCTAGATAAATCAGCTCTAATTACATTAAGTGTTGAGTCACTAAAAACAGTATCTCTATTGTTGATTAAATTTTGTAAAATCCGTATGCCCGACGGCCCGTTCAACATATAATTCAAAGACGAATCAATGGTATTGGTTGTCAAGAGCGCTAACTCGTTGTTGTCTAGCGTTAATTTATAATCATAGAGGCCCAGTGTATTGTCTGCTCCAGCATATCGGGCAGTCCAATCAAATTGTTTAGAGAATAACTCTATTTTTTCAGCTTCAGGTTTAGTTGGACCTGTCAAATGGCTCCAAGTCTGCAAACCTAGTATAATAATTACCGCTAAAACTATCGCTGGAACAACTGTCCAGAGCATTTCTAACTTATTATTGTGCGGATAATAAAAAGCGGGCACACCAGGTTTCTTTACATATTTCCATGTAAAATAAAATAGGAGGAAATTCGTAAAAAAGAAAATCACAATGATAATCACCAAATTTAAATTGAAGAGCCAATCCATTTCATTTCCTTCATCCGAAGCTGCCGGCCCTCTGCCCGTCCAACCATAAGCATACATAAGGTAAATGAACCAGCCGAACATGAACAGCATAAAGCCAAACATTAAACGGCCATTTAAATTGTTATCTCGACTAGATATTTCGTTTTCCTGACGCTTACGTAATTTGGCAGATATTTCGTAAATCCTAGCCAATTGTGCAACCGCAATTACACCTAAAACAATGACAATTAAAATGATTAATTTATTTTCCATGACTTTTTATATTGTCTTCAAATTAAATTTCGTGGTGATTACTTTCATCTAAGAATGGGTGATTAACAGGTGTCAATGGCGCTTTACTTAAATTGCGCAAAACGACATATATAAAAGTTCCTGCCATAAGCAAGGCCATTCCGATTTCTAAAGCACCCAACTTGGCATTTGCCCCTAACGAACCTGCTGATACCATAATGTAGACATCTAGCCAATGGCCCATTAGAATGGTTAAGCCAACAAAAACAAGAATTCCCGCGTTTCGTTTAGCGTCGCGCGACATCAAAATCAACATTGGGAATGCAAAATTAATGATGAACATGCCAAAATATAATAATTTAAATTCAGCAATTCTTGTTTGAAAATACACTACTTCTTCCCCGATATTTGCATACCAAATCAACATAAATTGTGAAAACCATAAATATGACCATAAGAAAGATGTGGCAAAAGTCCATTTACCTAAATCGTGAATGTGAGAGTTGTTGACGTTTGAAAGGTGACCTAATTTTTTAAGATATAATGTGGTCAGAACCAAAACTACCATCGTTGAGCACCACATACCGGCAAATGTATACCAACCAAAAAGGGTAGAAAACCAATGCACATCGATCGACATGATCCAATCCCAAGCAGAAGTTGAGCTAAATACTGCAAAGAATACTAAAAATAAGGCTCCTCTTTTATAATTTTTGAAGTGCAATGCTGTGCCTCCAACGCTATCCTCTTCTAATGATCGCTTTTTGAATCCTCTCCAAAATAAGAAATAAGTTGTAAAATAAACTATGGTGCGAATCCAAAAGAATATTGGGTTTAGGTAAGCTGCTTTATGACGCACTAATTCGTCGTGAGCTTTTACTTTTGGGTCCATCCAAGAATAAATGTGTGCGCCATCGTTTATTGTAATCACTAACAAAACTAAGCCTAAAACGATCATACCTATAGGTAAGAACCCAGCTACTGCCTCAATTACACGCTTAATTGCTGCATACCATCCAGATTCTGTTGCGTATTTAAGCGCAAGGAAAAACAATGCGCCCAAGCCCAAAGCAAAGAAAAAGAAGCCACTGATCAAGCCCGAGGCCATCAAACGCGTAAAGAAATGATGATCAGATGCAGAAAGTACCACACCGATAATAGTTAGCAATGTGCCCAGACCCATGAGTCCGAATGCTACATTTTTTGCTTTTTTAGTTATTTGAAATTCCATTGCTCGTCTTGATTAATTCGCGTTAGTAGTGTCAGAAACCAAAGTTGAAACTGCTGCGCCGTTGGCATCAAACTTACCATAATTGGCATCCTGTATACGACGTATATAATGTATAATGCTCCAAATTTCTTTTTTGTTCAAAATAGAACCATGTGAACCCATCATGCCTTTACCATAGTAAATGGAATAAAACATCTGCCCCTCAGTTGCAGCTAAGCCCACATAATTAGGAACTCCAGAATAAGCTTTTGACACAACCATTGGGCCCTGACCATCACCTTTCTCTCCATGGCAATGCTGACACATAGCAGTAAACAGTTCCTTGCCCTTAGAAATATAAGTCTCGGCGTTATCTTTATCTAAAGTAATTGGGTTTTTGTCATTGACAGCTAAAGTATATTCATCTGCAGTTGAGTAATCCCAACCATATAAACCATGTGTTTGGCGAAAAGCCACATTTGGCTTGCGAAAATAAGGCAACATGAGCATAACTTCTGACGAATCTGTTCCATAGTATGGCACCGTGTTGCGCGGTGGCGTCAGAGCTGATAAACGACCTTTCCATTGTTTGTTTTCTCGGCCTCGAACCTCCCCATAATCTACATAGGTTTCTATGCCCGGCGTCCGATACATATCAGGTGCATATTCTAATCCTGGGCTGTCTGCATTGGAAACACATGAGTTCAGAAGCAATGAAAGGCTTAAGATTGCTCCACTAAGTGTTGTGTATATTATTTTTTTCATAAGACCCTGAACTTATTTAATTTCTTTTTTATCCAACTCTAAATATCCTACTTCTTGCAACATTTTGTCGAGTTCTTTCTCGGAAATTTTGTTATTCTCACTCAAGCGTATTTCCATCACAAATTTATCGTCCGTTGTGCGCGGATCAGGATTTTGAGCGGGCATGCCAGGAAGTGTTTTGTTTCGAAGTAAATACGTGATCGCCATTCCGTGTGCGGCGCACATTACAGTAAACTCAAAACTTATGGGCACAAAGGCCAAGATATTTTCTAAATATGAAAAATTCGGTTTTCCACCAATATTCATAGGCCAATCGGTTACCATAAAAAATCGCATACCAATTGTTGCAAGTGTTAAGCCCGTTAGACCATACAAAAAGGCCATGATTCCTAGTCGTGTATTTTTAACACCAATAATTGGATCAATACCATGTATAGGGAATGGAGAAAAAACCTCTGTTATTTTTACTCCTTTTTCGACGAGTTTTTTTGCGCTATCTTTTAGCACATGATCATCGTCGTACATTACATATAGAACTTTGTCTGACATAGCATTTACTTAATGATGTTTATGATAATCTGGAGACTCTTTATAAGACTGCCCTGAACCCTTCAATATAGATTTCACTTCATTGAGCGCTAGAACAGGAAAGAACCGCGCGAATAATAAGAAGAACACAAAGAACAAGCCAATTGTACCGATGTATACGGCGATATCAATATGACTAGGGAAATGCATACTCCAAGCAGCTGGCACATAATCTCGGTGTATTGAGGTAACGATAATTACGTAGCGCTCAAACCACATACCTATGTTTACAACTATTGAAATAAAGAAAGTAAATAATAAACTTCTTCTCAAACGACGAATCCACATGAGCTGTGGTGAGATTACATTACATGTCATCATTGACCAATATGCCCACCAATAAGGTCCTGTGGCTCTATTAAGAAAGGCATAAGACTCATATTCTACTCCAGAATACCATGAAATAAATAGTTCTGTAATATAGGCTGTACCCACAATTGAACCAGTTACCATGATGACAATATTCATGTATTCAACATGTTTGGTATGAATGTAAGCTTCCAAGGCCATGGCTTTTCGCATAACCAATAAAAGGGTTTGTACCATTGCAAAACCTGAAAATACTGCTCCTGCCACAAAATATGGAGGGAAAATAGTGGTGTGCCAACCCGGAATAACAGATGTAGCAAAGTCAAAGGATACAATGGAGTGTACAGAGAATACGAGTGGTGTAGCTAAGCCCGCCAAAACTAAAGAAACCAATTCAAAACGATTCCAATGCTTTGCACGGCCAGACCATCCAAATGAAAGTATACTATACATTTTTTTGGACAAAGGTTTTTTAGCCCTATCACGGATTGTTGCGAAATCTGGTATTAATCCTATGTACCAGAATACTAGAGAAACAGATAAGTAAGTCGAAATAGCAAATACATCCCAAAGTAAAGGAGAATTAAAGTTCACCCATAAAGACCCAAATTGATTTGGAATGGGCATTACCCAGTATCCTACCCACAAGCGTCCCATGTGAATTAGCGGAAAGGTGCCTGCCATAAATACGGCAAAAATTGTCATTGCTTCAGCCGATCGGTTAATTGCCATACGCCATTTCTGACGGAACAATAACAATACTGCTGAAATGAGGGTGCCGGCATGACCAATACCTACCCACCATACAAAGTTGGTGATGTCCCAGGCCCAGCCAATTGTTTTGTTCAAGCCCCAAACACCCACTCCCGTGCCGAGTAAATACATTATACTACCTACGCCATAAAGACCAATTACTAAGGCGATTCCAAATAGGATGTACCACATTTTAGGTGCTTTGTCTTCAATTGGTCGACAAACATCTTCTGTGACGTCATGGTAGGTCTTGTGACCTAATATGAGGGGCTCTCTGATTGCTGCTTCCTTTTGCATTGCAGTGTTTTAGTTGAATATTAATTAATGTTGTTGATGTGCTGATACCTTAATGTGTTCGAGCACGGCATTCTCTTCGTTGCGCACCTTCACCTGATACCAAACATTAGGCTTAACACCAACTTCTTCAAGTGCTTGGTAAGCCCTAGTACTTTCTGATTTTTCACGAATCATTGATTTGAGATCATTCCAATCTCCTACAACGATTGCCTCCGTAGGACAAGCATCTGAACACGCTGTAGTTAAATCTCCATCATTGACAGTACGTGCCTCTTTCTTCGCTACCAATTTAGTGGCTTGAATTCTTTGAACACAAAGTGAACATTTTTCCATAACCCCACGCGTTCTTACTGTAACATCTGGATTGAGTACCATACGTCCTAGATCGTCTTGAGCTGGATTAATTTCGGTGAACTTTTTATATGAGGGATAATTAAACCAATTGAATCGACGCACTTTATATGGGCAGTTATTTGCGCAATATCGTGTACCAATACAACGATTGTAAGTCATTTGGTTTAACCCCTCATTTGAGTGGGTTGTTGCTGCGACAGGGCAAACCGTTTCACATGGCGCATGATTACAATGATGACACATTAAAGGCATGTGAACCACAGATGGATTAAGTGCCGCCTTTTCTGCATTATCATAGTTAAAATTCTCCTTGTCTTTTTTAACGCCTACTGCGGCTTCTTCATCAGAGGCAAAATAACGGTCTATTCGCAACCAATGCATTTCACGACCTCGACGCACCTCATCTTTCCCAACAACTGGAACATTATTCTCAGACTGGCAGGCAATCAAACACGAACCACATCCAATACAAGAGGATAAATCTATTGAAATCCCCCATCGATGACCGATTTTCTCAACAGGGTGTGCTGCCCAAAGATCAAATTCTGAAACTGGCGCTTCAACATGTTCTCCATGTTTGTCAAGTTTTTGAAGTTTATGACCTTCATTGAAAGCATCTTTATCGTGATTTTTAAAAATGGAAAGCGTTGTTTCGCGAACAATAGAATCTCGACCCATTACAGTATGATGAATCTGAGTTGCAGCAATTGGATAGGTGCCTTCCGTCGGTGTGATTTTTGCTGCTGCGCTGTAAAGGAATGTTGCGCCAGTGGATACCAATCCAAAAACATTTGCACCAATCGGCGTAAGTTTTCCATCCTCAGTTTTAGCGTGCCCTCCATATTCTTTTGTCTGGAATGCAGCTTTCCCAATTTTCTCTCCATTTGCCCCTCGGCCGTAACCCAAGGCAATTCCAATCGTTTTTGGGGCTTGACCTGGAAGTGGATACACCGGAAGGGTAAGTGATTTTCCGTTTACTGATACCGTAGCTAAATTAAGGCCGTGTTCTTGATCATAGGTGGTAGCATAAGTGCCTTCCATCTCGACAGGATTCATAGTGATGTAATTATCCCAAGTTACTTTTGTAACCGGATCTGGCATCTCCTGTAACCACGGATTATTTGCAAATTGACCATTTCCTATTGCAGATTTTTGATAAAACACAACTTCAGTGTCTGCGGACTTTGGTAATTGTTTAATCGGTGCTGCCGAAAAAGCCAAGGCATTTGACTCAATATCCAAAGTTGTACAACTATTGTGAGTAAGGTAATTAAAATCTCCACTCGGATTCATGGCAGCAAAAGTGGCTTTTATATAATCATAGGCAACCGCAGAATCAGCACCTCCCCTTTGGGCAGTGCCATTCCAAACCAATAATGATTCTAACGCACTTGAAGTGTTATGAAGTGGCCGAATTGTCGGCTGGCCTATTGCATATTCATTTGTTTTTGCACGATAATCCGCCCAATTTTCAAGCTGATGGTGTTCTGGACATACATAAGTACACAAACTAGCTGTTTCATCTTCAAAGCCAGATATAGCAATGGTTGTGCCAATTTTGCTTAAACCCTTGGCAAATGCAGCTCCGTTTGGCAAGGAGTAAACTGGATTTACACCCATCATGATCAAAACATCAGGCCCATTTCCTGCAGCCACATTTGAAGCCAAGGTTTGGGTTTTTGCATCTTCGGATTGGTGCAATTCAATTGTATTATTTAGGTCTAGGGTTGTGCCATAAGCCCCCAACAAATTGTTGAGTTGATTAGCCAATTGCTGGATGCCAATATTATTTGAGCCCGCAACGACAATCGATTCACCTTTAGACACTTTAAGTGCTGAAATAGCTCTTTCTGCAACATCTTTCCAAGAGCCCGCAGTAGCTGCTTCACCGTTCATTCTTTTAATCATATAATTGAGCACATCTGCCTCTTCTGATGGCTTAATCATACCACGAGCATCTGCATTCGAACCAGTTACCGTAAGCACTGACTCAAAATGATAATGCTTAGACATCCAATCTGCCTCAGGATTGCGTCGCGATCCATATTGAACAGCAAACTCAGTAGGTAAAAGCCAAGTGCTCAAGAAATCAGCGCCAATACTTACAATTGTTTTGGCTTTTGAAAAATCATAGCTTGGGATAATTCTCGAACCAAAATTTAAAAGGTTTGCTTCGCGCATGGCAGCATATGAAATTGCATCGTATTGAATGTGTTCAAATTTTACACCCCCTTCACCATTCATATTTGAAGCCATTTGGGAAATTGCTCGCTTCAAAGAGGGTGAAATAATGGTGTTGGAAAGTAAGGTCACTTTTTTGGCACCTGCAATTGCAGCAGCGATGCCGGCGTCTACAGTTGACCAAGAAGCTTTTTGTCCTTTTGCTAATGGATGAGCCAAACGAGCGGAGTCGTAAAGACCCAAGACAGAAGCAATGATTTGTGGATTAGTACCACCTTTGGTAAAACCAAAGTCTTTGTTCCCTTTAATGAAAATTGGCCGGCCTTCTCGCGTTTTAACCATGATGCTTGCATAAGACGAACCGTCATAATAGGTGCTTGCATACCAAGTCGGCATACCTGGCGTGACATTTTCTGGTTTTACCCCATAAGGAACAACTTTGGTAACAGGGGCTTCACATGCAGCAAGTGTGGCGGCAGCGACAGAAAATCCTAAAAATTTAAGAAAATCGCGACGTGCCGTTGAAGACTCGGCAAGATTTTCATCAGCAAGAAATTCTTCAACAGTTTGTTGGTTTACAAACTCCTGTTCTTTGTGCTTAATGAACTCAGGTGTTTGTTTGAGCTCATCTATACCTTTCCAATATTTTTTTGACATTTCCATGGTCTTATTTCGACAAGTATGGTGATTACTTTATTTAATAGTGGCATTTTGCGCATTCCCATCCACCTAATTCATTGACGGTTATTTTACCATCATTGTTTAGGTATTGAGCATACAATTTAGGATCTTTTTTAAGTCGGCGATGGATTTCATCGTAGTAGGCATTTTTGCCTGTGCCTATCGCTACATCCTTTTTACTATGACATTCTATACACCAACCCATGGTCAAGGTTTTGCGGGTTAATTTAATATTACCCTCAATTTTATTGAGCTCTTCTACAGGTTGAACCATTGCTGTTTCTTGCATTTGTGTCATATCGCCATGACATTGTTTACAATCTATGCCACCCACTACCACGTGTTGTGAGTGATTGAAGTAAACATGATCTGGCAAATTGTGTACTTTATTCCAAACGATCGGATTGGTTTTACCGTTATATGCCATTGCAGCTTTATCCCATCCGGCAGCAGCATATATTTTTTTAATTTCATTGGCAAAAGGTTTTCCTTCACCGTCAATCTGCTTATGGCAATTCATACAAACATTTACAGAAGGTATAGAAGCAGATTTTGATTTAGTAACGGTGTTATGACAATACTTACAGTCTATTCCGTTAATGCCCGCATGCTGACTGTGAGGAAAGGCAATGGGCTGTGAGGGCTGGTAGCCTTCCATTACGTTAATTGAGTATAAGGTTTGGAATAGTCCTACAAAAAGTGAAATCACAACCACCAAAGAAACCAAACCTACTTGGAGACGATATTTCCAGGCCAAAGCACGCAGCTCCTCGCCGTAAGTCATTTTTTCTGATTCGTCTTGCTCTGTTGCTAACCTCAGTTGACGGCGAACACCACCAACAGCTAAAATAACTACAACAAAGATCACACCCATGATGATCCATATCCAACTATTTGATTCTTGGTCATCAGCAGCACTTATAGATCCTACAGTATTGCCACCGCCATTTGTGTCAGTAGCCATAGCTGGATCAGGCTGTGCATCAACCCAATCTAAAATGGCATCAATATCTTCTTTTTTGAGATCTGGGAAGGCAGACATGGCTGTTGGCGACCACTTTGATACCTCAGCGGCATACGGATCATTGGCCGCTGCTGTTTGCCAATTGTTTACCCATTGATAAATACTTCCATCCTTTGCACCACCGTCGGCCCACTTAGCTCTAACACCAAATAATTTTGGACCTGTAGAATTTTTGTGTGGCATGTGGCATGTGGCACATTTTGCTTTGAATAAACCTTCTCCTTGGGCCAAAGCAAAATTTGAGAACACAGTAAAATTGAAGATGAATACAGCAAAAGCGAAAGATTTAAAGCGCTTAAGCAACTGAATGTTAGATATTTCCATGTAAAAACTACTAATTCACTCTTAAAAACAAGTGGATAAACCACTTTTTAACGTGCGCAAAATTAATGTTAATCAATACATTTTATGACATTTTCATGACAAAAAACTTCAATGCGTGTTAATTTAAAATGATTCTAAATAAGCATTTGGAACAAAAGAAAATTCTACCTTTCTTTGTCCTTATGAAAGTGATGGCTGTACTCGTTTTTATCTTCCTTCAATCAAATGCTTTTTTCTCCCAAATTAATTGGATCGCAGATCCAAGAATTGAGCAGCGAATCGAATTAAAAAACAACAATCAAATGTTGGGCTATCGGGTCCAATTGTGTTTTGATTCGGATAAAAATACTGTCGATCAGTTTCGATCAAAATTTGTAAGTGTATATCCTAAAATTGACACTTACTTGCGATTTGAAGCCCCAAATTTTAATTTGATGGTTGGTGACTTTAGAACCAAAGAAGAAGCCGATGAATTAATTCAAAATATTAGGGGGCAATACCCGCTGACTATCAGGCATCAAGTGCAAATTAATTTACCGCGGATAGATTGATTCAATCAAAATGTTTGAACCCTTGGGCACGCAATTGGTGTGCGGCTCCCGTTTTATCAATAAAATAGACCCCTTCAGAGGCATTGGTTATGTGGCCTATAATGGTAAAATTTGGATTTGACCCAATGATATCAGCGTGCTTTTGTTCAACGGTAAAAAGCAATTCGTAATCTTCTCCGCCATTGAGTGCGCACATACTCGGATCGAGGTTAAAATCCAAGGCAACCATTGATGTTTTCGCATCAATAGGAATTTTGTCGTCATAAACATGACACCCAACCTTACTTGACTTACAAAGGTGTAATATTTCACTTGCCAAGCCGTCAGAAATATCAATCATTGAAGTTGGCTTTACATCTAACTGCCTTAACATATCGATGACGTCTAGCCGGGCTTGAGGTTTGAGTTGTCTTTGTAGAATATAATCGTGGCCATCTAAATCGGGCTGAATATTGGGGTTGGTCTTAAAAACTTCCTTTTCACGCTCCAAAACTTGTAAGCCCATATATGCGCCACCTAAATCACCAGAAACTACTAGCAAATCATATTCCTTGGCACCTGAGCGAAAACACAACTCTTTTTTACTAGCAATCCCCAATGCAGTAATGCAAATCGTTAATCCACTTTGAGATGAGGTGGTGTCACCCCCTATTAAATCAATTTTATAAGTTGCACAAGCTGCTTTGATCCCTTCATACAACTCTTCTAAGGCCTCTACAGAAAATCGATTTGAGACAGCAAGTGCCACTGTAATTTGTTTTGGCTGCGCATTCATCGCGCAAATGTCAGAAACATTGATTGCGACTGCTTTAAATCCAAGATGCTTTAAGGGCATATAGGTTAAGTCAAAGTGAACACCTTCTGCCAAAAGATCGGTGCTTACAACTTGACAAAGTCCGTTTCCAATTTCTACAACAGCAGCATCGTCTCCAATACCACATATTGATTCAGGGTGCGTAAGTTCAATGTCTTTGGTAAGATGTTCTATAAGGCCAAATTCGCCTAAATCTGACAACTCAGTGCGTTTGTCTTTCATCGATTGGTTTTTGAGCAAAATTAACTAAATAAAAAAAGCTTCCGTTAACGGAAGCTTTTTGTTGGCCCACTAGGGCTCGAACCTAGACTCTTCTGAACCAAAATCAGACGTGTTGCCAGTTACACCATGGGCCAATTCAACACACTTTTCAATGCGAGTGCAAATTTAATAAGTTTTTTCTTCTCGCCAAATTGAGCATTGAAAAATTTTTAACTCGATTATTCTTAAATTCGCAGTACTTAAAATTAATTTACACAGCACTCATGACATACTCTAAATGGAACACTTACTTGGGTTGGATGGTATTTGCCATTGCCTCAGTTGTCTATCTAATGACTATAGAATCTACTGCAAGTCTTTGGGACTGTGGAGAATATATAACGGCTGCCTACAAGCTCGAGGTTGGTCATCCGCCTGGAGCACCTTTATTTATGGTGCTAGGCCGCTTATTTTCATTTTTTGCCGCACCAGAAAATGTTGCTGTTTATATCAATGCACTTTCTGCGCTCTCTAGTTCATTGACCATTCTTTTTATGTTTTGGTCCTTGACCTTACTCTTAAAAAAGATAGTATTAAAACAAGGTGAAACAATAACATCTTCCAACCAATTTGCCATATTTAGCGCAGCGGCAATCGGCTCTCTTGCTTACACCTTTTCTGATTCATTTTGGTTTTCGGCTGTTGAAGGCGAGGTTTACGCTATGGCTTCTTTATTTACAGCAGTTATTTTTTGGGCCATCTTAAAATGGGATGAGGAAATGGAGCAAGTCAATTTGGGTGCTAGATTATCAGATTTGCGGCCCAATAGATGGCTTTTGCTTATTTTCTTTCTTTTGGGATTGGCAATTGGGGTTCACTTACTCGGCATCTTGGTGGTGCCTGCCATTGGTTACATGATCTATTTTCGCACAAGAGAGCAAGTCAACGCCAAAGGCATCATTCTAACTGGATTAATTTCTATTATTGCTTTAGGTTTTATTCAAGAAGGTGTGATTCCTGGAAGTATTGCCTTGGCATCGAGTTTTGAGGTTTCTTTT
Source organism: Crocinitomicaceae bacterium (assembly GCA_030830785.1). Classification (GTDB taxonomy): domain Bacteria; phylum Bacteroidota; class Bacteroidia; order Flavobacteriales_D; family Crocinitomicaceae; genus UBA952. Next base: position 124,148 of record JAURMI010000002.1, read on the forward strand.
GCTAATATGGGCCTTCCATTTTATAGTGGCACCATTATTTTCTTTATATTATTGGTGGCTGTATGTCTTTATCTTATTCGCTATGCATACAAGACGGGTAAGACAATTATGTACAATGCCATGATGGGCTTGGTCATGCTCTTAATTGGATATGGCTCTTTTGCAGTAATTGTAATTCGCTCAAATGCCAACACGCCACTTGACGAAAATGACCCCGAAAATCTAGTGACGCTACACTCCTATCTCAAGCGTGAACAGTATGGATCCGCCCCTATTTTTTCTGGCCCATATTGGAATTCCTACAGAAACGGCGAAGAAATGACTCAAGAAGGCCCTAAAATTTTAGATCGCTCTGAGTGGGGCGATCTTTCACCTTATTTTTTGCGGCGATTTGTAGTTTCTGAAAACGACGTAGATATCAAAGCGTTTGCGACAGAAAAGGAAGCACAAGATTGGATTGTAAAGAACAAGGGTGCTTTTAGCATTGAGGAAAAATACTTCGAGAGTAATGCAAGTATTCGTGAAAATGCAGTGGCCACCTATTCTCAAACAACAATTTTTCCTCGCATGTACAACGGTGACGGCAGTTCTGCTGGGCTTCATAAACAACTTTATGCCAAATGGTCTGGATATGACGCTGATGATGGCACCAATACGGAGCTTGGCCGAGATGGAAAACGACTTCCTACATTTGGAGAAAACCTAAAATACTTTTTTCGCTACCAAGTAAATTGGATGTATTTAAGATACTTCATGTGGAATTTTGCAGGACGGCAAAACGATTTACAAGGGCATGGCGACAACATGCATGGCAATTGGATTTCTGGAATCTCATTTTTAGATGAAATGCGTTTGGGTAGTCAAGCCCATGCACCCTATTTTACGACGCAAAATCCTGCGCACAACACGTATTTTATGTTGCCCTTGATTTTGGCCTTAATTGGTTTAGTTTTTCATTACCGCAAAACACCAAAAGACGCCTTCATTATAACACTTGCCTTTATTTTTACTGGCTTGGCTATTGTGGTTTATCTCAACCAAAAGCCTTATGAACCACGCGAACGAGATTATGCATACTCTGGTTCATTCTATTTCTTTGCCATGTGGATTGGTATTGGCGTGTATGCCCTTTATGACATGCTAAAAACATTTTTAAAGGTTCAGGATGGAAAAATCCGTGCCGGAATTGCTACTGGTTTAGGACTAATTATTCCTGTAATTATGGGAGTTCAAAACTGGGATGATCACGACCGTAGTGGGAAAACCAGTGCTAGAGACCTTGCGCACAACTATCTTGAATCTTGTGGAAAAAATGGCATTCTTTTTACCAACGGCGATAATGACACCTTCCCGTTGTGGTACCTTCAAGAAGTGGAGGGCAAACGCACAGACGTGCGCGTTTGTAATTTATCACTGATGGGTACTGATTGGTATACCAATCAAATGAAGTTGAAAACTTATGAATCTGACCCATTGCCTATCAAGTTTAGAGAGGATCAAATTTTAATGTATGCCGGAAATACGGACCAAATTTATTTCATGCCTTTGTTGCAACTTTTTTCTCAAAATCCGTCAGAAACGGTAATTAAAAAGGTATTGGATTTACGTTTAAAACACAATCCAGCAGAGGCCAAAATGGCGGCCAGATATTTTGACCAACAAGCACCTGCAATTTTTGCCAATATCGTGGCCAAATCTTCGGAGGCAGAGAGCTTAAAGGCACAACTAGTCAAGACAGATTCTATGAATATGGTCAAAGCTACGATAGAAAAATATCAGCAAGTATTCAATTTATTTGATGCAGCGAGAAACGGACAAGTAGAATTTAAAGAAAATAGTGCCGAGGCGCTGCAAGATTTATTAGATCAATATGAACGCATTTGGTCTGCAGTGGATTTTAGTGATGCCATGGCCTTTGTTAGGGATGATGCCAATATGATTACCGATCAGCAAAATAAGTTGAGCTTCTTCCCATCAACGAAATTTTCTTTAAAAGTGAATAAAGAAAATGCCATCCAAGCAGGTGTATTAGATGAAAATACCAAGGCTGAAAATATATCTAAGGAAGTTGTTTTTGAATTTGATCCAGAGCGCAATCAGTATCTAACAAGAGAAGAAGTCATGATGATGGACGTTGTTGCCAATAATGATTGGAAGCGTGGGATTTATTTTTCTAGTAACCGAGGGTCGGCATTTGCAATAGCATTATTGAGTGCTGGATACATAAAACAAGTGGGGATGGCTTATGCGCTTACACCAACTAAACAAGAGCCAGCCTTAATAGATGTCAATCAAATGGAAAAAAACATGCTTGAGCGCTATATTTATGGCAACATGGCGAGCAAGAATGTTCTTACCGACTATTATGCGCGGCGCCACACCTCACAATATCGATGCAACTTTTTATTACTTGCTGAACAGCTTTATTTACTAGGGCGTAATAAAGAAGCAGAAAAGGTGCTTGATAAAGCCATGAAATTGATGCCAATTGAAACCGTTATGGATTATGGAGATATCAATCCTGTCGATCCTTTTGGCTCATTAAATTACAATAAAGAACACAATCAATTTCAGTATCAAGGTCAAGATATGCGGCCATTGAACGCAGGTATATTACACGAATATGTTCAGTTATATGTACTGCTAGGGAAAGATAAAAAAGCTGCCGAATTAGGTCAGAAAATTCTAAATAATTACAAGAGTATTATCGCCTATTTTGAGCATAGCAAAATCTCCTTTGCAGGCAACTCAGACAATACAGAAGACCTCATTGCCGTTGTGGATGGCTTATTAAAAATGCGCTCGACAATCCTAAACGTCTCAGGCGAGAAGGGAATGCAATCAAGTGCTTTTAATAAAGACTTAGAAAGAACGGTTCAAATGCTTTACAAAAAAATATTACCGAAAATTTACAGCGGTTTAGAACGTGCAGCAAATGAAAATGACGAATTTGCTATGAGCCAAGGATACTACACTAGCCAGCTTATGAATCTTAAAACATACATGGGCGCTTTGGCCGAACATCATGGCTTAATCAAGGGGGCTGTCAAAAGTAATCAATTGACGCCGCCACCTGCCAATAATATCAATGCTTTGCCACCCGCTAATCCGAGCCTTGGGCCAAATGGAATGATGCAATAGACGAAATAAATTAATTGAAATAGGACATTTGATATATTAAATTCGGAGCGGTTGTTTTAAACCAGAAAAACAGAATTTATGTTAATTGGACAATTTAAATCTTGAAAAAAAGTAAATCAACATATTGGCTCTACTTTTTAGGTGCATATGTCATTGTTCAGTTTTTGTGGTGGGGCTATTTATTAATTCAATTAAGCGCCTACATTCCAAATCAAGATGCCCCTTTATCAAAGCGGGTTGGCATGGTAATAGGTGAAGGTGCAGTATTTTTATTGATCCTGTGTTTTGGTTTTTATAAAATACGCAAATCGATTTCCAAAGAATTGAATTTTCAGCAGCAACAGCAAAATTTTCTTTTAACCATTACTCACGAACTCAAAACCCCAATTGCGGCGCTTAAACTCTATCTTCAGACGCTGCAAAAACATAATTTGCAGGCAGATCAAAAACTAGAAATAATAAAGGGGGCGCTAAATGAAAACAATCGATTGAGTGAACTCATTGAAAACATTTTAAACGCAGCGAAAGCAGAAAATAAGGAGTTTCAAATTCAAAAACAGAAAACAGAATTGATCGTTTTTTGTCAAAAAATAATCCAACGATACAATGACCGCTTTGGCATTAAATTAATTGATTTAACGGGGCCTGATTCATTAAATTTTCATGCAGATCAGAATGTTTTGGAAACCGTGATTTTAAATATTTTAGAAAATGCCATTAAGTATGGTGGAACTGAACAAAAAATTGAAATGCACATTGAACAACTAAATCGATTTGTAATTATCAAAATTAGCGACCAAGGGCCTGGTATCGAGCCCGAAAATCGGAAATTAATTTTTGATAAATTCTATCGTGTTGGATCTGAAGAAATTCGCGCGCAAACTGGCAGTGGACTTGGTTTATATATTGTAAGTGAATTCGTGAAATTACACAATGGAAAGGTGAGGTGTCTAGAAAATAAACCGAGCGGCAGTATCTTTGAAATTATTTTACCTCTATGAGTAATAAAACTGCTTTAATCATTCTCGACGGCTGGGGGCTTGGTAATCAAACTAAGTCTGATGCCGTTTTTAACGCACATACACCATTTTTTGATTACCTTATTAATAACTACACTCACGCTACCTTGCAAACCTCTGGGCTAGCCGTAGGGCTGCCAGATGGTCAAATGGGAAATTCAGAGGTCGGACACCTTAATATTGGTGCCGGACGCGTTGTTTATCAAGAGCTTACTAGGATAAATAAAAGCATTGAGGATGCAGCCTTAGAAAAAAACGCAGTGCTTTTGGAGGCTTTTTCTCAAGTAAAAATTTCCGGTAAAAAACTTCATTTCATTGGGTTAGTTTCCGATGGAGGAGTTCATAGCTCTCAAGATCACCTCTATGCTCTGTGTCGTTTAGCAAATAAGGCACAAGTTGGCACATACTATGTGCATGCAATAACAGATGGCCGTGACTGTGATCCCAAAAGCGGATTAGATCACATAAAAAATTTAGAAAATGTACTGGCCAATCAAAACGGGAAAATAAGTTCGGTAATAGGTAGATATTATGCCATGGACCGAGATAATCGATGGGAACGCATTGCAAAAGCTTATCATCTAATGGTAAATGGTGTTGGTGAAAGAGCTGCTCGCGCTAGTGAAGCCATCGCTAATGCTTATAAAAATGAAATAACAGATGAATTTATCTTGCCTCAAATCATTGATGCTGCTGGATTAATTGAAAATGGTGATGTAGTGCTGTTTTTTAATTTTAGGACAGATAGGCCCCGAGAGCTTACCACAGTCCTCACTCAAAAAGCTTTTATTGAATTTGATATGGCTCCTCTTCAATTGGATTTTTACACCATGACCAATTATGATGACCAATTCAATGATGTTAAGGTGCTATTTGAAAAAGAACAATTACAAAATACTTTAGGTGAAGTTGTTTCAAATGCAAAATTGAGCCAATTAAGAATTGCCGAAACCGAGAAATACCCACATGTAACTTTCTTTTTTAGTGGGGGCCGTGAGACTGCTTTTGATAAGGAACAGCGAATTCTTATCGCTTCTCCAAAAGTTGCAACCTATGATTTACAACCGCAAATGAGTGCACCACAAGTAGCAGATGCACTCATTGATCAAATGAAAAAAAATCAACCTGATTTTATCTGTTTGAATTTTGCAAACCCAGATATGGTTGGACACACAGGTGTCTATAGCGCTATAATTAAAGCGGTTGAATGTGTAGATAATGAACTACAAAGGGTTGTCGAACTTGGACTTAAATTAGGATATGAATTTATTATAATCGCAGACCATGGCAATGCTGATTTTGCAATCAACGCAGATGGAAGTCCAAATACAGCACACAGCTTAAATCCTGTTCCTATAATTTGGGTAAGTAACAAGAAAAGTCAAAAACAATTAAGTGCTGGTATTTTAGCAGACATTGCACCAACAATCTTAGAATTAATGGGGCTGGATCAGCCATCTGAAATGTCTGGGAAATCCTTGATTGGCTAGTTGAATATCAGAGAAGAAGGATTCCTCTGGCATTTAATTGATTAATATGGACAAATTTGTTTGGGTCAATACTTCCTGCTTCAAATTCAAAGCGTTTATCATACATCGTTTCATTTACCCAAAAACTTACCCAAAACTCATTATTAAGCGTAAATAATTCTGGCATGATTGGTTCAATTCTTGCCACTTCACCGGGCATCATAACTTCAATACCCTTGCGCAAAGTTGATGTTTTTAAACTATTACCACTTTGAGGGTCTGTCCCATAACCTGTTGATGCAACAATAATTCCCTCCATAATGTCTTCTCGGTTGTTTATTAAAAAAACAACATATTCTTTTTGGAGTTCCTCTGTGGGAATTTCAATCAATGCCAATGAAACATTTTCAACTTTTGGCCCTAATAAATCTTCTCTCATCACTGCATTAATTGAAATTGAAAAACAGATGCCATTTTTTTACTCAGCATCAGGCGTACCTCTTCAAAATTTGGTGCTGTTCCCATCTCTTTGGCCATAGAGGTGACCGCCTTATCTTGTATTCCACATGGAATAATATGTTCGAAATATTTTAAATCAGGAGCAATATTTAATGCAATGCCATGCATCGTTACCCAACGCGAACACTTGACGCCCATCGCGCATATTTTTCGCGCATTTGCGTTCTCTGCATCAAGCCAAACACCTGTTAAACCATCGTATCTTTTTGAATGTATACCAAAATGAGCAAGTGTTTGAATTACCGCTTCTTCTAATAATCGCATGTACTTGTGAATATCAGTAAAGAATTGTTCTAAATCAAGAATTGGATACATTACCAGTTGTCCAGGGCCGTGATAAGTGATATCACCGCCGCGGTTGATTTTATAGAATTCAGCCTCCAATTCTTTTAATTTGGCGTCGTTGAGCAGCAAATTGTTTTGGACCCCACTCTTACCTAATGTGTAAACATGTGGATGCTCACAAAATATCAAATGCTGCTCGGGCAGAATGGTCGTTTTTTGTTTTCGATTTTGAATTTTTACTTCGACCGCTTTTTTAAGTAATTCTTCCTGTAGGTCCCAAGCATTTTTGTAATCAACTAATCCCAAATTGTGGACCCTTACCTTAGGTTGGTTCATAATTCCTATTCAAGTCTCAATTTAGTTTATAGCAAGTCAATACATCATCTCAACACGTTGACATGACCCGCAATGGTTCGGGTCACCATTTTATTATCTGTGTAGGTTATTTTCCAATTATAGAGGCCTAATTGCACATCCTTGCTGTCTTTGTAGCGGCCATTCCAACCCTCTGCAGGATTA
>JAURMI010000020.1 GCA_030830785.1 Crocinitomicaceae bacterium
AACGGGCAATTGCTCACTTATTAGTTTTTCACCCCCTTCACCCCCAAAAGCATACTGTAGGGGTTTTTCTTATACTCATTGCAACAAGAGAATCAATGATACTCCAAGAAAAAACCTAATTCCAAATACTGCCAGTGCAATTAAAAATCCAAATAAAGCGAAATTGTCTTTGTGTACACCCTTATTTATCTGTCGTTTTAAATACCACCTTGCAACAAAAAAATTAAAAGCGACTGAGATTCCAACAGTCTGAGGGTCACCAATACTTACTTCAAGTAATAAGTGTAAAATGGTAAAAATGATGAGTCCGTTTCTGACTCTTTTCCAATTTTCTGTTTGATCTGTAGTCGTTGATATTTTTACTTCACCCTCTTGGGAATTATTGATGATGTCTATCATCTGCTGATATTCTTCCTCTGTTATGTTGCCCGCACTTCTGAGTTGTCTAACTGCTTCAAATTGTTCTTCAATACTTTTCATCATTGATGGTTTTTAAATCAGTTAATTGTAATTATCTGCAATGTTATAACATCGAGTTAATTCTTTAGAAACATTGATATCAGCAGGCCATTTTTTATTTAGACCAGCATTATATTCTCGACAAATAGCCTTAATTCTACTTGCGGCCATAATTTTATCATAGTTACTTGTGCTGGTATTAAGGATTGACTGTTTTAAAACTTTAGCTTCCATGAGTAATCGCTCTGGAAATGCATACATTGAAGCTTCTTCGGTAATGTCTGGCTTAATTTGTTTTTGTTCTGGTAATTGCTCATCAGTTTTTGGAGTAATTCTATTTTCTTCCCCGATGGGCTTATTTTTGATTTCAATCTTTTTATTTGCTGAGGATTCAATGATTTGTTTTTGACTTACTATGGTATCATAGTTATTCGGGCTATCCAATGTATCGATTGTAAGAGTTGGTTTTTGTTGAGGTGGATAGTGGGCATGTTCATTGGTTTGAATTGATTTTGACACCTTATTGTTTTTTTGATCTTTGAATACCAGACCAATTAGCGCAACTATGATCGCTGCTGTTCCTATCGCAGCCGCTAGTTTTATTTTTTTTCTTTTGGCGTCAAGCGTCCTTTTCTCAGCAACACGTTTTGCTTGTTCTTCTTTTAGTATCCATGTTTTTTGGCGCTCGTAGGCAAAAAGCGCCGTTGAAATTTCTAATGACACCAATGATTTATCATTGAGTAACTCAAATTTAGCTCGAAGTGTTTTCCAGTCTTTATTTTGATAAGCAACCTGGATTTGTTCTAAAAGTTCTTTCTCACGAAGCGCTTGAATGTCCCCTTGTTTAGTTGGTGCTTTTGCTTCAACTATCGCCATCATTTGCTTGAACTCAGCTTCAGAAATTGCTCCTTTCTCTTTGAGTTCAAGTAATGTTTTGATTTGTTGAAAGCTGTTCATGGGTTAGTCACAGTTAATCTGTACAGGGTTGGCTGTGGGTATTGTTTTTATTGCATCCTCAATAATTGCAACAAATCTATCGTACTGATAAACGTCAGCAATAGACTCTCGTAATAATCTAATTTTTTCTTCTCTAGGCGCAAGTTTATAATCAATCAAAGCGTTTTGTAATGAAATATATAACACACATGCTGTTTCGCTGTAGTTGTTAATTAAATTTAAAGTTTGCTGGTAATCTTTATGCAACTGGCTAAAAAGCGTATTTTGCGTGCCATAGGCAGTTTTCAATTTATTGGCGAGAGTTTCAATTTCTGTAACGTTCAATATTTTCTGACCATTCATTGAGGAATTCGCTTCTTTGATGGCTTTAGATTTGGTTTGAAAATCTCTTAAACTATTGAGGGCATTCAGATTATTTTGCTCTTTGGCAATATTGATCATTGCCTCAATGATTTTTGGGTCAGTTTGGTAGCTTGATTGATTTAGCGTACTAACCATAGAACTTAATTGCCCATCAATATTCTGCAATTTTTGTTGTGATGAATTCCTTTCTAATTCAAGATTTTTGTTGGTTGTGTTGAGGTTAATTTTCTCTTGTGTCAATGACAAGTTCTCTTTGTTAATATTGCCAATTTCAATGGCCAACTCTTTATTTTTTAGTGAAATTGAGTCATTGATCTTTTTTATTTTATCCATCCCCTGTTGGTATTCAAGCAGCGCCGTCACTGACTTATAAATCAAACTAAGGGTATCGGCATGATTGCAATTTAATGCGGTCAGTGAGTCGTTTGCAGTTTTTCGCTCCCCTTTTTGAGACACTTTCTTTTTAAGAGAGTCTTCAAACTCGCCAACCCATTTAATACCAATGAGGTCTACTTCTTTTAACACAATATTTGTTCTGGCGTAAGTTAAAGAGGGTAAAATAATACTAAAAACAAACAGAATTGAGAATAATGATTTCATTTTATTGGCAAATAAAGTTATTGTAGTAATATTTATATTTCTGATTAATCCCATTCCTTAACGAATAATTGCAGGGTATTCTGCGATCAACGATAATTTTTGTAAAATATTCATATGCATCCTTAAAACCTTGTAAATCGTTAAGGCATTCGTTCTTTATTGCGGAGCTATTTGCACAAGATGCCACACCATCTTTGCCTGCTGCTACTATGATTTGCGATTCAAGTGAATTCTTTCGGTCTATAGAAAATTCTTGACCAATGAAACTTTGAATTTGATTTTTTATACCCAAAAAACTTACCAGATTTTGGTATCTGTTGATTCTTTTTTGCGCCTCTGGGTATTTAAAAAGTTTCAATTGCCCTTTTAACTCTTTTACAAATCCAACAAGGTCTTGACTATTCATACAAGCATTACTCTTAGCGGCATCAAATGCTGTAATTAAACTTTTAGTTTTAGCCAATTCTAGATTCATAATTAAGCCATTTTTTTCCTCGTCTGAGAGCTCCGCTGCGGCATGCGCGCCCAAAATTCCTTGTTTAATAGAATTATATAAGTCTGCATTGTAACTGATGCTTGATAAAGAATCTATGGTTTTTCCAAAATTATTGTTCCCAAGTCCTGGTGGGGGTGGTTGCGGAGATGCCCCCCCTCCATTGCTTAGATATAAAACCACAATAAATAATACTGCACTAGCTAAAAAAAGCAGAAGTTTAATTGGTTTTTTCATGAGATATTAAATTCTAATTGGTATTGATCGTGTTTGCTATCTTTAAACATTCATTTAAATCCTTAAGCTTTGATTTCGATAATTCGTTATGTTTCGTACCTACACCGTTAATATACTCATTATAAATGCCTTTAATTTCATTAGCCCAATTTTTTTTTGATTGGTTATCATCGGATTTCAAAATATTCGTTTTACATAGCTTGGCCCTACTAATATTAAAGTCATCTAGGGTGGTAGAGTTATTAGTTTGTTGATTACTCGGGGGCGTGCTACGGGAGTTATTGTTTGTGTTTTGGGTAGGGGTTTGGTTGCTAGGCCTTGGTGGGGTGGCTTGCCCTGGAACGGGCACATTCAAGCCAAAGCGCTCATTGAGTATTTGGATTTCTTTTGATTCTTTAATGATAGAATTATCACTTTTCAGGTCTTTTTCTTTTTCTGCCTTGCGGTATTGGTTGTTTTCGGTGTATTTCAACCATACTTGGCCAAATGGATGTTTATTATCGTCCGTGACTATGAGTATACCCTTTATATTTTCATGATTGATAAAATTATCTTTTAATGTATCAGTTAGTTGACCTTCGGGATTTGGAACAGGATTAGGCTCTTCTGGTGCTGTCACATCTAATCCAAATCTAACATTGATCAGACGAATTGACTTAGCATCTTTAATGACTGATTCAGGATTTTTTAATTCCTGAAAAGTTTTTGCTCTTCGATATTCATTTTGATCGGTGTATTGAAGGTAATCTGTTCCAAACGGATTTTTGAAATTCTTTATTTCGCTTGCCTTGATTGGTTTATGGTTTAAAAATGCTTGCTTTAGGCTATCAACATGAACTGGTGGTGTTGGTGGCCCGCCATATAAGAAGGATGGCGTCTTGTATATAAAACTTGCAAACCCACCGCCAATTATAATGAGTATTGCTGCAACGAATGCCAAATTATTAATGAGCTTTTTATTTTTATCTTGTTGGGCTTTTATTAATAAAAGTCGGTTGCGTTCTTCTTCATTTTTATTGGCAATTTGTGCGTTGTACGCATGAATTTCAGTTTGAATATTTCGAGGAATATTTTCTTTTATTTTGAGTTGCTCGAAATAAACTGCTGCAGTTTTCATGTCTCTATTGCGGTGTGCCTCAAATATTTGGCGAATTAAGTCATTTTCTTTTTCGCTTTCAATTTTGGTCTTATTGCGCAAATCAAAAGCAGCTTTTTTATCTTCCAAGTGTTTAACTACGGCAGGGTCGATAAGGCTTTTGTTTTCAACGCGGTTATATATTGAAAGTGCATCATCTATATGACCTAACTTGAGTGCCTGGCTAATTTCGCTTGCAGCTTCATTGGCGCGCCTTTGTAGCTCTTTTTGTTTTCGCTCGGCTATTAATTTTTGTTCGAGCTCATCGGCAATCTTTTGTTGGTGAGACTGTTCTGCTTCTGCAAGGTTTATAAAATTGAGTTTGCTTCTTGTTGCGGCGTCGACAAACGGTACTTCTTTGAATTGCCCAGGGGCCAATTCTTGTGTTGGGATAAAAGTAAATTCACCATACGCTGCAAAGGGCACGTTGCCAGAGAGGTAGGCATCTAATTTACTCGAGTCTGCATAGTAAGCAAAAGCACTCGTTTGTTCATGAATTGTCTTGCGATCAGCAGCGACTAATGTTAGGCTTGCAAGTGCCGCATTGATTTCTTCAGCGGTGAAATTATTATGATTTCCTTCTTTCACTCGACTTTTATAGAATTTAGACAGCTTATGTAAAAATTCTCTAGGGCTCTGTTTAAAACTTTGGTTGTTATTTATGATAAGTGAGAATACCACATAGCCAGCCCTTCCGGGGCCATTAGGTGTATATTCACTTATATCTGTCTCTACGAAGGAAACGATGAATTTATTATCTAAATATTGTGTTATGAAGAATCCTTTATCGTTTACGTTATAGGAAAGTGTTCGATGTTTGTCGGTTTGTTTGGCTTTAATACCTTGTAAATTATGGGTGTGAAACATCCCGCCTTTTTCAAAACCGTCACGGATTCCCCAAATAGAAAGCTCAATCTGATTCATGATTTGTTTACTGATTTAAATTAAAACCAAGTTTTTATTCCGCCACCACGTTTGTAACCCATGTCGTGTTCCAATTGCTCTAATAATAGTTTTGGATATTCAACTAAATTTGAATTAGTTAGCGGATCGCAGTCCTCTAAAAGGTATTGGAATTTAGTGGGGCCTATAGAATAGGGAAATGATTTTAAAACAAATTTATAGGTCTCTTTAGCCTCTTTACAAGTATTTAAAAAGTTGCGATATTTTGAATTGACATAGCTATCTGCATAACCTTTTTTATCAGGTGAGGGGAATAAATCTGCTTTAGTGACAACTAAGTATACGGCATCAGTTTTTTCTAAAATACCGTAGGCAATGAGTTGGGTAAATACCATTTGAAGGTTCTGATCTTGTCTTAAAGTTTCTACCCTGTTATTTTCATAATAGTCAATGATAAAGACAAGACATTTTCTATTGTTATTGTCTAGGTATTTCTTGTAGGATTCAAATTCATTGATACCATCTTCGGCAACACTTCTGAATTTCTCCCCAGCCATGTCCAGAAAATTCAATTCTTGGTAGTTTTTTTGTCCTTCATATTTCATATCCACCGGAATAAAATTGATGAATTCCTTGGAGGTTGATTGAGGAAGGTAGCCCTGAGCCATCCCAAGAACTAGTTCATTGCGGTATTTATTACCAGCTTGGTTATCGACCTTATATCTCATCACACCAGTGCTATTTGCATAGGCAAATAAGGAGGCAAGCATCGTAGATTTTCCTGAACCTTTCATTCCTAAAAAGAAAATATCTGATGCATTATTTCTTAGTGGGGGCAGTTGTTCAAAAGGGATGATTTCTGGTTCTACGATGTAGAAACCTTGTAGGCGTTCGATAAACTCATAACTCAGCCCTAAATTGGCTAAATCTGAAACTTCAATGATATGCTTTTCGAGCGCTTCCTTAATTTTTGGAATTTCAATTTTGTTTAATTGAATTAATTCAAGAATTTCTGTTTTGCTTAGATTTTTTTCATTGCTGTGCATCTCAAACGGATTTTGAAAATCATCAAAAACAGGTTTCGCTTCATCGGTATTGAGAATGGTTTCCCAAGATTCTACCTTTGGAGCCTCTTCCGTAATACCAAAGATCCTATTGAGTATGCCGCCTTCTAATCCAGCTACCTCTAAGGTTTCTTTGTCGATATTTTCTTTTTCTATACAATTTTGAATGAAATATTCTGGCAATGCATTGAGTTGTGATGCATTTAACCCACCTTTAATTAATTCATTTAAGGTAAGTTCCATTTTATCATGGATATCTATGATTTCATTAGTAGACTTAGTGCTTATGGTTCTAAGAATAAAATCTACCAATGCTTGTTCTGAGTTTGATCTTGACATAAAAGAGGAATTAATATTGAGTGACATTTTCAGAAATAGGCTTTTTAGGATTGCCGTATCCGATACTTGGTGCAATGAGGTATGGAGTAAGTAAAAGCAAGTTCGTAATTAGGATAAAAATCAAACTTGTAAAACCTAAGTGTTTGAGAATTAACTGCACAGGTTGGTTGATGAGAGTTGTTTTTTCTGCAACAGTTTTATTGTAAGTAAGTGTTTTTTGTGCATTGTCATTTAAAAAACTATTGAGTTTAGTGAAGGTTTCAGGAATATGTTTGTCTAGGTCATTGAGTGCATTGTTAATTGCAAATCGTTCCCAACCATTAATTATTTGCTCCTTTTGAGCAAGATACACATTGGTGTTTCCAAAAATTACGGTGTCTTGTCGTAAGAATTTTTTTCTTTCGAAGCTAATTAGGGCTGTTTCAATTGCATTTTCAGCTGCCATTAAAGAAGAATGATCAATACTTTCAATAAACTCGTGGCTCACTTTATTTTTAGATGCAACATCACCAATTGGCAATAGGCCTTCGCCATATTGGTAAATGTCATCTCTAAGGGTAGTCTTTCTATCTCTTAGATAGGTTTCATATTTGGAGGTATACTCTTGCTTTAATTGCCTGAGTGCTTTGATCTTTTCATTGGCTGCTTGTTGAATTTCCGCTTTTTCTGAAATTTCCACATTCAAGGAATGCAGTATTAGCATATTCACTGGAATGGCCACAACGATAAAAAGCGCCCAAAGCATTTTAATGCCAATTTTAACACCATCGCGTTTGCGATCCATTTTGGCAGCAATCATGATGTCAATAAAATAATAAAGTAATATGACCAAGCCAAAACTGACCGGTATACTTATAAACAGATTGGCATCATAGGCATACATACTTCCTAAGAAAAGACCAATAAGAATAATAAATAAACTGATGTACTGTGTGAGCTGAATCAAGCTCTGGATTTTGGTAGTATTAGACATATCGCTGTTTTTTCAAATTTAGGTTGTTTTTATGTGTAATCAAAATGCACTTCTTGCCTTCTTGACGGCTAAATTGCTTTGAACAAAAGCCCCAATTTTTCGGTCTACATTCTTCAGTGAGGTCTCTTGGAGAATTTGAAAGATTTGCTTGTTTGTAAGACGTGGATTAGCGCTTTTCATCAGAGCAACTATACCCGCAACGATTGGAGAAGCCATACTTGTGCCGCTCATAAGTTCGTACTGATTTGATGGTACAGTACTTAAAATGTTTACCCCTGGTGCACTCACACAGGACCCATTGCTAGGATTGCGCTTGAAAAAATTACTAAAGCTTGCTTTTTTCATTTCAAAATCTGTGGCCGCCACCTTAATTACTTTTTGACTGCGCTGCATGGGGTCCATGCCAACACGCAAATCTTGGTTTCCCGCAGCAATCACGATAGTCACATTATTTTCTTCTGCCATTTGAAATAATTCATTCCAAAATGCGGCTTCGTCTTTGCCATATTTGGTTGCAATTTCTTCTTGTAATTCTGAAGAAATACCATCGGCAAACACCTTTCCTAAAGACATGTTGATGACATCAGCATTGTTTTTAATCGCATACAAGACACCGTCAATGACATCGGTCATTGAAAAGGTGCCTTCCTGGCCAGCGGCTTGAATGGGCATCAAAAGACAACCTGGGGCAATACCACAAATTCCTTTGCCATTATTACTTCTTGCACCAATTATACCCGCAACATGCGTACCATGTTTTCTGTCTGGACCAGATGTAATGGTTTTATTGTCTGAAACAACATTGTAGGGCTTGTAGATTTTTCCTTTTAATTCAGGATGATTTAAATCAAATCCATCGTCTATAACAGCCACAATGACTGAAGTGTCTCCGATGGTGCTTTCCCAGGCTTTGTCTGTTTTTGTGAGTGTGATCGGCCAATTCTTGTCGCGCTCGTTTAAAAATGGATCGTTAAATGTCCTGGATGCTTCAAAGATGGATTCATCCCAAATGAGCAGTTTATAACGGTTCATTTTGGTTTTGATTTCATTTTTAATTTCCAATCGCTTGTTTTCTGGAAATTGAAATTGGAGCCGACGTGTTTGGTCGTCAAAATAGACTATTTCGTAATTTTCATCGGCAAATGCCTGCTTGAGGTCAACGGCAAAGTTTCTAAAGTTATCGGATTTTTTTTTGAGTGCAATATTTACCACATTTCCTACGATGCGCACTTTGGTTTGGTCATCATTGATCAGGTCCTCTTCCTTTATGGGTTCCTTTCTAGCGCGGGGCTTTTTTGGCATGATTTCGTTGTAAATTTTCTCTACTTCTATTGGGTCCATATCGGCAGCATAAGTCATCACAGCCGTAGAGCACAAACGCAATAAAAAGAGCAGCAACAATAGTAAAATAAACATTAAAATCAGCCACCAAAATTTTTTACCAAAGCGTTCACAGGCATCAAGAAATTGGGTGAAGCCATTGCTAGAGGGGCGGGGTATTGGCCTTTTCGGTGCATCTTGAGGTTGTTCTTCTAATTGGTTTGTTTCTTTTTGTGTAGCTTCTTCTTGAAGCTCTTCTATTTCTTGTTCAGTTGCTAACGCCTCATCGTCTTCAATACTTTGTTGTTCAGATAGATTTGTATCTACTGTTGGAATTATTTCACTAGTTTGGCTTTCTATGGATTCGTTAATCTCTGATTCTTGCGGTTCTTCGGCTGCTTGTGGTTCTTCATTTGTTTCGATTAAGTGCGAAAAATCAGCAAAAGGTATTTGATAGGAGGCTTTATTTAAAAAAGACCATCCCCAAACGAGTCGTATCTCTTTACCGTCGGAAAGTATGATATTGGAGTCCATATCAAAGACTTTTCTTAGCATGGAAGCCCATGTAAAATCATCTTGACCAGGCCCGTTGGCTAGGGCCTTACACCTGAGCTCTACTTCATAAAGTAAGGCATTGTAATTTTGAAGTACAATTAAACGTTTCTCCGGAGCAAGTTGATCAATCTCTTGGAAGTCACCATTGTCTTCGGACCAAAAATCTATAGAGTTATTAAGTTTAATAGGCTTTAAAAGGATTTGGTGAAATTTCTCCTTAAAATTTTTCTTTAAGAAACTCGTGATAGGTTCATACTGTGTAAAGAGGTATCCATTTCCTTTAGAGACCGGAGCATATTGATCAAAACTTAAAGAATATTGTTTTTTCATTGTTCTTATTATTGTGCCGGATTAAAAGTGAGCCTTTTTGTCTTTTTGTCATAGGTGATGTAACCAATGGACTCGGCTAAATTTTTATTTTTTCCTTCTGCTCTAACGTTTCCGTTAAATGATACAAAAGCTGTTTCATTGCCGCCTTCATTTACGAATTGAAATGGGTGCATTAATTTCATTGTTCCTCCTTCATAGGCCCGCACATCTAAAGACATTTCTCCGCTTGCCCTTCTAGAAAACCAAAATGCAGCACATTGAATAGTAACGAGGTCTTTGGTACCGAATTTCGTAAGGTCAACAAAGCAAGATTCTACACCATAACCTGTATTGTCTCCACTCCAAGTAAGACCCGCACCCATATCATGATTGCCTTGACCCCATCCTAAAGGGCCCACATGAGTTGGGGTGGTAATTTCAGTTTTGGTATCAAGGTCTTTGCCTCCATTCTGATCAAATTGATAAGTTATTACCAAATAATCAGCAGAAAAAACATGTGTATTGTTGGTATCTTCAATTTGACAATTGCAACAATTATCTAAAGCATCGTTAATGGAGTGAATTGTTTTTAATGACAAATCAGCGCAATGGTTACCTTTTTTATTTTGATATTGGGTATAAAGAAAATAAAGCAACAATACTGAACCCAACAAAAAACAAAGCCAGGCAAACCAATAGTAGCGAAAGGAAAACCAACTACCGCTGCGTATTCGTCGGTACCACCATTTTCGTGTGCGCGCTGTCTTATGATTTGAGTTCATCGATTATTCACAAAATATTTTACAAGAACCATAGCTCCAATTATGCATATCAGAGTTACTCCATATTCTTACTCTTCTCGGAAATTTACTTTCAAGATCACCAGGAAACACATCTGTCATGCAATGATTGTACCGCTCATCATCCTTCCATCGCACATTGTTTATAATTTTCGGGCCAACCACGTCTAATAATACGCTGCCTTGAAAGTTTGGTTTGCTGTAAATGATTAAGTGTGCACCACTTGCTATAGCAATTCCGTCAAAGGTGGTATTGACTGCCTTAGGAAAGGCTGCTGAATTGTTTGGATAAAATCCTGACCCTACATATTCACTCGAATTATCTTCAACATAAACTTTGGAGATATTGTTATTTACAGGTGCCCCACCCATGATTAAACCTGTAAAATGGACAGCACAGTTTTCCGTGGGAGCTTGTGGAATAGAATCATTCAATAGTTCCAATGAATCTCGATTTTCATTTCTATCGGAAAATGCCTGATTACAACTACAACATGAATCGAGTTGCTTGTTGATTATTTCGATGCTTTTTTCGATGCGTTGCGTATTACATCCATGCTCATCGCTATGGGTAAGAATAAGATAGAGTAGGAGTGCGGATAATGAAATAAATAACAACCACACAAACCAATAATAACGAAAAGCGAACCAATTGAAGCTGCGAATCCATCGATACCACCATTTTCTTGCCGTATGTTGAGCTACAATGGATCTCATTGATTTTCATTTTCCAATTCAACATTGCCATTGCAGCGTTCTTTGATTCGACCTTCCAAATACTTCAATTCACGCTCTACTTTTTGAAACTCTGAGCAATCCGCACTTTTGCTGCATTGCTTGGTCAAAAAAATAATCAATAAGGTGTAGACAATGAGTAGCATGAGGCCCCAAAATCGATAAGCGAGCCACCTAAAAAACCGTTTGATATATTGCCAGAAAGTTAATTTAATCTTTTGTGGCGCAATAATGTTTTGTTTTTCTGGAATTTGATCTTCTGTCACATCTTCAATTATGGATTCAGCGCCACCCTGTACTTTGATATCATTATCGAAATCTGGCGTTAAGTGCATTGAATCGTCCTGAATCGGCTGAGATGTCTGTGTACCTTTGTCAATATTTTCAACTTCAGGAATGGGGCCAACGGTTGAGACTAAATCACTTTCAAAACTCGATTTTGTAAAATGCAGTTCATTTCTAAATTCCCAACCCCAAATGACAGCCCAATTGTTACCATCACTAATTAACATATTGTTTTCAATGTTAAAAGTGTCTTTGATCAATTTTCCCCAGGCTTGTTTTTCTGGATCGACATTAGTAGTGAGACCTGAAGTGATATTTTTAATCTTTTGGAGAAACGTCAGGTATTCTTGTTCAACCTGTTTTTGGTGAACCTCTGAAAATGAACCAAGTGGTTGCATCTTTTCTGGAAAATCTCCATACCATTCAAC
>JAURMI010000021.1 GCA_030830785.1 Crocinitomicaceae bacterium
AGCATCAACAGGCTTGTATCTGGCTAAAAGGCCAATTTTTTGAAGTAAAAGGTTTTCTTCGTTATCAAAATTTTGCTTGCTGCCCTTAAGTCCGTTGCCATATTGGTTGGCCATTTGAGAAAAATAGCGGTTATTGACATCGACACTTCCTTTGGTATTGGTCCATTTGAATTTTACAGCAAGTGCTGTTATGATCATAAAAAAGGCAAAAGCAGAAAGTAAATGCAGCACTACATAGTATGCAATTTTCCAATAATTGCGTTTTTTCTTGGGAGTTGAGTTTTGAGGTAATTCACTATTTAATAATGTGTCCATCGTGATGTCTTGATAACTTGAGTTGACCTTATACGCTGAAAAACAAAACTTTGTTTCTATTTTCTCGTAAAGAGTGCGTAAAATTACTTCGAACATTTAGTAAAATAAAAGTTTGAGGTTGAAAAATTAGGAGAAAGTACAGTTGCGCTTATTTTTTTAAGATGAAAAAGATTATAGGACTAGGAATCTGTTTGAATATTTTATTTTTTGTTTTTTTAGCCAAAGCCACTTGGTTCAATCACATGCCTATCTATTTGAAATCACCCACTTTTAAGTACGTTCATCCTCAAGAAAATCCAATTAAAAAGATCCGAAATAAAATTAGTCAAGTCAACGACTCAATTGATTCAAAATCAGAAAAGCCGAAAAAACTGATATCCAAAGAGTTATCCAAATTATTTGATACAAAAACCAATGATTCTTTGCCTAGGGTGCTGCTCATTGGCGATTCTCAATTGGAGTGTTTAAGATCACCTGTTAGAAAAAGACTTAAAGATAATGGCTATAATTTTGTCGGTTCTGTAATTTGGTACGGTTCAGGTACAAAACACTGGGCTAGTACTGATACCTTGAATTATTTCCTTAGAAATTTTAAACCGGACATTGTATTAATTGCCCTTGGATTAAATGAATTATTTGTCAATGATTTGGATCAGCGCGCATTATATGCTCAACAAATTAAAAACAAATTAGATGCTGCGCATGTCGCATATTATTATATTGGACCTGCAGCTTGGGTTAAAGATAAAGGTATTACCAAGGTTTTGGCCGAAACATTTGGTGATTTATTTTACCCTTCTCATCAGCTCACCTTGGCACGTGCAGCTGACGGTCGACATCCGTCTCAAACAGGCGGTAAGGTTTGGTTTGATGCCGTGGCAAGTCAAATCACTAGGCAAGGAATTCTGAATTTATCCATGGTGAAAGATACCACCTACAAAGGTCATGACAGAACAGTAATTTTAAAGGTGCCTCAGGAATGATTGACTTTCAACAACTTTTGGATCTTTTCCTGTATGATGAGTCGCAACCTATGTTGT
Source organism: Crocinitomicaceae bacterium (assembly GCA_030830785.1). Taxonomy (GTDB): domain Bacteria; phylum Bacteroidota; class Bacteroidia; order Flavobacteriales_D; family Crocinitomicaceae; genus UBA952. The sequence goes on from JAURMI010000021.1 coordinate 1,356, forward strand.
TTCATCATGGTATTTTTCTATTTCTATTTGCAAATTTTTTGATTCTTTATGGATTATTGAATGCCAAATCCCATGTACAAAAGCTGTTGCTCATTGTATTTAGCTTTTACTTCTATTATAAGTCTAGTGGTAATTATCTGATCTTATTGTTACTTACAATCGGTTCAGATTATCTATTTTCTTATTGGATCAGTAAAATAAAAAGTGTGCGTTGGTCATGGTGGCTAACAGCCGTTGGTATCGTGTTTAGTCTTAGTTTCCTATTATATTTTAAGTATTTTGAATTTGTAATCAGAGCCATTGGATTACAAGAGAGTTATCAATCAGATTCATCAATTTTTTTACCTATTGGTATTTCCTTCTATACCTTCCAATCCATCAGCTATCTTGTCGATATGCATAGGAGAAAAGTTAAGCTTCCAACTTTTGTTGATTACCTGCTTTATATGAGTTTCTTTCCACACTTAGTAGCTGGGCCCATTGTTAGGGCAAAAGATTTTTTACCGCAACTTAGAAAGAAAATTCAAGTATCAAAACAGCATTTCAATGAAGGTCTTTTTTTAATTACCAAAGGATTTATTAAAAAAGCGCTTATTGCCGATTTAGTTGCTCAATATGTCGATATTATCTATGCATCGCCAAAAGGAGTGGATGGCACCGAAGCATTGTTTGCCGTTCTGGCTTATGCCTTACAAATTTTTTGTGATTTCTCTGGATATACCGATATGGCGATCGGTATTGCCTTACTGATGGGATATAGGTTGTGCTTGAATTTTGATTCTCCATATAAGGCGCTGTCCATTACTGAATTTTGGAGAAGATGGCACATATCTTTATCGAGCTGGTTAAGAGACTTTATTTACATACCATTGGGAGGAAATCAAAAGGGATTTGCGTTGCAACTATTATTTTTAATGCTTACCATGGCTATTGGTGGACTTTGGCATGGGGCCGATTGGAAATTTATTTGGTGGGGAGTTGGCCATGGTTTTTTACTGGTATTACATAAATTAATTTTGAAGGTCTTCGTTAATCCAATACCAAAGTATTTGAAAGTAATGAGCTGGTTGCTTACTTTTAGTTTTGTTGTGTTGTTATGGATTCCATTTAGGGCCAATAATTTAAATGATGTCGCTTATATCTTAGAAGGTCTATTTAAGGGTGTTGATTTGAACTCCTTACTTATTTTTATAGGACAGAATACACTTTTTGTTGTTGTCTTGATTCTTGGTTTTACGCTTACCTTACTTCCTCATAATATAAAGACTGCATACTATGATTACTACCGAAAAGAAAGTTATTTAGTTAAATTTGGATTCTTTGCCCTACTTATACAATTAATGTATGAATTTCAATCAGCTGAAATACAGCCTTTTATTTATTTTCAATTTTAAATTGATTTTTGGGTTACCCGTATCTTTTTTTGGCCAAAATCAAGTAACTTTTTTACATCTTGGTGATTCTCATTTACAACCCAATAACTTAAGTGGTATGACGAGATATCTGCTACAAAAAGAGATAGGAAATGCCGGTAGGGGGTTGATTTTTCCTTATGTTCTCGCTAAAACTAATGGCCCGAAAGATTTTTTTTTCACCAGTGACATTATATGGAAATCTGCCTGGATAACACAGCACACAGATCAAACCATTGGCCTGACGGGTATTTCTATTCAAAGTACTACAACAAAAGGTAACATGAGTTGGTCAACAGGAAAAGATACACTTCGTTATCCAGCAAGTACTGGTACGCTTGTCTTTGAAATAAAAGATTGTCAGCAGTGCACTGTGCGGGTCAATTCTAGTCAAAAACAATATACCAATCAAGATAAATTGATCGATACCATGGTATTTTCAATTGATCAACCAACTTCCAAATTATCTTTCGACGGGGCAACATTCACGCTCCTTGATCTCATAGAATTATCGGATCAAAAGGGTTTGGTATACCATTCTACTGGGGTTGCTGGAGCGACATTCAAAAACTACAATGATAATCCGCAGTTTAAAAAAAGTTTAGCACTGCTTGATCCAGATTATGTTATTGTCTCCTTGGGAACCAACGAGAGTGTCAAGAAATGGAATAGTGTTGCTTTTGATATGGAAGTGAATAAATTCATTGATCAGGTAAAAAGTAGTTCACCAAGTTCAAAATTAATTATTGTATTGCCCAATGAGAATTATTTAAAAGTCAATGGGAATTATGTCTATAATTCTCGGCTAGATTCTGTTAGAACAGTATTATTGAGCATAGCCAATAAAAGAAATCTGCTCTATTATGACCAACAGGAGGCCATGGGCGGAAAGGGGTGCATGCTAGAATGGAAAAAACAAGGTTTAGTTAACGAAGATCATATTCATTTTTTAAAAAAAGGTTACCAACGGCAAGGAAGGTTACTTTTTGAATACCTAACAAAAATGATCCATTGATTTATCCTTAACGGATAATCACATCCATGCCCACAAACACATTGTCATAGACCATAGGTGCCATTTTGGGTGGAATATTCACACAGCCATGTGAACCGCCATTTTCATAGATGTTTGCACCAAAGCGCCTGCGCCAATTGGCATCATGAAGGCCATAGCCTTTGTAAAAAGGCATCCAATATTTGACAAAGGAGGCGTAGCCCGGGCCGCGCAGCACTTTGTCTTTGGTTTTGAATAAAACGTGGTATTCGCCTTTTGGAGTAGCGCGGTTGTATTTTTGATTGCCCGTGACTACACTAGTTTCTAAAACCAAGCGCCCATTTCTAAATAACCAAAGCTTTTGATCTAAAATACTCACCTCCACAAAGTCCTTGAGTCCATTTTGAAGCCCTCGTGGCAAGCCTTGCGCCACAAATACTATGGGTTTTGATACGGCTTTGCCTTGTGGAATGGAGGTCATTAAAAATTCAACCTCATGGAAGATGTGCATCCGCGGGAAGGTTTTGTTCTTTAAAGAATCAGTAATGAATTCATTTTCTGAAAGCGCCAAAATTTCACTGAGTGGCATTTCAAGTTGATCAGCGATGTTTTGTATAAAATTCTGAGCAGAAAGGTAATCTACTTTTACCTTAAGATCCTCATCAAGACTCAGCCAGGTGGCAAAACGCGAGCGGTCTAAGAAGAATCGGGCATTGCCATAAGTAAGCTCTACAGAAGACAATAGCGCTTTATTGAGTTCCATTTTTGCACGCTTTAATTTGGGGTCTTCTTTGCTAAATTTTGGCTTTACATATAGGTTGGATTGTGTTAAGTCCAGAAGGGTGTCTTTATTTTTCCAAGCTTCTTTAATGGCTTGGCCAAAAGCCAAGGTATCAATTTCTGTGCCTTCTTCTTCCTCTTCAAGGACCCAACGCTGATATTTGAATACATAGGTGGCGCTTTGTGCTTCTTCAAAGGGTTGGTCATAGAGCAAGTGCGTAAGGCCAGCAAGGCAAGTATCTAGCTTTGGGTGTGTCCAGGTAGTGTCAATTTTTTGGTAATTTGATTTTTTATCCTGCTGCTTGAATGCTAAAACATAGGATTCTTGCTCTGATTTTGGCCTGGTAATTGTTATGTGGATGTCTAGGGAGTCTTTGCCCACAATGTGCAAGTGGTGGGAAAAGGTATCTTCTCTTTTCATATGTTTTTTGTACTTGCTTTTTGTTTGTGAACAAGAATTTAAAAAGAGTGATAAGATGATCAAAAAACTAAAACGAATTCTCATAGTAAATAAAAAACGAAAGATCTTGAATTTTGTGTTAATCTACAATTTTAATTAGCGAAACCCTATTTTACCCTAATTAATCACTTAAAATTCAATAACTTTCAGTTGTAAATTGGACCCTTCAAACAAGCTGTAGATGGTAAAATTATTTGGATCATTTTTTTTAATCGCTTGCTTTTTTGCTTCTTATTGTGAAATGAACACTACCCCCGTAGACCATCCGAATGCAAAAATCTACGGCTTGGACTTGAGCCATCATCAAGGCGACATTGATTGGTCTAGTGTCAAGAACGCTCAAGGGCACCCCATTCAATTTGTGTATATCAAGGCAACCGAAGGCGCCACTTATCAGGATCCGCTTTATGCTTTCAATTTTAAAGAGGCAAAAATACATGGATTCAATGTAGGCAGTTACCACTACTTTAGAACCACTTCAACGGTAGCAAACCAGTTGACTAATTTTTTCAATACGGTCCGTAAAGATCAACAGACTTTAATTCCTATGGTGGATACAGAAGACATTGGTAGTTTATCAGTTGGTGCTTTTCATGACAGTTTGGCCTTATTTTTAGCTGGCATTAAAGCCGAATATGGAAGCAAGCCAATTTTATATACCACACAGCGCTTTTACAACAGTTTTTTGCAAAACCGATATACGGATTGTCGTTTTTGCATTGGCCGCTACGGAGAAAATGAACCGCAATTATTGGATGGCAACCCCTGGACGATCTGGCAATTTAGTGAAAGTGCACAAGTGAATGGCATTCCAAAGCCTGTAGATTTGAATGTGCTCAATTCTCAAATTGATTTGGGCGAGCTCTTGCTATCAAACTAACTAACTTTACATGCTATGACATTATTAAATCAATTCTCCACTACCTTTGGTTTATGCCTTTGTTTGGCCTTCAGCTCTTGCTCTCAGCAGCCAAGTGAAACCAAAGCCAAAACCAATACAACTTTTCAAGACACTATAGCTTCTGACGAACCTGTAAGCAACGGCACCTTTAAAACGCTAAGTTTACAGCGCGTGATTCAAAGTAAGCGCATGAGCTCAAATGATACCTCATGGCATTATGAACCCGCAATCAATTCGCCGAAATCTGCTATTTATTCTAAAGACGGAAGCAAGTTTTATATCAATTCCTTAGAAGGTTATACTACGGCGGTTTTTGATGCCAAAACGCTCAAAAAACTCAAAGAAATAAGGCACGAATTCACGGCTGCCGATGGCAAACTATTCAAAGATGCCGAGACCACAGTTTTTGGCTATCAGTTCAAGCAGCAAAAAGACAATTACAATGTTTTTTCAGGCAAGCCCGTTGAGGGCTGCTTGTCTCATGATGGTAAATTTTTGTGGGTAACCTATTACCGCCGCTCCTGGGACCCTAATGCAGCATCGCCTTCGGCCCTTGCTATCATTGATACCGAAAAGGACGAAATTGTGCGCGTCATGCCTTCGGGGCCCTTGCCAAAAATGATTGCTTGTTCACCTAACAATGAGTTGATTGCCGTTACTCACTGGGGAGACAACACCGTGGGGCTCATCGATATTTCAAGCCCAAACCCCTTTGATTTTAAATACACCGACCATATTGTCATTGATCATCAGGTTCAGACTGATTTTTCGGGTGCCGTTGATAGAGATAACAACTGTAGCAATTGCTTGCGAGGCACCGTTTTTACCGATGACAACACATACCTCTTGGTAGCCAAAATGGGCGGCAATGGCATTGCCGTTATTGACTTACCGAAAAAAGCCTACCTTGGCACCATTACGGGTTCGTATCAAAACCTGCGCCATATAGCTCTCAACAATGGCAACATTTATTTAAGTTCCAATAAATTTGGAGCGGTTCAAAAAGCCAAGTTGAGTGAGATTTTAAAATTACCTTTTGATGATCAAAAACAGCTCAAATTTACCGATTGGCAAACAGCGATGGTAGGTTCTGGTGCCCGCACTATTGATGTTTCTGCCGATGGAAAATATACCTATGCTTGTGTGAATAACGCTTGCAAGGTGGTGGTGATAGACAACCAAAACATGAAGGTAATCCATGAATTCAAGGCTGAGCCTTTCCCAGTAGGCATGGCTCTTTCACCCAATAACAAACAACTCATCGTCACCTCACAAGGCAAAGAATCTGTGCCCAATTCGGGCAATGCCGTTATGGTTTTTAACATAGAATTTGAATAGAATGCTTAACTTAAAGAATTAATAAAAATTGATGCTTATGAAAAAACTAATTGCACTCGTGGCCATCATTATATGCAGTGTCTCTATCAAGGCCCAAAAAATGTATTCTGTAGATTATGCCAACCAAGCCGATTTAAAAGTTTATGTGGTGAAGTATGAAAACCAAGCAGACCTCAAGGTCTATAAGGTCAAATATGAAAACCAAGCTGGCAATAACGATGGCAAATGGTATTTTACCCAATATGCAAACCAGGCCAAGAAGAAGGTCTATTTCGTAGACTATGAAAACCAAGCTGATTTGAAGATCTATTTTGTATCTTATGAGAACCAAGCCGGTTGGAGAAACAATTCTAAAAAGGCGTTGATTTATTGATTGTGAATCAGGTAATTGAAAATTTTATTTAATCGACGAGAACGTTAAAGTAGATTGTCGCATGAGAAGTAAATTCTTCATCGTATAAAGAAATAAACACACCTTTCCATCCAAATTCAGTTTGTTCTCTTCGAATCCCATAATGTAACTTTATAGGGTCTCCCTCTGAAATTCTATATGTATCTTGAAAAGTTGCATTCTTACCAACGTCATTTTTAAACCTGGACCAATGTTCGGGGTCCGAAAATTGAATGTTTAAGGTGATTGAATTAGATAGAATTTTGAATTCATCTAAGCAATTATTATTGCTACTTAATACCCAATTTGTAACCTCTATAAAAGTTTTGGCTGTTTTGTAATCTTTATTATAGTTTTCAGCAAACCACGAATTTAATTCTATCCTAATATCATAATTTTTAACTGGTAAAATGTCAAATTCTGGTAAGGTGTCAAATTCAGGTTCCAATGGAAGATCATAACTTTTTGCATATAATGGAAAGGGTCTAGTGCAAATCCATTGGCAGCTGTCTTCAGCATATTCTGGGGGATCGCATGCCAGTATTGGAGTATATGTATATTTTTTTTTGTCATCAATTATGGTAAGTTTTTGAAGAAGCTGAGCTTGAATATCTTTGTAAGTTTTAGTCTCTAATTTTAAAACGTCAAAAAATGATATTTGCCCAAATGTTATATGTGAACTGACTAAAAATAAACTCGAAAGAAAAATTTTCATATACTAATATAGTACATTTCTATATTTAAATGAATCTTCGCAATGATACCTTTTTTCTTAATTAAACCCCTCATCAAAATCAAAAACAAACTCTTCAATATTTTGCCCATACGTATCGGACACAACCCTGTAGGTGCTCCCATTTTTCAGAGAGCACAGATCAGGTTTTTTAATTGCCGAAAGGGCAAATAGGAGGGTCAATAGTTCATTGCGCTCTTCGGTGCTTGAGGTAATTAAGTGCAAATTGATAAAGGGTTGTTCTTTGAAAACCCAGCCATTGGTGAATTCAATC